>JAFYYG010000018.1 GCA_017557625.1 Muribaculaceae bacterium
GTCTTCAACAACCTTGAACTCTACATTGCCAGGAGCGAGCTCAGTCTCGGCGCTTGTCCACTCATAGAGGCCAGTCTCCTCGTTGAGAGTCATCTCGGGAGCGGCAGCAGGATCCCATGCGTTCTCCATGCCATAGAGAGCAGCTGGAGTACCACAAACTGCATAAGTGTGCTCTACTGGAGTCTCAACTGGGGTGAGAGCGGCATTAACTGTAACGTTCTCGGGATTTGAAGGATCGAAGGTAACAGTGAGTGTGTAAGTACCTGGAGCGGGAACCTCTATAACGTAGTTGTTCTCGGGATAGCAAACCTCCCAAGCGTGGTCTTGAACAACCTTGAACTCAATGTTGGTCTTGCCTTCACCAAGTTGTGTCTCAGCGCTTGTCCACTCATAGATGCCTTCATCGTTGAGAGTCATCTCGGGAGCTGCTACTGGATCCCAGTCGTTCTCCATGCCAAACAGAGCAGCAGGTGCGCCGCATACGGCATAAGTGTGCTCTTCAGCACCGCCAATTGTCAACTCATAGGTCTTGAAGTAGTTGCCAGGGAAATACTGATAGATGAGAGCTGTGTTCTCATTAATAACCTCAGCGTTAAGCCAGTTGCACTGGAAGCCATTGGTAACGTAACCAGCCTGCTCGGGAACAGATACGATTGGTTCCTCAGCCCCCTTCTCGGCGATAGCCCAAGCATTGCCGTAGTTAGGCATAGTGGTGTAGAGAACCAGGTCCTTGCCGCCGAATGCAAATGGGAAGCAGCCGTTGGTAGCGCCCTTGTTAGGCAGAGTGAAGTTAACGCCAATGAAGCCGTCCTCAGTGTCGTTCATTACCAGGTCAACAGGCTGAGCATTGCGGGTCCACAGCATGTAGCGTCTCTCACCATCAACAGTGTAGTAGGGGTTAACCACTGTAGAGCTGGTTGGATTAAGAGCGGCGCCATCAATTGGGAACAGAGCGATGTGGTCGGCATCGATCTCACCTTCTACGAAAGGAACCTTCAGGATACCGGTAGATTTGGCTGTTACAAGCCAAAGAATACCCTCTTCCATTACGTTACCTTCAACGAATCCAAAGAAGTCGCAACGGCCATTCTCGGCCTCGAAATCAGCGAAGATGTTGCCCTCAACATCAATGGGAGTGTTACTGCCAACTGGGAAAATCTTCATGATAACAGTGTCACCCATGAAGCTGCCGGGCCAGCTGTTGTCAACGCGGGCGATGATGTTGCCAGCCTCGTCGCGAGTTACTGCGGGCCAAGAAGCGGTGGCACCAGTTTCAAGAGTGCTTGCAACTATGCCATCCTCAGCATTGTAGAAGTTAATCTGGCCAAGAACCTTGTCCATAACGATGAACTTGCCGTTCATGCCGAAGCCCTGACGGTTGTTCGCACGGTCGGTGGGTACATTGTTAGTGCTAACCAGCTCAGTGAGTGTGAACTCCTGAGCGCTCATCGTGAATGCAGCAAAAAAAGCTGCGAGAAGTAAGAATTTCTTCATAATTCTGATGAATTTAGTTAATAATAAAAAGTTAATTATATCTCGAAAAAGTTAATTATATCTCGGTTAATACGTTTTGCTAATAATTGCATTTCAACTCACAAATATATATTATAATAATACAATAGCAAAATTATTTGAAAAAAATAACATTTTTTTAACGTTGCATCTTACTTAAGGAACAAATATGTTGTGACACTTTGCTTGCCCAGGTAGAATGCTTTGGCTTTTATCAGCCCACAATCGGCTGGCACTACAACCGGCATTGTCCATAGTGGAGAAGAGAGGGTTGGTTCGCTGCCGTCGAGGGTGTAGCGCACCTCGGCCATTCGGTATTGGGCATTGGCAAGTAGCATGCCGTCTTTCACGATAATGCCTGGTTGGGAGATGTGGAAGTCGTAGCCGCGCTTGTGAAGCATAGGCAGCTCCCACACGGCAATGCCCATGTTGTAGTTGGCGCGTGCCTCTGCCATTGCTTCATTGTCGCCAGCCCATTGTGGTGTGGCGTTCCATCCTCGCTCGGCAACGCCAAAAATCTTGGGGATGAGAAGGCGTTCCACTTCCTTGAAGTTGCGCAATGTTTCGCCCCAGAGCTGTGCCTGTACACCTATTATGTTGTCGCGGCGCATAAGCGGTGTTTTGCCCTCGGCGTTGTCGCCATAGAGGTTCCAGGGTTGGGCTTTCCAAGAATCGAACTCGTTGACCGAGCCGCCCCAGTGCAGCCCCTGCTCATATTGGTGCATACTGTAGCCCATGTCCATATAAAAGCAGTCCACATTTGAGAGTATAGTGGGATAACCGGCATTTGCTATTTTGTAAGGCACCTCAATGCGGCTGCCTATGGTGCTCCATGCGTTCACGCCGGCAAATCGTGGTGCCACGCGCTTGTTGAAGTTGTCGTTGTGATTCAATGCCACTTCCTGCCACCCCTCAATCTTGATGCCGCGCTTGATGAGCATTTCTGAGACACGGTCAATGTAGTGTTCCATCATTGCGTGGGTGTCTTTCATCTTCATCTTTGCCATGAGTGCCTTAACGGCAGGACTGTTGTCCCAGCATCCGCTTGCCACCTCGTCGCCGCCCAGGTGCACGATGTCGAGTTTCAGTCCAGCCGCACGATACATCTTCTGAAGCTCACCAACCACTTTGCCAAGAAAGCGGTAGGTGCCTTCTTGAGCTGGGTTGAGCACGTTGTTGGCGTAGGCCTGAACCGACTGGTAGCCGCCCTTGTCGTCGGGATCCCAGAGCATGAATTCCTGGGCTTTCTTGAGGTTGGTGGGAGCCAAGTTGTTATATCGGTATTTCATCGCCATGATTGCGGCGCGAGAGTGTCCAGGGGTGTCGATTTCTGGGATGACCTTGATACCGTGGGCGTTGGCATAACGCAGAAACTCAATGAACTGTTCTCGGGTGAGGAAGCCGTTGGCACTTTGGCTTAGGTCGTTAGGGTTGCCGTTACCGTCGAATATTTGAGCTAAGAAGCCGTCTTCCAGCTCGTTAAGCGTGCAGCCGCGACGCGATGCCATCTGTGTGAGTTCTGGCAGTCCAGGAATCTCTAATCTCCACGCCTCATCGTCTGCAAAATGGAACTGGATGGTGTTGATTTTGTATAGTGCCAGCAAGTCAACAAGTTTCTTTAAGTCGTCGAGTCCGTAGAAGTTGCGGGCGATATCGGCCATAAAGCCTCGATAGGAGAAATCGGGCTCGTCAACGATTTTTCCCAACGGCAACGTATTGCGCTTGGAGTGGCTCAAAGCGGCGACAAGGGTTTTGGCACCGTTGAGAATGGCATTATCAGTGACACCAGTGATTACTATACAGGAATCTGTAACTTCCATTTCGTAATGCTCGAGGTTGGTGCTCAGTGTGTTGTCTAGACGTGCCTCGATTACAAAGGGGCAGTCGCTCATGACGTGGATGCCATAGATTTGCAGATTTTGCGAGAGGAAGTTCTTTACCTTGCCTATGTCATGTTTGCGGCTCTTGAAGAACGGTGGTGCCTTGAATGAGACGAGGTTGGGAAGGCGAACCTCCCCGCCGTTGCCGCTGAGTGTCACTTGTTTGGGCGTGGGTAGTATGTGGTAGGGGTTATTATCAATGGTGCCGTTATTTAACTCATTGTTGATGTTATATACTCTTGGGCCATCGGGATAATCGGTGGTGGCGCTCCATTGTCCCATCTCCTTCAGCTCGCTGCGCTCAATCGTCACGGCGATGGGGTGGTGGGTGTCGCCATCAAGAACCACATGGCCTCCGTTAGGAGCGTACCACAGGTTTACAAACTTTCCCTTCATCATCATGTCGATGACCAACGAGTCGCCGTCGGCAAGGGTGGCGTAACGCTCGTTGGGTTTCACCTGATAGTAGGTGGTTGAGATTTCCTTGATATCGACAGGGCAAGTAGGGGAGAACTCCAGCTGTCGCGAGAACTGGTTGAAAAAAAACATCCAGTTGCCCTCAAGCGGCTTGCCGCTGACGTTAGTGATGACAAAACGCGAGCTGTAGTAACCTGGCTTGGCGTCGTTCTTGCCCATGTCCCAGCGCACGCTGATGGGTGATTGGGCAAGGACTACAGATGATGTTATCACCATTGCTGCCGTAAGGAGCAGAGTTTTGATTAATGTTTTCATTGCTGTTATAGTTTGTTGTTGATTATGTCGTTAAGAAGATTTTCGCAGGCGTCCTCGAGAAGGTCTAGTGCCAGCTCAAAGCCCTCGGCACCCTCGTAGTAGGGGTCAGGGACATAGTCGTAGTGGGCGCGAAGCTTCACGATGTAGTTGCCAAGCATCACGATTTTTGACTGTTGCTCGGGCGAGGCGGCGAGGTACATGAGGTTGCGACGGTTGCTCTCGTCCATAGCGATGATGATGTCGAAATACTCGAAATCGTCGCTTGTGATGGGGCGGGCGCGGTGCGTGAGGTTATAGCCGCGGCGGCTGGCATGGCGGCGCATACGAGGGTCGGGCAGCTGTCCCTGGTGGCCGCTGTAGGTTCCAGCCGAGTCAATCTCAAAGCGCGTGGCCAGCCCTCGTTCCTCCACGAGCCTCTGCATCACACCTTCCCCCGCCGGCGACCGGCAGATGTTGCCCAAGCAGACGAAAAGTATTTTGATTTCTTTCATTTTGCAAAAATACAATAACTTTCCCAAATTTCCAAAATGAGACAAATGGGGTCTGACCCCTTTTGTCTCATTTTTAGTCTCTATTTATATGTTTTGAGTTTTGTCCTTCTTCTGTAAATAGTTGCTCTGCTTATTCCAATATGCTGATTTACAAAGGTGTAAGAGACTCCTTTTTCAAGGGCTTTGTTGGCGAGTT
Organism: Muribaculaceae bacterium; assembly: GCA_017557625.1. Lineage (GTDB taxonomy): Bacteria > Bacteroidota > Bacteroidia > Bacteroidales > Muribaculaceae > Sodaliphilus. Next base: position 4,812 of record JAFYYG010000018.1, read on the forward strand.
CTAATCGGTCAACTTTGTTCATCTCTTTGATGGTTGAGAAATCTATACCGCTGGGCAAAAGTTTAGTTACAATGCTGATAGATTCTTCGTCAGTAAGAGTTTTTTTGATTTTGTCAATAGCAGAAACAAATTGTTCAAAATCTTCAGGATTAGAGTTGTTGCCCATAGCAATTGCTCTTACCTGGTTTTCGCTCATGCCCGAGAAGGGTATTTTATGCTCGCAAATAGCAAAATTGAGGTACTTTTCAGGATGAGCATATTCTCCCCAACTGCTCCATCGGTATTCCTCTGGTGTCTTGCAGATGCCAGCTTTCACTGGATTCATGTGAATATAATTAAGGAGTTTACAGAAATATTCAATCTCGCCAACAGGTTCACTGCGGAAACGTCCTTCAAACAATGTGCCCGAGCGCTCTCGGCGTTTGTTGAAATAGCTGACGTAGGAAATGCCTATTCTTCGGACTATTTCGCCTATATGCATGTCTTTCTCGGCAATCAGCAGATGGATATGATTGGTCATAAGACAGTAAGCATAGATATGGCAGATAGATGGCTTAGTGCCAGCTGGATTTTTGATGGGCTTTGAAAATGTGCGAAGTATCTTTGTCATCTTCATGAAATCTATTTCATCGAGAAATAGGTCAGAGCGATTAATCCCTCGAAGCATAACATGGTATATTCCAGTTGGGCTTGGTATTCTTGGTGTGCGCATTTGAAAAAGTTTAATAATTAATGGAGTAAGTTGATTATAAAGTGTGCAAATTTAGAATTTATTTTTGAGATTTCAAAATAAAACTGGAAAAAAATGAGACAAATGGGGTCAGACCCCAATTGTCTCAAAAATTAGTCTTAAATTTCAAAAAACAAAAAAACTAACGACTAACAACTAATAACTAAAAACTATTTACTATCTTTGCACCCGATTTCGAAATCATATTGTAATTACAATGAAAATAATTAGCAAAGTCGATGAGCTGAGAAAGCAGGTCGAGAAGTTTCGTGGCGCGGGCAAGACAATAGGTCTGGTGCCCACCATGGGAGCGTTGCACGAAGGCCATCAGTCGCTGGTGGAGCGTGCACGCAGTGAGAATGACATTGTGGTGGTGAGCGTTTTTCTCAACCCCACACAATTTAACAACAAGGAGGATTTGCGCACCTATCCGCGCACTGCCGAGGCCGACGCCGCATTGCTTGAGCGCTGTGGTGTTGACATCGCCTTCATGCCCACCGTGGAGGACATCTATCCTGAGCCCGACACCCGTGTGTTCAAGCTCGGTCCCGTCGCCGAGGTGATGGAGGGGGCTATGCGTCCGGGGCACTTCAATGGCGTGTGCCAGATTGTGAGCAAGCTCTTCATGATGGTAGAGCCTACGCGCGCCTACTTTGGCGAGAAGGACTTCCAGCAGATTGCTGTTATCCGCGCGATGATCAAGCAGTTGGGCTTCAATCTGGAGATAGTTACCTGCCCTTGCATCCGTGAGGCCGACGGTCTAGCCAAAAGCAGCCGCAACGTGCGCCTCACGCCGCTGGTACGTAAAATCGCTCCAAACATCTACCGTGTGCTGTGCGACAGCCTGGCGTTTGCCGAAGACCACAGCATAGAGCAGACCCACGACTGGGTGGTTGCCACGCTCAACGCTTATCCCGAGATGGAAGTGGAGTATTTCTCGATTTGCGACGGCATCACGTTGCAGCCAGTAACTGATTGGAACGAAAGCGATTATATCGTTGGTTGCATCACCGTTTACTGCGGCGATGTGCGCGAAATCGACAATATCACCTACAAGAAACCCGAAAATTTGTAATGTGGCACGCTTTTTGCTAACGCAGATGTGAAACACATTATTAATTCTTAAATATTTTAGCGCTATGTTCATTCAAGTTGTGAAATCAAAGATTCATCGTGTCACCGTCACCGGTGCCAACCTCGACTACATTGGCAGCATCACCATCGACCAGGATTTGCTCGATGCAGCCGGAATCGTTGAAGGGGAGCGTGTGTTCATAGTAGATAACAACAACGGCGAGCGCCTCGATACCTATGTGATTCCTGGCGAGCGCGGCAAGGGCGAAGTGTGCCTCAATGGGGCCGCTGCCCGCAAGGTGCAGCCGGGCGATGTGGTAATAATAATGTCCTACGCCCTGATGACCCCCGAGGAGGCTAAGGGCTTCAAACCAATGGTGGTCTTCCCCGACACTGCTACAAATAAACTCATTTAATTCCTTAAAGTTTCACATTAAAGACTTAACACTTAAAACTTGACACTTAACACTTAATAATATATATGTTTGAAAATCTAAGCGAAAGATTAGAACGCGCGTTTAAAGTTCTGAAAGGCGAAGGCCGAATCACCGAGATCAATGTCGCTGAGACATTAAAAGAGGTGCGCCGCACCCTTATCGAGGCTGATGTCAACTACAAAGTGGCAAAGACCTTCACCGATACGGTGAAAGAGAAAGCCATAGGTCAAAATGTAATCAACTCCCTCAAACCTAAGGAGTTGATGATTAAAATAGTTCACGATGAGCTCACCGAGCTCATGGGTGGCGAGCAGGCTCCGTTTAATGTTGAGGGCAATCCCGCCATCATCCTTATGTCGGGTCTGCAAGGTTCTGGTAAGACCACCTTCTCGGGCAAGCTTGCCAACCGTTATATCAAGCGCCATCCGTTGCTGGTGGCTTGCGACGTGTATCGTCCCGCGGCCATCGAGCAGCTCAAGGTGCTGGGAGAGCAGATTGGTGTGCCGGTATATAGCGAGCCTGAGAACCAGAACCCAGTGGAGATAGCGCAGCACGCCATTGCCGACGCCAAGCTCAAAGGCTATGGCATGGTGATTGTCGATACCGCTGGCCGTCTCGCCGTTGATGAGCAGATGATGCAGGAAATAAAGGCGATAAAAGATGCTATTGACCCCAACGAGACACTCTTCGTGGTTGACTCGATGACCGGTCAGGACGCAGTGAACACCGCCAAGGCCTTCAACGACCGCCTCGACTTCGACGGCGTGGTGCTCACCAAGCTTGACGGTGACACCCGCGGTGGTGCGGCCCTCTCTATCCGCACCGTTGTCAACAAGCCCATCAAGTGGGTGGGTACCGGCGAGAAGATGGAAGCCATCGACCCGTTCCGTCCCGCAGGTATGGCCGACCGCATCCTCAACATGGGTGATATCGTGTCGCTCGTTGACCGCATGCAGCAGCAGTATGACGAGGACCAGGCCCGCGAGTTGCAGAAGAAGATTGCCAAGAACAAGTTCGACTTCAACGACTTCCTCTCGCAGATTTCCAAAATCAAGAAGATGGGTCACCTTAAAGACCTCGCCTCGATGATTCCTGGCGTGGGCAAGGCCATCAAAGACGTGGACATCAGCGACGACGCCTTCAAGGGCATTGAGGCCATCATCCACTCCATGACGCCCTATGAGCGCGAGCATCCTGAGGTGATTAACGGCACTCGTCGTCAGCGCATTGCGCGCGGTAGCGGCACCAGCATCCAGGAGGTGAACCGTTTGCTCACACAATTTGACCAGACCCGCAAGGCGATGCACAAGATGAGCAACATGAGTCCCAAGCAGCTCATGCGCGCCGGCAAGAAGAAGCGCCGATAATTTTAGTTTAGAGGTTTGAGTTTAGTGTTTAGAGGTTAGAGCACCTCAACCTTGACTGATATAATAAAACTGCTGTTTCTCACGTTAATGAATGAAACAAACATAACGACGATACATTATGAAGAAATTACTTGCAATAGCAATTGTGGCTTTGTTGGGAGTTGCCACGGCATCGGCGCAGAAAGGCGAGATGGCGGTGGGCGGAAACCTGCTCTACGGCAGCGAGATCAACTCGGTGGGCCTGGGTGCCAAGTTCCAGTATGGCATAATTGACCACCTGCGCGGCGAGGCTTCGTTCAACTACTATTTCCAGAACAAAGGCTTCAGGATGTGGGACTTGAACGCCAATGCACATTATGTGTTTGGCATCACCGAGAAGTTCAGCGCCTATCCCCTTGCTGGTCTTACCATAGTGAACAAGAGTTATGCCGACGTTGACGACTCCATCACCCGCTTTGGCTTGAACCTGGGCGGTGGCTGCGAATATGACGTGAATGAGAGATGGAGAGTCAATGCCGAGTTCAAATACTCCATTGTGAGCACCATCGACCAGGCAGTGTTCAGTGTGGGTGCTGTTTACAAGTTCTAGATGACGGCGGCTTGGCCCCCGTACTAGTGAACCTCCACAAATTTTGGAATGCCAATTTCAGTGCACCTCAATTCTTTGAGGACTGCACTTGGAATTGTCTCCCATATAGCAAAAGTAATTCTGTGACAGTGTTTTTGTGCTATTGGATTAAAGACAAGGTTTAGATATGAAGAAACTACTATTAATAATGGTGACTCTGGCTTTAGTGGTGTTGTTCACCTCAGCCAGCAGCAACAATGAGAAGAGTGGAATCGTTGGCACCTCTGCTGCCGATTTCACCATTGGCAACTACGAAGGTGTTGTGTCGCTGAATCAGTTTCGTGGCAAGTATGTGCTTCTCACACTCTGGTCATCAGCCGATGTGGTCTCAAGGCTAGACAATATCAGGTATGACCGATATGCCGCGAAGTCGGCAGATTTGGTGCAGCTGTCGGTGAATTTTGACCGCACCAAGGCACTTTTTAACGAACTCGTGACAGCAGACGGGCTCGATGCCTCGGCACAGTACTACTGCGAGTATCAGGACCGCTCAATTTTCAATGAGAAATGGGGGGCGAGCCAGCAATACAACACTTATCTCATCAGTCCCTCGGGAACGGTCATCGCCGTCAATCCCACCAGCCAGGATATCAGTCGCCTCGTCAATTGATGAGGCGTTTTTTTTGTAACTATTCATAGACATTGTTTTTTCTCCGCATTACCATCAAGCAAATCAACATAGAAGAACAAAAAATCTGAAATTGTTGTTTTTGTAAGGTTTTGTTGTTTTTGTTTGATAAGGGTGAAATTGCTGAATAGGTGCCATGGTAAAAATAATATAAAAATCAGTGAACCCGCCATTTTCATCGTTGATGCGTTGTCTCGCATCAACTTTTTTTGTGCAATCGTTTAATTTTAACAGTAAAAAATTGGCATAATTCAAAAAAAAATTGTTTCTTTGCACCTTATTAATTTAGCATTAAAGCCCTATTGTTGGTTGAAGATGCGAAAACACCTTCTTTGCTCTATTGTTTTTCAGTCAATTAAAGGGTAATGGATGGTGAAAAATGTGGTCTTTACTCATGACGTTAACTTTCTAAGCGGCTTTATTACTGCTGAACATAAAATTTTAAACTAAATAAATTATTAATCTTTTTTTCAATGCTTATGAGTCTTAAAAAACTTTTATTGCTGACGGCTGCAATATTGGTGTCTCTCACCGCGAGCGCAAACTTCAAGGTGACAGGTGTCGTTATTTCGGCCGAGGACAATGAACCCGTTATTGGTGCTCATGTGAAGGAAAAGGCAAAACCAGGCAATGGTACCTCTACCGACTTCGACGGTAAGTTCACTCTCACCGTTGAATCGGCCAAGAGCCACATCATTGTTAGTTCAGTAGGTCTTGCCGATGCCGATGTACAGGTGACCTCGGGTGAGATGAGGATTGTCTTGACCACCGACGAGAAGACTACTCTTCAAGAGGTGGTTGTGACAGGTTATCAAAACGTTGACAAGCGCCTCTTTACCGGTGCTACCACAAGCATTAAGGCCGACAAGGCAAAACTTGATGGTGTGGCCGATGTGTCGCGTGCCCTCGAGGGCCGTGCTGCCGGTGTGAGTGTGCAGAACGTGTCGGGTACCTTTGGTACCGCTCCTAAGATCCGTGTGCGTGGTGCTACCTCCATCTATGGTAGCAGCAAGCCTCTGTGGGTTGTTGACGGTGTGATTCTTGAGGATAACGTTGAGCTCGATGCCGACGCGCTTTCGAGTGGTGACGCTACCACCCTTATCGCCAGCGCCATCGCTGGTATCAACGCCGACGATATCGAGAGCTTCCAGATTCTGAAGGACGGTTCGGCAACATCAATCTATGGTGCTCGCGCCATGGCTGGTGTAATCGTCGTTACCACCAAGCAAGGACGCACAGGTGCCGCAAGCATCAACTACACCGGTGAGTTCACCTATCGCTTGAAACCCATGTACCGTGAGTTCAACATCAGTAACTCTCAGGAGCAGATGGGTATCTACAAGGAACTTGAGGCTAAGGGCTGGCTGAGCTTTGCCAGTCTTGCCAACTCGTCGAGTTCGGGTATCTATGGTACCATGTACAAGCTCATGGACCAGTATGATCCCGCCACAGGTTTCGGACTTCCTAACACCCTTGCTGCCCGAAACGCTTATCTGCGTGAGGCAGAATACCGTAACACCGACTGGTTTGACCTGTTGTTTAATAGCAACATCTCTCAGAACCACGCCATCTCTATCTCTGGCGGTACCGACCGCGCAAGGTTCTACACCTCGGCATCTATTATGTATGACCCAGGATGGACCAAGCAGAGTGAGGTAACACGTTACACTTTCAACGCCAATGCCAGCTATGACCTGTCGAAGACTTTGACAATCAAGTTGTTGACAAGTGATAGCTATCGTAAGCAGCGCGCTCCTGGTACATTGAGCCAGGACGTTGACGTGGTGAACGGTGTTTACAGCCGTAGCTTCGATATCAACCCTTATAGCTATGCGTTGAACACCTCTCGTACTGCCGACCCCAATGCTACTTACACTCGTAACTATACATCGTTCAATATTTTCCATGAGCTCGAACAGAACTACATCGACCTCGGTGTAACCGACCTCAAGTTCCAGGGCGAGATCACTTGGAAGCCAATTCGTGGCCTTGAACTCAAGGGCTTGGCATCTTACCGCTTCAACAGCAGTACTACCAACCACTATGTGAAGGACGATTCTAACCAGGCCAACGCTTACCGTGCCGGTATCGACCCAGAGAATGCATCAATTCGCGATGCTAACACCTACCTCTATACCGACCCCGACATTATAGGTTCTCTTCCTGTTACCGTGCTTCCTAAGGGTGGTATCCTTTATCACGATGTGAACGCCATGTCGCAGTTTGACTTGCGTGGTCAGGCACAATATAACAAGAGTTTCGCCGACAAGCACCTCATCAACTTGCTCGCAGGTTTTGAGCTCAGTAAGATTGAGCGTCATGCCGAGAGCTTCGAGGGCTGGGGTATCGTTTATGAGAACGGTAACATTCCTTTCCTTGACAAGAACCTCTTCAAGCAGCAAGTTGAGGAGAACCATAACTACTACAGCGAGGCTTGGCGTTATGGCCGCAACATGGCCTACTATGCTATGGGCAGCTACTCGTTCATGGGTAAATACATCCTCACTGGTACCTTCCGTTATGAGGGCTCTAACAAGCTCGGTAAGGCCAAGAAGAGCCGCTGGCTCCCCACTTGGAACATTTCGGGCGCTTGGAACGCAAGCGATGAGAACTTCTTCCGTGATGCAGCGTTCAACAAGAACGGCATCTGGACCTACGCTAAGCTGCGTCTGTCTTACTCTCTGACTGCCGATGCAGGTCCCGCAAGTGTGTCTAACGCACTTCCTATTTACTATCCTTCGAAGCCTTGGAGATTGAATCCTGAGGATGCTGAGATGAACCTCTACCTTGCCAACATTGCCAACGAAGAGCTCACCTATGAGAAGAAGCACGAGTTTGACGTTGGTGTTGACCTCGGTTTCTATAACAACCGCATCAACCTCGTCTTCGACTGGTACAAGCGTAACAACTACGACCTGATTGGTGGTGTTTATACCGAGGGTGTCGGTGGTGTGACACATAAGTATGCCAACGTTGCTTCAATGGAATCGCATGGTGTTGAGTTCACTCTATCTACACGCAATTTTGAAGCTATTAAGCCTGGTGACTTCGAGTGGTCAACCGACTTCACATTCTCTTACGCTAAGAATAAGATTACCGACCTCTTGTCACGCAGCCGTATCATCGACCTCGTGCCAGGTACCGGTTATGCACTTCAGGGATATCCCGTGCGTGCCATCTTCTCTATTCCATTTGCTGGCTTGAATGATGAGGGTCTTCCCACATTCTACGACGAGAATGGCGACGTTACTGTTGCTGGCATCTACTTCCAGCAATTCGACAACCTTGACTTCCTCAAGTATGAGGGTCCAGTAGATCCTATCTACACTGGTGGTCTGGGTAATAACTTCAGTTGGAAGGGCTTCCACCTGAACCTCTTCTTGACTTATTCGTTTGGTAACAAGCTGCGCTTGCCCGCCGACTTCTCTTACGCTTATGGCGATATGACCGCCAACTCTCGCGAAATGAAGAATCGTTGGGTTGTTCCTGGTGATGAGGCTTATACTGATATCCCAACTATTGTTTCTACTCGTCAGTATATGACTTGGAATAATGTTTATGGCGAAAGATTAGGCATTGCCTATAGTTCTTACAACTATAGTACTGCTCGTATAGCCAATGGTGGCTTTATCCGCTTAAAAGAGGTGTCGCTCACTTACGACATTCCTGAAAGGGTTCTCAAGGCTCTGCGCCTGAACACCGCATCGGTTAAGCTCAGCACCACTAACCTGTGCCTGCTCTATGCCGACAAGAAGCTCAACGGTCAAGACCCAGAGTTCTTCAATTCAGGTGGTGTGGCTGCACCAACTCCTAAGCAGTTCACACTTACAGTACGTTTTGGTCTTTAATTAGTATAATGTTTATAAAATTATTGAACTATGAAATTAAGATATTTTATATTGGCTGGCGTGGCACTCTTGGGATTGTCGTCTTGCAGCGACTTCCTCGACAAGCCCACCGACACTCGCGTCACTCTCACCAACACTGAGCAGTTGCGCATGTTGATGACCAGTGCCTATCCAGAATATAGCTATGTGCCATTTTGTGAGATATCGACCGATAACTTTATCGACAATAACTCGCCGGGTGTAGATGGTGTTCGTTTCAACCTGTCGTCTTACGACCGTAATGACGATGAGGCTTTTGCGTGGGAAGATATTCGCACTTCTACAGGCGAAGATACACCATCAGGGTCCTGGGAAGGCTATTACAACGCCATCGCTACTTGTAATCAGGTGCTCGAAAAAGTTGAAGAGTTTGAGGCTAATGGAGATAATAGCGGCAAGCTGCAAGCTGTCAAGGGCGAGGCCCTGATTGACCGTGCCTACTGCCACTTTATGCTTGCCAACATCTTCTGCATGCCCTACCGTGGTCCCGAATTGAGTCAGCAGGAACCGGGCATTCCTTATATGACAAAGCCCGAGACTACAGTGAAACCTCACTACGAGCGTGGAACTCTTGCCGAGACCTATGCTAACATTGAGAGGGACATCGAGGAAGGTTTGCCTCTGATTAACGACGCTTACTATGAGCAGCCTAAATATCACTTCAACAAGCAGGCTGCCTACACCTTCGCATCGCGTTTCTATCTCTTTAAGCGTGACTATCCCAAAGTGCTTGAGTACGCCAATGCCGCCTTTGGTGGTGCCGATGTTGACCCAATGCCTTACATGACTGATATTTGGGCTCACAAAGATGAGTTGGAAGACGATGGAGATTTTAACCGTTACTATGCTGACCCTGTTCACATGAGGAATTTCATGATTATCCCTACTTATTCGGCCTATCTGCGTCACCTCTATCAGGGCAACCGCTATGCTTGTAACCGTGAGGCTATGCAGGCCACTCTGTGGGATGGCAAAGGCCCGACTTGGAGCGGCGTGCATCCATGCTATAACGGTTGTGGTATGTATATTGCTGGTTATAATCAGGATTATGGCTTGTGGTGGGCTGGTGCAGTTGGTGAGCAGTTTGAATACACCGATAAGGTTGCCGGTATTGGCTACGCGCATCAGGTGCTTTGCGAGTTCACCGGCGAGGAGGCTCTCTTGAACCGTGCCGAGGCTAAATTGTTCCTTGGCGACATTGACGGATGTGTTGCCGACTTAGGTGTTTGGGAAGCAGCTCGCCGCAACACTACCAACAGCACTAGTAGTTTGAAAACATGGAGCAAGGAAATCGTTAAGAATTTCTATACTACGGCCGAGGAAAAATACGTGCTCAACAGTAAGCCTGAGCGTCGTGAGCTTTTGGGAGCCAAGTATCTTGACTCGCTATACTATGGTATTGCTAAGCCTATCAACATCGACATCGTTTGTCCAACTGCCCAGTACCATAATAGTCCCGAAATCAATCCTTACCTGCAATGCATCCAGCACTTCCGCCGCATTGAATTTATTTTCCGCGGAATGCGCTGGTTCGACATCAAGCGGTATGGCATCTCTTTCAGCCACACTATTGGCAAGGATGCTCGTGTAGTTACACTGAATCCCAACATTGCAAGTGGTCAGCTTGACCATCGTATGGCTCTTCAAATTCCTAATGAGGTCATAGCTGCAGGTATTGATCCCAATACTCGAATTGATCCGCCATTGACGACGAAGGTCTCGGGCTTTAAGAAGGCAACGGTACGACCTAATAGTAGTGACTAATTAATAAATAAGATAAGGTTATGAAAAACTATTTTAAATATCTAAGTGCATTGGCACTGGTGGCTATTGTTGCAATGTCGTTTTCGTCGTGTGGCGAGAAGAAGCTTGGTGATACCATCTTCCCCGATGTGAGCGAAGAGCTTGACCCTAATAGCTACACCTATAACTTCGACAAGTGGCTTAAGGAGAACTACCTCGATGTCTATAACCTGGAATTCCAGTACAGGCTAAAAGACAATGAGACCAATATGAACTACAACCTTGAACCTGCTACGCTCAAAAATTCAATCGATTTAGCTGTGCTCACTAAGTACATGTGGTTTGATGTTTATGAGGAAGTGACAGGAAGCAAGGAGTTCTTGAAAATGTATGGTCCCCGCATCCTTATGCTGGTGGGGTCTCCGGCAATCAACCCCCGGTCGAGGACCATTGAAGTAGGTCTTGCAGAGGGCGGTATCAAGGTGACGTTACTTAATGTAAACAAACTGGGTAACTATGTGAACAATCCCCAACAGTTGATTGATGTTTTGAACGACGAGTATTTCCACACGATGCACCATGAGTTTGCTCACATCTTGCATCAAACGAAGAGTATTCCTACTGAGTTCCGTCTTCTTTCGGCTGGTCATTATGATGGCATGAATTGGGAGAAAAAGAACGATCAAAAGGTTCGTTCTCTTGGCTTTGTCACTAATTATGCCTCAAGTTCTCTTCGTGAAGACTTTGCTGAGGTTATAGCATGCTATATCACATATTCCGATGCACAGTGGGCTGCTATCAAGGATGACGCTGCTCGTGGATGGGCTACCGACCGTGATGAGGAGTCTGATTCATGGATTCCATATTATTGCTATTATTACTATCCTAACAACAATCCTGTTGACGATAATGGTGAGAGCACTCTCCGTTATTTGAACAAGAATCAGGTAGAGACTCTTGAGGACGGTACCCTCGTCGTTAAGAATACATACCAAAGAGGTAGGTTGAGAAACAATAAGCCCGAGCAAGGCGAAGACGGCAATTGGTATGACCTTGACGGCAACCGCACCGACGCACAAGGTTACATCCTTGACAAGAACGGCAACCGCATTCCTGTTTACGCTTATGCGGTTGAGGATGATGATAATGTGAAGGGTTTAGATATTTTGGAGACGAAAATTCAGCTGTGTAAAGACTGGTTCCGTGAGGAATGGGGTATCGACCTCGAAGAATTGCGCAATGTCGTTCAGGCTCGCATTCAGAGTTTTGATGCAGCAAAACTTCAAGAGCTTCGTCAACAAATCATTCTTCCTGAATAATGTTTAATCTTAATATAAATTAGATATTATGAAGAAAATATTTTATTTTTCGGCTTTAATCCTCACGTTGTCGCTGGCGGCTTGTGCTCCAAGTGAGGTCGATGACCTTTTTGACGAGAACCCGGCAACACGTCTTGATAATGCCATAAAAAGTTATACTGAGTTGTTCCAGGCTGATGGCGGACGTTGGCTGATGGAATATTTCTGCAGCGCCAGCGAGCCAGGTTATAACTATATTATGACTTTCCATAAAGATGGTACTGTTGACATTGCTACCAAGAATTCTTATGTCAACGGTGGAGCTTTCTACAGCGACAAGTCTTTATGGGAAGTGGTGAGCGACTATGGTCCTGTGCTTTCGTTCAACACCTATAATAGCGCTTTCCATGTGTTCGCAAACCCTGAAATAGAATTAGGTACTTCTGGTACCAGTTCAAGTACCTACGGCAAGGGACACGAAGGTGACTATGAGTTTGTTATCATTAGCGCCGAACATGACAAGGTTAAGCTGCGTGGCAAGAAGACCGGCATCACTATTATGATGACGCGTCTTTCTTCAGAATTGGCACCAACTGATGAGGACTACTTTACAAACCTCACCTCGGTGTTAAGTGCCACCTTCAGCAACCGTGTCAACAATTATGTTCTCACTACTGGAAGCGGTAAGCGTTACATTTGCAACGGTGACGGCGGCCCCATTAATTCAATGTTCTGGAGCTTCTATCCCGAAGATGGCTCTCTGCTCGATAATGGTGAGTATATGAACGCTATCTTTACAGCTAAGGGTGTTCGCTTTATGGAGCCATTGAGCTTCCTCTCTGAGTATGATGAGAACGATGTTGCAGCTCAGAACTTTGAGATTCAGCCCGACGGTACTCTCCTGTGTACCGAAGACGGTGTGACCACCATTAAGGGCCCCGCTCTTGCCGACCTGTTCCATCAGAAGCAAATCGGTTGGACTCTCAGCAAGAATGAGGGTGAGATAAGTGGAGATTTCCTCACACTTTTCAATCAGATTGTTGATGAGGCTAAAAATACGAAAGTAAATAATAAGCCATTGAAATATAATTTCCAGTGGTTGCAGTTAGGCTATGACACTGGCAAGGCTAAGTATCGTCTCTATTTCAGGTACAATTCTGGTAATAATTATGGCAGCATCTATCTCAACCATGAGATAGTGGATGATCACACCATCAAGTTCTCATTTGACCCCAATGCCGAAGTAGCATGGGACACCAATGGCGGAAAATTATACGAATGGCTGCCAAGTCTGAGGGCTATGGTGCAATTGTTCTGCACAGGCGAATATGAGCTTAGCGCCACCAATTTCATGGTGTCTAACCCATTGCTTTTGAAGAGCAAGAGCAATCCTAACAATTTCGTGTATATCAAGTTTGACACTGCAAACTTGTAATAATATCCTTAAAGGATAAAACCCATAATCAAAAGTGGCGACTCTCACAGGGTTGCCACTTTTTGCGTGTAGTGAGGTGGGGGGCACATCAGCCGTGGGTCTCCACTCCTCCCGATTACATCAGCCGGAGGCTGACCTCTGAGTAGCCGGGGGTACCATGTCACTCAGCCGGAGGCTGACCTCTGTGTGTCCCCCAGTACCGCTAGCGCAACGAGCGCCAGCGAGTGGAGATAGCGGCACTGGGGGTAGTGCTTACGGCTGAGGGTTTATGTGTTTTTTCAAAAAAGGTGTGAAAAATCTTGTTTGTTTTGATATTTTTTCTTACTTTTGCACAATCTATGTAAAGATATGAACTGATACTATTATTTTTAGAGATTATAATTCTTTTATTTATTAACTAAACAAAACTCAATTAGATTATGAAGAAAATTTTGACTCTTCTTTTCGCAGTTGTGACTGTTGCTGCTTTTGCTGCACCAAAAGTACAGAAAGCTCACAAGCTCCAGCCACAAAAATCGGAGGCTAAGATTGAGATGAAAGCTCAAAAGGGTGACTTGTACACTGGCAAGGCCAGCATGATGAGGGACTTCACTTCGGGTACCGACACCATGTACATGACTCCTGTGGGAACTTTCTTCTCAGCATTCTTCCCCTACAGTGACAGCTTCTTCTACAGCTACAATTTTGCTCTGGTTCCTGGCAACACCGAGTTAACTTGGACCAACATCTCTACAGGTATCGCAAGCGACACCTACGACTGGGTTTATTACAATCCAGGCCTTGATGAGGAGTACCTCTCTATTGAAGAAGGCGTGAAAGACTTGGTTTGCACATTCCCCAACTATCCTGGATGGTGGATTTCACCAATGCTTTATGCCGATGCTTATAACCAGACTGATGACGAAAATGAGAACTACTTCACTTGGGGCGGTGCCTTGATCATGGGTGGTAAGGCTGAGCAAGACGTGCTTGGCGACGGTACTACCCTGACCAACATGTATCAGTTCTCGCCACGTGCCGACTACAGCGACATCATGCGCACTCAGTTCGGTGCTGGTTATAGCGAAGACACCAACGACTTCTTCGGTGATCTGCCCGATGGCTACAAACCCGACGGTGCCGTAAATGGTAAGATTCAGAATTTCGTTCAGATCTTCAACTATCCTGGCAAGCCCTACAACTTCTCACGCATCCAGTTGTATGCTTGGTGCAGTGCTGCTCAAAAAGATGAACTTACTGCTAAAGTTTGCCAAATTAAAGATGGCATGATTATGATGGATGAGCCAATCGCTGAAGCTACGTATGTATTCCCTGAGGCTGTATTGGGTGAAATCACTGCAATCGACTTCTACTTTGAGAAAGAGGATCCCGAACTCGGCCTTACCGAGGAGGACTGGCTGGAGATCGATGGCGACATCGCTATTGTTATTGAGGGTGTGAATGATATTGAAGAGGTTTCTCCAATCCTGAACGCTATGAGTCGTGTAGCCGACTTGGCTCACGATGAGCTCTACTCTCAGTTCTGCAATGGCTATGCTATGTGGGACTTCTACGATGCAACTGGTGCTGTTATCGAGACCGGCTACATCCCCTGCCACATGGGTTACTACTGGGGATCTGGCGACGACAGCGGTCTTCCCGAGAACCTGCTGCTCTCTATCAACGCTCAGTTCGCTTACATCGAGACTGTAGCTGAGAGCGCTACCGAGTACACAATCCCAACTACAGGTGGTAACTTTACTCTCGAGCTCAAGGCCAGCGAGCCTTACGATGCTTGGGCTATAGATGATATCCCCGAGTGGATTACTATCGAGGCTGAGGATGAGATGGAAGTTGACGATGAGGGCTATGAGTCTTATGCTGGCTACACCACTCTCACTATCACCGTTGAGCCTAACAACACCGGCGAGCTTGTTTACACCCTCCCAGGCACTTCGTTCACTATCAAGGTCGGCGAGGTTGTTGAAGAGCCTGTTTACTATCTCGTTGGTACCTTCAATGAGTGGAGCCAGGCAGATGGTATGTTAGAGTTCGTTGACAACGAAGGCGTTCTTGAGGCTACTGCTGAGCTCGAGGCTGGCGCTGAGTTCAAGGTTATCACTCCTAACGGTGATGGCTGGACTTGGTATGGTGGCCAAGACGACAATGGCGTTGGCTACTTCCTCATCAACGACGGTCTGATGAATGTTCCTCTGAGTCTGGTTGACGGCGCTAACTTCCGCCTGGAGAAGGCTGGCAAGTATACCTTCCAACTCGATCCAACCGCTATGACCCTCACTGTAGTTCCTGAGGCTGCTCCTGTAGTTCCTGGCGACGTTGACGGTGACGGTTATGTTACTGCTGCCGACGTAACCGCGCTCTACAACTGGATGCTCTCCGGCGACGATTCAGCTCTCGTTAATCCTGATCAGGATGGCGACGGCAACATCACAGCTGGTGATGTAACTGCAGTTTATAACATCCTTCTTGGTCAATAATCCAAACTAACCGACATTTATTAAGAGAGACTACTCATTTTTAATTCACGTTTATTATTTATTAGTCACACACAAGAGTAGTCAATCTCAAATAAATATCCCAAAAAAGGCGGACCTCATTGGCCCGCCTTTTACTTTTCTGTTTTTGCCATGTGCAAGCGTTTTGGGGCGCTTCGCTTAAAATTTTATTAAAATTAATTTTAAAATTTCATATCTGATGGTAACAGATGTTTCTCACTAATTTTTTTAAAAATTTTCATTTAATTTTATGCGCGAAGCGCGACCATTCAGTATCTAACGCCATTGTGCATTGTGCATTATGAATTGTGCATTATGCATTGTGCATTATGAATTGTGCATTATGCATTAGATAACGGTGTCTTCGTCGATGAGGTTGTTGAGGAGGGCATAGACGGTGAGGCCGGCGACGCTCTTTATGCCGGTCTTGCGCACGATGTTCTTGCGGTGGGTGGTCACGGTGAACACGCTCACGTTGAGGCGCGCGGCGATTTCTTTGTTTGAGAGACCTTTTGCCACCTCTATCAATACTGCCGTCTCGCGACGGGTGAGTTCGTGGCTGCTGATGGCGGTGTCGCCAGTCTGCGCCTTGGCGCTTATCTCAAGCACCGTTTGCAGTATCGACTGTTGACTGTCGCGGATGTCGATTATTCCGTCGAAGCGCTTCAGCCTCGCCTGCTTCACATACTGATACACCAGTGCCACCACCGCCATGCTGCGGCCGTTGCGCAGCTCGGTCACGTTGTCGTTGAGCGTGGGGTTGATGATGAGGATGTCGGGCTTTAGCACGTCGAGACGGTTGCCCAGGTCCTCGGCACTGTATTCAGGATTCAGAATCTTGAGCTCGGCATGGTTGAGAGTCGCCACCAACCCCTCCACGATGACTTCCGAAGGCTCTACTATCAATACTTTCCTTTTCATGGCTTTGCGGATTTTTCGAGTTGTTTCACGTAAGGCCCAAGAATCTTGTCCTCGATGATGGCGTGCTTTCGCAGGTCGTGCGAGAGCTGCAGGATGTCAAAAATCATGTCGATGGCATCGTCATCGCCATGTGAGGGTGAGAGTGGTAGCTCCCCCTCTAAGATAGAGGGGGATAAAGGGGGAGTATGAAAACCCTCTTTATGTGATGAACTGGGCAGATATTTGAAAATAATCTGCACTAAATCGCTAAGTTTCTCTTCGAGGTTGTCGTGGGTGTCGAGATAGGATTTTATCGTGAATTTGTCGCAGTTCTCACGGTTGAGCAGTCGCTTGATGTGAGGATACACAATCTTCTCCTCATGAGCGAAATGCTCGCGCACTTCCTCGATATAGGCGTTGAAAAACTGCTTTATCGCCTTGCCGGCGCGTGGCGGCAGCATGTCGGCGATTTTCTCGAGGTGATGCCCTATGTGAGGCAGACGGCGGTTGAGGTAGTAGTCGTGCGAGCGCAGCAGGTAAGGCACGAGGCCCTCCATCGGCGTGGCGCGCAACTTTGCTGGCGACGGCACGTAGTTGTCGTTGCTGTAAACCTCACAGATGAGCAGGAAAAACTGTGGGTTCACGCCGTTCTCGGCACACACCTGTGCTATCGTCTTGTCGCCAAATCCCATAGGGATGCCAAAATGCGACAACGTGAGCAGCAACTGAGGCTGAGCAGTGATAAGCGCCGACAGGTTGTCGGTTTCTTTGTAAAGGTATTCGTTCATGATTGATGTATTTTCATGCGACAAAGTTAGGGAGAATTTCGCATTATGCAAAATCCTCCCTAATCATTCTTTTTTTCCAAATTGGCCATGTGTTGCCGAACACGCAACCATCCTTTCTGCTAGATCAAACAAAAACAACAAAAATGCGATTAAGCGAGTCCAAGCTAAGCTTGCTCAATGCATTGCGAGCGTGAGCATTTTATATAAAACCTGACAAGTATAACAAAAAATATTTGTTGCTTTTGTTTTTATTTGTTGAGTTTGTTTGATAAAATGAGTTGGAGGGGGCGCTTATTTCTCTGGTACTTCCTCGAGGGCCTTAACCAACAGCTTCCAGAATGGCTCGGCTGCGGGGATGTAGGCGCGCTCGATGGTAGTGTGAGGGCTCTTCAGCGTGGGACCGAAGCTCACAACATCCATGTGCGGGTACTTGCCCAGGATGATTGAGCACTCCAATCCGGCGTGGTCAACTTGCACGATGCCTTCCTCGTTGAAGAGTTTCTTGTAGATGTCGAGCAGCATGTGGAGCGCCTCGCTGTCGGGGTTTGGATCCCAGCCTATGTAGTCGCCGCCAGTCTCCACCTTGAAGTCGGCGAGGTGGAAGCATGTCATGAGCATCTTCACGATGTAGTCCTTCATGTCCTCACGAGCCGAACGGGCGAGAATCTTCACTGCCGCCTTGCCGTCCTCGATGTCTATGATGGCGAGGTTGCTCGAGGTCTCCACCACGTTGGGATAAGCAGGAATGAAGCGTACCACGCCGTCGTGGCAAGCGTAGAGCGCACGCAGGATAGTGGTCTGGTCGTCGAGTGCCATCTTCATCTTGGGACGGTCAATCTTCTTGAGGGTGAGGTCAACATTGTCCTCGATGAGCTTGAACTGGCTCTCCCACTCGGTCTTCAAGTTCTTGATGAGCTTCTTCATGCCCTTGAGGTTGTCCTCGGGAATGGTCAGCACTGTCTCGGCCTTGAATGGGATGGCGTTGCGCATGTTGCCTCCGTGCCAGCTCACCAGACGGGCCTTGTGGTCAACTATGGCGAGTTGCACGAGGCGGGCCATCAGCTTGTTGGCGTTGGCGCGGCCCTCGTGAATCTCGAGTCCGCTATGTCCGCCCTTGAGGCCCTTGAGGGTAACGCGCACGGCAATTTCACCCGAGGTGGTCTTCACCTCGTTGTATTTACGGGTAGCGGTAACGTCGATGCCACCGGCGCTGCCAATCACGAACTTGCCCCAAGTCTCACTGTCGAGGTTGAAGAGGATGTCGCCCTTCATCTGGCCCTTAGGCAGGTCGTTGGCGCCATACATGCCAGTCTCCTCGTCTTTAGTGATAAGACCTTCGATGGGACCGTGCTTGAGGGTGTTGTCCTCCATCACAGCCATGATGGCTGCGATGCCCAGACCGTCGTCGGCACCCAGAGTTGTGCCTTTTGCCTTGATCCAGTCGCCGTCGATATATGGCTCAATGGGGTCGGTCTCGAAGTTGTGCTTGCTCTCAGGTGTCTTTTGAGGTACCATGTCCATGTGTGCCTGCATAGTGATGCACTTGCGGTTCTCCATGCCTGGAGTTGCGGGCTTACGCATCACGATGTTGCCGGCAGGGTCTTGGAAAGCCTCCACGCCCACCTTCTTGGCGAAGTCGAGCAGGTATTTCTGGATTTTCTCTACATGTCCCGAAGGACGGGGAACTTGTGTCAGCGCATAGAAATTGCGCCAGATGCACGTCGGTTGAAGTTTTTCAATCTCGTTCATTGCTGTTTTTGTTAATGTGTAAATTAAGTTTGCTGTTTTTCTTTTCAATGCCACAAAGATAACGATTTTATATCACATCACCCAAATAAAACCGAGAAAAAAGAAAAATCGGCAAAAGAGAACCGACCCCTTTTGCCGAAAAAGCGAAAAAACGGCAAAAGAGAACCGACCCCTTTTGCCGATTTTGGTGTTAGTTGAAGCCGATTCTTGGGAGTTGCTTCGGCTCAAGTTTCTCGTTCTTGCAATACTCGGCGAGGGTATCCACCAGTTTTTTCGTGCGTCCGAAGAGGATGTTGTTGATGGTGTGCTTGCGGGCGACGTTCTCGATTTGTCCGCCGCTCATGTCGAATTGCTCGGCGAGGGAGAGAGCGTCGTTCTTGCGCAGGCCCTTAATCATCGATTGCCAAATCTTGGCGCGGATTTCGGCATCAGGACGCTCAAAACGCAGTTTGTAGAGGAAACGTCTCTCAAATGCGCTGTCGAGGTTGCACTCGAGGTTGGTGGTGGCAATGAGGATGCCCTGCAGCTGCTCCATCTCCTGGAGGATGATGTTCTGTATGGTGTTTTCCATCTTGTCAACAGCATTCTCGGCTCCGTTCTTGCGCACCCCAAAGATAGCGTCGGCCTCGTTGAAGAGCAGGATAGGAGCTTGCTTGCAGCGCTTCACAGCCTCGCGATAGCGGTCAAAGACAGCTTTGATGTTCTTCTCGCTGTCGCCCACCCACTTGCTCTTGATTTGCGGCACATCCACCATCATGATGTCGCGGCCGGTGTGGCGTGCGAGCTGATAGACCGTCTCGGTCTTGCCAGTTCCTGCCGCTCCGTAGAATAGGCACGCGAAGCCCTGACGGAATCCGCTCTTCTTCATGCGCTCCACAATCTCGCTGTATTTCTTGGGCGAGAGCAACGCCTCTATCTCGGCCACATTGTCCTGCATGTTGTCGTTGTAGAACAGTTTCTTCTCCTGCAAGTCGGCGTGTTTGAGCAGATTGCTCACATTCTCCTCACGGTTGGCGATTTTGAACTCGCTGAGCAGTGTCTGCTTGGCATGGTCGGTAAGTCCTATGCGCGAGGTGTTGGCAAGGCCGTCCTCGGTCTTGTGCTCAATGAGGTTGGCCTTCATGAGCACGTGTTCGCCCGAGCGCAATTCGGCACGCGCTTTCTGGTAGTCGCTGCTATACTCGTAGATGTCTTCAAACTCCCCGAATCTGAAATCGTTGTCATCATGGTTGATTAATCGGTTTGTCATCCACAGCAGCAGTAGCCAATTGTCTCGTCTGCTGATGTTTTGCGCTTCAAACTGCTTAACGAAGTCGATGTCGCTGTTGTCTTTCATCAGTTGCTTAATGTCGAGGAACAAATCTGAGGGGCTTACAGAGTCGTTTTCAAGGTCGTTAATCATCTCGTCGAGGGCTTCGAAGAACTGGAAACTGTTGAGGCCAGTACGTTTTGGCAACTCGTAGGCCTCGTTGCGCTTGAGGCACTTTATTACCGCTTGCGGAACGTCGAAAGTGTCTTTCTCCTTCGCGTCACGGAAGCGCAGAAGGCGGCGGCGCACCAGCTCATCGATGTCTTGCGCAAAACTCAAGACGCAGATGTTGCTCACGTCGAGATGGCGCGCAAAATCGTTGAAATCGATGCGATAAGGGCCACATAGCAGGCAGATGCAGAACAGCGCCGCCTGACGTTCGGTGATGTGATAGGCATCGGTCAGCAGACCCAGTTCGGGCGCTACACTCAAGAAGAATTCATCGCTGAATTTCGAGTCGCGGGCCTCTTCAGCCACTTTGTCGATGGCCTGGATGAGGGTGGGCATCTTCACAATGTTGTTGGCCTTTGTTGTTTTGGCCTTTTTTTCATCTTTCTTCTTAGTTGTTGCTTTCTTGCTCATAGTGCTGTGATATAAATGTTAATAATTCTCTTTCCTTGTAGTTGCGGCTGCAAAGGTAGGGGAGTGCTACGCAGCCTTTTTTCGTTTTTTCTTTTTTTGAATATAAATAGAAACGAAGTGAGAAAAATTTAATGAAATCCCATCGTTTTAACATTTTTTATAGAATTATCTCTTCATTATTTCTTGTATTGCAAAGATAGACGGCTGTTGTGCCAAAACACGGCACAGGTATCATAAAAGATGACAATTGTGAACTGTTGCCGAATTTTGCGAGGCTTACGCTCGCAAAACTACAACACCAACTGCCTGGAAAACTGTGCTGGAAAACATTTTTTGAAAAAAAATGAGAAAAAAATTTGCACAGAAGAAAAAAAGGCATTATTTTTGCGTAAATAATACACGTTAAAAATTATGGAAGAAGAAAAGAATTATTCTTACAAATATCCGCATCCTGCAGTGACTACCGACTGCGTGATATTTGGCTTTGACGGCACTAAACTCAAAGTGCTGCTTATTGAGCGCGGCATCGACCCTTACAAAGGCAAGTGGGCGCTGCCCGGCGGTTTCTTGCGAATGGATGAGGATGCCGAGAAAGGCGCGTTGCGTGAATTGAAGGAGGAGACGGGTCTCGAAGCTGCCTACATCAAGCAGTTTCACACCTTTACTGCCCCGAACCGTGACCCCCGCGAGCGGGTGATAACTGTTGCCTACTATGCGTTGGTGCGCTTGCAGGAAGTGAAAGGTGGCGATGATGCCGCTCGTGCCGAGTGGTTCGCGCTCGACAATGTGCCAGCTCTGGCTTTTGACCACGACCAGATTCTGCGCATTGCCACCCGTGAGCTCCGCCGCCAGATTCATTTCGAGCCAGTAGGCTTTGAATTGTTGCCCAAGCAGTTTACCATCAAAGAGTTGCAGGCTTTATACGAAGCCATCCTTGACGTGAAGTTCGACCGCCGCAATTTCTACAAGAAAATGCAGCATCTAGAACTCCTCACACAAGTAAATGACACAAGCACCACAAGAAAACAGCCCTTCCTCTTTGAGTTTAATGGTGAGAAATATAAAGAGTTAAAACACAGAGGTTTCAGGCTGGAATTCTAGATTAAGTGTAAAAGAGTAAAGAGTTAAGTGTCAAGTAAGTGACTAGATGTTCTAGAAATTCTAGATTTTCTAGAATGTCTAGAAAAACAAAAAACTTAGAACTAAAAACTAATAACTAACCAATTATGAGAAATTTAGTAGTATCTTCAGGTGCCGGCATGAGTGCCGAGAGTGGCATCAAGACTTTCCGCGATGCCGATGGATTGTGGGAGAACTATCCCGTTATGGACGTGGCGAGCCACGACGGATTCCTGCGCGATCCAGCGCTCATCCATAGGTTTTACAACATGCTTAGGGGTAAACTGGTTGATGCCCAGCCCAATGCGGCTCACTATGGACTTGTTGAGCTTGAGAAGTATTTTAACGTGAACGTCATCACCCAGAATGTTGACGACCTGCATGAGCGCGCTGGCTCAAAGAATGTGCTGCACCTGCATGGCGAACTCATGAAGGTGCGCTCGCTGAGGCATGAGGAGCGTGTCTATGAGCTGCCGTGCGACCAACTCACCGACAAAGGGCTTGAAACCAGCGTAGACACCCGCGACCCCTATGGCGACCCAGTGCGCCCGCACATCGTCTTCTTCCAGGAGGCTGTACCCAACATGGACCAGGCGTGCATGTTGGCGCAAGATGCCGACGTGTTTGTGGTAATCGGCACTTCGCTGGTGGTCTATCCCGCTGCATCGCTGTTGCATTACGCTCCCCGTAATGCCGAGGTTTATTATATCGATCCCCGCCCCAGCGCCGTGCCAAGTTATGTGCATGTCATTGATAAGCCAGCTACAGAGGGCGTGAAAGAGCTTATTGAGATTCTTACAAAATAATTATTATTGGATAATACGTGATAATAGCGCAAAATTCCTTATCTTTGTAGCTTTGAAATATCCAATAACTAATAAAAACTATATGCAAGACGAAAAAGATTTACAGCAACCTCAGGATGCCGTTGAGATTCCCGAGAGCGTCGTGCAGAAAACGGTGCAAGCCGAGCTTCCCGATGGCGTAATCGACGAAAATCAAGTGGAACTCCCTGAGAATGCCTTCCGACCTCTGAAAGAAGGTGAGAAGTATGTCCCCATTCTACGTCCCGAGAAGAACTATCCCGAAGTGACACCCTATTCGGTGTCATTAGGATTGATTATGGCGGTGATTTTCAGTGCCGCCGCGGCTTATCTGGGACTGAAGGTGGGACAAGTGTTTGAAGCAGCGATTCCTATTGCCATTATCGCGGCAGGTATCGCCGGTGTCACCAAGCGTAAGAACTCGCTTGGCGAGAATGTGATAATCCAATCTATTGGTGCTGCCAGTGGCATTGTGGTGGCAGGTGCCATCTTCACCCTGCCAGCCCTTTACATCCTGCAGGACAAGTACCCCGATATGACCGTCAACTTCCTTGAGGTGTTCCTCAGTTCGATGCTTGGCGGCTTACTGGGAATATTGTTCTTTATCCCCTTCCGCAAATACTTTGTGAAGGAGAAGCACGGCGACTTCCCGTTCCCCGAGGCTACAGCAACCACTCAGGTGCTGGTGCAGGGCCAGAAGGGTGGCGAACAGGCCAAGCCATTGCTCATCGCAGGATTGGTTGGTGGTATATACGACTTCCTGATGAGCTCATTCGGATGGTGGAAAGAGGTGCTCTCAACCTCTGTGATTCCGTCAATGCAAAACTTTATTCATGAGACTAAATTGCTCTTCAAGGTGAATATCAGTGCCGCGACTTTAGGTCTCGGCTACATCATTGGCTTGAAATATAGTTTCATTATTTTTGCTGGTAGCGCATTGATGTGGTGGGTTGTAGTACCCCTATTTGCCGAGGTTAGCCCAACATTGGCGGCTCTCGATCCCGACACGATATTCACTCAGTTCGCTCGTCCTATAGGCATTGGCGGTATTGCCATGAGTGGTATCATTGGCATCATCAAGTCGTGGGGGGTAATCAAGAATGCCGTGGGACTTGCCGGCAAGTCTTTTAAGCAAGGTGCTAATGTGGAGAAGCCAGAGCGCACTCAGCGCGACATCTCGATGAAGGCATTAGTGTTTGCTCTGGGCGCGGCGCTCCTCGTGACTTTCGTGTTCTTCTGGATAGGTGTGATAGGCAATCTGCTTCAGGCCATCGTGGCATTTATCGTTGTCGTGGTCATCGCTTTCTTGTTCACTACTGTGGCAGCCAACGCTATCGCAATTGTGGGTAGTAATCCTGTGAGCGGTATGACACTGATGACTCTTATTATCGCTTCGGGTATCTTCGTGGCAGTGGGCCTTAGTGGATGGCAAGGCATCGTGGCATCGATGATTATTGGTGGTGTGGTATGTACCGCGCTGTCGATGGCTGGCGGCATGGTGACCGATATGAAGGTTGGCTACTGGATTGGCACTACTCCCGCAAAGCAGCAGACTTGGAAGATGCTCGGTACTGTGCTTTCGGCTGCTACAGTGGGCGGTGTGATGATTATCCTGAACAAGACCTACGGATTCTATGCTGGCGCTGTGCCAGGCGAAGATCCTCTTGTCGCTCCTCAAGCCAATGCCATGGCTGCAGTTATCGACCCCTTGATGACTGGAGGTCAGACGCCGTGGATGTTCTATATCTGTGGAGCTATATTGGCATGCCTGCTCAACTGGCTAAAGGTTCCAGCTTTGCCTTTCTCGCTGGGTATGTTCATCCCCTTCCAGCTCAACACCCCGCTGCTCATTGGTGGTATCATCAGCTGGTTCGTCAGCACTCGCAGTAAAGACGAGAGGATCAATAAGGCCCGCATGGACAAAGGCACTCTCATCGCCAGCGGTTTCATTGCCGGTGGTGCACTGATGGGCGTGGTGAGCGCCGCGATGAAGTTTGCAGGATTTAAGTACGAGAGTCCGCTCAGCGACAGCTTGTCGAGCGTAATCGGACTTGTAGTCTATATCGCTCTGATTATATTCTTTGCGGTTTCTTGTCTCCGTGCCAAGAAAACAGAGTAATTTCTCATAATAAATAACAGTTTTTATTGCTGGCGAGTGCCTTTTGGTCCTTGCCAGCAATGTTTTTTGCTCCTATTAATCAATAGGATTGTGATAATACGGCAAATTTTGCCTACCTTTGCACTCAAAATAGATAATATGGCAACATTCAAAGAACTTGGCGTGCGCGACGACCTGCTGCGCGCTATCGAGATGATGGGCTACGAGAAACCCATGCCCATTCAGGAAATGGTGATTCCGCATCTGCTCAACGAGGAAACCGACGTGGTGGGACTGGCGCAGACTGGCACCGGCAAGACCGCAGCCTTCGGCCTGCCTATGCTGCAGCGCATCGACACCACTTCACAAGAGACTCAGGCACTGATTCTTGACCCCACGCGTGAGCTGTGCCTTCAGACCAAGACCGACCTTGAGGACTATTCCCGCTATGTTGATGGACTGAGAATTGTGGCAGTGTATGGCGGGGCAAGTATTGAGTCGCAGATTAAGGCTGTGAAACGCGGAGTGCAGGTGATTGTGGCAACGCCCGGTCGCTTGCAGGACCTCATCAGGCGTGGGGTGGTGAAGCTCGATGCTGTGCGCACCGTCATCCTCGATGAGGCCGACGAGATGCTCAATATGGGCTTCATTGATGACATTAACAACATCTTGATTAACGTCCCCGATGAGCGCAAGATGCTGATGTTCAGTGCCACTATGCCTCGTGAGATTGCCAATATCGCCAAGGACTTCATGCACAACCCAGTGGAGTTTGTCGCTGGCACCCGCAATGAGGGTTCGGCAAATGTGCGACACATATATTATATGGTGAAGGCGAGCGACAAGTACCTCGCCCTAAAGCGCATCGTCGATTATCTGCCGCGCATTTACGGTATCGTCTTCTGTCGCACCCGTGCCAGCGCGCAGGAGGTGGCGTCGCAGCTCATTCAGGATGGTTATGATGCCGACGCTCTGCATGGCGACCTCTCGCAGGCGCAGCGCGATGCCGTGATGAAGAAGTTCCGTGAGCGCAACCTGCAGCTGCTTGTTGCCACCGACGTGGCGGCGCGAGGCCTCGACGTTAACGACCTCACCCACATCATCAGCTACAGTCTGCCCGACGACAACGACATCTACAACCACCGCAGCGGGCGCACAGGACGTGCCGGAAAGACAGGCATCTCCATCGCCATCATCCACAGCCGTGAGCGCAACAAGCTCAAGCAAATCGAGAAACAGATAGGCAAGGAGTTTGAACGGCGAGAAGTGCCGAAAGCCGAGCAAATCATCGAGAAGCAGCTCTTCAACCTTGCCGACCGCCTCGAGAACGTGGAGGTGCGTGAAGAGGAGATAGCTCCCTATCTCCCCAATGTGCTTAAGAAGCTGTCGTGGCTCAGCGGTGAGGACGTGGTGAAGCGATTGCTGTCGCTGGAGTTCAACCGTATGCTCGACTACTACAAGAAGGCACCTGTGCTCGACATCGTGCCCGAGAAGAAGGAACGTAAGCGTGGCGAGAAGAAAGAACGCAAGCCAAACGGCGAGAAAGACCGCCGCACGGGTGAGGATGGCTACGAGCGGGTGTTCATCAATGTGGGCAAGAGCCACGGCTTCTATGCCCCTGACCTAATCCGCTTGATTAACGCCACCGAAGGCGGCAAGAATGTGGGAATCGGGCGTATTGACCTGTTGACCAACTATTCGCTCTTCGACGTGCGGCATGGTGAGGCTCACAAAGTCATCAATGCCCTGCGTAACAGTGAGTTTTATGGCAAACGCCTATATCTCGAGATTGCTGATGCCAACAAAGACTATGCCTCAATCACCTACGAGGGCGAGGTGAAGAAGAATCGCGCCGAGCGACGGAGGGAGAAGTTCAAAGCAATGGAGCGCGAACGTGAGCGCCGTCGCAGCGACCGCCGCACCCGCCGCGATGCCGAGCGAGGCTTCAAAAAACGTGGCAGGAACAACGACGCCCCCGCCGGCAACTACGACAAATTCATGAAAAAAGGCCGTCGCAAGAAGTGATTTTGAGACAAATGGGGTCTGACCCCATTTGTCTCATTTATTTCAGTCGCAGAAAGGCGGGGGAGACAAACCATGCGTCTCAGCCGTTAGGCTGACCTCTGTGTAACCCCCAATACCGATTGCCGAAGTGAGCGCAGCGAACTGTAGGTAATCGGCATTGGGGGTATAACTACATCCAGGAAATAGTCGCTGAAGGCGACTCCCATGGACTGCGCTATAAACAATGTGAGGGTGTTGAAAGACTCTGAATTAAACGCAACTCCTCCTCTAAGATAGAGGAGGTGCCCCAATGGGGCGGAGGAGTATGAAAATGCCGAATGTGCTGACAATCAACAATATTTCAAATTCTTGTGCCTGTCATACTCCCCCCGCCCCCCTCTATCTTAGAGGGGGAGCTAAAAAAGCTTCGCATTTTTAGTTTGCAACAGCCTCCCCCATGGACTGCGTTATAAACAAGGGGTCGCCGCTGGCGACGAGGAGGTGGTGGTGGTCATCCCCCCCTTGACGTTTATTCCGCTCGCTGTCGCTCGCTTCACAAGCGTCAAAGGGGGTTACTCAAAGGTCAGCCTTCGGCTGAATCGTGCATTCTGCTTTGTGTCTTCGATTTGTCTTCCCTACACCTTCCTGCGGCTCCCTCTCCACCCTCCACTCTCCACTCTCACCTTTTTGCAGCTGGGGTGTTAGTTTCTATATTATACATAAATCTTTTATTTATTGAATTATTTTTACATATTTACGACGAAAAGTTTCAAAAACATTAGTTTTATTGGTTTTTTTTAAATATCTTTGTAGCCGAAACTGTGAAGATTATAAAAATCATAACCAAAAACCATATAGTATGAAAAAAATTCTATTACTTCTAATCACGCTTGTCGCGGGGCTTGTGGCGCATGCCACGCTCCAGACCGGCATCATTTTGCAAGGCGTGACGCGAACCGTTAACAACGTCACCATGTGCAGCTTTGCCATCCAGTCGAACTGGGGCGGTGACCAAATCCCCAGTCAGACTGGTTCAAGCTACACCTTCAGTAACGCTACAATGATTCACGGAACTGCCAACGTCACCCTCAACGGCACGCTCAACTTCCAGACGGGGACCTCGTTCGCCGACGTTATCACCAGCGGCACGTTCACGGTGACCATCGAGTCCAGCTCGCTGTGGTTCTATGGCGCCACGGTCCAGACCAGGAGCGGCACCGACGTCTCGGGCTGCTCCGCTTCGGTGAGCAGCAACAATCACACGCTCACCGTCACCATCCCGTCGGGCAAGACCTTCGGCTCTATCATTGTCGATTATGTGTCTAATCCGCCTATTTCTAGCAGCAACACCGTCATCAGCGGTTTGGAAAATTCTTATCTCTACTTAGGCGACCCCATCGAGCCGGAGCCTGTCGTCACCTACAATGGCGCCGTGCTCACCAAGGACACCGACTACACGCTCTCTTACTGGGGCAGCAACCGCGTGGGCACTGCTCAACTGACAGTGACTGGCACGGGCGAGTACGCCGGCGATATGCGTAAGAGCTACACCATCCGCAAGGTCGCCTTGACCGACTTCAACAGCTTAGGCAACAACACCTACGAGATTGCCACGACCACCGACCTCAATTACCTCGCCCTCTATATCAGTGGCAACGACTACGGCTCGGGCATCACCTTCAAGCAGACCGCCGACATCGCCTACAGCTACACCTCGGCATGGAACGCTGGTAACAACCATGAGAACAACTTCACCGCCATCGGCCGCTGGGGTCATTCTTTCCGGGGTACCTACGACGGCCAGAACCACACAATCAGCGGAATACGCATCTACAAGAATGACACCACCGACTACGACACGAGCCAGGGACTCTTTGGCTACATCTCGAGCGGAGCTATCGTTAAGAACGTCATTCTCGCCGATGCCCGTATTACCGGTTACAACAATACCGGCGGCATCGTGGGCTACAACAGTGGAGCCATCGAGGACTGCCGGGTGGAGAGCAACGTATGGGTAAGAACCGCTAAAAAATGTAGCGCCGTTGGCGGCATTGCTGGCATCAGCAACGGCGCCAACACTACTGGCGTCGCCATCCGCCGATGCACCTTCAAAGGCACCGTTTCTCACGGCGTAACCAATTCCACCAACATCGGCGGCATTGTAGGTACACTCACCAACAGCCCCGTCAGCAACTGTCTTGCACTCGGTGCCTATGTCAGAGGCTATGACTACTCCGGTGCCATCGCAGGTATCAAAACCGGTACCAGCACCCTCACCGCCAACTACTATCACGATTGTACAGTGAATAACAATGTAAACAGTGGAGCCTCTGTCAATGTCGGCGTGGGAATAGGCAGCGGCAGTGAAGACCAGGATGGCGCGCGCAGCGTCCATGCCCTCACCCTTCCCGACGGTGTCACCGCCACGGGCGAGAGCGTTGATATCGACGGCGTGACCCACTATGCGGCAGGCACCACCGTCACACTCGCTTGCAGCAATGTGCCCGAGGGATATATGGTGAAATATTCGTTGGACGGCAACGCCATCACGGGCGATACCTTCACGATGCCAGCAGCCGATGCCACCGTCACAGTGCAAATTATTGCCATCGACTACTCCATCACCCTGCCGTCAGACCTTGAACACGCCACCGTGACCAGCGACAAGGCCACGGCGCACATTGGCGACACTGTCACGCTCACCTTCACACCCGAAGACGAGAGCTACATCGTCTCTTCGCTCACCGTGATGAATGGCAACAGCGAGGTGGAAGTAACCGCTGGCGAGAACAACACCTACACCTTCGTGATGCCTGCGGCAAACGTCACCGTGAATGTGGAGATACAGCGGCTGCGCTACGTCTTCAACAGCGAGACTGGGGTTTTGAAGCTTATCTACGGCGCGTTCAACAAGGACAACAAGTGGGGCAGCGACGTACGCAAAGCCGAGGTCACAAGCGTCACCGCCACCAATGAGGTGAGATTTACCGGCGACTGCTCAGATCTGTTTAACGGTTTCACCAATTGCACGAGCATGGATTTGAGCAATGTCAATACCGACAGCGTTACCAACATGAACTGTATGTTCATAATCTGCTCGGCGTTGACCTCGCTTGATCTATCTAGCTGGAACACCGCAGCAGTCACCGACATGGGCTATATGTTCCAACTATGCTCAAGCCTCGAGTCGCTCGACCTCACTGGCTGGAATACTGCCAATGTTACCAACATGAACAGCATGTTCGAGTCCTGCATTAGCCTCACCACTCTCGAGGGCATCTCAAACTGGAACACGGCGGCGGTCACCGAAATGAACAATATGTTCAACAGCTGCAAGGCGTTGACCTCTCTTGATCTATCAAGCTGGAACACCGCAGCAGTCACCGAAATGGGCCGCATGTTCTACAACTGCTTGGCGTTGACCACACTCGACCTCTCGGGATGGAACACGGCGGCAGTCACTTTCATGGAAGGCATGTTCAGTTTGTGCTCGAACTTGACCACGATTGAGGGCATTTCAAACTGGAACACTGCTGAGGTTACTAACATGAGTGTCATGTTCCACAAATGCTCGAGCCTGACTTCTCTCGACCTGTCGGGTTGGGATACAGACAAGGTCGAAACTATTAATGACGGGACTAATGGCATGTTCTCATACTGCTCGAACCTCACCTCGCTTAACCTCACGGGCTGGAATATGGGCAATATCACTGACATGAGATACATGTTCTTCAAATGCTCGAGCTTGACCACGCTCGAAGGCATATCGGGGTGGGATGTGAGCAATGTCACCGATATGCACAGCATGTTCTACAGCTGCTCGAGCCTCGGCTCGCTCGACCTTTCTGGTTGGAATACCTCGGAGGTCACCAGAATGAATGCCATGTTCTATGGCTGCTCTAACCTAGCCACCATCTACGCTGGCAAGGAATGGAACACCGAGAACGTCACCAGTTCGGGTGGAATGTTCGAGAACTGCACCTCGCTGGTGGGAGGCATGAGTACGACCTACGACGCTGACCATGTTGATGGCGAATACGCCCGCTACGACCAAGGCGATGACGAGCCGGGCTACCTCACTGGAGTGTTCACGCTCCTCCTGCCCGAGGATGTGACCACCACCGCTGTTGCCACGCTCACCCACAATGGAGTGAACTATTACAAGGGCGGCAGCGACATCACCCTTGCCTATAACGGCACGCCACCCGACGGCACGCGCTTCTACCACTTCACCGTGGGCGGCGAGCCCATCGATGGCGACACCTTCGCGATGCCTTTCGCCGATGCCGAGATTGGTGTCGAGTACCAGGCACGCTACACCTACGACAGCACAACCGGCGTGCTCGCGCTCAACTACGGTGAGTTCAACAATGACAACAAGTGGGGCAGCGATGTGAACCCAGATAATGTCACGAGCGTCACCGCCACCAGCGACGTGAGCTTCACTGGCGATTGCTCACAGTTGTTCTATAACTTCACCAATTGCACGAGCATAGACCTGAACAATGTTAACACCAGCGAGATGACATCTAGTTACAATATGTTCAACGGCTGCTCGAGCCTGACCTCGCTCGACCTCTCGGGCTGGAACACTGCGAGTGTTACCGACATGAGTAGAATGTTCTTCGACTGTGCGGACCTCACTACGCTCGACCTCTCGGGCTGGAACACAGGCAATGTCACCGACATGAGCTTTATGTTCTCCTACAACCCGAGTTTGGACTCGCTCGACCTCTCGGGCTGGAATACCGGCAATGTCATCTTAATGGATGACATGTTCCTAAAGTGCACGGGCTTGACTACGCTCAATGTCTCGGGCTGGAACACTGGCAACGTCACCAACATGATTTCTATGTTCTCTTATTGCTCTAAACTCGAGATGCTCGACCTCTCGGGCTGGAACACTGCCAATGTCACCGACATAAACTCCATGTTCGACGGCTGCTCGAGTCTTACCTCGCTCAACCTCTCGGGCTGGAACACTGGCAAAGTCACCAAAATGAATGGTATGTTCTACGGTTGCTCGAGTCTGACATCGCTCGACCTCTCGGGCTGGAACACCGCGAGTGTCACCGAAATAAGCGCCATGTTCATGGGCTGCTCAAGTCTTGACTCGCTCAACCTGTCGGGCTGGAACAATACAAATGTCACATATATGGATAAGTTGTTCTCTGGCTGCTCGAGCCTTACCTCGCTCGACCTTACGAACTTTGAAACCACTAGAGTCAATGAAATGAGCAATATGTTTGAAGGTTGCTCGAGCCTAACCTCGCTTGACCTCTCGGGCTGGAACACTGGCAACGTATGCAGATTGAATGCTATGTTCAGCGGCTGCTCGAGCCTTACCTCGCTCAACCTCTCGGGTTGGAATGTGAGCAATGTCACCGACATGAGCGTCATGTTCAACGGGTGCTCGAGCCTGACTGCGCTCGATGTCTCGGGCTGGAACACCAGCAATGTTGAGTACATGAATAATATGTTCTCTGGCTGCACGGGTCTTACCACGCTCGACCTTACTGGCTGGAACACCAGCAATGTCGAGAACATGAATAATATGTTCTACGGTTGCACGGGTCTCACTACCATCTACGCTGGTAATGGATGGAGTGCCGAGGATGTCTATTTGGGCACAAATCAAATGTTCGAGAACTGCACCTCACTGGTGGGCGGCATGGGCACCACATTCGACCCTAACCACACCGATGGCGAGTACGCCCGCTACGACCACGGCGATGATGAGCCGGGCTACCTCACTGGTGTGTTCGCGCTTACTCTGCCCGAGTATGTGATCACCACTGCGGTTGCCACGCTCACACACAATGGGGTGAACCTCTATGCCGCTGGCGACACCATCACGCTGAGTTACAGCGGTGAGGTGCCCGAGGGCTATGCCCCCGTTTATTCGGTGAACGGCATCGCCATCAGCGGCAACACGTTCACGATGCCGTTTGAGGATGCCACCGTAACCGTCGAGGTGCAGCGACTGCGCTACATCTACGATAGCGAGACCCACGAGCTGGCTCTCATCTTTGGTCCCTTCAACAAGGACAACAAGTGGGGCGACGACGTGCCCATCGGCGATGTGACGAGCGTGACCGCCACCGAAGAGGTGAGCTTCACCGACGACTGCTCATACCTGTTCGCCAACTTCGATAATTGCGAGAGCATGGATTTGAGCAAAGTAAATACCGACAACGTTACTAACATGTACGGGATGTTCTCTATTTGCTCGAGCCTCGGCTCGCTCGACCTCTCGAGTTGGAACATCGCCAATGTCACCAACATGACCGCCATGTTCTACGGTTGCAAGAGCCTCGAGACGTTTAACCTCTCGACATGGGATGTAAGCAATGTCACTGACATGGGCTCCATGTTCGGCAACTGCACGGGCCTGACGACACTCGACCTCAAAGGTTGGGATGTGAGCAATGTCACCAACACAGCTACCATGTTCACTACCTGCTCGAGCCTGACTGCGCTCGATGTCTCGGACTGGATCATCGGCTCTGCCAACTTGACCAGCATGTTCCTGGGCTGCACGGGCCTGACGACACTCGACCTCTCGACATGGGACACCAGCAATGTCACCGACATGAATGGTATGTTCATCAACTGCTCGAGCCTGACCACCATCTATGCGGGTGAGGGCTGGAGCACCGAGAATGTCACCAACTCAAATAGCATGTTTGTGGGTTGCACCAACTTGGTGGGCGGCATGGGCACGACATATGATGAGAACCATATCGATGGCGAGTACGCCTGCATGGACCGCGGCGGTGACGAGCCGGGCTATCTCACGGGTGTGTTCGCGCTCACCCTTCCCGAGGATGTGACCGCCTCACCAGCTGCCACGCTCACCCACGGCGACGAGAACCTCTATGCCGCTGGCAGCGAGGTCACGCTGAGTTACAGCGGTGAGGTGCCCGAGGGCTATGCCCCAGTTTATTCCGTGAACGGCAATGCCATCCAGGGCGACACATTCGATATGCCGTTTGAAGATGCCACCGTCACCGTCGAGGTGCAGCGACTGCGCTACATCTACGATAGCGAGACCCACGAGCTGGCGCTCCTCTTTGGTCCCTTCAACAAAAATGACAAGTGGGGCGACGACGTTCCCATCGATTCCGTGACAAGCGTGACCGCCACCGACCAGGTGAGCTTCACCGGCGATTGCGGACAACTGTTCACCAATTTCACTAATTGCATTAGCATGGATTTGAGCCTGGTCAATACCGACAGCGTCACCGTTACAGCCTTTATGTTCGGCTCCTGCTCGAGCCTCGAGACGCTCAACCTCAGTGGCTGGAACACGGGCAACGTCACCAACATGGCCTACATGTTCGCCACCTGCCATAGTCTGACCACCATCGAGGGGCTGTCGGACTTCGACACGGGCAATCTCACTATTATGACGAACATGTTCTTCAATTGCAGGAGCCTCGAGACACTCGACCTCAGTAGTTGGAACACCGGCAATGTCACCAATATGAGTAACATGTTCGGTGGATGCACGAGTCTCCAATCGCTTAACCTCAGTGGCTGGGATGTGAGCGAGGCCCCCAACATGAAGTTAATGTTCAACGGCTGCTCGAGCCTGACCACGCTTGATGTGTCGGACTGGACCATCGGCAGTGCCAACTTTATCAATCTGTTCCTGGGCTGCACGGGTATCAGGACGCTCGACCTCTCGACATGGAATACTTCGGGGGTCATCGCCATGCATACCATGTTCCAGGACTGCTCGAACCTGACGACCATCTACGTGGGTGAGGGTTGGAGCACCGAGAGCGTCACAAATACAGGTTCATTATTCGGTGGCTGCACTTCACTGGTTGGCGGCATGGGCACCACCTTCGACCCTGACCACATCGGTCTCGACTACGCCCACATCGACGGCGGCCCCGATAACCCAGGCTACCTCACCGAAAAGTTGCCACGCTACACCTACAACCCCGAGACTGGCGAGCTTGCGCTTATATGGGGCGAGTTCAACAAGGACGACAAGTGGGGCGATGACGTGCCCATCGATTCCGTGACAAGCGTGACCGCCACCGACGAGGTGAGCTTCACCGGCGACTGCTCACAGTTGTTCCGTGGTTTCCGTAACTGCACGAGCATGGACTTGAGCAAAGTAAATACCGACAGTGTCACCAGCATGGGCGTCATGTTCGCTGGCTGCTCGAGCCTAAATTCTCTCGACATCTCAAGTTGGAACACTGCCAATGTCACTAACATGGCCGTCATGTTCCAGGTCTGCCAGAGCCTCGAGACACTCGACATTTCGAGTTGGGACGTGAGCAATGTCACTGACATGGGCGTCATGTTCTATGGCTGCACGAGCCTCGAAACACTCAACCTCAAGAGCTGGGACGTGAGCAATGTAACCAGCATGGGCAACATGTTCAACGGGTGCTCGAGCCTGACTGCGCTCGATGTCTCGAACTGGAACATCGGCAGTGCCTCATTACAAATGATGTTCTTGAATTGCACGGGATTGACGACTCTCGACCTCTCTACTTGGGACACCAGCAATGTCACTAACATGGGCAATATGTTCACCCAATGTTCGAGCCTGACCACGCTTGACCTCTCAAGCTGGGACACCGGCAATGTCACCAACATGGGCTCCATGTTTGCTGGCAGCGCTAATCTCACCACCATCTACGTTGGTGAAGGCTGGACTACTGAGAACGTCACCAGTTCGGGTGGAATGTTCGGTGGCTGCACCTCGCTGGTTGGCGGCATGGGCACAACCTACGACGCTGACCATACCGATGCCGAGTATGCCCACATCGATGGCGGCCCCGAGAACCCAGGCTACTTCACCGAGTGGAGGCCTCGCTACACCTTCAACCCAGAGACTGGCGTGCTCGCGCTCAACTGGGGCGAGTTCAACAAGGATGACAAGTGGGGCGATGACGTGCCCGCTGAGGCAGTCACGAGCGTGACCGCCACCAGCGACGTGAGCTTCACTGGCGACTGTTCGGAACTGTTCTACAATTTCAAGAATTGCACGAGCATGGACTTGAACAATGTGAATACCGACAGCGTCACCAGCATGAGCGGCATGTTCAGCCACTGCAATAGTTTGACCTCGCTCGACCTCTCGGGGTGGAATACCAACAGCGTCACCGACATGAGCTATATGTTCTATATCTGCGAGAACCTCGAGACGCTCGATGTCTCGGGCTTCGACACTGGCAATGTCACCAACATGAGCAGTATGTTCAACTATTGTAAGAGCCTCGAATCGCTCGATGTCTCGGGCTTCGACACTGGCAATGTCACCGACATGAGCGACATGTTCCGTGAGTGCCAGAGCCTCGAAGTGCTTGATGTCTCGGGCTTCGACACTGGCAATGTCACCGACATGAACGCCATGTTCTGTGGCTGCATTGCCCTCGAGACGCTCGATGTCACGGGCTTCGACACGGGCAATGTCACCGACATGAGTGCCATGTTCATCGCCTGCAAAGCCTTCGAGACACTCGATGTTACGGGCTTCAACACGAGCAATGTCACCGACATGAACAACATGTTCGCCTACTGCGAGAACCTCTGCTCAATCGACCTCTCGAACTTTGACACCAGCAACGTCACCAACATGTTCTTCCTGTTCTGCGGCGACACGAACCTGACGACCATCTACGTAGGTGAAGGCTGGACTACCGAGAACGTCACTGAATCGTTTTTGATGTTCAACGAGTGCACCTCGCTGGTGGGCGGCATGGGCACCACTTACGACGCTAACCATATCGATGCCGAGTACGCTCACATCGACGGCGGCACGGAGAACCCAGGCTACTTCACCGCAGCCATGACCTCCATCACGCTCGCCGAGATGCTTGAAAACGGTGTTGATGGTGAGAATTACATCATCAGCGATGACCTTGCAGTGGTTGACAGAAATGAGGCAACTGGTCAGTACTTCGTGAGCGACGGCAACGGCAACTGGATTGCCATCAATGCCGGCGACTTCTATAACAACGAATTGGCAAGCCTCAAGGGCGGCTTCGTGAAAGGCACATTAGGCGGCATGGACCTGAACCCATACTTCACCCTCTCAGCAGCTCCAGTAGAGGGCGAGGATGTGGAGCCTGTTGAGCCTACAGAGTACAGCCTTGCCAACGAGTTTGCGCCGAAGGTTAACGAGGTGATCATTGTCAAGAAGGCTTACTACAAGGCTAGCGAGAATGCTTTGCGAGCCTACGCTCCAGGCAACGGCGTTCAGGGCCAGAGCCTCACCGTTGACACCAGCTTCGGCGACTTCGACTTCGTTGACGGCCAGGCTTACGATGTGCAGGGTGTCATCAACATCAAGGAGCCGTGGAGTGCTAAGGCTGGCCTGATGGATTATGACTTCCCATTCCAGAACTACATGATAAAGGCCACCGGTGTTGAGGAGATTGATCCTGTAACAGATATCAATGGTCCGTGTGTAGATTACGGCAGCGACATCGTCAATGTTTATAACGCTAAAGGACAGTTGATAAAGAGCAACGTCAAAGCCTCAGAAGCAACCCAAGGCTTACCACGCGGCGTTTACATCATTGGCAACAAGAAAGTCTATGTGGAATAAGGTAACTCAAGCCTCTAAAGATCTTTAGAGGCTTGAAGTTTAGAGGTTAGTGTTTAGAGAAGATTATTTTCAAAATTTTCAACATTTCACACTGATTATCACCTAACCACTAAGATTATCCTGAATCATTCAGAAAAGCCCACCGATGCGCTCGGTGGGCTTTTTTGACGGCTGGCAGACCACGGCGGAGCCGTGGTACAGGGGACCTCTCGATTTGTATCTCGCTCTTGATTATCCTTTGAGTGCTGCCAGTGTCTCTTGGAGGGTGGCGATTTTGCTTTGAGCGTCGGCTTGCTTCTTGCGCTCGGCGGCTACTACTGCCTCGGGTGCGTTGGCTACGAAGCGCTCGTTGCTGAGCTTCTTCTCCACGCTGGCGAGGAAGCCTTGTGTGTATTGCAGCTCCTTCTCGAGCTTCTCAATCTCCTCGGCGACGTTGATATTGTCGTGCAGAGGCACAGCAAACTCGGTGGTGCCCACCATAAACGAGGCGGCAGTGGGGTCTTTGCTCTCCACCTTCTCGATGGTGTCGAGGCCAGCGAGTTTGACGATGATGGGCTGGTAAGCGTTGTTCCACTCGGCGTTTGCCACTTGCAGCTGGAGCATCGTCCTTTGGGCGATGTTCTTGCTGGCACGCACGTTGCGCACTGCGGTGATAATCTCACGAGCCTCTGCCATCGCCTTGATAATGTTCTCGTCAACGGGCTTTGGCTCAGGAACGATTGCATACATAATGCTCTCGCCCTCGGCGCGCTCGCTGATGTGCTGCCACAACTCCTCGCTGATAAACGGCATGAAGGGGTGGATGAGGCGCAGAAGCACGTCAAAGTAGTTGAGAGTGGCATCAAGTGTGGCGCGGTCGATAGGCTGCTGGTAGGCGGGCTTCACAATCTCGAGGTAGAGTGCCGAGAAGTCCTCCCAGAACAGGCGGTAGATAGCCATCAACGCGTCGCTGATGCGGAACTTAGTGTAGAGGTCTTTCATCTCGGCGATGGTGCTGTTGAGCTGTGCCTCGAACCACTCGATGGCGAGACGGCTGTGCTCGGGCTGCTCGATGTCGGCAACCTCCCATCCTTTAACTAGACGGAACGCGTTCCAAATCTTGTTGTTGAAGTTGCGGCCTTGTTCGCACAGTGCCTCATCAAAGAGGATGTCGTTGCCCGCAGGAGCGCTGAGCATCATGCCCATGCGCACGCCGTCGGCTCCAAACTTGTCCATCAGCTCGATTGGGTCGGGGCTGTTGCCAAGCGACTTCGACATCTTGCGACCCAACTTATCGCGCACGATACCAGTGAAATACACGTTGCGGAATGGCATGTCCTCAACATACTCATATCCTGCCATAATCATGCGAGTCACCCAGAAGAAGATGATGTCGGGGGCGGTCACAAGGTCGGTGGTGGGGTAGTAGTACTTGATTTCCTCGTTGCCAGGGTTGCGGATGCCGTCGAAGAGCGAGATTGGCCACAGCCAAGAGCTGAACCAGGTGTCGAGGGCGTCCTCGTCTTGACGCAGGTCATCGAGAGTTATATTCTCGTAGCCGGGCATCTGGTGAGCTTTTTCCAGTGCCTCCTCTTTTGTCAGAGCAACTACAAACTTCTCCTCCTCTTCGTTAGTTGGCAGGAAGTAGGCCGGAATGCGGTGTCCCCACCACAACTGGCGGCTGATGCACCAGTCCTGGATGTTCTCGAGCCAACTGCGATAAGTGGCTTTGTATTTTGGTGGGAAGAACTTGATGTCGTCGTTCATCACTGGAGGCAGAGCAAGGTCGGCAAAGTGCTGCATCTTGATGAACCACTGCATGCATAGGCGAGGCTCAACGGCGGTGTCGCTGTTGCGCTCGCTGTAGCCCACCTTGTTGACGTAATCTTCCACTTTTTCCATAAGGCCGGCGTTCTGCAGATCAACAACGATGACTTTGCGCACCTCTTCACGAGTCATGCCCACATAGAGCGGCGATTGCTCGCTGATGGTGGCGTCGGCGTTGAAGATGTCGATAGTCTCGAGGTTATGGGTCTTGCCGAGCATATAGTCGTTAACATCGTGTGCGGGAGTCACCTTAAGGCAACCGGTACCAAACTCAATGTCAACATAACGGTCCTCGATAACGGGGATGACACGGTTCACGAGAGGCACAATCACCTTTTTGCCCCTGAGCCACTGGTTCTTGGGGTCTTTGGGGTTGATGCACATCGCCGTGTCGCCCATGATTGTCTCGGGACGGGTGGTGGCAACCACTGCATAGCGGCGGCCCTCAGCGTCGCGGTGCACGATTTCGCTTACGCTTTCTTCCTCCTTGCAAGGCATAGTGCAAGCAAGCTTGCTCTCTGCTCTTGCTTCGTTCGTCAGTTCGCCCTCGGCGCCTGTCTCTCCAGTCATGTCGTCGTCGGCAACATAATATTTCAGGTAGTAGAGTTTGCTGTTCTCCTCGCGGTAGATTACCTCCTCGTTGCTGAGTGCTGTCTGGGCTTTAGGGTCCCAGTTCACCATTCGCAGACCGCGGTATATGAGCCCTTTGTTGTAGAGGTCAACGAAAACTCTCAGCACGCTCTCGCTGCGTATCTCGTCCATCGTGAAGGCGGTGCGGCTCCAGTCGCACGATGCGCCGAGTTTGCGCAGCTGCTGCAAGATGATGCCGCCGTGCTCGTGGGTCCAGTCCCAAGCGTGCTTGAGGAACTCGTCGCGGGTGAGGTCAGTCTTTTTGATGCCCTGCTCGGCGAGGCGTTTTACCACTTTGGCCTCAGTAGCGATGCTGGCGTGGTCGGTGCCGGGCACCCACAACGCATTCTTACCCTCCTGACGGGCGCGGCGCATAAGGAT
This sequence comes from Muribaculaceae bacterium, assembly GCA_017557625.1. GTDB lineage: Bacteria > Bacteroidota > Bacteroidia > Bacteroidales > Muribaculaceae > Sodaliphilus. Next base: position 45,303 of record JAFYYG010000018.1, read on the forward strand.
GTCCTGAATAGTGTTGTTGAGCATGTGGCCCATGTGAAGCACACCGGTGACGTTGGGTGGCGGAATCACGATAGTGTAGGGTTCGCGCTCATCGGGCACCGACTTAAACAAGTCGTTGTCAATCCAGTACTTATACCATTTGTCCTCGACCGCTTTAGGGTCGTACTTAGTAGCCAAAGTGTTCATATTACTTATTGAATGTAGATTAAAAAATTTCAAGCTGCAAAGGTACGAAAAAGTTTTCAGTTGTCAGTTATCAGTTGTCAGTTTTTTTCTTTTTATCATTTTTGTTCACCTTGAATTTAGAGTTTGCCTGTGCGGATAAAATACATTATTTAAGCACTCCTTCCTCTCTCAAAATCCTTTCTATCTCGAGTTGCAGGGTCCAGCGGTCGACGGTGCTCTGGTTCTCGAGCATGATGACGTTGACGCGGCTGCGCTCGTATTTTGCGGCGTAGGCCTGGAAACCGCCGTTGTCGCCGGTGTGGTAGATTTTCACCTCGCGGCCAGGTGTTTTGTCGATGAACCAGCCGTAGCCATACCAGGTGTTCTCACGGTTCTGGTAGCCGCTCCACTTGCTGCCGCTCACCTTGGTGTGAGGGGTGTAGGCTTTCTGCTTTGACGACTTCTTCACAAGGATGTTGCGTCGCAAGGCGTTCTCCCACTTGAGGAAGTCGTGGGTGGTTGTGTAGATGCCGCCGTCGGCTTTGGTGGCGAAGAATGTCTCCTCTCCGTAGTCGCACTCCGCCCAGTGAGTGCCCTTGCCGTCAATGTAGTCGTTCTCCACCTTCTCGCGCTTCTTGGAATAGTCGCTGTCGCTACCACTCACCTCGGCATCCTCGTTCACGATGTAGCCGTGGGCCATGTGCGCAATCTTCGCCTCGGGGGTGAAATACTGCACATTCTGCATGCCAGCGCGGTCAAAGAGATATTTCTTCTGGAAATCCACGAATTTCATCCCCGTCTTCATCTCCACGAGGAAATAGAACAGGTCGAAGGTGGGGTTGATATACTCGTACTCAGTGCCTGGCTCGAAGTGCAGCTCGGTGAGGTCTTTCATGTACTGCACGCTCTGCTCGTCGGTGGCGGTGAGCATGAAGTTGCGGTCGCCGCGAGGACGTGCGTCAGGGACACCCGAACTGTGGCTGAGCAGGTGGCGCAGTTTCACTTTATTCCAGATGTCGCCTTGCAACTCAGGGAAATAGCTGGCTACGCTGTTGTTGAGGTCAATCAGTCCCATCTCCTGCATCTTCAATGCTCCAATGGCGGTGAACTGCTTGCTTATGCTGGCGATGTTGAACGCCGTGTTGCCGTCAATCTTCTCGCCCGTGGCCATGTCGGCGATGCCTATGCCCCTGTCATAGATGGCTTTACCATTCTTGGCTATGAGCAGCGCGGCGCCAGGCGACTGCGGGTCGTAGTGTGACTCCAATACCGAGTCAAGTCGTGCCTCCAGGCGTTTCAGGTTCACACTCTTGGCGCCAACTGCACCCACACAGCATACTGCTACAGCTATCATCATCGCTTTCTTTATCATTGTATTCATTATTAATTGGTATTTTGACGTGCAAATATACTTAAATTTTTTGATGTTCACGCTTTATCGCTTTTTTAGTTCGCAAGAATGTTGTATCTTTGTGACAAAATAAAATATCGAATTATGAGCAAAGAACTGATTTTATGGGCCGACGATGAGATTGATCTCCTCAAGCCACACATACTTTTCCTGAAAAATAAAGGTTACGAGGTAGAGACCGTGACCAACGGACGCGACGCGCTCGACGCTATAGCCTCGCAGAACTATAACCTCATCATCCTCGATGAGAACATGCCGGGCATCAGCGGGCTTGAGGCATTGCAGCAGATTAAAATCTCGCAGCCAAACGTCCCTGTCATCATGATCACCAAGAGTGAGGAGGAGAATATCATGAACCAGGCCATCGGCAGCCAAATCGCCGACTACCTCATCAAACCCGTCAACCCCATGCAGATTCTGCTTTCCATCAAGAAGAACCTGCACAGCGACGCCCTTGTTGCGCAAAAGGCTACGAGCGACTACCAGCAGGAGTTCATGAAAATCAGTCAGATGATTGCAAACGCCCACACTATTGAAGACTGGTATGAACTATATGCCACGCTTGTCAGGTGGGAGCTCACTCTCACCTCCGCCGATACAGGTATGGGCGAGATGCTCAAGATGCAGAAGACCGAAGCCAACGGCATGTTCGCAAAGTTCGTCAAGCGCAACTATGAGGACTGGTTCGCCAGCGACAGCCACCCTCTGCGCAGCAACGAGATTTTCAAGACGCGCATCTTCCCGCTGCTCGACAAGGGCGAGAAAGTGTATTTCATCGTTATCGACAATTTCAGGCTCGACCAGTGGAAGACCATCAGTCCGCTGCTCAGCGACTATTTCAATATTGATGACGACGGCCTATACACCTCGATTTTGCCAACCGCCACCCAGTATGCGCGCAATGCCATCTTCTCGGGACTGCTGCCTATGGATATCGAAAAGATGTTCCCCGACCTGTGGGTAGATGAGGACGAGGAGGAGGGAAAGAACGTCAACGAGGAGCCTCTCGTGAGAACGATTCTCGAAAGATACCGCAAGCCCTATAAGTTCTCCTACAACAAGCTCAACGACTCCACCGCCGGCGAACGCCTGCTACAGAATTTCGCCGCGCTCGACAAGAACGACCTCAATGTCATGGTATTCAACTTTGTGGACATGATGTCGCATCAGCGCACCGAGTCGAAGATGATTCGTGAGCTTGCAAACACCGATGAGGCTTACCGCTCGCTCACCGTGTCATGGTTCAAGAATTCCTACGCCTTCGAGATTTTCAAGCAGATAGCGCATCGTGGCGCCAAAGTCGTCATCACCACCGACCACGGCACTATCAAGGTGGATAACGCCGTGAAAGTAATCGGCGACCGAAACACCAACACCAACCTCCGCTACAAGGTGAGCAAAAACCTCAGCTACAACCCCAAGCAGGTGTTTGAAATAAAACAGCCCAAAAAGGTGGGACTGCCAAGTCCGAATGTGGCATCGACCTATATCTTCGCCACCAACCGTGACTTCTTCGCCTATCCCAACAACTACAACTACTATGTGCAATACTTCCGCGACACCTTCCAGCACGGAGGCATCTCAATGGAAGAAATGCTAATCCCCATCGTGACGCTTTCAAGCAAGTAGATAGAGTCGGATTTGGGTTTTCTATAGAACAAGCTACTTGGTTCTCATCACCATTCGCAGGTGTAGCGAGCTAGTGTCAAACCCTTCAAGTTCGGCAAAATCTTTCATGTCCATGATGATTCGTCCGCCATTATCGTTAATGTCAAGCGAAACCACAGTAATAACCAAAGGAAATGAAGTTGCTGATGAATAGGGAGACTCTTCATGGGTTATAATTATCTGTTTTCCCGAAACAGCAACATCACGAATTCTGGAAGACGATGGAAACATAGAACTTTCAACAGTCCTGTTAGTGTGGAATAATAGAATAAACCCATTATTCGATTTATTTGAAGCTATGGTGTTATTGTCATAGTAAAAACTGTAATCCGTCTCCCATTCGTGATTATTCAATGCCTGCTGCAGTTGCGACTGGGTGAAATTCAAATTGGCGTCAACAAGAACTCCACCTTCCAAAAAGGCTTTGCCGTTGCCGTCCATGGCGCGAGTTGCCATGCGCTCAAGGCTTTGCGAGATTATTAAAGTGGCGCGGGAAATATCTTCGGCAGTTATCGTCAGAGGACCATTATTTCCCATGGCGTTGATGAAGCCTTTCAGCTTATTCACCTCATCGTCGCTGAGTACCGAATCATAATGATAAGCTATGAAAGCCCCAAGCAGATAGGGGAAACGAAGTTTTTCGCTAAAAATGTGATTGTCCCCATCAGTTGCAACGATGTTGTCTATTTTATTGAAGACCTCGGTTGAGAGCCGTGACAGTTGCTCATGATTCAAAGCATTATAGTCAACAGCCGTCATCAGGAACAAGGTGAGCGCATTAAGTGCAAAATCACTGCTGTTCGCTGTGTATTCAAGTTCGCAATAAAGGTTGAGCAGTTCCGCTGCTCCCGTTTTCCGCTGCATCAGCTCCCTGTAACAGTTAGCGCGGGTCATAAAAAAGAAACCATGATAAATCACATTTTGTGCGGTATAAACAAATGCGTAAGGATGCCTGTAGCAGGTGCGAGCGAGATTAGGTGTGGACATGGCTTGTAACTTGTCTTTAGGGATGTCGCACATCGCCATCAGTTCTTCGGTTGTTTGAGCTTCATTTTTATGCTCTTGCCAGTAAGAATAATCCCCGGCTTCTTCAGTCAGGCCGCTGTCATCAATAACTCTTGACGGCCACATCGTGAGTCCATCGTATTGCTGTGCATAATTTGCAAGAAGTGGAGTTGCACGGACAGGATTCTCATAGTCAATCTCAATCCATTCGCGATTCACAGGCTCATCATTACTGCACGAGCACAATTGCAGTGAGAGCAATAAAGAAAGTAGAAATATAAGTTTTCTTTTCATCTTTAGTTTTGTTTAGAGTGGGATTTAACTTTTAATCTTAATCGCATAAGTGAAAGGGAATTATCATGTCTGGCTCTGCAAATTTCACATCATCGCGCATGTAGATTTCGTTGCTGATGTCGAGCACTTGCGCCGAGGTATGTACTTTACAGTCAAAAATAATTTCAAAAAAGCTTGACTGTCCCCATTGTTCTATCCTGACTGTGTCCTTTTTTATCTTTTTGCCGTATTTCTTTATTAGTTTTTCTTTCAAAACTTCAGGATTGGCACCATCAGCAACCATAACAAATATTGTGGGAAGAATAATAGTATAATCAATGGTGATTTCGCCACCGAAATCACGATGATAGTTGTCAAAGTACCGGTCGCTCACATAGTCACTTGATGTGATGAAAGAGCGGTCGGCATTAACTAAATAACCCTCGCTGCCATAACGGTGAATGAGTTCGTTGTTTTCCTCCACCATTCCTGCGAGTTCCTTATCACGTTCCTCGGTCATGGGAATGATGAAATAAGATGACGCATCGCGCATGGTGTAGGTTATCTTTTGTATACCATGGTCACTGGCACCACCACAATAACGCCACACTGGCGTGGCCAGAATCTCGAGACGTGGGTCATCTGGGTTTATCACGGCTGCTATGTTGTCTACTGGTTCATCCTTGTTGCAAGCCGTCATCATGGCAAGTGCTGCCAGCATTATTGTGTAAAGATTTCGTGTCATAATTTATCTTTTCTATCTATAGAATGCACAAATATAGAAATCTTGCACTAATTTTGCAAAAAAATAGGATACTTGATGCAAAGTTTTGCAGTCTCTCTCATTTAAATAGTGAAAAACAAATGAAACGGACTATGAGAAAATCGACACAAAAATTATTACAAATGCTGTTAATGCTTGCTATTGCAGGCATTACGCTGAACTCGTGTGAGAAACAAAGGTTGGATGGCGACTGGGACCCTATGGAATGGAATGACGAGAGCGGCCTTGCAAGGGTTGACAATGTGTATCAAGTGCCGGCAAGCGGCGGCAGCTATAAGTTTCATTGCAAGAATTACAACGGTTTTTGGATCTCCTCTATTGAAGAAGACGGCCAGTCTTTTATGCCCAACTTCGGAAATGTTGATTGGAAAGATCTCTCTGGGCAATGGAGCCGTGTTCAGTGTTTGCCCGATGGCGACCTCGTAGTTACTTTCGAACCATTATCATTTTACAGCTCTGCTTCTCAACGCACGATGAATTTGTGTGTCACAGCCGGTGACATTTTCGATTATTTCAGATTTGTGCAAAAAAATAACACAAATTGATGCAAGATTTCTAAATTCGCTCATTATTATAGAATATGAGCAATATTGAGGGAGCAGACGAAAAACGACTCGTACGTGACATCATTAAGGGCAATCGTGGTGCTATGCAAGAGCTGTATAGCCTTACGGTGCGTAACATGACTGCCGTATGCTCCCGCTATGTCGTTGACCAAAATGATGTTAAAGATGTTCTCCAAGAAAGCTATCTGAAAGCATTTTCAAGTATGGGCACATTTACGTCTCATGGCGAAGGGTCGCTGCATGCATGGCTCAGGCGAATAGTGGTGAATGAGTCGTTGCTGTTGCTGCGACGCAAGAAAATGCTAAACATGTTAGTCAACATCGACAATGTGGAGGATGAACTGGAAGATGCTGCTGACGATGTCAAACTCAAAGATTACGCTTCAACTATCGACATCCAAGACTTAATGACACTGGTGCAACAGCTGCCTGCTGGATACCGCACTATTTTTAACCTATTTGCAATAGAGAAACTGCCCCACAGCAAAATCGCATCAATGCTGGGAATAAGCGAGGGGACTTCGGCCTCGCAATACCATCGTGCACGCAAATTGCTGGCTAAACGAATAATCGACCATCAAAAAAAGAAGCTATGAAACATGACTTTATCGACATAATGCATGACCGCTTGTCGCAACATGAGATGATAGAGCCATCGGGACTGTGGCAAGATATAAACACGTCTCTGGATAGCCGTGTCAAGAAGAGAGACCGCATGGTGAATCGAAGAGCCTTCTATAAAGTGGCGGCAAGCGTGGCTGCTGCCGCACTTGTTGCGGCGGTGATGTGGACAACACTTCGAGATGAGAACGGTAATGATTCTCCTCCAAAGGATATCACTGTCAATAATAACGCTCCCTCGACAGTGACGGAACCTGCCATGTCAATAAATGGTGAGGAGAATGCGGTTCACATGTTCCATGAGAACCCTGATGATAGTAACACTCAACTGGCGGGCTCACATTCTTCCGCTCAGGCGAAGGAGGAACTGGCAACCGCAAACCAGTTGAAAGAACAGATACGGAAGAGTGCGAAATCGTCTGCTCAAGATCAGATGACAAGTGCCGATGTTGTGGATTCCGTTCTTCACAAAAAAGAGGTCAATAAGCCTCAGGCTACAGAAAAGGATGATTTAGCAGTTGATAATAATATAACCGAGTGGATTGACACTACAAAAATGCAGGTTGACACTCCATCATCTATTCCAAATGGTCACATGCAACAGATTCCGCAATTATGGGTTGCAACCGAGAAGCAAAGAGGTGATCAGCGAAAATTGGAGTTCTCATTGTCTTATAATGTTTTTTTGGCATCGTCGGGCTCATCTGGTTCTGTTGATCTATTAGTCGGTGCTATGGAAGAATATCCTTGGAATCTACAAAACAATTTTCCAAATAACGAAGGACAACCAATTCAAGATACAGAGCTTGTCAACATTGACGAGAAAGAACAAACATTGCCTATGAGGATAGGGCTTGAGGTTTGGTACCCCATTAATGAGAAATGGCGGGTGGGGAGCGGCTTATTCTATACTCATCTGACACATAAAACCACAACAACTTATACAGGAAACAATAAATCGACATGGATGCGAAAAACCAAGACTGCCAGCTATCTGGGTGTTCCTCTTGAAATATCTCGCGTCTTGTGGAACAGGAGACGTTGGTCAATATATGCAAGTGCCGGTGGTATGATTGAATTCAACCTGAAAAGCAAGTTGCGCGAAGAAACCAATATTGAATTATATGACAAGAAAGAGTTTAGAGACAAGCGCCCGCAATTCTCGGCTATCGCCAAGTTGGGCTTGCAATATGATGTTGTAGATAAAGTAGGAGTCTTTTTTGAGCCTGGTGCCTCCTATTATTTCAACAATGGGGCAGACGACAACATTTACATGTCTCATCCTTTCCGTTTCGATATAAATCTCGGCATCAAGGTAAATATTGGGAAATGACAAACAAAGCACTCCATTTTTTCCCTATGTAATATATATATTTAAGGTGTAACTTAACTGGTGCCGCTGGTGCCAGTGCATCGCAAGCGTCGGTCTTGCAAAAAACTTGGGAAGGGAAGTGCGAAAAACGGCCTCAATCCGCCCCTTAATGGATGTTTTGCGGTTAAGAAACGTTAAAATCGCGATTTTTCCGCATTTTTTCGTGAAAACATTTTGCCATATCGGAAAGTGGTTGTAATTTTGCATCGCTTTTCGGCTCACGAGGACCTGGTTCCGAGTTGAGCGGTTTTTTTGACGCCTTGCCAAAAAGGCGCGCCGCTGATGGCCGGGGAGCATTATGAGAGATCATTGACATGTTTGCGATGAGGAA
>JAFYYG010000019.1 GCA_017557625.1 Muribaculaceae bacterium
AAGGCGTCAAAAAAACCGCTCAACTCGGAACCAGGTCCTCGTGAGCCGAAAAGCGATGCAAAATTACAACCAATCTACGACATGGCAAAATATTTTCACAAAAAAAATGCGGAAAACCGCAAATTTAACGTTCTTTCACAGAAAGACGGGCGATTCCTGCCGGACAGGAATGACTAGGAATGGCTATGAGGACTCAAATGTACGTCGTGCCTGCAGCGCAACACATCAACAATGCCAACACTTGCCTTTGCCGTGCAAGGTGGGAACTGTGGTCACACCTTATTATATAATATATATAGGCCTTTGTTTAATTGTTTGGACAATGAACAATATAATACCAATTGGTTCCGCCGTTCACGACAACTGTTATCACCCTGGACGAAAAATTAATTGTCTTAGAGAACACTTGATAACCTGACGCTCCACTATAATGGAAGATTATTTTACTCTCATCCAACGAGTTGCTTGGACAATCATAGACTATAATCTCATCTGGTGCAGTATCAGTGAAATATTCAAAGACGAACGAACCGCCATTCTGACCCATGTCGTAGTCGTCAACGGTGTGCATTCCTTTGTCACGATTAAGGTTGTCCTGCTTCTGATCACTGCAACCATCGGGAGGCCACAACTTGACAATCATAGTATTGTTGTCATCGAAGACATCCTCCACATCCTTTTGATAAATGCGCTCTCCCGCATATCCATCTTTGGTGACATACATATCGTTAATCATATCGTCGGGGGATTGAAAGGGCATTTCTACCATACCGTTATTGTCGGTCTGCACCACGATAGAGTCCTCCTCGCCATCGATAGTCACCGACGCCGACACCTTGGCCCCAGCAAGTGGTCTTCCAGTTTGTGCGTCACGCACAATAATCTTATAAGGCGAACCTGACGAGCCCTGTTTGCAATATGGCAGCAAAAGCAGTAAGAAGAATAGAACAACATCTATTATTCCCACCACGCCACACCACGTCAACAGGTTTCGTGTCGACTTTGGCATTCGAGAGTCACGATGCACAGATTTCACAAAATTAGAGCTCACCACAGATACAATTTATTTAAAATCAGGAGAATGCACATCCAGTTTGTGCCCATCCTCCTGATATATGTCACCATTTATCGCCGAGCTATTCAAGCAATAAAAGGACTCTTTATCTAAACAACGACATTTGGTCGTCATCGTCTGTGAAGTTGATGCCGTCATCGAGGTCATCGAGAATTGGACTGTCGTTGCCAGAATTCTTGAGTTTCTCTTTCAACTCCTCGATTTGTGCTTTCAAATCCTCCACCTCGCTGTAGTCACCGTTTCCTGCCTCAAGAAGTTTTTTCTTCAGGTTGGCAATTTCCTCATCCTTGCGCATCTTAATTTCCTCAAACTTCTCAATTTCAGAGACAAGTTGCTCGGCTTGCGCGAGCTCTTCATTGGCTTTGTCAAGTTCCTCGCTTGTTTGGTCAAGGCGATGATGCAGCCAAGCCACTTGCGCCGCGAGGTTGTCGATTTCAGCATCTTTCTCCTCAAGAACTTTAGAGTCGGCAACTGCTGCAACGGCACTGCCACCTGCCCTAAGTTCGTCGATCTGCTTCTGCAACTGAGTGATGCGCTCTTTAGACTTGAGCCCCTCGTTTCTCTCTTTGGTGAGTTCCTGATTGAGCTTCAAGAGTTCTTCCTTAGCAATATCACCGCTCTTGTTCTGCTCCTCATTCATCTGTAGAACCTTCATCTTGTTCTGGAGACTACGGTTTTCCATCTCCACTTTCTCTTTTGCAGTCATCAAGTTCTGCATCTTCATTTGCAGATCGTTGTAGCGTGTGAGAGTGCCCTTGCGAGAATTCTCGGTAGCTTTAATTTTCTCTTTGAGCTCTTCGATCTCTTCATAAGCATTCAAGGCCTTGTCATCTGTCTCTTTGAGTTTGTCGATTATCTCGGCGCGCTCTTTGTTCCATTTCTCAGCAGCGCTGTCAAGCACATCCTTGCGCAGATTAGTTTCGTAGTCACGAAATTGCGGTCTTAGGGTCTCGACAATTGCCTGTGTTTCGGCCTCCACGTTAAGATTATTGAGGATTTGTGTGGGCAGGTTGCCGTTGATTATCATCATTATTCTCTTGAGGATTTTCTCAGGCACACCAATATCTTCGCTTGCTGCAAGTCCCGACATGTCAACCTGCTGTCGTGGGATTTCCACTCTAGTGTAGGCTGGTTTTTCCACTGGTTCTTGCACCGCTTCCTCATTGTCATTATCCCTTTTTTGGGCACTCTTCGGTTTCTTCTCGTCTTCGTCCTTGCGCCAGGGGTTGTCATAGTTTCTCTTCTCGAAGTAATCGAGGTCGTCAACGCCTTCCCCAAAATCCCCAAGTCCCAAGACTTTCTTCAATGCATTGTTAAAACTCATAATTCGTATATTTTATTTTATATTTTTATCATTTATATTGCGAGCTGGTAAAGTTACAACTATTTTTCCCAACAACACTAACAATTTCAGTATTTTTTGCAAAAAATAGACAGAACTTTCCTTACCAAATCACAAAAGCACTCTTTTTGAGGGTGCAAAGTTAATAATTTTCCTTTAAACAATCGTCAATCTTAGCGACTTAAAAACATAAAAAGTGAAACCTAATCAATTTGGGGGCAGCAAAATCGTCGTTCACCATCACTTTCTTGTCGTTGACCACCAACCTCTGGCATATAAGCCAAGAGCCTTTAAACCACTGCTTCTCATAACAATCTAAGTTACAGAAAGCGATGAGAAGCGTATCATAAAACACATCAAAATGTCGTTTACCATCACTTTCGGGTTGTTGACCACCAGTTTTGGACACAACTATTGCACAGAGTGGAAATCCACTTTAACTTTGCAACAAAGAAATTTAATAACCGCTGGCAACAGCACATAAAACTCAAGAATTATGAAGAAAATGATTTTAAGCATCGCAATCTTGCTGGTGACTGCAGGTCTGGCAGCACCCTCAGCAATGGCACGCACAGGGCGTGGCGGTGCAATGAGCCACAGACCAAGTGTTGAAATGCGTGGTCCAGGTCATGGTCCTCGAGTTGGAAAGCCAATGCCGCCAGTTGGTGGCCGCCCATATGCAATGCACTACGGCATGCGCCTCGCCAGTCGTCCTTCGGGAATCGTGGTAAACTTTGGCGGAGTGAGCTTCATCTACGACAACGGCGTGTTCTACAGCTCTATCGGCCGTGAGTTTGAGGTAGTTCGTCCAAGTATTGGCATGATCGTTCCCTCCCTGCCAGTAGGTCACACCGTGATGATGCGCAACGGAGCCAAACACTACATTCACAACGGCATCATCTATAGCCCAATGCACAGCAACGGCAGAGTAATGTTCCGTATCACCGGCTTCATCTAATCCATAATAATAATTCAGTGGACCCTGTTCCACCACGAAGGTCAGGGTCCACTTTTAAAAGAACAAATATTAACAACAAAAACATATCAACATGAAAAAGACAGTTTTATTAGCATTGATGGCTGTAGTAGCCACTACAGCAGTGACAGCACAAGATTTTGAACAGCGCGGCGACCGCCGTGGACCGGACCCCGAGAAGCGCATAGAGCACCAGGTTAAGCGTCTCGACAAGAAGCTCAAACTCACCGACGAGCAGAAACAGCTGCTCATGGAGTATTACGGAGAATTTGACAAAGCCCAGATGGCTCGCATGGAACAGGTTCGTCAGATGGAGATGAAAGACCGCGAAGCCCTCGATGGCAAAATCAAGTTAATTCTCACCGATGAGCAGAAGGCGAAATATGACGAGATGAAAGAGAAGGAGAAAGAGATGTGGAAAGAAGGTCGCGAAGGTTTTGGACCAGGTCAAGGTCCGGGTAGAGGACATGGTCCAGGCAGAGGACACGGACCGGGTCGTGGTCACGGACCTGGCGGACCTGGCGGGTATGGTGGCTTCGACCGCGACATGGGCGAGTAACACCCATCACACTCAAAGTAGTAAGATTTTTTTCATAAGCACATATATTAGGTTAATGATTGATTAGTAAGCTAAAAAGGGATGGTTATAATACACTCAGCGGCGCCTCATTATCGAGGTGCCGCTTATCTTTATCATAAATCCTAAAAGACCTATTCGGGGTTAAAAAGAATGAAGGGGAATATGGTATCCTAATTCAATTTTACCACCTCTTTTTGACTAAAAAATCAAAAAATAGGTCAAAATCGTTGATTATTAGCGATAATGTTCTTATCTTTGCGCCGATTTTAACGAGAAAGTGTTGAGAAAATTGACTGAAATGAAGTTGACATTCTCTAGCTTACCGATTGGTAAACAGGATTTTAACTACCACATTGATGGCAAGTTTTTCAACGAAATCGAGGCTTCCGAAGTACGCTCCGGAAGTGTTGATGTCGCCTTGTGCGTCACACACTCCCAGGAGGGCATCTACGAGCTCGACTTCGTGTGCAACGGTATTATTATTATTCCATGCGACCGTTGCCTCGATGATATGGAGCATCGGGTTGACACCTCCTATCACTTGACCGTTAAAATGGGCGACGAGTATGACGAGAGCATCGACAGTGTGCTGGTGATACCGTCGTCGTGGCGAACGCTTGACATCTCGCCTATCGTAAGAGACACCGTGCTGCTCACCATACCTATGATGCACGCTCACTCCCCAGGTGACTGCAATCAGGAAATGCTTGGCCGGCTTAGGGAGCACACTCCTCAGTCCTTCGATAGCGACGAAGATTTCAGGCAGGAGCCACAAAGCGAGCAGAGCGCCGACGGCGAGGGTGCAACCGACCCACGCTGGGATGCTCTGAAACAGTTACTTGATAATAAAGAACAATAAAAAAATAAGATTAAAAATGGCACATCCTAAACGTAGACAATCAAAGACCCGCACAGCCAAGAGAAGAACTCACGACGTGGCTGTAGCTCCAACTATCGCCCGCTGCAGCAACTGCGGCGCATGGCATGTTTATCACACCGTATGCCCCGAGTGCGGTTACTATCGCGGCAAGAAGGTGTTTGACGATGAGGCTGCTGTATAACGTAATTTAGTCTCATTATCACTTAGATGACTTCTCAATCCTAAATATCCTTCTCCTGGCTGTCGCCATGTGGCACAGTCGGTATCAACGAGGTATATTTAGGATTGATTATTCATGCTAACCCAAAACACAAGAACATAAGATATAACGCATTATGCTTAACGCAAAGATAACAGGCATAGCATCCTATATCCCCGACGATGTCCTCGATAATGAGGAACTCTCACGCATGGTAGATACCAGCGACGAGTGGATCACCACACGCGTGGGCATCAAGGAACGCCGCATTCTCAAGAACGGAAAAGGTTCGTCTTATCTTGGCATTCAAGCAGTGAAAAAGCTGCTTGCCGAGACAGGCACTAATCCCGATGATGTGGACGTCCTCATCTGCGTCACCTCCAACCCCGACTACCGTTTCCCCTCCACCGCTTCGGTTATCATGCATAACTGCGGACTGGAGAAGAAATGCTACGGCTACGACATCCAGGCTGCCTGCGCTGGATTTATCGTGGGTACCTACATTGCCAATGCCTACATCAAATCGGGGCTCTACAAGAAGATTATTGTGGTTTGCGCCGAGAAGATGTCAAGTATGACCGACTATCAGGACCGCGCCACTTGCCCGCTCTTTGGCGATGCTGCTGGTGCAGTGCTCATTGAGCCTACCGAGAACACAGAGGAAGGCATCATCGATGGCATTTATCATGTGGACGGTAGCGGTCTCGAGCATCTGGTTTACAAGGCTGGAGGTTCGGCAAAACCCGCAACTGTAGAGAGCGTGGAGGCCCGCGAGCACTATGTATATCAAGAAGGTCGCGCTGTGTATCGACACGCAGTGGTTGATATGCTCACCTCCACCCGCGATGTGATGAAGCGCAACAACCTCACCAACGAGAACATCGACTGGTTCGTGCCTCATCAGGCCAACTTGCGCATCATCGAGGCTGTGGGCGACCGTCTGGGCATCGACGAGAACAAGATTCTTGTCAACATCCAGAACCGCGGCAACACCAGCGGTGCCTCAATTCCCTTGTGCCTTGATGAGAACAAGCATCGCTTCAAGAAGGGCGACAAGATTGTTCTCACCGCCTTTGGCGCTGGATTCACCTGGGGAGCCGAGTACATCATCTGGGCGATCTAAAGCTTTGCTTAATAACAAAATGCGTCTTACCACTCATGGCACGACAGTGCCAAGTGGCGGCGCATTTTTGTAAATACGGGGATCGGAGATCGGGGATCGAGGATCGAAGACCGATATTTGTTCACTATGCTGCGACTCTGTCGCAGCCACTTAACACTTAAAACTTGACACTTAACACTTAAATAATTGTGCATCGAGCTGGATTTGTAAATATAGTAGGAAACCCCAATGTGGGGAAATCAACGCTTAGCAACCTGCTGGTGGGGGAGAAACTGTCCATCATCACCAGCAAGTCGCAGACCACGCGTCACCGCATCATGGGCATCGTCAACGGCGACGATTATCAGATTGTCTTCAGCGACACGCCGGGCGTGCTTAAGCCCAAGTTCAAACTTCAGGAGTCGATGCTCGACTTCTCGAAGGGGGCTCTCATCGACGCCGACGTGCTGCTATATGTCACCGATGTGGTGGAGACGCCCACCAAGAACCAAGACTTCCTCGACAAGGTGGCCAAGGAGAAGATTCCTGTGCTGTTGGTCATCAACAAGATTGACCTGCTCACTGGTGGTCAGCAGGAACTGGAGGCTCTCGTGGCTCAGTGGAAAGAACTATTGCCCCAGGCCGAGATTTATCCCACCAGCGCTCTCCACAACTTCAACGTTGACAACATCATGAAGCGCATCGTGGAGCTGCTGCCCGAGAGCCCGCCCTACTTTGGCAAAGATGCCCTCACCGACCGCAACTCGCGCTTTTTTGTCACCGAGATAGTGCGTGAGAAGATTTTGCTCACCTACGACAAGGAGGTGCCCTATGCCACCCAGGTCATTGTGGAGAAGTTCACCGAAGATGACAAGTCCATCCACATCATGGCGGTGATTTATGTGGAGCGCGACAGCCAGAAGGGCATCATCATCGGGCATCAGGGCAAGAAACTGAAACATGTGGGCATCGAGGCGCGCAAAGACATCGAGAAGTTCTTCGAGAAACGCGTATTCCTCGAACTCTATGTGAAAGTAGAAAAAGACTGGCGCAACCAAGAGAACAAACTACGCCAATTTGGATATATTGAATGAAAACACTCACTTATATCAAACAAAATTAACAAAGAACAACAAAATCAACAATTCTTTTTTATATGATTGATATTCAGAGGTTAAAAGATCATGTATATGATGTATTAGGAGCCATGCGAAAAGTACATGAAGTACTTGGACCTGGACTCAATGAATATTGTTATCAAGAAGGATTAATGCTTCAACTTAAAAAAGATAATATTGATTTTATCAAAGAAATGTCATTTCATCCCACATATATGGGGACAACAATGAATGCAGAGTTTCGCATTGATTTTTTGTGCAAGAATGATATTATTGTTGAATGTAAGGCTGTCCAAAAATTAATGCCCGATCATCGAGCTCAGTTATTCAATTATATGAGATTATTAAAACAGCCATGCGGAATTCTTGTGAATTTTTATCCAGCCTCATATAGGATTGAACGTTATTTTTATGACAAAGACCTTAAGTCAATAATTGATGTCAATGGTCATAGAATTTTTGAATATAATTAATCTTGTTGTTATTGTTAGATTTTGTTATCTTTGTTTGATTTTTAAGTGGGCTCAGTTATTGAACTTTGAACTATAAACTCTGAACTATAAACTCTGAACTATAAATTGTTATGGGACGATTAGTAGCAATAGTGGGACGCCCTAATGTGGGCAAGTCCACCCTTTTTAACCGCTTGACGAAGACTCGCGCGGCTATCGTAAACGACACCAGCGGCACCACACGCGACCGTCAATATGGCCTCATGGAGTGGAACGGCATGGAAATGAGTGTCGTTGACACCGGTGGCTGGGTAGAAGGCAGCGAGGACGTGTTTGAGAGCGAAATCAACAAACAGGTATATCTCGCTATCGAGGAGGCCGATGTCATCCTCTTTATGGTAGATATCAAAACCGGCATCACCGACCACGACGACCATGTTGCCGAGATTCTGCGCCGTGGCAAGAAGCCTGTGGTGGTAGTGGTCAATAAAGACGACAACAATCAAAGTTTTTATGGCGAGACTGAGTTTTATGCTTTGGGATTAGGACAGCCGTTCGCCATCTCGGCAATCAACGGCACGGGCACCGGTGACCTCCTTGACGAGGTGTATCGCCTCATGCCCAAGAAAAGCCATGACCAGCCCGAGGAGGAACTGCCGCGCTTTGCCATCGTGGGCAGGCCCAACGCTGGCAAGTCGTCGCTGGTGAACTCCCTCATGGACGAGGAGCGCAACATCGTGACCGACATCGCCGGAACCACCCGCGACAGCATCTATTCGCGCTATAATAAATTCGGTTTTGACTTCTACCTTGTTGACACCGCTGGCATCCGCAAGAAAAACAAGGTGAACGAGGATATCGAGTACTACTCGGTGCTGCGCAGCATCCGCGCCATCGAGAACAGCGACGTGTGCATCCTCATCATCGATGCCACACGAGGCATTGAGTCGCAGGATGTCAACATTTTCTCCATCATCGAGAAGAATCGCAAGGGACTCGTGGTGCTTGTCAACAAATGGGACATTGCGCAGCAGAAGTCGCAGCAGGCAATCACCTACATGGAGAATACCATACGTGAGCGTTTCGCGCCGTTCACCGACTTTCCAATCATATTTGGCTCTGCGCTCACCAAGCAGCGCATCCTGAAGGTGCTGGAAGAAGCTATCGCAGTCTATAACAAGCGTAAGACTGTGATTTCGACCTCTCAGGTCAACAACGTGCTGCAAGAGGCCATCGCCGCCGTGCCACCTCCTGCCATCAAGGGCAAATATGTGAAAATAAAGTACATCACCATGCTTAAGGAGTCAAGAGTGCCATCGTTTGTGTTCTTCTGCAACCTTCCGCAATGGATCAAAGACCCCTACAAGCGCTATCTCGAGAACAAAATCCGCGAGAAATGGGACTTTAAAGGAACACCCATCAACCTGTATTTCAGGCAGAAGTAAGGACACTTCTTTAGGGGTTATACATCAAACGCCATCAGCAATTATTGTTGATGGCGTTCTTTATTCATTGAGACTTTGTCATTCAAAATTCAGTCCTATTGAGCGAGCTATGGAACCGTCCTCATCGAAATTTGACAGATAAAGCACAAAGAGGAAAAGCGCAATAAGCAAGAAGATGACAATGTAGCACACGATGCGTGTGAGCGGGCTTCCCATCACATCGCGCTTGCTCGGCAGGCGAGGGATTGGTCTTATGAACGGCAACCGCGACATAATGTCGTAAGCATCGTCCTCTACTACTGCCTTGTCGTCGTTGCTCTTCAGGTTGCTGTCGCCCATAGCCTGAGTACTGGGCTGTGACTCGGGGGCGACATTGGTGTCATCATCGGCGACAGCGGCTGGCGCAGCAAGATTCTGGGATGCACCGCAATAAGGGCAGAATTTTAGCCCCGCCACAGGCAGCGACTCACCACAGCAATGGCAGTAGAGCTGTTTCTGTGCGCTTTGCGTGGCAACGTTGGTACGTAGCATCGATGCTGGGATGTCCACATCCTGAGCGAGAAACTCGTTCAAGCATTGAGGACACACCACCACTTTCTTGCTCAAGGCCAACTCCTCGAGCGTCATGTCAATTATTTTGCCACACTGTGGACACTCAAACAACATAGCTTTTTTCTTCTTGCTCTAAATGAAGCGTTTAATAAAATACGTCTCATTTTCTCGACAAAAGTACACTCTATTCTTAAAAAAAGCAATTTTTTTACATTAAAATTCTACTAATCGCCAATTAATTCTGGTTTATTTGTTTTTTTGAATGAGATTATCTACTTTTGCAGTCTGAAATGAACTTAAAAGTAAAACACTATAAGAAATGGAAATAAAAGCTAATGAGGGCAAGAACCTCAATATTGAGATTGATGGCGTGGAATATATGCGCATTCCATGCAAGACCAAGTTGGTGATGAAAGAAGACGACTTGGGCGAAGTGCTTGATGAATACACCAAAGACGTGCGCCAACCAGGCGATTTGCTCTTCGTGAGCGAAAAAATCGTGGCTATCACACAAGGCAGGGCTTTCCCCATCTCCGAGATTAAACCCAGCAAACTGGCGAAATTCTTAGTGAAGTTTGTGTATAAGTCGCCCTACGGCATCGGTTTGGGAAGCCCCTACACTATGCAATTAGCGATTCAGGACGTGGGTGTGCCACGACTGCTGCTCGGTTGTGCTGCCGCTGCTGTCACTAAGCCATTTGGTGTGAGAGGCGCGTTCTATAAAGTGTGCGGACCACGTGCCTATGCCATCGACGGCCCTTGCGACTGCACTATTCCGCCCTACAACCGCTACGCCAAGATGGCTCCCAAGAACCCCGACAAGGTGGCTCGCCAGATGAAGGAGAAACTCGGTGTGGATGCAGTATTTGTTCTCGACGCTAACGACCTCAATGTGGATATCCTGGGTAAGTCAAGCAAAGACTACGACATGAAGTTCCTCAAGGCCCTCTTCAAAGACAACCCACTGGGCCAAAACGACCAGCAGACACCAGTAGCACTGGTAAGAAAAGCGTGATAATAATTTAACGTGAGTTAGACTAAAATAATTTGCTATGTATCAGCAGCTCCCCTAAGACAGGGGAGCTGCTAACGCAATGATTATCATAAAACAAATTCGTCAATCTCACGTTATTTGTCTCAAACATAAAGATTTAGTAGCTGGTTATGAGTCAGATGGTTAGAATTAAAGTTGCCAGCAAAAAAAACAAATATGATCTAAACAAAAAATGAACTTTCAAGATAGAAATGCATAATTTTATCTTGAAAAATAATAATGATGTGCTGTTAGAATCGGAAATAACTTTGTAGTGTAGCGAAGCGTAACGAAGAAGTTATTCTGATTTTAACAGCGGGTCAGCAGGCAATGCAAAAAAATGAGGAAACCGAAGTTCCCTCAAAATGAATTA
The DNA here is from genome assembly GCA_017557625.1 of Muribaculaceae bacterium. Taxonomy (GTDB): domain Bacteria; phylum Bacteroidota; class Bacteroidia; order Bacteroidales; family Muribaculaceae; genus Sodaliphilus. The sequence goes on from JAFYYG010000019.1 coordinate 11,128, forward strand.
AATTTGCATTGCTAATATGACACATTTAACTCGAGAGCAAAGGTACGCAATTTATTTGGGA
>JAFYYG010000020.1 GCA_017557625.1 Muribaculaceae bacterium
GTAGTTCAAGTCAGCATATAGCTTCCACTTTTGGCAGATGGTCCAGTTATAGATAACAGAAAACTTGAAGTCATTGCTTTTCACGTCATTGCCTATCAGTTCGCTAAAGTTGGTTGGCATATTGTCCGTGGAAGTGCCCGTGTAGTCATATTGGGTAGAATGGCGCCTGTTGTCATGTATAAAAGAGCCCCGCAGTGACAGCGTCTGGTTGTCGGCAACTTTCCAGTCCAGACCGAGGTTTGCCGCATGTGCATTGCTCTTATTGTGGTCATTGGGATTGTCCGTAGTGTATTCCTTGCTGGACAAATCGGACAGACCTGGATAGACCTTACTGTAGGTAATCGGGTAGTTCCACCTGATATGGCCATAGACATAGCCAACGTTAAAGTTCCATTTCTTGTCGGTATGCGAGTACTGGATGTTGGGTTGCTCATTGACAATGTGGTCATCGCCATTGTTGCCTGGCGATACAATCGTGAAGTTGTTAATGGACAAGTCGTTTCCCACATAATCATTTTTGAGTTTGATGTCAATGACATATTTATAGCCGGCAATAACGTATCTGCCAGGCAATTCATGGATGATTTCTATCTCCTTGACCCTTTTAGGATCGATTGCCCTGACATAATCAAAGTTTCGTTCCTGCCCGTCAACTATCACAAGCACCCGTTCGTCGTTCTTAACGCTGACTTTTGATTTCAATTGGTCGAACTTCACTCCAGGAAGCAAGTTCATTATATCGAATACATTGGTAACGCCCTTGCGATGATTCTCGGTGATTTTAAACACATCGCTTTTAGGCCTGTGCTTGATGAGATTCTCGGTAAACACCAGTTCAGGGAGTGTGACCTCCATAATAGAGTCCTGCCCGTTATGCCCCATCATGTCAAAGAACAGGCTCCCGAGCATAAAGAACATCCATAATCTTCTCATAATAAATGATTTATTTTATAAATGAGTTTTTGTTGAAGCTATATTAATCGGTTTGGTAAGGGCGTACGAAGCCCTAGATGGGTATTTCTTCCCCACTTGGGGATAGAAGGCGCCCATTTTATAAGAGGCTTGAAATAAAGGCGTTAGTCGTTGCGATACTCGAGAATGTCGCCAGGGGTGCAGTCCAGGGCGCGGCAGATGGCGTCAAGGGTAGAGAAGCGGACGGCCTTGGCTTTGCCGGTCTTGAGGATCGAGAGGTTGGCAATCGTGATTCCAACGCGTTCGCTCAGTTCATTGAGCGACATCTTGCGGCGCGCCATCATAACATCAAGATTCACGATAATCATAGTGCAAATGGGGTTAAATGGTTAACTTCTGTTCCTCGGCGGCGTCATAGGCCAACTTGTAAAGTATGGCGACAAGTACTGCCACTATCGCATAGACAAATGGGGTGTCGGTCAGGCCCCATTCATAGTGATCCGTGGCCGAGCAGGCATAACCCATGTTATCACTGATGAACGAATGAATGGGCAATACTATCGCCATGATCCACAAGAGCACCACATTGGCACGGTTGAATATCGTTCCCCCTTTCAGGTATTTGAGGATGTTGAACACAAACGCAGCCATCAGCCCCGCCATCAAAAGGATAAAGAGACGGTTAACGATGAACAGGGCTAATTTGGGACCTATGTTCGGAGAGCCCCAGTTGATGACACCCTTGCCGCTGCCTGTTGTCAGGACAAAATAGGACTGGACGGCATAAAACGCCACCCACAAGACGATGCCGATAAGCGCTAACACGCACACGGTTTTCAATACTCTGTTAGATGTCTTCTTCATAATGTACAACTCTTTTAATGTTCATTTCCGCTACAAAGATATATCAATTTATCGAAAAACGATAAATATA
>JAFYYG010000021.1 GCA_017557625.1 Muribaculaceae bacterium
GTAATGCACAATGCACAATGCACAAGGCACAATGGGCCACAAAGTCGGGGGATAGGATTCCCTGCTACCGCTTTATGCCACACCGCACTCGAGGCGAAGGCCTGTTTTTGTGCGTACTGCAAAAAGTGGAGAGTGCAGAGTGGAGAGTGGAGAGTGTAAAACCATTGAAACAAAAAAGGCAAAATACCGCTTCACAGATTCCAAAAGATGCGTTATCATGGCTTGACGGCGAGTATGAGTTAAGCTATATTAACGGCATCATAACTGCCACAAATAAACACCTTAAAGACTTCATTTCAATTAATAGCAACAAGTTACACGTTATTAAAGGCTTAAATATCGAGATTGGCACTATAAAAGGGAACAAGGTTATTCCCTCTCATCAGCTCGCCATGTCGCCTTTACTCAAAGATGATGCCTTTGAAAAATGCGAAGTGGATTACCGCACAGCTATAGCCTACCTGCGAGGCGAATCTATCACCATCAACGCCCCACGAGGACCCGTATTAATCACATATCAAAACGCCAAGTTAGGATTTGTCAATAACCTCGGAAACAGAGCCAACAACCTATACCCAAAAAACTGGCGTATTTTGAGTTCACATTTACCCGACAATCCCATCTCACTAGTCGATTAACGTTATACAGCCATTGTGATAGTATCAAAGACCTATTAAAAACCACCTATTGTCACAATAATGACCGATTTTGTTTAAACGAGTCTCTGTCTTCAAAAAACGAAACACCTTAATCAGTTTTTGTATATGCTCCTTTCGATTTTATGCTGTGATAAGGCACACCTAGTTGCTGACACTCTTTTTCTAAGGCAGGGATGTTTTCATCGTAGATATCGCCTGAAAGGATTATTGATTTCACGTCAAAGAGTTCCATAGCCCTAGCGATTGTTGAATGATATTGCTTTGTTACAAGCAACACATCAAATTTCACCTCGCAGCTGTCGGCTGGCTCATAGTTCTTCCAATGCCCTTTTCCTACTGAGAGTATCTTCTCTCCGCAAAGCATGGCATAAGGATGATTGACCATTCCTCCATCAATCATGCACATTGTTGAGTCCACAAGTCTAACCGAATCGATGCGGTAATGCGCAAGAAAGGCTTTGTGCTGACGTTTGAAAGCATCCAGATCAAAGTCGTTCTCCACATCAGGCACCCACAGCATAGCCTTACCGTGATTATGATAAAGCACTGGCGTGGAGTTATAGGAATTGAAAATCACTATTCCCTGTTTTGGCGTTGTTATATCAACTATAATACTGTGAGCTAAACCTATAACCAAACACACACCCGCTGCAAGCAACCACCTGATATTGTGGCGGTAGAGCCACATCACCACCATAAATAACATGGCATAATAAAGTACCACCGCCACCCATGTGACATATATATCACTGTGCCCGAAACTCCAAGTGCTGAACCAGTTCACAGAGCCATTGAAGAAGCTCGTCATCACGTCAAGAGCACTATTGAGACAACCCACCGAGCCACCCACTGCCAGCAACAGCAGAACCACAGCCCCCAATGACATAAAAACGGGGAAAACAGGCAGAATTATGAAATTGGAAATCACCGCCATCACCGACAGCGTGTTGAAATAATATGCTACCAGAATTGTTGACGAGAGCATCGCCACCAGCGAGCTCAGGAACAATGAATAGAAATATTTAAGCAACTTGTTTGCGGGATATTTTATCTCGAAAGTCTGATAGAAAATTATCAGCGCCGCCACCGTGATGAAACTCAACTGAAATCCAACGCTATACAACGAGCCTGGCGAGAAGACTAGAATCACCAATGCCGCGGCAGCCACAGAATTGAGAGGCGTGGATTTGCGGTAGAACAACGTTGACATAAACACGAATGCTATCATCACAGTTGCTCTCACCACCGAGGGTGACATTCCTGTTAGGATATCATAACCTATTAAGAGCAGCAACGTCAACACCAGTCGCAGTTTCTTGGCACGGAGGTAGTCGAGAGGAAAGAGCAGAAACCATATCAGCAGTGTTATAACAGCTATATGCAAACCACTGAGAGCAAGCACATGAGCAACACCAACTACCGAGAAATGCTCACGCGTCTCGGGCGTGATGAAATCATCGTTGCCGAGCAGCACAGCGATGAGCATAGACTGCGTCTCAGGGGCAAGTGAAGAATTCAATATTTTGTGCTCCAGCGTCTGCCGCAAGTTTTCTGCCCTAGTCATCAATGTGGGCGACTCCCCCACTTTAGTCACTGCTTCTAATTTGGTGTGCTGATGGTAACGGATTCCCTTGTGCAACAGATAAGACGCATAATCCATCTCATCGGGGTTACCCATATTTCTCACTGGAGAAAGGCCTAACGGGAAAGATATCAAATCGCCTGGTGCCAACTCATAGTCACAACCTTTGGTAGAAAGGATGATATGAGATTTTTTCATCGGCGCATCGCCATCTTCAAGTTTCAGCAGTTTGACTTGCATCTCCATGCTCTTCTCGTGAAAGTCTATCGCCTCAATTCTTGACAATACTGTTTTGCCATTCACCTCATTGAGATCAAGTTCAGGTGGAGTGGCAATAAAGGCGGCAAACCAGCCCATCGCAACCATAAACAGCAACAATGGAAAAATGTGTAAACTTCGCAGTTTCAATGACAAGACCGGCGATTTCTTCAGCACGACAAGGACTATTGCTGCAACAATAGATATTGCAACCATCGCAACAGGCAACCATGAGAAAGGCACAACTCGAAACAATAAAATACCAATTACCAAAGGTATCAGCAATCTCAGCACTGGCAATCTCGACAAGATGCTTGTGTTGCCCATAAGGACTTGAAGTTTTTATCGTTCGGTCCAGATTCTATATGACTCAAATGCCTGAAGCAGGAGCATCTCAAGACCGTTCTTCACCTTTGCCCCTTGCTCTGCCGACAACTTCATAAACACCGTCTCACTGGGATTATAAACCAAGTCGTAGCACAAGTGTGCCGCAGTGATAAAGCGGTAAGGGATGGGTGGATACGTCTCGCTGTGAGGATATGTGCCTAGCGGCGTGGTGTTTACAATGAGCTTGTGCTCATGAACCATCTGCTTAGTGAGTTCCTCGTAGGTGATAGTTTGAGCCGATTTCTTGCGTGACACCAGGCTTACCCCAATACCCAGCGATTCAACAACAGCCTTCACCGCCTTGCAGGCTCCGCCTGTTCCTAGAATCAGAGCCCTGTCCATCTCGGGAGTCAGCAATGGTTCCAACGAGTTCTTGAAACCCATAAAATCGGAGTTGTACCCCACCATTTTCAGCACGCCGTCATCAGCATTCTTAATTATTTTGATGACATTCACTGCACCCACCTTCAGCGCTGTATCATCAAGCTCATCCATATAGCTCATTACCTGCTCCTTATAGGGTGATGTCACGTTAAGGCCATTGATATTTGGATATTCGCTTAATATCGTCATAAGGTCGCCAATATCATCTATCTCAAAGTTGATATAACTGGCATCAATCTCCTCAGCGATGAACTTCTGATTAAAGAAATCCATCGAGAAGGAATGGGAAAGATTCTTCCCAATTAAACCATATATCTTACTCTGGCTTGACATTGTGGAGAAAGATAAAATTTTTCAACAAGTTGCAAAAATAATCAAAATTGATAGCATTGCAAAATTTTTGAGCGTTTTTTTAAATAAAAAATAATTTTAGGCATAAATATTAAACCCGATATTATCCTAAATAAAATTGAGAACAAAGAAATAAGAGGAATTGGATTGTGTTCCAAAACCTTTTTTTCACTAATGCTGTAATTTCTTCTACAACACGTTGAGTATGTAGCGCTGTCAACAGAACAAAGGAACTGATTCTTGAGATAAATAATCTGCTAAATTTGGGTTAAATTGCTTAAAAGCACTTAAAAGCATATAAATAAATGGCTTAAATAGTTTTTTATTAATTAATTATAAGTAATTTTGCAGCCGTTTTTGGAAAGTTACTATATATAAAAGTATAATCAACAATTTCACAGTATGTTAGGAAAAACTAACGTAAAGTTCCGCCAGAGCATTGTAGTCCGTTTTTCGGGCGACTCTGGCGACGGTATGCAGCTTGCCGGCAACATATTTTCGAGTGTGTCGGCCGAGATGGGTGAGATTATCTCCACCTTCCCCGACTATCCCGCCGAGGTGCGAGCCCCACAAGGCTCGCTTAGTGGTGTGAGTGGTTTCCAGGTACACATCGGCCATGGTGTTCACACTCCTGGCGATGAGTGCGACGTGTTAGTAGCAATGAACCCTGCCGCACTTAAACAGAATGTACAGTTTTTGAACAAAAACGGTGTGGCAATCGTAGATATTGACTCGTTCAAAGAAATCGACCTCAAGAAAGCCAAGTTCACAACCGATAATCCCTACAAGGAGATTGGTTTGAAAACCCAAATTGTGGAAGTGCCCATGACATCGATGGTGAAAGCCGCCCTCGAAGACAGCGGCATGGACTTCAAGTCACAGATGAAGTGCCGCAACATGTTTGCCTTAGGACTCATCTGCTGGCTGTTCAATATGCCCCTGTCGAGCGCCCGTCGCTTCTTGCAGCACAAGTTCGGCAACAAACCAGCTGTGTTTGATGCAAATTGTAAAGTGCTTCAAGGTGGCTATGACTATGGTCACAACATCCACGCATCAGTGTCAAAATACCGCATCGAGACCGAGGACATGCGTCCCGGCATCTACGTTGACGTGAACGGCAACAAAGCCACTGCATGGGGACTTATCCTTGCCAGCGAGAAGAGCGGGCGTCCATTATACTTGGGCAGCTACCCTATCACCCCTGCAACAGATATTCTGCATGAACTCGCAAAGCGTCGTGACTTGGGCGTGAAAGCCTGTCAGATGGAGGACGAGATTGCTGGCATCTGCTCGGCAATCGGTGCAGCATACGCTGGCAGCCTGGCGGTGACAAGCACCAGTGGTCCTGGCCTCTCGCTCAAGAGCGAGGCGATGGGATTGGCGGTGATGTCGGAATTGCCATTAGTGATTATCGATGTGCAACGTGGCGGCCCATCAACCGGTATGCCCACCAAAACTGAGCAGACCGACCTTATGCAAGCCCTCTACGGCCGCAGCGGCGAATGCCCATTAGTAGTGGTTGCCGCATCGTCGCCCACCGACTGCTTCCACATGGCATTTGAGGCAGCGCGCATTGCTATTGAGCACATGACACCTGTAATCCTAATGACCGATGCTTTCATCGCGAACGGTTCGAGTGCATGGCGCGTACCTGAGGTTGGCGACTATCCCGAAATTCACCCCAACTTCGTCCCCGAAGACAAGGAAGCCACATGGCATCCTTATAGCCGCAACGAAGAGTTGGTGCGCTACTGGTCATTCCCTGGCGTTGAAGGCAAGATGCACCGCGTGGGCGGATTGGAGCGCGACTATGACACCGGCGTGATATCCAACAGCCCCGAGAACCACGAGCGCATGGTCAAGACCCGCGCGCAGAAAATCGCCAACGTCGCCAACCACATCCCCCTGCTCGAGGTGAAAAGCGAGCATGAAGGCTGCGACACAATCATCATCGGTTGGGGTGGCACCTACGGACACATCTACACCGCCTACGAGCACCTGAACCACGCCGGCAAACACATCGACTTTGCACAGTTCAACTATATCAACCCTCTGCCACGCAACACCCGCGAAGTGCTTACTAAGTACAAAACTGTTATAGTGGCAGAGCTTAACAGCGGACAATTCGCCACCTATCTGCAAAGTCAGATTCCTGAGCTTAACATCAAGCGCATCAACAAGGTGCAGGGACAGCCGTTCCTGGTCAACGAGATTGAAGAAGGTATAACTAAAATCATGGAGGGCAAATAATCATGGCACAGACATTTCAAAATCCAGAACCAAAAGACTATAAGAATGATGTAGCGGTGCGCTGGTGCCCGGGCTGTGGCGACCACGCTGTTCTCAACGTGCTTCATAAGGCAATGGCGGAGCTTGGCGTTCCTCCACACATGATTGCTGTGGTGTCGGGAATCGGCTGCAGTTCACGTCTGCCATATTACATGAACACCTACGGTTTCCACACCATTCACGGACGTGGTGGAGCCATCGCTACTGGTGTGAAAGTTGCAAACCCACAGCTCACCGTATGGCAGATTTCGGGCGACGGCGACTGCCTCGCCATCGGTGGCAACCACTTCATCCATGAGGTGCGTCGCAACGTTGATCTCAACCTGTTGTTGCTCAACAACAAGATTTACGGTCTTACTAAAGGCCAGTTCAGTCCCACCAGCGACCGTGGCTGCATATCGAAGTCTTCTCCTTACGGCACTACCGAGGACCCATTCATCCCAGCCGAACTGGTGTTTGGTGCTCGTGGCACCTTCTTTGCCCGCGGCATCGATGTGGAGCTTAAAATCAATCAGGAAATCATGGTTGAGGGTGCTCGTCACAAAGGATGCTCAGTGATTGAGATTCTGCAGAACTGCATGATTTTCAATAATGGCATCCACAACCGCATTACCGACAAGGCAGTGCGCGCCAACCGCACAATACATCTCGTTCACGGCGAGAAGATGCTCTTTGGCAAGAACCGTGACATGGGTCTTGTACAAGAAGGCTTTGGTCTGAAAGCTGTGCGCCTCGACGATGGCGACTACACCATCGACGACGTGCTTATCCACGACGCTCACTGCCAAGACAATTTCCTACACCAGCAGCTTGCCATGATGGACGGCACCAACCTGCCAGTAGCACTCGGCGTGATCCGTGACGTTGACGCTCCCAGCTACGAGACCGACGTGACCGTGCAGATGCGCAAAATCCAAGTCAAGCACCGCTATCGCAACCTTCGCGACATGATTCTTGACGGAGATACGTGGGAAAGGAAATAATGAAATTGTGTTCCGTATGATGCGATGTCATCGCAACCAACTTAACCACACTTAGGCGATAGCGCATTAGCACTATCGCCTAAGTGTATAACGGCATCCAGGCAGCGTGGCTATTACACCCTTAGTATCAAGTTCAACAAGTGTTGCCATTAGTCGGTATATGGGCAATGCCATCAGGCCGGCTAAATCGTTGATATGCTGGTCGCCATTCTTGCGTAGGATATCCACCACCTTTTGCTGCTCGGCAGAGAGTTCTGGAAAGAGCTCAAGCTCCTTAGCAGTCTCTGGTATGAGTTTCGATTCCCAGCGCATAGCCTTCACTAAGTCCTCGGCGCAAGTGATGGCAGCAGCCTGATTATTCATAATTAGGCGGTTGCATCCCTTAGAGAACTCATCGCCAACACGTCCTGGCACGGCAAACACGTCGCGGCTATAGCTGGAAGCGATGTTGGCAGTGACCAATGCTCCACCTTTGTTTGCGCTCTCCACGATTACGGTGCAGTCGCTCAACGCGGCAATGATGCGATTTCGGGCAAGGAAATTGCCACGATGTATCTGGTCCTGACTAGTGTAGTCGCTCACCACTGCCCCGCCATGCTGCACCATGTGAGCAGCATCGTCGCGATGCTCGGCAGGATAAATCTTGTTTAGGCCACAGGCTTGCACACCCACAGTGGGCACATTATACTTCAATGCTGCACGATGAGCGTTGATGTCGGTACCATAGGCAAGACCGCTCACTATCACCAATTCTCCCTCAAGCATCTTGGAGAGACCTTCTACAAACTTATCGCAGAACGCGGCACCATAATGCGTACTTCGCCTGGTGCCAACAATACTGATGATGTGTTTTGCATTAAGGTTGCAACCACCTATTACATAGAGCAATACCGGCGCATCAATAGCATTGAGGAGGCGTTTGGGATAGTTCTCATCGGTAAAATACAGCACTTTAACTTTGCGTTGCTCCACAAAGCGAAGTTCGGCCTCGGCCTTGCGCAACACTTCGTCACGAAAACTGCGCTCCCAAACCTTGCTACGGCTGCCGGTGATAGACTTTAGCTCACGCTCGCTGATGGCAAAGAATTCCTTCTCGCTAGGGATGATGTCGAGCAGACGCTGGGCAAGCTCCACTCCCATGCCGCGAATACCGGCAAAAGCCATTCGATATAATATGTCGGAACTACCTACAGCCATTTCTCAAATTTTTCAAAAAGTCGGTCGCCACGCGAGAGTTTACCATCTTCAAGACTCACCACGGTAACCACGGCGCTCACAGCCATCTCACCAGTGAATTTGTTGCGGATATCCTGATGGAAAACGAACCTCACACCCTTCTTTTCCACCCACAGACTACTCAACATCACGTCGCCACTGCGCAGAGGAATCTTGTAGTCAATCTCAACACGGCTAAGCACAGGGACGATGCCGTCGGCACTCATCTCCTTAAACGAATAACCCGCCCAGCGGCAGAACTCATGTCGCGTCATCTCAAGATAGTGAAGATAGTTGGCATTGTTCACGATGCCCTCACTGTCAAGCTCATAGTCACGAACAGCAATTTCAAGCGTATATATATATTCGTTATTTCCCATCAGTCTATATTTTTCAAATCAATTGCAAAGATAAACCATTTTCTCCAAAACAACCCCACCAAGAAGCCTGATTGTAAATATTTCTTTAGTGTTTTCTAATTTTCTACAGCATTAAAATATGTATTAAACAAATTGATTTATTGCAATTTATTTCAATGGAACAGGGTTCTTATAAGTGTCATCGTCGAGGTGAATAAGAAATCCTTCATCAACTAGAAATGAAACCATTTCAATAATGTCGTCTTTGGCAAAGGAAAGAGTATCAACCAACTGTTTAAGAGAGCGTGGACGAACTTGAGTCATATACAAAATGCCGTCTTGTATGTCTTTTGGAGTATATTGCTGTCTTTTTCGGCTCTCAATGCATGTGTCACAATGTCCACAGCGGTCAAGGCTTTCTTCTCCGAAATATTCCACCAAAAATTTCTCTCGGCAAATGTCTTCTCGGTAGCAATAATCAATCACCGCTTCGACGCGCTCCTCCATGCGAGTGCGCAGGTCTTCATACACAGCTTTGGGAATCAACACGTGCTGCGGCTCTTCGCGTGAAGTGGTGTAAACAATATATGGCGTGCGCTTGCGAGGAACATAGTGCAGGATGTGCATGCGCGTGAGCTCTATCAAAGAGTCGTAGATTGTTTGTGGTGTTAGACCATAGCGGTAACTCATCACATCTTCGTTGATGAAGACATAGTCGGCAAACAGTCCAGAATATGTCCTTAACAATGCTTGCAGCACATCATCAGCACGAGGCGTGGTAGTTGGTATGTTATACAATTCCTCCTTTCTGGCGAGAATCATCACACGAGACTGAGTCTCAATTTCTTCCACAAACTGAATGTATCCCGAACGAGTGAGAATGTTTAATGCATTGTGAGTGGGAAGGATAGGCATATTAAACGTCTTACAAAACAGATTGAAGTTGAAATCAAACATCTGCTGATAGCCCTCTCCTATCGCCACGTTCATGAAATTGCCTACCCGCTCATAGACCTTACGGATAAACTCCTTCTCGGGAAAAGCCTCGCTGATGTGACGATGAAGAATGCGTTTATCTGTCTCTTTCACAAGCAACACAGCGAAAGAGCGTTTACCGTCTCGCCCTGCCCTTCCAGCCTCCTGGTAGTATTCCTCAAGGGTATTTGGCACATCCACGTGAATCACAATTCGAACATCGGGCTTGTCGATACCCATGCCAAATGCGTTTGTGGCGACAATGATTCTGATTTCGTCGTTTTTCCACTTGTTCTGCTTGTCCTCTTTCTCCTCTATCGTTAGCCCCGCATGGTAATGGTCGGCACTGATGCCATTGCGCTTCAACTCGTCGGCAATCATCTTTGTGCGTTTGCGACTTCTAACATATACAATCCCCGAACCTGCTACCGATTTGATAATATGCACAAGCTCTCCCATCTTCTCGGTGGTATGACGCACAACGTATGAGATATTATCGCGTTTAAAGCTCTTTGTAAATACGTTAGAAGCCTTAAATTGAAGTTTTTCTTGAATATCGGCAGCTACAACTGGTGTGGCTGTAGCAGTTAGAGCGAGCACTGGAACATTTTTGAACACTTTACGCAGATTCGCAATCTCCAAAAATGATGGTCTAAAATCATAGCCCCACTGCGAGATACAATGTGCCTCATCGACTACTATAAGGCACACATTTAGAGTCTTAATCCGGTCGATAAATGTCTCGCTTTGAAGTCTCTCGGGGGAGATATAAAGAAACTTGCAGTTACCGTTTTTGCACTTCTCCATCACACGTCGATGCTCAGCCAGCGATAGCCCAGCATGAAGATAAGTCGCCTTGATGCGGCGTGACACCAAGTTATCAACCTGGTCCTTCATCAGTGAGATAATGGGAGTAATCACAATCGCCATGCCGTCCATGGCGAGAGTGGGTATCTGGAATGTAATGGATTTTCCTCCTCCAGTAGGCATCAGCCCTAACGTGTCGCGACCTTCAAGGACCGACATGATGATGTCTTCTTGAAGGTCACGAAACTGGTTGTACCCCCAGTATTTCTCTAAGAGTCGGTGAATGTCAGTTGTCGTTGGCATCGTTGCTCATTCTAATGCCCTTAATGAGTAACTGGATAGAAACTGTGTTACGGTGATGGTTCTCTTCCACAGTGTAGATGATGTCAAACGGTTCCTTGTTCTTGATACGCTCATAATACTCACCCATAGCAAAGGCTATACCATTCATCATCTTACCCGTCTGGTCAATGGCATCGAGTTTGATATGTTCCTGTTTCTTGCCCACCAATTTACTTGATCCAGCGTCAATGCAATTCCTTGTCATAAACACCGGTTTTTGGTTCTCGGGGCCAAACGGGTTAAAGAGTTTCATGTATTTCATAAAGGAATCGTTGATCTCGTCAAAACCAAGCTCACAATCTACATCTATCGATGGTGTAACCTGCTCAGTCTCGATATGAGCCTCAACATATTCCTCAAGTCGCTTCTTAAACTCAGGTATATTCTCCTCTTTCAACGTCAATCCCACGGCGTTGGTGTGACCACCGAAGTTCTCTAGCAAGTCTCGATTCTGCTTAATTGCAGTGTAGATGTCAAATCCACGAACCGAGCGCGACGAGCCGGTTACAAGTCCGTCATTGCTATAGGTAAGAACTACCGAAGGTCTAAAATACAACTCAGCAAGACGTGCCGCCACAATGCCAATAATACCCTTGTGCCAATCGTGATTATAGATGACAATGGGTTTCTTGGACCCCATTTCCTCTTTATGGTTCTCGATAATAGCGTTCGCCTCCTCGGTGATGTTGCGGTCAAGCTCCTTGCGACTCTGGTTATATTTGTCGATTTTCTTGGTTATCTCATAAGCCGCCGCCGAACTGCGCGTTATCAGCAACTCAACCGATTCCTGTCCCGACTGCATACGCCCAGAAGCGTTAATCAGTGGACCAATCTTGAAAATTATGTCGGTGATGGTAATTTCCTTCTTTGTCAATCTGCACAGACGAAGAATGCTTCTCAAACCAGCACAGGGGTTGCTGTTAAGGCGTTTGATGCCATAGTGAGTGAGAATACGATTCTCGCCTGTAAGAGGCACCAAATCGGCAGCAATACTCACAGCAAGCAAGTCGAGAGAATTCTCAAGGTCATACATGTTGTCAATGCCGTTGCTCTTAGCAAAGCCCTGCATGAACTTATAACCCACACCGCATCCCGACAAGTCCTTGTAAGGATACTTGTCGTCGACGAGTTTCGGATTGAGAATCGCTGCTGCATCGGGAAGGACATCATCTGGCACATGATGGTCACAGATAATGAAATCGATGCCTTTTGACTTGGCATAGGCAATCTCATCAACTGCCTTAATGCCACAATCAAGCACGATTATGAGTTTCACACCAATGCTATGAGCATAGTCAATGCCTTGCACTGAGATGCCATAGCCGTCATCTTCTCGCGTGGGGATATAGTACTCCACGTTAGAATATATACGCCTCAAATAGCGATAGACCAAAGCTACCGCAGTAGTACCATCTACGTCATAGTCGCCATAGACCAGTACTTTTTCTTTTGCCCCCAAGGCCTGATTTAGCCTTTCTACAGCCTTTTTCATATCCCTCATCAAGAATGGGTCGGGCTGTTGGCTCAATGATGGATAGAAGAAGTCGCGGACATCCTCCGGAGTCTTCATACCACGCAACACCAAAAGCCGAGCGATAGAAGGGCATTCGGGGAACTGAACCGCGAGCTGCGCCTCTATCTTCTTCTGTTCGGATGTAAGGGGTAAGTAAATCCATTTACTTGTCATTTATGTTGTTCTTTAATTGGCTGTGTTAGAAGGCTCTCTTGCCTTGAGTGGAGTGAGAATATATATCTTAATATATCAAGCCTTGTCAACTTGGTGTTCTCAAGATAGAGAACGCTCTTAGATTAACATGTCTTCACAATTATATGCAAAGACTTAAAGCCTTATCATGAGGTGATGGAGAGAGACATATGTTGGTCTTTCACGTATTCGTCCTCAAATGGCTTTCAATCTCATTATCAACTCGTTTGTGCCAACTCGCCACTTTGAATGCATCACATTTTGACGGTAATCAATCACAAACCAGTGACAAAACTCGATATTTTCCTCACAAAATTAGTTAAAATAATAAGTAAATCAAAATTATTGATGAGTTTTTTCAATCCTATTCAAGTAAAATTATAGATATTTACATTTTTTTAATAGTTCGCATTCATAAACAAAGGCAATGCGTGATTTAAGAGTGCTTATTATAATACTGGTACGACTATTGCCCCAATATTCTATTGTATTCAGTAGAAACGTCGGCGACGGTTATATTTTCATCGCAATCCACATCGGCACGCTGTATATTTTGGTTAGAAATGCCTAATATTATGTTGTAAAGGCAGGTTATATCAGCTACAGTAACAATTCCATCGCCATCAACATCCCCCTCGAGCTTAGCAAGCAGATATTTGATGCCAGCGTCAATGTCAAGTTTACCGTAACCCCATTTTTTGGCAGGACCTGCTTCGACGAAATGGTCTCGATAACATGTGGCAGCCATTATATTTTTTAGGTCAGACGGCGAGAGTGTGGGGTCAATTTCAAGCCACAGAGCAATAGACCCTGAAACTACAGGTGTAGACATCGAAGTGCCGCCATCAATACTATAGGGGTAACACTCGCCATTAACATTCACATTGTCAACAATATTAGAAGGATTTTTATAGGCTTCCAGAAATCGGCTTACTGATGAAGCTACTTCAAATCCTGGAGCAACAAGGTCTGGGCGTCTTCGATTGCGAGCGTCTGGACCAAATCCCGAGAAATAGGCTATTTCCCCTGGATTGCATCCCACTATAGTGGCAGTATCACCATCCATCATCAAAAACGACGAATTTGAACAGTAAGCACCTACTGAAATCACTTTATCGGCAGTTGCCAAGTCGCTCACAGTGCATCCATACCCCACAACCCCTCCTGTCCACCCTTCAAGACCGCACTTAGAATACACCACCATTCCTCCACCCCATCCCATCAAAGTCTCTCCTTGAGGTGCCTTATTGATAACGCCAATACGGTAATGACTGCGGTCCAGCGACTTATAGTTTGTCTCCACTAGCGAATGAAAATTCCCGTTGCTCTCGATAGTACAAGCGAAATAAAGTTCACCTGTATAGTATTTTGCGAATACCGAGTCGGTCTCACTGGAAACCACATAAACGCTATCTAACTCTGCTTCTCGTGGCACATCAAGGCGATGGACTAGTGTGTCGGCCTTTATGTCCCAAATGACGATGTCAACAGTGTGACGTTGTGGGGAGCGCGACCACATACTTGAATAACCTCTCATCGGTTCACGACTGTACCAATTGCTCAAAAAGGAGGCAAGAGAGTCGCCCTCGCCCATCTTTTTGCGGATGCTGATGGGCATATCCCCATCATTTCCCGCCGACACCACACAGATGCGCCCTGGTCCCGACACTTCGTCAAAGAGGCGACATAACGTAGAACTGCCGTCGTGCGCACCGTCCTGGCTACCAATACTCATGTTAATGACCGCAGGCAATCCAACCTCATCAGCATAATTGAAAATATATCTTATCGAGTTAGCGATATTGAAGTCGGTAAGGCTGTCCTCGGGCATGGCGCAGACAACAATTTGTGCACCAGTGGCAACTCCATTATAGCCATTGGCAAGATAACTGCCTGCGGCGGTACCGGTGGTATGCGTTCCATGTGTCTCAGTGCTGTCGTCAGTAGTAAGTAGCTTAATTTGTTCGGGAGTAATATATTCACTCCCAGGAAGCTCCATGCCATTAATAATAGGACGCGAACCAGAGTGGTCACCAGGCAGATAAGCACGCACAATACGGTTATTGCCATCCTTGTCAAGGAAATTGACATGGTTAAAATCCACACCCACGTCTATCATCCCCACCACAACCTCATTACCTGTATAGGCGGGTCTGGTAAAATAGTCTTCAGTGACTGTCATCGATGGGAATCGCGACATCTCTCGAGCCTTGTCATTGCACAAACGGTAATGCCTCTCAATGTCGATGCTTTTCACGCCTGAGATCCTCGCCAACTCGCCCACAAGGTACAACGGCACTGTCACCGTGGCAATATTACCAAACTGAGCGTTGACAGTTGCTCCCAATGAGTCCAGACATGATAATGCGTTTGCATTATCAACAGTCACAATCGCATGAAGAACAGCTCTGTCTCCATTAAGTGGCTGTGACTGGTCTTTGATTGTGGCAGTTCGAGAGTTATACTGCCGTTTAGCTAACTCAATCGAAGTGCGTGCAGTCAGGATTCCAGCGATAGCAGCGTCGACAACAGCAAATGCCAAGATATATAGGAAAATGCGTTTCATAAATCTGTGTTTGTAGAGAGATATTCTTTTGCTTTGCAAAAATACTCTTTTGCTTTCTTTTTTGCAAAAAATCCCGATGGAGAATTTCTTTTTCTCCACCGGGACTGTGTGATTTGTTACTAAATATTATTTTATACTTTCAACAAACTTACGAAGGTTCTCGTTCTCAGGATCACTCTCCAGCCATTTTCTGTAGTAGTCCTTAGCCACATCCATTTGACCAATGTTCTTATAGTATGTGGCAAGGTAACGATAAACAGACTGATAATAGTAGTTGGCATTCTCGTCATCCTTGTTTGCGTTTACAGCATCAAGTAATCTCTTGTAATAATCAAGTGCGCCACCCTTGTACTCATAGTTTTCGGCAAGCACCTCTGCACGGGCTGCCAAATTCAGGTAGATCATTTCGTTAGGGGCTTTCTCAAGAAGCTCCTTAATCGCAACTCTTGCTTTAGTAACGGCATCCTGCTTAACAGCCTCGTCTTGAGTGTTTTCGCCAACTCGGCAATAGGCTGCTCCAAGTTGATATAGGTCAGAGACAGTATAATCACCGCCTTCAACGATTTGCTGGCGCAAGAGAGCTGCTTTCTCATAATCTTTATTCTTATTATAGATACTAGCTAAATGTGCTTTAAAGTCAGAGTTTTCAGGGAATTGTGCAATTGCTCTCTCAAATATCGAGACAGCCTCAGTTTCCCTATCTGCATTTCTGAGAGCATTGGCAAATCTCATATAATCCGAATCAAGATATGGAGTGGCCTCATTCTCGGGCAATGCAAAAAACTCATTGCCAGTGTTAACGGCATTCTCCCAGTCCTTCATGTCACATAAGCTGTAAAACTTCATGCGATGACCAAAGAATATGTTGGCTGGTGTCTCGGCTTTTGCTATAATCTCATTGCATACGCTAACAGCTTTGTCATAATTCTTGCTCATCCACAATAATTGTGCGTAACGAATCTCATCTTTAGCAAAGTGATTAGGATTGTTGTAGTATGCTCCATAGTGCTCTAATGCCTTTGGAACATTACCCTTAATTGATGATGCTCCATAATATTTCTCGGCAAGCTCACGTTGAACGAGTGCGCTGTTGGGAACCAAAGTAAGCAGTTCCTCAAGGGCATTTACGGATCTCTCCTCATTAAGGAAAAAGTCCACATTAGCAAACTTCACACGGCTCTCTATATTGGTAGGCTCATAACCAAAGGCAAGCTCATATTGTCCTGCTGCCTGGCCCCATTCTTTCTTGATGCCTAAGTCATCACCCTTGAAGATGTAATAATCTGGGTCTTGGGGATTCCACTTAAAGGCATTGGTGGTCTGTTTCTCAATCTGCTTGGCGTAGGCATTGGGATCAACGTTGTAATATGCCCTGGCTATAGCAATTGCAAGCTTTGGATCTTTCTTTGTACATTTCTCGGCTTGCTTGAATAGTTTCTCAGCTTCTTTGGGGTTGTTTTCTTTAAGCAAGAGTACACCTTTACCCACATAATTGTAAGCATAGTTGGCATTTGCTTGAACTCCCTTGTCAAAATAAGAGCCTGCAGTGACCATGTCGTTTTTATCAAGTGCGATTTGACCCAAGTAGTAGTATGCCTCAGCCTTATTGGTCTCAGCATTGTTAAGATTTCTCTCAAGAAGCTCTTGAGCATCGTCTAGTCTGCCAATCTTGTAGAAATCGATTCCATCTTTGTAGCCTTGTGCGTTGGCAACTAAGGCAGCGCATGCCATAAGCATAGACGCGAAAAAGAATTTTGCTTTCATTTCTTTAATTATTTAATGGTTATTAATTATTTTCTTTTACAATAACAAATGTTTATTTCAAATATATTACCCTGTCGTCAATACGATATGGTGATACACCTGTATGTAACATTATTTTTTGACCTATTGTTCCAGTAATAAAGACATAAAATTTGTTCTCAAGTGTTCCTAATGCCGAAGCATTTATGGCATAAACCACACGATACAAAGGATAATTGCCGTCGTAAATGTTTTGTTGGTAGGGCTTATAGTAAGTATTAGAATCATCTTTCTTTACTCCAAGCACCTTTATATTCATGTAGTTCTTATCTGTATCAGCTGATTGTTCTTGATCAGATTGTTTTTTTATTAGCATATCATTAGGGTCAATCCTGCTAACTCCTATGATACCAATTGCAGTTCTGTCTTTATCAACTAAATCAATTAACGCTTCTGTGTTATTTTGTGCAAACACTTCAATAGGGAAGTTTTGGCCATTATTAAATTTGTCTTTAATGTAATGAACTGCTCCTGACCCGTTTCTGTCAAAAACAACTTTAATTGGTTTGTCGGGTTGAACTGAGGAATTTAATTCTCCCCATTTTGTTTTCTTCCCTGTCAAGATATCGCGGATATCGTTCATCGACAAATTCTCCACATCATTATCTTTGTTAACGATAAGTGCAACAGCATCAACGGCTATTGGCAATGAGTGGCATCCCCTTCCTTGTTTCCTCAAAATTTCCTTCTCTTCATCGGTCAAATCTCTATATGTGATAATAAGATTTGATTTATTCATGAGAAGAGAGTCAAATGCCGAGGTCTCATCTGTGTAGTGTGGTAACACACAGGCTCCTATATCGTCATTTCGATACTCAAAAACCTGTATCTCTTCTTCAAGAATGTCTTTAAATGACTCATCACACAAAACCTTACACAGTTTTATATTAGGCTCATTTTTGCTGCTGCAACCACTGCATGAACTAATAGTGACTGCAGTGATAGCAACTAATAACAAGCAATATGTAAATCTATTAATTTTCATGATTGTCTTGTGTGTTGTTATATTTGTTGAATCTTTCCTCCATATCTCTCAGCAGATAATAGTCTGTGCCTTTTATCTGCCTGTAGCAGCGGTAGATGCCATAAATGGCGAGAACAGTAGCGATAACATATCGCAGTGAGAGCCATGGCTCAACATTCCATTTAAAGAAATTGATAAAAAGTAGATAAGCCACACCAAAATATAACAATATCATAAATATCCCGAAGAATATCCTGAATATCTTAAACATTAGCGATGTTTTTGACTGCATATTATCAATTTCTTAAATTTGTACCTTAGACCTAACGTTTGTTATTTTGTTTAATGCCAAATAGCAAAAAAACTGCCAACAATTCATTTTAACTTGTAAAAGTACAAAAAAAATAGATATATACCCCAAAACACCACCACATATTATAAAATCTTAACAGAAAAACATATCTCCTTCTCTCTGGGCATAACAATCAGTCAGAGTGGAGAGATGCATTGCCTCTCGAATAAGCAACATCTTGATTTTTTACTGACTCACTTTATCCATAGTGAATTCTTTGAAGTGGAAGCGGTCGTCGAGGACAGCTTGGCCCTTCATTGAGGCAACAAGTTCACCTTCCACCTCTTCACGACGCATACGACGGGTGGTGGTGAAAGTCACTCGGTATTCCACCTTATTGTCATTCCTTATCACCTTCTTCACATCAACATTAGGTTCCGAGAAGCCTATAGAATCGATGTCACTCTCACGATAAGCGTCATAATATTCTCTCACATCGTCGAGCGTGGCGTGAGGTTTACCCATAAAGCTCGACATCTCATCGTTACATGTAGAGAGCATAAGGTTCTCATCCCAGTTCTCCAGTCCAAATAGGAAATTCTGTACTGTGCTTCTCACGTTGTTGCGCTCACCTGTGCTAAGCTCTGCACGGCGTTTCTCGTCTAAACAACGCCGGGCATCAGCTTTATGCTTGCCTTCAGGAAATTCCTTAATATATTGTTCGTAAGCGTCTTTGGTATTTGTTGCGATAGTCTTATTCCACACCAAATCGTCAAGAAGTTTTCGTGCTTCGTCTAGATGCTCACTGTCAGGATGGTTTCGGATGTAGGAACGCAGGTGGTCTTCGTCGTTGCTTACACGAGCTTGCTCCCAATCGTCCTTGTCCCTAACAAGTTTGTTAAGCATTTTTTTAGCCTCATCATAATGCTCCCCGTCAGGATATTTCTCGAGATATCTCCTTAAGTCATCAATTTGCTTTTTAGACTCACAATCCTCCCAAAGGGCCTCTTCATTGCGATGATTGATATAGCTGAAAACACCTGTTGCTAATGCAATTGCAGCAAGAATCCCTAATGCCGACAGCGCTAAGGCACGAATATTCTTTTTCGAACCGTCGTCTTTCTTAGAAAATTTGGAATTAGCCAATCGACTCTCACTTGGGACAGGATTCTGGGGGTGTTGATTCACTTCTTCTTGATGGTTAACTACAGCTTGGCGATGTATTCGGGCACCACAAAAGGAACAATATGTGTCAGTGGAATTTACTGGTGTACCGCAGTTGGGACAGTTCATAAGATTAAGTAGAATATTTTAACAGAGAGATAATTAAACCATTATGAAAGGTCATAAGCTCTCGTTTTTAATAATAGTTTTGGCAAAATTAGGCAAAAATTTTTTGCTGACACAAGATTTTGATATAAAAAAACAAAAAAGCCACAGATGCAGATGCTCTATGGCTTTTTAAAATAGTATTTCAATTCAAAATTTCGAATTTACTGAGATTAGTTAACTCCTTGCAGCTTGAAAGTGACGGGGAGGGTGTACCACACGCGAACGGGGTCACCAACGGCGTTGCGACCAGGGGAGAACTTAGGCAGCATCTTGCAGACGCGAACGGCCTCACGGTCAAGATCTTTATCTACACCACGAGCAACCTTTACCTCGCCTACTCTACCATCCTTCTCTACCACGAACTGAACCACAACCTTACCTTGAACACCATTGTCCTGAGCTAGCTGAGGATACTTGATGTTAGAATTGATGAACTTCATCAGAGCAGCATCGCCACCTGGGAACGAAGGCATGTGAGCGGCACTCTTGAACACCTCTTCTTCTTTGGGCTTGGGCTCCGGCTTGGGCTCTTCCTTCTTTGGTGGTTCAACAGGCTTGACCTCTTTTACTACAGTCTCTTCGATCTGTTTGGTCTTTAAAGTGAGGTCATCAGTACCTTTATCATTATCAACTGCACCCATAACGCGATCGTCTTGCTTAATCTCATCCATCGCTTTGGCTTCGTTCTTGACAAGTTCATCCTCAGTAATTTTCATCTCAGTAACCTGCTGAGACTCTAAAACTTGTTCTTCAGGAACTTCAATAATCTCCTCTGGCTTGAGATAGATGTCTTCGTCTTCCAATTCCTCCATCTCAATTTCGGCTTGGTTCATTTGTTCCTGTTCAAGTTTCTCAAGCCTTTCCCTTTCGGCATCTTCGTGATCTTTTCTCACTTTCCATGCATAAAGGAAAAGCAATGCAGCTATAATAAGAGCAAGAATCGTGGTAAACAATATTGCTGTATTGTGACGCTTATCAGAGTCAATGCGAAGATCGTAAGCACCAAAATCCTTATTCTTTCCTTCAAAAACAAGGTCTAACCAGCGCTTAGATGAGAGATCTACTTCTTTTGCCATAGTTTCTTATTTTTAAAGTTAATAATTATTTAGGTGTTTCAGGTTCTCTTACGTTAATACCATTTTTGCTTAAGAGTGCCTTGTCTTGATCATTAAGAGTCTCGACTTGCCAAGTAGAAATCTGGTTGATTTGCATCTCATCAAGCATTCTCACCACATCGGCATAACTTGCGGTTGGGGTAGGCTTAATAGCGACAGTTGGCTTCTTGGCTTTGTCATCTTTTTTGATCTTAACGCGAAGTTCCGCTGCTTTCTTTTTGAAAATGGTATCAGGCATGTTAGTTTTTTCTTTTTCAAGCTTCAGTTCGCGATATTCTCTAAGAAGATCTTCGTTTCTCTTCTCAAGCATCTCACGGATGGTGTTACCACCTTCCTTGTCAAACTTAAGTTGAACAAGATTGTTATTCTCTACGTCGGGCTTGCCCTCATAATAGTAAATCATGCCTTCGCCTTCCTTAGATTCACCTTTCTCATTCTGAACGCCATCAATAATAAAGGTAACAGCTTCACTTTCTTTCATTTCAGTCTGGTTGTTCTCGTCCACCTTGTCGTTTGTGGGAAGTGCGAGCTCAACAGTAGCCGATTTCAACATTGTGGTACACAACATAAAGAAAGTGATCAACAACATGTTCATATCAACCATAGGGGTAAAGTCGATACGTGTGTCAAATTTCCTCTGACGACTTTTTTCTTTTTTTGCCATAACTCTACTCCTTATCTGTCTTTTTCTGATTTAAATGAAGTCATCAACACAAACTTGTTCAAGTGAGCAGTTTGCAAATTCTCCATTACAATATGAACATATTCGAAGGGTGTGTCTTTACCGGCTTTGACAGCAACTAAATGTCCTCCCCTTATATCTTCGCCCAACTCATGTTTCTGCAAAACATTTATGACTGCAGGCAACCAATATTTCTGGAACTCATTTACTTTGTTTTTACCATTCGGGAAATCCTTAGAATTTTCATCTATAGGAATACCCTCACCCTCTTTTGTTAACTTGTCTCGTTCTTCAACGCTCATGCCTATCCATGATACAAGATCTTTCATTGGCACTCCAAACATACCGAGCCTGCCAAACTCCTTAACATCAGTCTCTGTCAAGGCTGGAGCACCGCTATGAGCACTACGATATAGACTATAAGCTGTTGTCACCACTTCCTCTCTAAACTTTTCAGTAGGGAGGGTTTTGGTCTTTGTTGAGTCAGTTTCCTTCGTACCTGTAAAGTTCATGTAAACTTTACCTGTGGGTCCAACAAGCACTTGTACAACTTTCTCGTCATACACCTTCTCATCACTTACTGATGGTGGTGCTACAACTTGCACAGGTTCTTTTTGAAGGAAGGTTGATGTCAGCATGAAGAAAGTCAACAAAAGAACAGTCACGTCACTCATCGCCGTCATGTCGATGATGGTGCTATGTTTTTTAACTTTGACTTTTCCCATTGTTACACTTATTTAAAATTTATTGTGTTTTCTAAAATTTAATAATCGTTACACTATTTATTAATGTGTAGCGGCGAAAGTAGAAACAATAGAGAAGCCAAGCTCGTCGATGGCATAGGTCATCTTGTCAATCTTATTGCTAAAGTAGTTATAAGAAATAAGAGCCAATGCTGCAGTGGCGATACCAGTAGCAGTGTTAACAAGTGCCTCAGAGATACCGGTTGACAGCTCAGTAGAGTCGGGTGCACCAGATGCCGACAAGGCCTGGAAAGACTTGATCATACCGAGCACAGTACCAAACAGACCGAGCAGGGTGCCCAAAGTGGTGAGGGTTGCGATAACTGGCAGATTCTGCTGCAGAGAAGGCATCTCAACAGCTGTAGCTTCCTCAAGTGTCTGCTGGATAGAGATAAGCTTCTGCTCTTTCTGAAGCATGGTGTCTTTGTCCATTTCTTTATATTTCTGCAGGGTTTGGAAAACAACAGCACCCACAGTGCCTTTCTGCTTGCGACAGAGATCCTCGGCCTTAGCAATGTCCTTGTTCTGAAGGGCGGCCTTCACATTCTCGACAAACTTGGTAGTATTGCCTTTGCCCTTAGCTTTGCCAATGGCGATTGCACGCTCAATAGAAAGTGCGATTACAGTAAAGAGGCAGGTCAACAGGATAGGAACCACGAAGCCGCCTTTGTAAACAGTACCTAAAAGATTGTTAGGTGCAGGTGTCCATGTGTATTTATCATCAGAGAACAAAGAGAACTGACCAGGGTCACCCTCCTCAGGAGTAACAACAAAGTTAGAAACATGACCTAACACAAATATGTATAAGCACTCTGCGATAACAAAACAAAGAAGAATTATCAAGAATGCATTCTTAACGCCCCCAACATTGCTCTTAACTGTTTTGTCATTAGCTTTCTTTGGTTGTGGTTTTGCAGCCGCGGGCTTAGCAGCCTGGGGCTGGGGTTTTACAGCTGGCTTTGGAGCCTGAGGCTGTGGATTGTTTGGCTTTGTAGCTTCCATAAAAAATTAGAAATTTGAATGTTAATAAAAAATGATTAATTATAAAATTGTTTTGATGTATATCAGTTTTTTGAATGTTTTGCAATAATTTTGTATTATTTAATGCTTAAAACGTGCGAGTGAACAAAATAGTATGTAAAAAACAATATATTTATTAACAACTTACCATTTAGTACTCTATCTTTCACGAATTTAAACAGCAAAACATAACATATTAAACCAAAATTGACTGCAAAATAACACGCAAATTTATTACAATTATTTTGAAAACACAAAGCAATTTTCTTTTTTTTCTAAAAAAATTTTTTTTTCATTGCCATCAATAATTCAATCT
This sequence comes from Muribaculaceae bacterium, assembly GCA_017557625.1. Classification (GTDB taxonomy): domain Bacteria; phylum Bacteroidota; class Bacteroidia; order Bacteroidales; family Muribaculaceae; genus Sodaliphilus. The sequence goes on from JAFYYG010000021.1 coordinate 23,130, forward strand.
TTACTTTAATTTTTAGCTTTTAATTTACTGCAATTTATTTGATTACTTATCACAATCAATATTATTGTAAATGCAGCTTAATTATTTTTTCATGCTTAAATATTCGTTATATTATTTATTTTTTGTACCTTTGCCGATATTGTAATCATGCACTCATTATTTATATAACATGGCATTGATCAAATTAAGAAAAGGTTTTGACCTAAACCTGAAAGGAAAAATCACAAGTGAGATAGTGGCAGAAGCCTCACCAAGCGACACATACGCCGTTGTGCCTGACGATTTTACTGGCACCATTCCCCGCATGGAGAAGAAAGAAGGCGAAAAGGTGGCAGCAGGAGAGGCTCTCTACCATGACAAGAACAATGAGAAAATCAAATTCACTTCGCCTGTTAGCGGCACAGTGAAACAGGTGATGCGCGGTGATCGGCGCAAAATCTTAGCGGTAGTAATTGAACCCGACTACGAGGGGCGCTCAGTCACCTTCGACACTCGTGAAAATCCTAAGGCGCTGCTACTCGAAAGCGGACTATGGCCTATGCTGCGACAACGCCCATACGACATAGTGCCCAACTCCAACGCTCGACCTCGCGACATTTTTATCACCGCTTTTGACTCGGCTCCTCTCGCTCCATCACTCAAGATGATTCTCGGCGATGACGAGAAATATCTTAGCAAAGCTGTGGAGGTGTTGTCAACGATGACCGACGGCAAGGTGTATATGGGATGCTCCCACACTGAGCCCATCACCGACACAGGTGCCGAAACAAACACGTTCTCTGGACCACATCCTGCAGGTAATGTCGGTGTGCAAATCGCCAACGTGAAACCTGTTAACAAAGGCGAGGTGGTATGGACGCTTGACGTGATTACAGCAGCGAGAATCGGCAAGCTCTTTGAGACAGGAAAGATGGATTACTCGACAATTGTGGCGGTGAATGGTCCTGGCGTTGAGGAACCTGCATATATCAAAGCCACTATGGGTTGCTCCCTCCACTCGCTGCTCGACGACAGGCTGAGCGACAACGGAAAGGAACCTCGCATAATTAGCGGTAACGTTCTTACTGGAGTGAAAGAGACTATTGATGGCCATCTGCACGCTCCCTATCGCCATGTAACCGTCATTAACGAGATCAATAATAAGGATGAATTCATGGGATGGGCATCACTTAGCCCTAAGAAATATAGCATATATAGAGTTTTCACCAGTGGCTTTTTCGGTCGCCACAAAGAAGTGGATCTCGATGCAAAACTCAACGGAGGCGAAAGGGCTATCGTGCTGAGCGGAGAATATGACAACATGTTACCAATGGATATCTACGCTGAGTTCTTGATTAAAGCCATCATTGCTTTCGACATTGACAAGATGGAACAATTAGGCATTTATGAGGTCGCACCCGAAGATTTTGCCCTAGCAGAGTATGCCGACACGTCAAAACTAGAGCTGCAACGCATAGTTAGAGAAGGCCTTGATAAGATGAGAGCCGAGATGTGCTAAAAACAATGCTTTGTTCTTCAACTAAATGAATACTAACATTTAAACTAAAAGATAAAGTGAAGTCTTTAAGAAAATTTTTGGACAAGATGAAGCCACATTTCCAGGAAGGCGGCAAGCTGAGTAAGCTCGAGTCGGTCTTTGATGGAATGGAGACATTCTTGTTCACACCTAACACAACGTCGCGTTCAGGTGTTCACATTCATGACAGCAACGACATGAAGCGAACAATGATTACTGTAGTAGTCGCTCTTATGCCGTGTCTGCTGTTTGCAATGTACAATATCGGTTTCCAGCACTTTAAAGCAGTGGGTACAGATGCCACTTTCTGGGAGATGTTCTTCTTCGGGCTCCTCGCTATGCTGCCTGTTATCGTGGTGTCCTACGCTGTGGGACTGGGAATTGAGTTCATTGCGGCTCAAATCCATCACAAGGAGATTCAGGAAGGTTTTCTTGTTACTGGTATTTTGATTCCTCTTATAGTCCCTATCAACACTCCTTTGTGGATGACGGCTGTGGCAACTGCCTTCGCCGTGATTTTTGCAAAGGAGATTTTTGGTGGAACTGGCATGAACATCTTTAATGTGGCGCTCATCACGCGAGCGTTCCTCTTCTTTGCTTATCCTTCGAAGATGAGTGGTGACATGGCTTTCGTAAAGACCGATCCAGCATTTGGATTTGGAGGCACAGCACCCGACACTTTCTCGGGCGCAACACCATTAGGAGATGTTGCAACCAACGTTGGCAACACACTAAGTGACAAAATCCCGTCAACAATGGATGCCTTTATCGGTCTTATACCTGGTTCTCCTGGCGAGACATCGATGATTGCCATCCTAATAGGTGCCATTATACTGCTTATCACAGGCATTGCCTCATGGAGGGTGATGGTGAGCGTGTTCGCTGGCGGCATCGCTATGGGGGCTCTTGCTCATTCTTTCCCAACCGCCACCTACCCAGCCTCGATGCTCGATCCTATAGCACAGATTTGCTTCGGCGGCTTTGCCTTTGCGGCTGTGTTCATGGCTACCGACCCGGTTACAGGTGCCAGGACAAAGATTGGTCAATACATCTATGGTTTCTTGATTGGAGTTTTCGCCATCCTAATCAGGGTTTATAATGGCGGTTATCCCGAAGGAGCAATGCTCGCCGTGCTGCTTATGAACGCTTTTGCACCGCTAATCGATTACTGCGTGGTTCAAGTTAACATTAACCGTCGTCTCAAGCGAGCCAAAACACAATGAAAGGAGGATTTGAACTATGAATAAAAACAGTAATGCATATCAAATCATCTATGCCTCCGTAATGGTGCTTATAGTCGGTACAGTCTTGGCTTTCATTTACATGGCTCTAAAACCCAAACAGGACGATAATATTGCTAACGACAAACGAGGTCAGATTCTTAGCGCTGTACGTTTAAAGCCTACCGACAAAAGCAAGATTGAGGACACCTTTAATAAATATATTATAGAAGGTTTTATCGTCAATGAAAATGGTGACAAAGTAAGTAGCGATAAAAATGAGGCTTTTGATGTTAATATGAAGAACAACATCAAAGAAAAAAACCGAAAGTTACCTGTCTTCAAGTGTAAACTCGATGATGGCTCCATCAAGTACATTGTGCCGGTATATGGCGCTGGTTTATGGGGACCAATCTGGGGATATGTCGCTATCAACGATAACGGCATTGATATCTACGGCGCTTATTTCACTCACGAGGGAGAAACACCAGGATTGGGTGCGGAAATCGCTAACCCGAAATTTCAAGACCAATTTAAGGACAAGAAAATCTATGTTGAAGGAGATTTTAAGTCTATCAGTGTAATGAAAGCCGGTCAAAAACCAACCGATGGCTCTGAATATGTCGATGCAATCTCGGGTGGCACAATAACAAGCCGTGGAGTGCAAGCGATGCTAAAAGACTGCATGACACCTTATGACGCCTTCTTCAAGAAACTTCAAAGTGGAACCTTTAAATGACAGTAGACTATGTTATCAAAACGAAATAAAGAAGCTTTATTCAACCCGTTGTCGAAGGACAATCCCGTGCTGGTGCAAATATTGGGCATCTGCTCAACTCTTGCAGTAACAGCAAAACTCGAACCGGCTATTGTCATGGGGATCTCGGTAATCGCTGTGCTCGCAATCTCTAACGTCGTGATTTCTCTGTTAAGAAAGACCATTCCAACCTCTATCCGTATCATCGTGCAACTGGTGGTAGTTGCAGCACTTGTAATTATTGTCCAACAAGTGCTCAGGGCTTACGCTTATGACGTGAGCCTTCAGCTATCGGTATTCATTGGCCTTATCATCACCAACTGCATTCTCATGGGACGTCTTGAAGCCTTCGCTCTCAGCAACCGCCCTTGGCCTTCGTTCCTCGATGGCATTGGTAATGGCCTCGGATATATGATAATCTTGGTGATTGTGGCGTTCTTCCGCGAATTGTTAGGAAGTGGCACTCTGCTCAATTACCAGGTAATACCTCAGTGGTGCTACGACCATGGTTACATGAACAATGGACTGATGATTCTTCCTCCTATGGCACTTATCACTGTGGGATGCATTATTTGGGTGCACCGCTCACGCAACAAAGATCTTCAAGAGAAATGACCAACAAGTAGTAACAATTTAAAATATCAATGATTTAAAATGGAAAATTTAAACCTTTTCGTTAAGTCGATTTTTATCGACAACATGGTATTTGCTTACTTCTTGGGAATGTGCTCCTACTTGGCGGTTTCCAAGAATGTGAAGACCGCCTTCGGCTTAGGCATTGCGGTTACATTCATGCTTGTTGTGACAATTCCTTTGAACTATATTCTTAATAAATATGTCCTTGAACCTGGTGCCCTTGCTTGGCTTGGCGATGGATATAAAGATGTGGATCTGAGTTTCTTGGGACTTATCATGTTTATAGCCGTAATCGCTTCGGCTACCCAGCTGGTGGAAATGACTGTTGAGAAGTTTGCCCCGGCACTCTACAATTCTCTCGGAATCTTCCTCCCTCTGATTGCTGTTAACTGCGCAATCCTCGGTGGAGCACTCTTTATGCAACAACGCGAATTCCCTACTTGTTGGACTGCAACAGTATATGGCGCTGGAAGCGGTATCGGTTGGCTACTTGCTATAGTAGGACTTGCTGCTATACGCGAGAAGATTGCTTACAGCAATATTCCTCCCGCCCTGCGTGGCGTTGGCATTACTTTCATCATCACTGGCCTCATGGGCATTGCGTTTATGAGCTTTATGGGTATCAAACTTTAAAACAACCTCTTGAGTATGATAATACTAGTAAATTCGTCATTAACTGTGATCGCGAGTGCAGTGATTTTTTTGGTACTCACTCTGCTGCTTGTAACTGTACTTTTGCTGGCAAGGCATTATCTTGTTGCATCAGGAAAAGTGAAAATCAGCATTAACGACGGTAAGAAAGAGATTGAGATTGAAAGTGGCAAGTCTTTGCTTAACAGCCTGCATGAAGGCGGAGTGATGCTTTCAAGTGCTTGTGGTGGCAAGGGCAGCTGCGGACAGTGCAAGATTCAAGTGATAGAAGGCGGCGGCGACATATTGCCCACCGAAACAGTGCATTTTTCACGCAAGGAGCAGCAGGCACACTGGCGATTAGGTTGCCAAGTCAAGGTGAAAGACAACATGAAAGTGCAAGTGCCCGACTCGGTGCTAGAAGTCAAAGAGTACGAATGTACCGTAGTTAGCAACAAGCTTGTTTCCTCATTCATTAAAGAGTTTATCGTGGCTCTGCCCGAAGGCGCGCACATGGACTTCATACCTGGCTCTTACGCTCAAATCAAGATTCCGACCTACGAGATGGACTACGATGTTGACATCGACAAGGAATCCCTCGGAGAATATCTTCCAACTTGGCAAAAATACGACATGTTCTCGCTCAAGTGCAAGAATACCGAGGAAACAGTGCGAGCCTATTCGATGGCGAACTATCCCGCCGAGGGCGACCGATTCATGCTTACTGTGCGCATTGCCACCCCCCCATTCAAACCCAAACCACAGACCGGCTTCATGGATGTGAGTCCAGGTATCGCATCGTCCTACATCTTCACACTCAAACCTGGCGATAAAGTAATAATGAGTGGCCCTTACGGTGATTTCCACCCTATCTTCGACAGCAAGAAAGAGATGATTTGGGTTGGAGGTGGCGCTGGCATGGCTCCATTGCGTGCACAAATCATGCATATGACAAAGACCCTGCATACTAGAGACCGTGAGATGCACTACTTCTATGGCGCGCGCTCACTCAGCGAGGTATTCTATCTTGAGGACTTCCTCGAAATCGAGAAGGAATACCCCAACTTCCACTTCCACCTCGCACTCGACCGTCCCGACCCCGTTGCCGACGAGGCAGGCGTTAAATACACCCCGGGATTCATAGCCCCTGTGATGTATGAGACCTATCTTAAAGACCACGAGGCACCTGAGGATTGCGAGTACTACATGTGCGGCCCAGCAATGATGAGCAAAACCGTCAACGAAGTTCTCGATAAGTGCGGAGTTGACCCATCATCCATCCACTACGACAACTTCGGGTAAGTAAGTAGGGTGCAAAATCAATAGGCCATAGATGATGTGATTCAACTATGGCCTATGTTTTTATGTCTTTTCGGAGTATTACTGCATATTGCGGAATGTGGCTTTTATATTTGCTCCATCAAGGGCCTTCTGCATCTCATCTCTTGAAGTATCACTGAAATGATATGGATAGACCATTTTAGGCTTTATCATTGTTGCTGCATGGGCAAGCTGCTGTGGGGTCATCGTATAGGGCTGATTGCATGGCAAGAAGGCAATGTCAATGTCCTTGAGCTGTGACATCTCAGGAATATCTTCGGTGTCGCCAGCAATATAAATGCGCAAGCCATCAAGAGTGAGCACATAGCCGTTGTCGCGACCTTTAGGATGGAATTGTTGACGATCGGGGGTGGTGTTATAAGCGGGCACAGCCTCAATTGTGATATCGTCACGCAATTTCAACGTTTCTCCATTGCCCATGGCCGTGCCGCTGCCAAGCATCTCAGCACAATTCTTATTGAGAATAACCTGAGTTTTCTCGCCTGTCAATGTTGCTATAGCATCTTTGTCAAAATGGTCAAAATGCTCATGGGTGACTAAAATGAAATCGGCCTTGGGGAATGTGGAATAATCGGTTGTATCTCCATCATTTAGCGTTCTCACAGGATCAATCTGTATTGTCAGACCGTCATATTCAATCACAAAACTAGCGTGCTTTATAAATAGAAACGACACATCTTTTCCCGATTTGGTGTGATTAATATCATCCTCACCCACTTTTATTTGCTCAGGTTTTTTTGAGTTACATGCTAAACAAGTCAACATAATTAATGATAATAAAAAAAGTTTTTTTAACATAATGAATAATTTTATTCGATTGGCAATATATTCTTGAAATCTTTCCAGGGTTTTGTCTGCTTATAAGACTCTACAGATGATGCAGGGACATAAAGAGTGGTTTTCTTCTCACTAATCTTCTTGAGAACAGGAGGATTAATGGCAAAACAAGTAATGCTTTGCATCTTGCATTTCTCCACAATCTTGTCGCCAATAGCCTGAATGCTGGCAGGTAAGACAAGCTGTGTCAGAGAGGAGCCACGAAAAGCGTTGTTGGCTATAGAGATCAAGCCTTCTGAGAGTTGAATTGAAGGTAACGATTTACAGTCACGAAAGGCATTCTCTCCTATCGTAGTGAGTTGCGATGGTAATGACACATTAACCAATTTCTCGCATCCACGAAAGAGTTCCTTCTCAACGACCCTCATGCTATTGGGAAGTATTATAGAAGTCATGTTCTTGCAGTCACGGAAGGCGTTCTCTCCTATCGTGGTAACTCCATCGGGCAACTCAAGCTGAACAAAGCCACACTTCTTGAATGCCTCTTTCTCGATAACGGTCAGAGCATTGCCAAATTCCACATTCTGCAACGACTTGCAATTCTCAAATGCACCCTCTCCTATCTTCTCGAGGCTCGAAGGCAGAACAACCGACTGCAATGAGCCACAATCATTAAACGCATGAGCTGACAACACTTTGATTGATGCATCAACTGTTGCTGTAGTCATGTGGGAACAGCCCGAAAAAGCGCTTGTCCCTATTGAGGTAACATTCTCGGGAATCTCAACATTGCGCAGCGAGGTGCAATTAACAAAAGCATTTTTACCAATAGTCTGCAACGAATTAGGGAACGTAACTGAACTAAGCGAACTATTCCCAGAAAATGCGCCATTTTGCAATGTGGTGACGCCATTTGGCACCGAGAATGGTCCAGACTTGGCATTTGGATAACAGAGAAGAATAGTGCCTTCAATATCGTAAAGCACACCATCTTCTACTGTATAGAATCGGCTTCCTCTCTCTACCTGGAACTCACGCAATTTTGGCATAGTGCCAAAATCGTCTTTCTCAACCTCCAAATTAGCAGGCAAGAATAGCGAGGCGATATTTGTACCCTTAAACGCTTTGTTGCCCATGTAGGTAAGACTGTATGGCAACTTTATGCTAGTGAGAGGAACATCGCAGAAAGCCTCCTTGCCTATAGAGCGCAACGTTGAAGGCAAATCGATGCGACGTAGATTACTACACCCATCGAAGCATTCGTCACCAAGCGACTCCAACCCCTCTGGAAGATTGATGCGCGACAGTTTATAGCACCCCTTGAAGGCTTCATCTCCTATAGAGCGTACATTATTGCGACTTGGGAATCTCACCTCCTCAAGTTTAGAACAGTAGTTAAATGCCTCATTATCTATCAAGCGTAAATCGCGAGGCAAAGACACATAGCGCAGACAGCTACAACTCCTGAACATTCCCTTTGAGATGACATCGTGCTCGCTGCGGTTGGAGTAAGAGCCGCCGCCCACTATCCTCACTCGCTCGAGTTCCAAGTCAAGATAGTTATCTACACTACGCCCATTCTCGTCATGGGCGCTTGAACGCTCGCAAATTTTCCTTATAAACTTGGCGTCGTCGCCATTCATCACTCCGTTGAGCCTGATACAACGCACTCGTTTCTGCTCATCTATGGTTAGATACTTGTCAAGTGTGCCAGCATCGCGCAAATCTATCTCAAGGACATCACCTCTCAAAAACGAGCGATGCTGCTCAGGTTCACGACTCTGAGCACTGCTATAAGAACAAAACGCAACACTGCAGAATAAAAACGTCAAAAACAGAAATAGATGATTTCTTTTCATATATGTTATAGTTTTATGCCACAAAATTGCAAATAAATACTGACATAAACAAGATTTGTTAAGAATATCTTGCTTTTTGCTCATTTTACAACATTTTTTAATATCATTACACAGCATATTTCAAAAGTAATATATTAATTTAGCACCGTGAATAAATACCGTTTAAATTATGAAAAGAATATTTTTGATATGTTTGATGGTTTTTGTAGTGCTCACTATTGATGCAGGCAACAAAATCACTGTATCGTTGGTGAAGCAGTATTCCGATTCCAATTTTGTGCTACCCAAGAAAACTATAGAGAAAAAAATGAAATGTGTCATTGCCTCTAAACCCGATTACAATTTTCCTAAAATACTGAAAGACACATTAAATAAGATGCAAGATGAAGACCATGGCAACAGGGTTTTCACTATTCTTCTATCAGGCTCTGGAAAAGGGATTAAGATTGAAGTGAAGTCTGAAGACATCCTCGACAATGACACATTAACCTACTTTGGCGACTTTGTTGTTGACAGAAAACACTTTGTCATGATTCAGAACGAAGACAACATAGACCTTCTTAAAATATTCTTCAAGAAAACTGGAGACACTGTGCTTTTCCAAAGGCTTTTTGAGAGAACCAATAACATTGTCACCTACTTACCATCTTTTCTTGATGCATTTTATAATGAATATGACAGAAAATTTATAATAAACGAATATGTTATTAATGGCGAAAAAAGAAACAACAAAAAAAACTTCATTGATATCAACAATGATACTGATGAAGACGACGACGCTTTTAAACTCGATGTCGAATTTTTTGAGTGATATTTTTGATTTATAATCAAAATCCTTTATCTTTATTTTTCACAAACCTCTCATCTTTTAAATTATGGAAAAATCAAATAATTACGTTGTTACGTTGGGACGCCAGTTCGGTTGTGGCGCAAGAGAAATAGGACAAATGGTGGCTAAGATGTTGGGCATCGAGTATTACGACAAAAGACTGCTCATCGAGGCGGCTAAGTCGAGCGGTGTGGAACCACATATCTTTGAGGCATCAGATGAGCGAACACCGAATCTTTTCTCCTCGCTATGGTCATTCAATATAGGGTACTACAGCGGCGCGCTTTTTTCAGGGGATCAACCTGTGAAAGAAGACAATGTCTATCAGGCTCAAAGCCAGGTAATGATTGACCTAGCTCACAAGGGGCCATGTCTAATCGTGGGACGTAGTGCCGATTATATCCTTCGCAATGAGGCACAAATCATTAGCATCTTCCTGCACTCAACTCTCGAAGACCGCATAAAGAGAATCATAAAGCGTGGCGACTGCAAAACCAAAAAGGAGGCCAAAGAAATGGCTATCAAGCAGAACAAGCTTCGCGCAAACTACTATGACTTCTACACAGACAAGCATTGGGGCATGAGCGAAAGCTATGACCTCTCCATCGACTGTTCAAAACTCGGTCCAGAAGGCACTGCACAACTGATTGTGGATTATGTGAAAACACGATTGGCAAAAGTAAAATAAATAATCAATCATTTTTTTGTTATTCTCGCTTAATGCAGTAATTTTGCAAAAGATTAAAAAACTACTAGAAAACTACTAGAAAACTATATCAAAAACAATGGAACAACTATTTATCGACCTGGAGAAAAAAGCGATTGCCACTCCGCAGCGCTTAGTATTACCCGAGAGTTTTGAACCACGCACTCTGCAAGCCGCCAATCTCGTGATTGAACGCAAAGCAGCGCAAGTGATATTAATAGGCGACAAAAGTGCGATTGTTGCAAAGGCTAAAGAACTGGGCTTCAACAACATCGAGAATGCTACTTTCATCAATCCCGCCAATGCCGAGGAACTGGAGCCATACGCTCAATTGTTACAGGAGTTGCGCAAGAGCAAAGGCATGACTATCGAGGATGCACGCAAGAAAGCCGCCGACCCATTATATCTAGGATGCCTGCTCATCAAGAACGGCGATGCCGATGCTCAAGTAGCAGGTGCTGAGAACACTACTGGCAATGTGCTGCGCGCTGCCTTCCAAGTACTCAAGACAGCACCTGGCGTGAGTGCCGTTTCGGGTGCCTTCATCATGCTCTTGCCTGAGGGGAGCCCATACGGAGAGAACGGAACTATGGTATTTGCCGACTGCGCAGTGATTCCCGACCCCGATGCCAGCCAACTCGCCCAGACTGCCGTCCTCACAGAGAAGACAGCCCGCGACATCGCAGGAATCGACCCCAAGGTGGCAATGCTCAGCTTCTCCACTAAGGGCAGCGCAAGCCATGAGAAGGTTGACAAGGTGACTGAGGCTCTTCGCCTCGCTCGCGAGATGAATCCTGACATGAAGATTGACGGCGAGCTACAAGCCGATGCTGCCATCGTGCCTAGCGTGGGCGCTTCAAAAGCTCCAGGCAGTGACATTGCTGGCAAGGCCAATGTGCTCGTGTTCCCCAATCTCGAAGTTGGAAACATCGCTTATAAACTTGTGCAACGTCTTGCTGGCGCCACCGCTGTTGGTCCGGTACTTCAAGGAATTGGTGCACCTGTCAACGACCTCTCCCGTGGCTGCTCGCCCGACGACGTATACAAAACCATTCTCCTCACCTGCAACCAAGCTATTAGCAAGAAGAGTTGAAAGAAAGCTAGTACATCTATTAACTAAATACTAAAAACTAAGAACTATTTTATGAACATTTTAGTGCTTAACTGCGGCAGTAGTTCTGCCAAGTACAAACTCATTGAGGTAAAAAGCAACACCATTCTTGCCGAGGGTGGTGTAGAGAAAATTGGGCTGCCTGATGGATTCATCAAGATGAAACTGGAGGAAGGCAAGAAAAATGTTGATTTAGGTCTTATCAATCATGACGGTGCCATTAAGGCTATTCTCGACGCCCTGGTAAATCCCGAATATGGCTGCATCAAAAATCTTAACGAGATTGATGCAGTAGGCCATCGCGTGGTGCATGGTGGAGAGAAGTTCAACAAGAGCATGCTCATCACCGAGGAAGTAAAAGACATGATTAAGGAGTGCTACAGCATCGCTCCGCTTCACAACCCAGTGAACATGGCAGGCATCGATGCGATAACCAAGGTGCTGCCCGACGTGCCACAAGTTGCAGTCTTCGATACCGCGTTCCATCAGACCATGCCCAAGTACGCTTACCTCTACCCTCTTCCCATGAAGTACTATAAGGAGGACCATGTGCGCCGCTACGGTTTCCACGGCACCAGCCACCGCTTCGTGTCGCGCCGTGTGTGCGAAATGCTAAATACTGACTGGCGTGACAAAAAAATAATCTGCTGCCACATTGGTAATGGTGCCAGCATCAGTGCCATCCGCAACGGCGAGAGCATCGACACCTCAATGGGCCTCACCCCTACTGAGGGCTTGATGATGGGCACCCGCAGTGGCGATGTTGACCCAGGTGCGCTCATCTTCTTAATGGAGAAATATAACCTCACAGCAAAAGATTTGATGCGCATTGTCAACAAGGAAAGTGGTGTGCTTGGAATCAGTGGCATCTCAAGCGATATGCGCGAGATTTGCGATGAAATTGACAAGGGCAATCCTATCGCAAGACTGGCGATGGACATGTATGAGCTTCGCATACTCAAATACATCGGCGCATACGCTGCCGAACTTAACGGTGTGGATATCATCGCGTTCACGGGCGGAGTTGGCGAAAACCAGACTCCTACCCGTCGTAATATATGCCGCAACCTTGAGTACCTCGGCGTGAAGATTGACGAGGAACTAAACGATAAACTCTGGCGTGGCAAAGAAGGCGAAATCAGCACTCCCGACAGCAAGGTTAAAGTGGTAGTTGTCATGACTGATGAGGAGTACATGATAGCACGCGACACCGAAGCCATCATTGAAGGTAGGGAACCATAGTCACATCACATTTTAGAACATATAAAGTGGGTAAAATCGCTTATGATTTCACCCACTTTTTTGTTTTTACATTTTGTCACTTTTGCGCTAATTATCTTAAATAAATTAAGTCAATTTGCAGGCTTTGCTACAAAGTGAAAACAACATTCAACAAAACTCTAAAAAAACGTTTTTTACACAACCAAAATCAATCGTGAAATTGTTTTAAATAAATGTATTTCAGGCTTTTTTTCTTTGAAAAACTTTTGTCAGTTCCGAAAATATACCTACTTTTGCTTGCTATTATAAATAGGAAGAGATTTTTTCAATTATACTAAATTTAATAAATCAACATTTAAACCAAAAACGAACCTGATGGAACTAAAAAATGCAATGGCCGGCACATTAGAGTCGGGCGACATTCTTATCCAAATTGCGCCATCTGACGTTGACGGACTACACATTGAGCTCGACAGCACGGTAGCCTATCAATTTGGCGAGCAAATCAAGAAAGTGATCATCAACACCCTAACAGAATTGGGAATTACCAAAGCAAATGTGAAAGCCACCGACAAGGGCGCTCTCGACTGCACTATCAAAGCACGCGTCACCGCTGCCGCTGTGCGCTCGACTGGCGTTGACGTGTGGGCTTAATCATTTCTAACAATCTTTTAAAACTCAAGAAACAATGGAAAGATTAAGAAGAACAATGATGTTTGTTCCAGGAAACAACCCTGGAATGATGGCAGATGCATATATCTATGGTCCCGATTCTATAATGCTCGACCTTGAGGACAGCGTGACAATGGCAGAGAAAGACACTGCCCGTCTGCTTGTGTATAACGCACTTAAAACCATCGACTACGGCGACACCGAGATGGTGGTTCGCATCAACCCACTCAACACCCCTTACGGCAAGAAGGACATCGAGGCCGTGGTAAAGGCTGGTGTTGACGTAATCCGTATGCCTAAAACCGAGACTGCCGAGGAAGTTATTGAGGTAGAACGTGAAATCGAGAAAGTGGAGAAAGAAATTGGCTGTCTGGGACGCACTCAAATCATGGCAGCGATAGAGAGCGCGCTTGGTGTAGTTAACGCCTACGCCATCGCCACCGCCTCTAAGCGCATGATGGGCATCGCACTCGGAGCCGAGGACTACAGCGCAAACCTCAAGACTCAGCGCACTCCCGAAGGCAGCGAGCTGCTTCTCGCTCGCGAGACCATCGTTGTCGCTGCACGCGCAGCTGGCATCGACGCCCTCGATACAGTATATTCCAACCTCAATGACATGGAGACCTTCCGCAACGAGGTTGAGGCAATCAAGAAACTTGGCTTCGACGGCAAGTCTATCATCAACCCACGTCAAATTGAGGTTGTGAACGAAGTATTTGCTCCAAAGGAGAAAGACATCCAGAAGTCACTCACCATTCTCGCCGCCATCAAGGAAGCCGAGAAGAAGGGTTCGGGCGTTATCGCAGTTAATGGTAAAATGGTTGACCGTCCAGTAGTTTTAAGAGCACAACGTACAATCGACCTGGCTATCGCTTCAGGCATTTTAACAAAGGAGGACATACAATGAACAGCATAAAAGACAGAGCAGATCTCATCGCAGCTGCAGCAAAGAAAATGGGTAAGGACGTCTTCAAAGACGATCCAGTGAAAATCATCACTCCACGCCACGACCTGCAAAGAAAATCGGGCAAGGTAGTGACTCTTGAGGATGCCATCAAGAAGAGCGGACTCAAGGACGGCATGACAATCTCGTTCCACCATCACTTCCGCGGTGGCGACAAGGTGATAAACATGGTGGTTGACAAACTCGCCGAGATGGGCTTTAAGAACCTGCATCTGGCATCGTCAAGCCTTATCGACGTTCACAAGCCTCTTATTGAGCACATCAAGAACGGCGTGATCACCAAAATCTCGACTTCGGGACTCCGCGGCGACCTCGCCACAGCAGTATCTCTTGGCCTGATGGAAGAGCCTGTGGTGTTCCGTTCACACGGTTCTCGCGGCTATGCCATCGCCACTGGCGAGCTTCACATCGATGTTGCATTCCTGGGAGCTTCTTCTTGCGACCCATTGGGTAACGCTGCTGGTTTCTCAATGAGCGAGAACGCCAAGAGCATCTGCGGCTCACTGGGATATGCGCTCCCCGACGCTAAATATGCCGAAAAGACCGTTATCCTGACCGATGACCTGGTGGACTATCCTAACCAGCTCAACGCCATCAGCGAGGCCGATGTGGACTTTGTGGTAGTTGTTGACTCAGTTGGCGACTCGAGCAAGATTTCTTCGGGCGCTATCCGCGACACCAAGAACCCACGCGATATCCTCCTCGCCAAGAAAGCGGCTAAGGTGGTTATCAACAGTGGATATTTTGAGAATGGATTCTCATTGCAGACTGGTTCGGGCGGTGCTTCGCTTGCAGTTACCAAATATTTGCGTCAGGCAATGATTGACAAGGGCATCAAGGCACGCTTCGCTCTGGGTGGCATCACAAGCCATATGGTGAAACTGCACCAAGAGGGTCTTATCGACCGCCTTATCGATGTACAGTCGTTTGACAAGGTGGCTGCCGAGTCGCTGATGAACGACCCAATGCACAAGAGTGTGTCAGCCAACGAGTACGCGGCCCTTCTCGAGCCAGGTTCTGCTACTCACTTCCTGGATGTTGTAATCCTCTCGGCTCTCGAGGTTGACGTGAACTTCAACGTTAACGTGCTTGTGGGCAGTGACGGCATTATCCGTGGCGCTATCGGTGGTCACCCTGACACCGCAGCCGACTCGGCACTCTCTGTTATCGTGTGCCCATTGCTCCGAGGCCGCATTCCTTGCGTTGTAGACGAGGTTACCACTCTCATCACCCCAGGTTCTACTGTTGATGTGGTTGTTACTGAGTTTGGCATCGCCGTGAACCCACGCCGTCCCGAGCTCAAAGAGCGTCTTCAGGCAGCCGGTATCGAACTCGTTGATATCACTTACCTGCGCGACAAGGCAAAGAGCATCATTGGCGAAGCCGCACCACTGCCCTTCGGCGAAAAGGTTGTGGGCATCGTAATGAACCGCGACGGCTCGGTAATGGATGTTATCAAGAACATTACTGAATAAAAATACTGAAGCCTAAACAATGGAGATTACGCTTGACAAGTTGCTGGCAAGCCGTGACCGCAGAGTTGAAATGCAACAAAAGTTGAGGGAGAATTACCCCAACAGAACTCTTGTATGCCTCACGGTAATAATGCCAGGAAACATCAAGCGTAATCTTTCCTCTTTAATTGTCTCACAAGCAGCGATTAATGCCTTGCTCAACCGTTTTGAGGGCACAATAGTTGATGTCATCACACGCGACCTAGAGACTGGTTATGAGGCTTATCTTCTGACCTGCCTCTCGCAAGGTGATGCAAAAATAATCGCTTGTGACATTGAAGACAATCACCCACTTGGAAGACTTTTCGACATCGACATTCTCGACAATGACGGAGTGCCTGTGAAGCGTGAGACTGTGGGTTCTAGCCCTCGCCGTTGCCTGATGTGCGACAATGAGGCTCGCTACTGCATGCGTAATCGTACACACACTCCGCAAGAACTGAACGCACAAATCCAAAAGATGATTGACTCCTATGTTCAACAATTATGACATAGTTGAAATGCCATTGTCTTTGAAACGCAATCGCGCTATGGTTGAGGATTTCCTCGCCAAGAGCGATTTGCGCCTCGACGACATTGACTACTATGCCGCCGTGGTTGACCGCGACAGCTACCAGATGCTCGCTGGCGGCGGATTCAAGGATGATATCATCAAGTGCATCGCCGTTGACGATTCGCTGCGAGGCACTGGCATGAGCCAGCAGCTCATCTCGCACCTGATGTCGCAGATGTCTAGTTTGGGATATAACAACGTTAAGGTTTTCACCAAACCTGGCAATGCTGATATCTTTGAGAGTCTCGGGTTTAAGACTTTGGGCGAGAGCAGCAAGGCAATTCTTCTAGAGAATGGACTTGATGGACTCTCTACCTATATCAATTACCTGCGCTCCCTCAAACGCGAAGGCAAGAACGGCATGATTGTGATGAACGCCAACCCGTTTACGCTCGGGCATCAATACTTGATTGAGCAAGCTACAAAGCAGGTTGACAACCTTTATGTAATTGTTGTTGGCGAGGACAAGTCGCAATTCACGAGCGAGGAGCGACTGGCAATGGTTGAAGCAAGATGCGCACATCTCAAGAATGTGACAGTGTGCCGTGGTAGCAGCTATATTATTTCGGCAGCTACCTTTCCTTCTTATTTCATCAAGCAGGCCAGCGATGCCGCCAACGCGCAAATTGAGCTCGACCTCGAAATTACTGCCCGACACATCGCTCCTGCATTAGGAGCAACAGTGCGTTTTGTGGGTAGTGAGCCAGTTGATGAGCTCACCCGCAACTACAACGCGGCGATGAAGAGCATTTTGCCACAACGAGGCATAGAGTTGGTGGAGTTGCCACGACTTGAGAAAGATGGCATGGTTATCAGCGCTTCTACAGTAAGACAGATGCTTGCCAATGGCGATTTCGGCAAGGCAAAAGACATGGTTCCAAGCTCAACACTCCCCTATCTCGTGTCGTGGCTTGCAGTGAATGCCCTAAAGCAGGAACTCGACCTCACTCCAAAGCCGGGACTGGTTGACACTCACGACAACGGAGCTCACAGCGATATGGACTATGACACCATGTTTCGTAGTATCAACTCGTTAAGGCCATATTTCACAAAACTTGCCACAATGAGCTACAGCACGCCCCTTCCTGAAGCTTCAACACTGCAGCGATTGGGCATCGACGCCGAGAATGATATGTTCAAAGCTACTGGTGGTGTGAACACTCATCGAGGAGCATTGTTCTCAATGGGACTCGCAGTAGTTGCCGCTTGTCAAATGCTTGCAAATGATAAAAACTGGAGCGAGACTATAGCCGCTATAGCCAAGCAAATGCCTGGAGGAAACGATACCCATGGCGCAAGCGTCAAGCAGGAACACAAAGTTGCTGGAGCACTCGAATTCGCACAAAATGGCTATAAAGAACTAACTGACATGTGGTTAAAGTACTATATAGACAATAAAAACGATGAGTACATTAAGCACAAAACCCTATTATTAATAATCAGTGAGCTCGACGATACTAACGTCATTCACCGCGCTGGCTATGAAATGGCGCAGCAAGTGAAGCAAGAGGCCGCTCATCTGCTCGAGAATTTCTCAATTGAAGGTCTGGAGCAAATGAACCGTCGTTTCATAGATGCCAACATATCCCCCGGCGGTGCGGCCGACATGTTGTCACTCACTATATTCCTCTCTGCACTAACGAAATAAGACAATTCACAATTAATTTTAATAGTTATAACTAATTTAATTTTCTAAATTCACTATGGTAGAATTAATCAAACATGGAGTTTACTTGATTGACGGTGCCGAAATCCGCACCGACGCAACTGGCATGCCTACTCCTGACGAGGCACGCGAAAACACTATCACCTACGGCATTCTGCGCTCGCACGACGTGGATGGCAGCAAGGGCAAGAAGATGAGAATACGCTTCGACGCCATGATGTCGCACGACATCACCTACGTGGGCATTATTCAAACTGCCCGCGCCAGCGGTCTCGACAAGTTCCCATTGCCTTATGCAATGACCAACTGTCACAACTCGCTGTGTGCTGTGGGAGGTACAATCAACGAAGACGACCATGTGTTTGGTCTTTCGGCCGCCAAGAAATATGGTGGCATCTACGTTCCAGCTAACCAGGCCGTTATTCACCAGTATGCCCGTGAGGCAATGGTTAAATGCGGCAACATGATTCTGGGTAGCGACAGCCACACCCGCTATGGTTCGCTCGGCAATATGGGCGTTGGCGAAGGTGGCGGCGAGCTCGTTAAGCAGCTCCTCAAGAACACTTGGGACATCAACGCTCCCGAGGTAGTGCTCGTATGGCTCGAAGGCAAGCCCCGCAAGGGTGTTGGTCCTCACGATGTTGCCATATCTCTGGTAAAAGCCACATTTGAGAGCGGTTTCGTAAAGAACAAAGTTCTCGAGTTTGCTGGTCCTGGCGTTAAGGAGTTGCCTATCGACTTCCGTAACGGTATCGACATCATGACCACCGAGACCACTTGCTTGAGCTCTATCTGGGTTACCGATGATGAGGTTAAGCACCACTACGAGATTCACAAACGCCCACAAGACTACCGTGAACTCAAACCAGGCAACGTGGCTTATTATGATGCAATGATTAAGATTGACCTGAGCACTCAAGAGTCAATGATTGCACTGCCATTCCACCCATCTAACGCTTACACCATCCATGAGCTCCAGGAGAATCCTGTTGAGATTCTGAAGGCTGTTGAGGAAGATGCAAAGAAGCGTTTTGGCGACAAGATTCAAGTTGACCTCGTTGACAAGGTAATCGACGGCAAAGTTCACGCTGACCAGGGTATTATCGCTGGCTGCTCAGGCGGTACTTACGACAACCTCAGCGCCGCTGCTTCAATCATGAAGGGCGCAAGCATTGGCAACGACTACTTCACCATGAGTGCTTATCCACAGTCAGTTCCTGTTTACTTGGCAACTACTCGCAACCGCATCGCCGAGGAACTGCTTGAGGCTGGCGTGGTTATCAAGCCTGCATTCTGCGGTCCTTGCTTCGGTGCTGGTGATGTGCCCAGCAACAATGGTCTGAGTATTCGCCACACCACCCGTAACTTCCCCAACCGTGAGGGTTCTAAGCCCGGTCAGGGACAAATTTCGCTCGTAGCTCTGATGGACGCTCGTTCTATCGCCGCTACAGCTGCCAACGGTGGCGTAATCACCGCTGCAACCGATGTTGACTACACCGACGATCACAAGCCATACGACTTCGATGCACGCGTTTATCAGCGCCGCGTATTCAACGGCTATGAGCAAGCTAACCTCAACGAGGAACTGAAGTATGGTCCAAACATCAAGGACTGGCCCAAGATGTATCCAATGCAGGATAACATGCTCCTTGAGCTTGCTGCCGTTATCCACGATCCCGTTACCACTACCGATGAGCTGATTCCTTCGGGTGAGACTTCGAGCTACCGCTCTAATCCATTGAAGCTCTCTGAGTTCGCTCTCTCTCGCCGCGTTCCTGAGTACGTAGGCTTGAGCAAGCGCATCCAGGCACAAGACCTCGAGCGTCGTGCTGGCAATGTTCCCGAGAATGTTGCCGCAGCTCTCGCTAAGGTAGGTGCAAAGGCTGAGGACACTTCGTTTGGTTCTTGCGTATTCGCTAACCGTCCTGGCGATGGTAGCGCACGCGAGCAGGCAGCTTCTTGCCAGAAGGTGCTTGGCGGTGATGCCAACATCTGCTACGAGTATGCAACCAAGCGTTATCGCAGCAACTGCATCAACTGGGGTATCGTTCCATTCACTATCGCTCCCGAGACCGAGTTCAACTACAACCCAGGCGACTTCGTATTCGTTCCTGGCATCCGCGAGGCCATCGTTAGCGGTAAGGAGGAAATCGACGCTAAGGTTATCGCTGCCGACGGCGTTAAGGACATCCACCTGTTCTTCCAGAACCTCACTCCCGACGAGCGTGAGATTCTCGCCCAGGGCTGCTTGATGAACTACTACAAAAGCAAAAAATAATCATTAACAATTCAATTTTATAAGACAATTAAGGACAAGAGAATTTTGCGTTAGATACTATTTATTACTGACTATTGATTGCGTTACCATTGACTACGGTAACAATTGTCCTTAATAAAGAAGAAAAATGCTACTTTGTCCTTAATTGTCTTCCCCAAAAACAACAATTCTATGGCAGAAAAGATTAAAATGACCACTCCTATCGTGGAGATGGACGGCGACGAGATGACACGCATCCTGTGGAAGATGATCAAAGACGAACTCATCCTCCCATTCGTGGACCTCAAAACTGAGTATTATGACCTCGGTCTCGTGAAACGCGACGAGACTCGCGACCAAATCACCATTGAGGCCGCTGAGAAGACCAAAGAGCTTGGTGTAGCTGTCAAGTGCGCTACTATCACTCCAAACCTCAAACGTATGGACGAGTACAAGCTCCACGAGATGTGGAAGAGCCCTAATGGCACCATCCGTTCTATCCTCGATGGTACTGTGTTCCGTGCTCCTATCACCATCCCAAGCATCAAGCCCGTTGTTAAGAACTGGGAGAAGCCTATCACTATCGCTCGTCATGCATACGGTGACGTTTACAAGAGTGTAGAACTTCGCGCCGATGAGCCAGGTGTTGCCAAGCTTGTCTTCGACGGCGAGAGCGGCAAGCACGAGGAAGTAGTTATCCACGAGTTCAAGGGCCCTGGCGTTCTTCAGGGCATGCACAACATGGACAAGTCAATCCGCTCGTTTGCTCACAGCTGCTTCAAGTATGCTATTGACACCAAGCAAGACCTGTGGTTCTCGACAAAGGACACCATCTCTAAGAAATATGACGCTCAGTTCCGCATCATCTTCGAGGAGGTTTACGAGCAGAACTATAAGGCCGACTTTGAGAGACTTGGTCTGGAGTATTTCTACACCCTTATCGACGACGCTGTTGCTCGCGTAATCCGCAGCAAGGGTGGCTACATCTGGGCTTGCAAGAACTACGACGGTGACGTGATGAGCGACATGGTTTCTACAGCATTCGGCTCACTTGCCATGATGACCAGCGTATTGGTTAGCCCCGACGGCAACTACGAGTATGAGGCAGCTCACGGCACCGTGACTCGCCACTACTACAAGTACCTTGAGGGAGAGCAGACCTCTACCAACCCAATGGCTACCATCTTTGCATGGAGCGGTGCTCTGCGCAAACGTGGTGAGAAGGACGGTCTCAACGACCTTATCAACTTTGGCGACCAGCTCGAAGGCGCTTGCTTCGATACCCTCAATGCAGGTATCGTTACCAAGGACCTCGTTAACCTCATGGAAGGCATCGAGCCCAAGCAGGTTAACAGCCTCGACTTCATCAAAGCCATCCGCGCCAACCTCGAGAAACGCCTCGCATAAGAGACAACTACTCATAAACATAAAAACACCGGCAGCTACTTGTCGGTGTTTTGTATGTTTTTAGATGAACTACATTAAAAAACCAAATTCCAAAACTCTACATTATTGTATTTATGCAAAAATGCATTGGGATTGGCTAGGTATTCTTCATATAAATCCTTAAAACTTTTACAATCTAAATCCTCTTTTTTAAATAATAAACTTCTGTCAAACAATTGTTCACATGTCATTTGTCTTGAAAACCATACTAATTCATCACCATGTTCAGCCTCAAAGACATCACACTGCTGCTTCAACAAATATTCATCGTTTCCTTTCCATGATACAGCTACTTGATATGACTCTAAAGATATATAATACTCTAAATCTCCAGTTTTTGAATTTCTAGATGTCATCGTTCTTTGTTGCAACTGGAAAAGGTCCATTGGATATTCTCGCATAAAACTTGAAGCCAATTTGCGACATGACGGCATTAAAGTCATAATACTATCAATATTATTACTTTTTACTGCAAAACACAACTTATCATAAATTGTCACCAATTCTTTGCAACGACCTCCATATGGGCTCCAGCACTTTGCAGCATCACCCATAACTTCAAAATGATATGTTGTTCCATCACAACCAAGAGTTCTATACAAGTAAGAAGATGTATTAACTGCTGAGGTCGCCAGTTTAGTAATAATATTCATCACGCTGTCTGGAACAGCCATTCTATAAGTATCAACAAAATCAGGATTGTACTCGATACTTTTGATATCCTTATTTTTTTCTAATAATTGATAAAGATAAGAATATAGATTAATCTTAGTTTTCGACAGTATCAAAGTGTCACCATCATTTTTTCCAAACATTGCATATTCGCTAGAAAATGATGGTCTTGACATAAATATAAACTTCGCAACCCCATTATTGGGCATATCGTGAAGCAAGAATGCTTTTAATACCCCATAATACCCTTTGGAGACATCACTAATTGATGACGTTGGTACAAGTCTGTCTTGACTCATAATAGGCAATCCAACAAGAGCCAAAAGGATAAAGCAGATAAAAAACCTCTTCTTCATACGGAAATTAAATTGTTAGTAATTGTATGACAAATAATTAGTAGAACTTCTCGCCCATCTCTGTCATAATTGATGGTATGTCGATTGACTGTGGGCAATGATTAGCACAGGAACCGCAGTTAAGGCACTCATTTGGTGTTGCCATTGTATCTACTTTAGCAAGAAGGTCTTTGAGTCCCCAGTCGCCATCAACCTTGAACTTGTTGTAGTATTTGAGGAACTCTGGAATGTTGATTCCCATCGGGCAGTCATCGCAGCAGTAACGGCATGCTGTGCATGGCACTTGCATCTGAGCCTTAAACATCTCCATTGCCTTGAATAGCAAGTCTCGGTCGGCATCGGTGAAGTTGTTATCGTCGTCGAAAGTGCGCAGATTGTCCTCCACCTGCTCCATCGTGCTCATTCCGCTCAGGATGACCTGCACCTGTGGCAGCGAGCGAACAAAGCGGAACATCCACGATGCCAGTGACCATTCGGGATGAGCATCGTGAAGCATTGCCTCGGCATCGGGAGTGAGTCTTGAGAGGCGTCCACCACGCACAGGCTCCATAACAACGATTGGAATGTCGTGCTTCTTGAGAATCTTATACTCCTCCTGAGTGTGAGAATAGAGCCAGTCGTAGCAATTTAACTGAATTTGCGCGAAATCCCAGTCATATTGCTCCACAAACCACCTCAGCGACTCGTTGCTTGCATGGCATGAGAAACCGAGGTTGCGAATGCGTCCTTTTTCCTTTTGCTCAATGAGATAGGCTAGACTACCATCATCAACGTATGGATGGATGGTGTTGTCGCCAATGGCATGAAGGAGATAGAAATCGAGATAGTCGGTTTTGAGTTTTTTTAGCTGAGTCTCAAATACATGGCGGTAGTCAGGATTGAAACCAATGTTGAACTTCGTGGCGAGATAGAAACTGTCGCGAGGATAGTTGGGCAGCACTTCGCCAAGAAACGTCTCGCTGTCCTCGTGGTGATACATCCAGGCGGTGTCGTAATAAGTGATGCCGCCTTTCATGGCACGGTCAATCATCGCAGAGGCCTTCTCACGGTCTATGCGCCCGTCTTTCTCGGGCAAACGCATATTTCCAAAACCCAAGCGAGAGATGGTAATGTCTTTATATTTCTTGTATTCCATATTACTTCTTGAGGAGGTAACGGAGAACTAAATATCCACCTACAATCTGTATTAGGCAGCCGGGCCAACCAAGAATAATGTCTTGTGATGCCTTTTCAAATGAGCCTGTCATTGCCCATTCGGCAAGAGAACCGATAAGTTGATAAGCGATAACTGCTAAAGCGACAGTTAGCAGAGTCACTTTATTGGTCTTCTTGGCAATCAAGGCAGCAGCAACGGCAAGTGTCACGCTCTTAATGAGAATTATGGGTAACATAGCTGCTGGGGGCATGCCAAAGATGGCGCTGTTTACCAGCGGCGAGAGCACTGCAGTGGTCAACCCCACAGTGAAGCCATACTTATAGGCGGCAATTAGCGTGAAAAAGTAGATGGGCAGGAAGATTAGTCCGCCATTCGGCATTAGATGGCAAAGTTGCGGCAAGGCGATATTGCCCACAATGAACAGTGCAGCAAATAAATAAGTCTTTACTTGGCTGTAACTTAGTTGATACAACGCTACGGGTTGAGATGCGGTTTTCATTCTATATAATTTTATTTGTGGTTAAAAATTCTTCTATCTTTTCGAATGCTAAATCAGGTTGGGTAACGGTCATCGTCAATTTCTCTACAGGACACATGTCGGTGCCATCACGATTCATGATGCATTGAACCATTTTATCATAATCAACCATGATTTCGGCATCTTGCAAAACCTGAACAGCATGACTGCTGATTAGTTGAGCATAAACCCTTTCAACATGACTCAGCACTAACAGCAAAGCCGCTCCGCGACCTATCACTCGGTCTGCAACGTAGGCACCTTCCAACACTTGCCGACGAGTCGCCACAAGGTTGAAAAGGTCTTTAACCCCAGGATTGTGAAACTCAATGACTTCGCCAGTTAAGGAACGTACCACTCCCCTAACATCGTCACGATTGAGAATTTCTTTAAGTTGTTGCATCTCGGTTGATTTACGGGGTAAAGTTACACATAATTATTCATACGCAAAAACTTTTCTATATTTTTATTGCGACATTTGATTTTTATCAATAATTTTGCAGAAAAGTAAATCAAAAAACATGAAAAGAGTAATATTATCATTCTCACTAATTCTTTTTATAGCAGTAAATGCTTTAGCAAACGACATCTCTCAAGCACAAGCATTGGCCGAGCGCCTTTCTCCTCGATTAGCGCAAAAGGTGCAATTTGAAAAGGTATGCACCCCTCATGCTACTGAGCTTGTTGATGTTTTCACTCTTGAAAGCCGCGGCGACAAGGTGGTTATTGGCGGGAACAACGCCAACTCAATGGCTGTGGGCCTGAACCGATACCTTAACCGATATTGCAAGACCACTGTCTCATGGTATTCCGACATACCAGTTGATTTGCCCTCCACCCTGCCTGATGTACCTGTTAAAGAGACTGTTGAAGCACGTGTGCCACAGCGTTTCTTCTTGAACTACTGCACTTTTGGCTACACGATGCCATTTTGGGACTGGGCCGACTGGGAGCGATTCATTGACTGGATGGCGCTCAACGGCATAAATATGCCACTTGCCATTACTGGGCAAGAGGCTGTTTGGTATAATGTGTGGACCAAAATGGGAATGACAGACGAGGAAGTACGCAGCTATTTCACAGGGCCCGTCTATCTCCCCTGGCACCGCATGGCTAATATCGACGCATGGTGCGGTCCATTGCCCAAGGAGTGGCTTGACGGACAAGCAGAGTTGCAGAAGAAGATAGTGGAGCGTGAGAGAGCGTTGAATATGCGACCAGTACTTCCCGCCTTTGCCGGTCATGTGCCTCGCAAGCTCAAAGAAATGTACCCTAATGCCGATATCAAGGCGATGAGCACTTGGGACGAGTTTGAGGAGCCTTACCGTACCTTCTTCCTCAACAGCGAAGACCCATTATATGCCAAAATTCAGAAGATGTTCCTTGAGGAGCAGACCCGCATGTTTGGTACAGACCACATTTACGGCATCGACCCATTCAACGAGATGGACCCACCAAGCTTTGAGCCTGAATATCTGCACAATGTGTCTAAGCATATTTATGAGAGCTTGACAGCTGTTGATCCCCAGGCCGAATGGCTGCAAATGGGATGGTTCCTCTACTACCAACGCAAAGACTATACTCCTGAGCGTGCCAAAGCGATGCTCACAGGCGTGCCGCAAGGCAAAATGACAATGCTTGACTACTATTGCGAGTATAAAGAGATGTGGCGAGACTTGGATGGATTCTTCGGACAGCCATACATCTGGTGTTATCTTGGCAACTTTGGAGGAAACAGCAATATACAAGGCAATGTGAAAGAGGCTGGCCTGAAACTTGAGGCAGCCCTCAAGGAAGGTGGAAATAACCTTGTGGGCATCGGTTCCACCCTCGAAGGTCTTGAGGTACAGCAGTTCCCCTACGAATACATCTTTGAAAAGGCCTGGGACTTCAAAAAGACTGATGAGCAAATAGTCAACGAACTTGCCGACCGCCATGCAGGATATGAATCACAATCAGCGCGCGAGGCTTGGAAATGCTTATATGATAGCGTATTGAATATCCGCCCAACCACCTTCTGCGGACCTCTACCCTGCCAGTATCCCGAACTTGACAAAGAGCATGGCCGTTGCGCTGTTCGCTACAATCCAGAGCAATTATTATATGCATGGGATAAGCTCCTTGAGCAAGACAGTGTTACGACCGATGCAATGACCATCGACCTTATCTGGATTGGCCGACAATTGCTTGGAGACCTATTCTATATGGATAAAAAAGAATTTGACAAGGCTTATCATGAACGAGATTTAGAGAAAATGTACAGCCTTAGTATTGAAATGACTAAGATTTTGGTTTCGATGGAAGGAATAAATCTCCATCATCCATTCTGTACCATGAGTAAATGGATTGAGCAGGCACGCGACCTGGGCATCTCACCCGAAGTAAAAGGCTATTACGAAATGAACGCACGCCGACTTGTCACGACATGGGGCGGTGATTTGAACGACTACTCAAGCCGCAACTGGGCAGGACTGATGCAATTCTATTATTCCCAACGCTGGCACGCCTATTTCGACTACTTGATAGATTGTGCAGAAAGTGGAAAAGAATACAACCACACTGAATTGCAGCAATCAATAAAAAAGATACAAGACGAATGGCCTGAGGACAAGAAGCTGTATAATATCTTTCCTGAATCTAACTTTATGATTAGTTTCAAAAGTATTAATGATAACTTCAGAACAAGATTCAACGATATCAGGCAAACTAAGTAAGATTCTCACTCCATTTAGTTAGAATTCTTTCAAGTTCCATCGTGTCGATAAATGTGCCGGCACGATACACTTCCTTGCCGTGAGCAAAAAGCAGAACTGTGGGAGCAGTAGCAACAAGAAACGCACCTGCCACTTCGGGCACAACAAGCAGTTCCACACGAATGGAGTGCAGATTGTCAAAACGCTGTGCCATTTTCCCTATCTTGTCGAGCATAATTGAGCACAACCCACAATCAGGCGCTTGGATGTAGAGCAAGCAAAACTTGTTTTCCTCAACAAAGGCATTGAGAATATTAATGTCATCTACCAATTCCATTGCATAAAATATTGAGAGGTGTGTCAAAATGTATTTTAGCTGAGGCTGTTGCAAAACTAAAAATGCGAAGCATTTTAGCTCCCCCTCTAAGATAGAGGGGGGCGGGGGGAGTATGATGGCGAAAGACATAAGTGCTTGAACCCCAAATTAATGAGATTTTCATATTCCTCCGCCCCGCTGGGGCACCTCCTCTATCTTAGAGCAGGAGTTGCGTTTAATTCCGAGTTTTGCAATACCTTCAGCTGTCACAGAAGGAGCATTTTGCCCCCTTTCTAAAACTATTTCACAAGCTTTTCAATCTCTTCTTTGCTCTTGCCAGTTAGATTGATAGGCTCTTTCCAGTTGGCTTTGGGCGCTGATGGTTTGAGATAATTCAAAGTCTCGCCTTTCCCACTGCCACCAGACGTAAAGAATGGTATCACAGTCTTGCCCTCAAGGTTGTATTGCTCAACAAAGGTGTTTACGATAGTTGGAGCGATATACCACCAGATGGGGAAACCAAGATAAATTGTGTCGTACTGGTCCATATTCTCCACCTTGTTCTTGATGGCAGGACGACTGCTCTTATCCTTCATCTCCACTGAGCTGCGGCTTTGCTGGTTGTGCCAGTCAAGGTCGGCATCGGTGTATGGTTGAGCGGGTTGAATCTCATGAAGGTCGCCGTTAACCACTTCTGCCAATTTCTCTGCAGCTGCTTTTGTTGTTCCTGTAGCCGAAAAATAAGCCACTAATGTTGTTTTCTTTTCCATGCTCTCATTATTACTATTTTGACTTTCTTGTTGTGATTTGTTGCCAGCGCATGCACACATCACAATAGCAAGCGCAAGGGCAAACACCATTGATAACCGTTTCATTGCAAACAGATTATATTGTTAAACTTAGATATTTTCTTTATTGTTTTTTCATCTTGATTAAACACTCTTTTTTGATGAAAAATAGCTTAATGGAATTTCGAGTAAACGTAATCTCTCAACATGAAGAATTGTGGTTTTCATATTGGGCAAAGTTAGCAAATATTTCAATAACAAAAGTCATTTTACAGTCTTTTTTCAGTTTTTTCAAAAAAAATCACTCAATATCTTGCATAGTTCACAAAAACGAACTAACTTTGCAGTCGCAAAAATCGAAACGGTCGCTTGGATGAGTGGTTTAGTCACCGGTCTGCAAAACCGGGCACAGCGGTTCGAGTCCGCTAGCGACCTCCAAATTAAGCATCTCACACGAGATGCTTTTTTTGTTTTATACCCCCAAGAAATAGATAAAAATCTTATTTATTTAATTACTCATCCTATTTTTTTGTTAAAAATTTTATTTCAATTTATTAATAAATAATTTTATTTTTATAATAGTTTTTATTAATTTTGTGTCGTTCAAATAGGCATTATTTAGCAAAAAAGTCACAATTCTCACATTGTTGCCATTGGCAATCTTGTATGAATTAAAACAACTTTTTAATTTTCAATCAATAACACAAAAAAACTAAAAATATAACATTAACAAATTAACAAAAATTCATTAACAATCTAAACAGATGTACGATGAGAAAAATTAAACTCACATCATTGCGACTTCTGGTCTTATTGACAGTGACAGCCACATGGGTGTCGCTGAATGCGCAAACCATTGTGCAAAACAAGACAATTGCACCGACCGCTGCCAGTAATGGCGGAGCAAGTGTGACGCCTGCACCACAAGCAGGTGGAAAAATTGTTGTGACAGGGCGTATCACCGACAAAAATGGCGACCCGTTGCCGGGAGCCAGTATCCAAGCTGGTGACCAAGGCACAGCCACTGACATCGATGGCTACTACACCCTATCTCTTAATGGTCCGGCGACAGTGACTTACAAGTATGTAGGCTATACCGACCAGGTAGTGAAAATCACCCAATCAGGTACTCGCAACATTGTGCTCGACGAAGACGCAGTGTTGCTTAATGAGATGGTGGTTGTGGGTTACGGCACCCAGAAACGTATCAACCTGACCGGTGCGGTGAGCACAGTGGATGTTGCCAAGCAACTTGAGGCTCGTCCAATTACTGACATCGCTCGCGGCCTTCAAGGCTCGGCACCTGGTTTAAACGTTCGCACATCAACCGGTGAACTCGGAACAGACCCAGTCATGAAAATTCGCGGTGTAATCGGTTCGGTGAATGGTTCGTCATCTCCATTAATCTTGGTTGACAACGTGGAGTGCAACAGCCTTCAGAACATCAACCCCGATGATGTGGAAAGCATCTCGGTATTGAAGGACGCGGCATCCTCATCAATCTATGGTGTGAAAGCAGCCTTTGGTGTCGTCCTTATCACTACCAAGAAAGCAAAGAAGGGCGAAAAGGTGAAAATAACCTATACCGACAACTTCTCATGGCGTCGCCCTACTGTGACTCCTCAAATCGTTAAGACTTATGAAGGTGCCGAGATGTCGTGGGCTGCCGGATTGCGCCAAAACCCGAATCTTTCGGAGCAGGTAAACTCATGCTACCTTACCTGGAATCTTGAATCGATAGAGCGCATGAAAGAGTGGGACCGCGTGTATGGCGGCATGAACCTTAGTGACGAGTTGGTACTTGGCCGTGACTTTGAAATAATGGACGGCAAACTATACTTCTACCGTGCTTTCGACGCACCCGACATGTTCATTAAGAAAAATGCTTTCCAGCAGACTCACAACCTGAATATTTCAGGAACTGTTGGCAACACCGGATATACAGTAGGTCTTGGATATTTAGGACAAGACGGTATCATGAAAGTCAACACCGACAGTTACAAGCGCTATAACGTATCGTTCGGAACCAACACTTCTCTTGGAAAGTATGTTGACATTCGCACAAAATTGTTATACTCTCACTATAAACTTGAAGACCCCTACTACTTTGGCCCCTCAAGCTACTACGACGAATGGTACTATCTATATCGCTGGCCACAAATCATGCCTTACGGCACATATCAGGGAATTCCTTTCCGCAATTCTGTGACCGAGATACAACAGGCCAACCGCAACGTGAAGAGCAATAACTACATGCGTATTGCACTGGGAACAACTGTTCACATCATCGAGGGACTTGACTTTGAGGCCGACTACACCTATACTCACGTAAACCGCTACACCCGCACTAATGGTGGCCAAGCACAAGGCTGGAACTTCTGGGGAGGTGCAGGTCTGCGCAATGAGGTATGGACCGCCTCAACACACAACAAAGTGGTGAACGGCACCGATAACAGCGACATGCATGTGCTTAACGCCTTATTCCGCTTGAACAAAACACTGAAAGAAGATCATGAGTTTGGCGCCATATTAGGAACAAACGTTGAGTATTACACAAATTACGGCAACACCTCCGACCGCCGTGACATGCTTCTTTTTGACCATCCAGAGATTTCGCTTTCCGACGGTAAAGAATATGTAACTAGTTATCACGGTCACGAGGCAAGATTAGGATACTTCGCCCGTTTCAACTATGCTTATAAAAACCGTTATCTTTTGGAGTTGAACGGACGACTCGACGGTTCATCAAGTTTCCCAAGAGACAAAATGTGGGGATTTTTCCCATCAATGTCGGCTGGATGGGTTATAAGCGAGGAGAGTTTCATGGAAAGTCTCAAGCCAACGCTCAGCCTTTGGAAAATCAGAGGCTCATGGGGACAGATAGGAAACCAGGATGTAGGCAGTAACGCATTCTTGCCATTGATGAGTCCTTCTAAAACCACATGGATTGTAGGTGATGCGAGATTAATCACTTTGGGACTTCCTACAGCGATTAAGAAAGGGTTTACCTGGGAGACCATCACAACTACCGACCTGGGTACTGACATTCGATTCTTCAACAACCGTTTTGGAATTTCTTTTGACTGGTTCAAGCGCGTCAACAGCAACATGATCACTTCAGGAGAAACGTTGCCATCGACCTTTGGACAGACAGAACCAAAAGAGAACTATGGCGAATTGACCACTAATGGCTGGGAAATCTCACTTGACTTCCACCATCACTTCAATTTTGGACTTGGATTAAACATCACAGCATACCTCAGCGACGCTAAAATCAAGTACACCAAGATAAATTCTGCAGCTCGTCTCATCAACGATATCTATGAAGGCAAGGAATATGGAGAGATTTGGGGCTATGAGACCGACCGCCTGTTCCAGTATGATGACTTCGACGTTGACCCATCAGGCAATTATGTGCTGAAAGAAGGTATCCCCTCACAAGCCTATTTTGAGACCGATGGTTGGTTCTTCTTTGGTCCTGGCGATGTGAAGTACAAAGACCTTAATGGCGATGGAGTCATCAATCCTGGCAAGAGCACAGTGGAAGACCACGGCGACTTGAAACGCATTGGCAACACGTGTCCTCGATATGAATATGGCATTCGCCTCGATATGGATTATAAGGGCTTTGACTTGGGAATCTTCCTTCAAGGCGTGGGCAAGCGCGATTACTGGGGCAGTGGCTCTATCGTGATCCCAGGCTTCAACTACCTTGAGGCATGGTACACTCACCAACTCGATTATTGGACTCCCGAGAATACTGATGCATTCTATCCACGCTTAACAAATAACGGCCAGTCGAACAATGCCCGCAACTTCCTGCGTCAGTCACGCTACCTGCTCGACATGTCGTACTGCCGTCTCAAAAACGTGACATTCGGTTATTCGTTCTCTGAAAGCTGGATGCACAAGATTCACCTGCAAAAGCTACGCCTATATTTATCACTTGAGAACCTTTGCGAGATTGACAATATGGGTAATGTGCCTATCGATCCCGAGACCCAATACAGGACTGGTGATGGCGATTATCTGGGACGCTCTTATCCTTATTCAAGGACTGTTTCTTTCGGCGTTCAAGTTACTTTCTAAAAACTCTTAAAGATTAGAAATCATGAAACGATATAAATTATTATCATTATTAACGATTGTATTGGTATTATTCTCATCATGCAATGACTTTCTCGAGCGTGCTCCTTACGATTCTATTGACGAAAATGAGTATTGGCAAAATGAGAATCATATTAGGATATTTAGCAATGGATTTATCTCGGCCTATTTTGTTGGTTATGGAACCAGTGGACTGATTGGTGGTAGCAAATTCGGTAATGGCGACACTTTCAATGATGATATCGCCTGGCGAACTCAGGGAGAGTTCACTCCTATTAGAGTCCCCGAGACTGATGGCGCATGGGATTTCTCATACGTAAAGAGAGCCAATTATATGCTTGAAAAAATTCAGACTGTGCCTGGACTTAGCGAAGAAGCCCTAAATCACTGGACTGGTGTTGCCCGATTGTGGCGAAGCATGGAATATAGCGACCTCACATTCCTCTTTGGCGATGTGCCTTACTATGACCATGTTGTAGGTCCCGAAGACTATGACGAGCTATACAAAGACCGCGATTCACGCACCTATGTTGACCAAAAGATTATGGAAGACTTTGAGTATGCTCTCGCCAACATACGCACCGACGATGGCACAATGGCTATTAATCGCTACGTGGCCGCCGCTATGGTATCACGTCTTGCTTTGCGCGAAGGTACTTTCCTGAAATATCATAACATTGACAGCGAACTCGGCAATAGGATGATTGACCTCTCGCGTCGCGCTTCTCTTATTGTAATGGAAAGCGGCAAATTCAGCATCTCTGGTGACTATGGCAAATTGTTTACAAGCGAAGATCTTGCAAGCAACAATGAGGTTATCTACTATCGCCATTATGTTGATGGAGTTCTCACTCACTGCACACTCACCTACAACAATGCCGAGGCACAGACTGGTGCCAACAAAGCGTTGATGGAGAGTTATCTTACAAGCGACGGCAAGCCAGTTTATGCCGTCAATCCATCTTTCTGCCCCAAGACAGCCGAAGAGTTCTTCCAGGGTAGAGACCCGCGCATGAACTTGACCTTCCGCGACAAGTACTACATACGCGGCGAGGACTGCTCACCATTTAACTACTCCACTTCGGGCTACTCGATGCACAAGTTCATGAACGATGCCGACACTGCAAGCACCGACCTTAAGTTCCGCAATGCCAACAACGTGACCGATGCTCCATGCTTGCGTTATGCAGAAGTTCTTCTCAACTATGCCGAAGCTTGTTACGAATTGGGCAATCTTACCCAAGCCGATCTTGACAAGTCGATAAACCTACTGCGTAAGCGTGCCGGAGTTGACATGCCGTCATTACAAACCTTAGGCGGTCAGCCAGGTGTTAACGGCGTAGTCTATGATGACCCGCACCGAGACCCTGATGTTCCCTCATTGTTGTGGGAGATTCGTCGTGAGCGTCGTGTGGAGCTCTCGTTTGAGGGCCTGCGTTACAACGACTTGAAACGATGGAAGAAATTTGACTATATGTGCAATGCCACCAACCCCGATATCAAGTATGGTGCCTATATCGTTTACGCCGATTATCCAAAGGCCAACAAAGACGAAGTAGTTCTTGAAAACAGAGATGCCAGTGAAGGCTACATCCTGTGTAATACCGGAACAGCCCGTCAAGCACCAAAGGACTACAACTATGTTAGACCCGTTCCAAAAGAACAAATAACTCTATACGAGAATCATGGCTACAAACTACACCAGACAAAAGAATGGGTAGGCACTGGACTTGAATAACCTATAATGAATTGTTTTTAGATAACATTATACATCATAAACATTATGAAAAATAAGATATTATACGGATTTGTGCTGCTGATGGGGTTCTTTGCACTGACTGGCTGTAGCGACGATTCCATCGTAGAGAATCCTTCGGGCGAGACATTCATCTATCGCATGTTTATTGCCAATGGAGGTCTTGCGGGAACTGATGCCATTCAAGGTGTCATCGACGAGGAGACAAGAACCATCACCTTCAATGCTCCCGCTGAGACCGACATTCAGGCGATAAAGTTCAATTCTAAACTTTCGTTAGGCGCTCATCTTGACCAAGACACTTACGATTTCAGCCAGAGCAATACTGTGCCAGTTACCGTCATAAATGGCGAGAACACCAGCACTTATCAGGTCACTATCAACTTTGATGAGCCTAAAGAGACTCCTATCATCACTGCCGTAAGGGTAAAACTGCCCGATGGCACCGAGAAGAATGCATACGTGAGCGAGATTGACAAGAGTATCTATCTAGGTGCTGACTCTTGTGGGCATGTGGAGATTCTCTCTATTTCTTGCCTGCCAAAACGTACTGTAACTACTTTGACAATGGCTACCAACAATGTGGTACAAGAATCTAATCCCGGCTCCATAGAGCTTGACTTCATGGGGCTCAAGTCGGAGTATCGTCTGCTCTTTGCCGCAATTCCAGTATTTGGAGCCGACTTCACCAAAGGCAACATCTATGCATTCTGTAACGCTACAGGCAACCTCTTCGGAGACTTCGTTGGTGAGAACACACGCAGCGCCGACTTCGATGGAAACAACATGCTCATCGTTTCTCGTGAGGGTGGTCCCAATGTTAGAGTTATTCCATACAACGAGATAGCAGGCGGCAATCCAGGCGGTGTAAGCCTCAACCTTGATGGTGTGGAAATGGGTACCTTCCTGGTGAGCGCTGGACGCATCAGCCACGGTCACTACTATGTGAGCAACCTCTCGACTAGTGTTGGCGAAGACCAACCGCTTAAGCTCTACTACTGGGACAACACCTCCTCAAAGCCTCAAGTGCTTCTTGAGTTCTTAGGTGCGGCTAATGGACCTGAAGGTGAGGTTGACCTGTCAAAACTGAGGTTTGGTGATAACCTAAACGTTTGCCTAAACGAGAGCGGTAACGGTTACATCTACTTCGTGACACAAGATGGTACTGCCGTGCTGCGCTTCAATGTTACTGGATTCACAAACCTCGAGAATCCAACATATATTGTTCCACCAACCACACTGTCGTACTATGCATCTATCAACCAAGTCGATGGCAAGGAAAATGAGTATGTTGTTACAAGTGTTCAGGCTGGCATTTACTTGACTGACGCCGACCTCAATCCTATCACATTAATTGACCAAGATATGATTCCTGTTCGTTGCACAGACGCAAGAATTATCACTTTCGACAGCGAGCGTTATCTGATAACCACATCAGGCCGATGGGGAGCATGGTCAGGTGATGCTGAGCAGACGTTCTATGTCTATAACCTGAGCGATGGTGCTACTACTGCTCTTGCAATAATGAATCTTATTGCTGATGGCGCACCACAGCCATTGTTCACTTATGTCATTGGTGGCAGCAATCCTGCATCCTTCGGCTCTGCTCCTTCGGCTAGCACTGGATGGGGTGTAGTAAATGGCATGCTTCGTGTGATGGCTGCGGCTCCAAAGGCAGGATTCGCAATCTTTGTGTTCCCTGAAAGAGAATAACATTATCAATATTAACCACACTTTGATGCTGGGGGAGACCACTCCCCCACATCAAAGTATTAAAAAACAAATTTAATCATGAGACTTAAAACATTACTTTTTGTTGTTATGGCAAGCGTTGCCGCCATTGCTGGCGCACGCGAAGCCAACGTGTTTGCTTCAGGACTTAAAGCGGTTCCTGCTAACGACGGAACAAGCTTCATGATCAGTTACACACTGAATGCACCAGCAACAAGTGTTGACATCAACATTTATCAAGGCACGAATCTTGTTAAGACAATTGCCGGCACAGGCCTCGCAAAAGGCGAGAACTCGCAAGAAATCAATCTGGCTGGACTCAGCGGCGAGTACACTTGGAGTGTGAAAGCCACTGGTGATGCATGGGGTGCTGGCGAGGCAGCAACGTTAGTTATCGATGAGAACAACACTCCAACCTTAGCTGACTTCATGAGTCCTCGCGGTGTCACCATTGACAATGATACCGAAAGTGAGTTCTATGGACGCGTCTATGTGACCGAGACCCGTAACGATGTTCGCAACGTTGGTATCTATGTATATGATGCTGCATTCAACGATGTTACAGGTCAAGGCAATGTCGCCTATAACGGCAATGTGTCTTGGGGTGCATCATCAGGTTGTACTCGCATCTTCCTCAACGAAGACGGCAAGATTTATCTCAGCGACTGGAGCGATGGCCATCCAGGAGTATGGCGTGCCGATGCAAATGACCTCACTGCCGACTTTGTGCCTGTATTTGGTGGTACATGGAATGGAGATGGTTTGAGAACCAATAGTGAAGGCGTTCAAATTTCCGGTTCAATTCCAAGCTGCTGGGTAGAGGGCACAGGCGAGAACACTGTTCTCTACACCTTTGATGAAGATTATGTGAACGAGAATGGAAATCCGCAAGGTCTTTACCAGTTCAATATCGGAAACATTGAGACACCATGGGAACAGGCCCCAAGCGCTGTCATCTATGACAATCCCGACAAACTCCATCAGAATGGCAATAGCGTGATTATCCCTCAGAATGGCGGTTGGTGGATTTCTCAGACTCGTTGGTCTGATTCTGCAGGCATCCCATCACTGGTATACTTTAAGAACGGTGAGGTGGTGTTTAATTCTGGACAAGTTGATCCCACATTGATTGGTAGCAGCTACAGTTCTGCAATATGCCTCTTTGACGAAGGCACAAAGATGGCGGTATCTTCAATGAATGACATTAAAGTATTCAGTATCTCATGGGATGATGCTGGCGTGCCCTCATTGACTCTTGACTATGACATCAATCCATCGCTTGGTCAAAACTGCTATAGCATTGCTATCGATGCTGCCCATAATCTTTATTGCTCTATTGACCGTCCTAACTCTGATGGCACCGGCAATGTGGGTGTATTTGCCCTTCCAGTAGCCGAGAACGTATGCGAGACCCCTGCACCATCGGCACAGAAACTTAATGTTGCAGGCGCAACTGTTGTTCCTGGCGATGTTAACGGTGACGGCGAGGTTACTGCTACCGACGTAACATTGCTTTACAACATTATGCTGAGCAATGACTGGGAAGGTGTAGTTAATGCTGACCAGAATGGTGACGGATTCATTACTTCAAGTGATGTGACTGCGGTTTATAACATTCTCCTTGGTCAATAATTCTGTTTATTTCTCACTTCAAAAGAATCATGAAATTTAAAAGTATAATTCTGTCATGCCTGTTGTGCTTTGGTCTTAATGTCCTGGCACAGCAGGTGGAAGTGGGTAAGATGACTCGTGTCAATACTGGCACGCAAGCCTATCATCCCATTTTCACAGCCAATGGCAATAGTATCCTTACTTCCACTGAGGACTATATCGGACTGAACGAGACTAATCTTGCCACCGGCAAAACTACAGTGCTTTCCACCGAGCCTCGGGCCGGCATGAATGTCATGCTGCGAAGCATCAATGGCAAAAGCGTTAACAATACCGGAAACCTCAAAATCAACATAGTTGAGGGAAATAGTGTGACGACTGTCACTCCCAACGGCGAGAACGAGCGCTACTTGTGGCCAACTCTTTCTCCCGATGGCACTAAGATTGCCTATACTGTCTCAGGAAAAGGTTCATGGGTTTATGATATTGCTAGCGGATCCACAACTTTCGTTGGCAAATACCGTGCCCCACAATGGATGGACAACGACTATGTTGTTGCTATGAACGACAGCGATGACGGATATCAGATTACTGGTTCTACAGTGATGCTGTGTGCCGCCAACGGCTCTTTCTCACAGCAGGTAACCCCTAACGACATGGTATGCATGTTCCCAAGTGCCGTTCCAGGCAAGATTGCTTTCCATACCCTTGAGGGTGAGATTTACATTCTAGACATTACTATAACCAAATAACATTGTAAAAGCATGAAAAAGTTTATATTCATTCTCACTGCCTTTGCAATGATTGCAGGCAGTAATGCGTTTGCCAATGACTTGACTGGCAAGAAAATATATGTAAATCCTGGGCATGGCGGGTATGACCCAACCAATGACCGCAATGTACCCACCATTCCTTTCGCCGCTGGTGACCACAACGGATTCTATGAGTCGTCGTGCAACCTAGTGAAAGGTCTCGAGCTGGCACGTCTGCTTCAAGAGTCGGGAGCCACAGTAATGCTCTCACGCACACAAAATCGCGATGAGGACGACAAGGTACTTACCGAGATTTCGGCTGAGGCCAATGCTTTTGGTGCTGACGCTTTTGTGTCAGTGCACAGCAATGCTCTTGGAGCCAACTCAGGCACCAACTACCTTCTTACCCTCTACAAGGGTAATGAGAATGCTGCTGCTGGAGTTCCTTGGAAACCCGAGGACAAAGAGATGGCAACACGTTGCTGGCCATTCCTTTACGAGAACAATACCAGCATCTGGACCGCTGGCTCACTCTCTAATCCCATTGTTCGTGACGACTATCATTTCTTAGGTTTCTACTTGGGTGTGATGCGCACGCTCACCGTGCCTGGATTCTTAATTGAGGGGTCGTTCCACGATTATGAGCCAGAGACCCATCGGTTGCTTAATCATGACTATGATCACATGAATGCAATCAACACCTATCGCTTCTTCCTTGACTACTACGGTGCCGACGCTCCCACCACTGGTGAGATTCTTGGCTCGGTAAAGGATAGCCAGCGCAAGATGAGTGCTCCCGAGTTCAATAACTTCGTCAAGAAGTCGCACGACCAATATCAACCGCTTAATGGCGCTACAGTTACTCTGATGAATGCAAGTGGAGAAACATTAGATACTTATACTACCGACAACTGGTACAATGGCATCTATGTGTTCCGCAACCTTGCTCCTGGTAACTATAAGGTGCGCATGGAGATGCCGGGCTACACTACACAAGAGAAAGATGTGAC
Organism: Muribaculaceae bacterium; assembly: GCA_017557625.1. Classification (GTDB taxonomy): domain Bacteria; phylum Bacteroidota; class Bacteroidia; order Bacteroidales; family Muribaculaceae; genus Sodaliphilus. The sequence continues at coordinate 62,270 of JAFYYG010000021.1, forward strand.
AGTACAAGCTGCCAAGACCACCAGCTTCTACACTTTGCTCGAGGATCCAACCTACGAGCCTCCCGCAACAGTGACAGCTCAACCTAACATCTACGCGTCTGAGCTTTCAACAGGCGAAAATGGAGAGGGACATTACGTGCTCTCATTCACGCTCAACGCCGATGCTGCAGAGGTGCAAGTAACTGTCTATAATGAGACAGGCGAACCAATTGTTGTTGATGCAGGTGCGCTTCCTCGTGGACGTAACAACGTGCTTGTGAAGATGAGCGACGTGAAGGGCAATGCAGTGAAGTGGGAAGTTAAAGCTACTGGCGAGGCCAACACCCTTACTGCTCCGGCTATCAGCTGTGATCGTGAGGCTCCACAACTCAGCTTCAAGCAGGCTCGTGGTATCGCTGTTGACAACAGTATGGATAGTGAATACTTTGGACGCGTATATATTACCGAAGGAAGTGGCGGCACAGCTGGAGACCGCGTAACTCAGAATGGTCTCTACGTGCTCGACGCCAACCTCAGTGATGTTACTGGTCAGGGTAGCAACAGCTATGCCGGCAATGTGGCTTGGTCAAGTTCTTCAAGTCCTATGCGTCCATCAGTTGGCGAGGATGGAACTATCTATCTTTCCGACTGGAGTGACAGTCATTCAGGAATATGGAAGGCCAACCCTGCTGATCTCAACGGCGAGTTTACACCAGTCTTTGGTGGAACCCGCGACGGAGATGGCCTCTTCTGGAATGGAAGCACTAAGATTGCAGGCTCTATATCTTCTTGCTATGCTGTTGGCACAGGCGAGAACACCATCCTTTACACTGTTGACGAGGATTACCTTGGCACTTATATGAATGCTGGTAGTGTACTCCCTCGAGTAGCTGTGTTGCAATATAATATTGGCAATAATGAGACTCCTTGGACGCAAGCCCCAACCGCACTGCTGTTTGACAACCCAATTGATGATAACAATGGCTATGCCATGCTCAGCAACGCCAATTGTGTGGTTATTCCACAGAATGGCGGTGTTTGGGTGTCGCAATATCGCTGGAGCGATGGTGCTGCACTACCCTCACTGTCTTACATTAAAAACGGTGAGGCTCTGTTCAGGTCTGGTTCTGTTGACGCTTCTCTCATCAGCACTTCTCAGCGTGGTGCTTTGGCACTCAGCTACGACGGCACATTGATGGCTGTAGGCGCAGGCGATGAGACTCGCGTCTTCAATGTGACTTTCAATGGCGACGTGCCATCAATAACTCCACTCTATATCATTGACCATGGTCTGGGCGGCGATAGTTATGGCCTGGCATTTGACTACGCCAACAATATCTATCTTGCCAACAATTCAGACGGTGTTGCCGAGTTCACTCTGCCTACCACAAACAACAGCCGTATCACTGTAGCTCCCAAGTCGCAATACCTACAGGGTAGCTCAGCTGGCGTTTATGGCGATGTGAACGGTGACGGCAATGTTACTGCTGCCGACATTACCGCTCTCTACGACTTCCTGCTCACCAACGACACGACAAATCTCGTTAACGGAGACGTGGATGGCGATGGCAACATTACAGCCGGTGATATAACTAAAGTTTACGACATCATACTCGGTATCTAATCTCTAAATAAGACTACTCATAAAGGGCATCGCACTCAATTTAGTCACGTCATGAGACGATGCCCTTTTTAATAAAAACTTATTATTGAAAATGATAAAGAAGTTTTTTCTTTTGTGTACTATGGCTTTGGCAATGACGGCTTGCGGAGGCGATGAACCGGAGCCGGGACCAAATCCTAACCCCAATCCAAATCCTGACCCTGGCACTGAGACCACTCTCAAACCCGAGGACGTGACGATGCCACGCAAGGAAATCAGGGCTGTATGGCTCTGCACCGTGCGCGACATTGATTGGCCTCGAAATAAAACCAACCCCGAAGTGCAGAAGCAGGAGTTCATTGAGTATCTTGATCTCTTCAAGCAGCATAACATCAACACGGTGATTATGCAGGTGCGCCCTTGTGCCGATGCATTCTACAACTCATCGCTTGAGCCCTGGAGCCAGTATCTTACCGGTACTCAAGGACAAAACCCTGGTTGGGACGTGATGAACTTCATGATTGAGGAGACTCACAAACGAGGAATGGAATTCCACGCATGGATGAACCCCTATCGCATCTGCGAGGATTATACAAAGTTCCATCCTGCCGCCAACGCCATTTCAAATCAGCATCCTGAGTGGGTGATGCAGTATGGCAAACTGTGGATTCTCAATCCTGGTCTGCCTGAGGTGCGCCAGCACTTGTGCAACGTTGTCGCCGACCTGCTCGACAAATACGATGTTGACGGCATTCACTTTGATGATTACTTCTATCCCTATCCCGACGGATCCACATTGCCCGATATGGAAGACTACAAGAAGTATGGTGTGCCTGCAGGATTCACAAACATAGCCAATTGGCGGCGCGACAACGTGAACAAGGCAATCGAGATGGTTCACAACACCATCCTAGCACACAAACCTGGAGCGGTGTTCTCAATCAGCCCGTTCTGCGTGTGGCGCAATGCCAGTCAGGATCCACGTGGTTCACAGACCAACACTATAAGCAATTATGACAACCTTTATGCCGACATCCTCAAATGGTGTGAAGAGAATTGGATTGACCTTGTGGTTCCACAGCTTTATTACACCACACAGAATCAGAACGCTAATTTCCTTAAACTAGTTCAGTGGTGGCCCGAAAATGTTGGGACTTGCCCGTTGGCTATAGGACTGGAGCTGGACCTTTACAGCCCAAATCACAGTCAAGCGATTTATCAAACAACCACCGAGATTGAACAGGAGTTTTTCTATGCACGTCGCCAACAGAAGGTGCAAGGATTCTTCTTATTCTGCGCTAAAGTCTTCAAGGAGAATAAAATCAACTTGTTGGGCAAGATCGCTGAGATGTTTCCTGAGCCTTCGGTAATTCCGTTCTTTGGACGTGAAACAGCATCCTCTCCCACGGCTTTAACGTCGCTCAAAGCCGACGGCAAGAAGCTTACGTGGGAAAACAAAGGTAATGGCATGCGCTATGTGGTTTACAGGATTGAAGCAAAGAAAGCTCACACGCTCGATATTGTGAACACCACCTCTTATGAGGTGACCGGCACAGGTTACTATGCAGTGTCAGTGCTTAATGCCGACAACACCGAAAGCACTATAGCAATTGTGAATGTCAAATAATTCTCTCTCATACGCACAATTCATTCCTGAAAAATAAGGTTGCCATCCTGTTGGGTGACAACCTTATTTTAATTGAAATAGTATCGCTTAAAAGATTACATCGTGAGAACGATATTATTCTCCACTGCCAAGCGGCGCATGTTGAGAATTGCATAGCGCATACGGCCCAATGCAGTATTTATGCTCACATTGGTGCGATCGGCAATCTCCTTGAAACTCATGTTCTTGTAGTAACGCATGAGCAGCACCTCTCGCTGGTTTGCGGGCAATGCAGTAACTAGACGACGAACATCGCTGTGTATCTGGTCTATAATTAGATTATCCTCAATGGTGGCTTCGCTTAGTTCCTTGCGGTTGAGAATATCAACCTCGGTAGAGTCGCTTGACTGAACATTCTCTGATTTCTCCTGACGGTAGAAGTCGATGATAAGATTATGCGCGATGCGTGTTATCCACGCGGGAAAATGCCCGTTTTCCACATAGCGGCCCTGCTTAATGGTCATTATCGCCTTGACAAATGTTTCCTGAAAGATATCGTTGGCAAGATCCTCATCTTTCACCGAGTGAAAGATATAATTAAATATGCGGTTTTTGTGGCGCTCTATAAGCGCATCAAAAGCCTCATTCTCACCTTCGACATATCTCGCGATGAGCCTGTCATCGCTAACGTCTGCTAATTTTGTCATTACTTCTTATGTGTTAGTTAATAAAGTAATGGTCTTGTCAATAGGCAAAATTTTTAAATGTTTATAAATTATAGGATTAATTTCTCAATCACCACAAATAGTGTGGAAAACACGGCAAAATTATAAAAAATCAACTAATCAGCAAAATTTTTTACCGAAAAAAATGCAATTTCATAGATTTTCTGACGTAAATCTGACGTAAAAAACAGCTATGACTTAACGGCGTTTGCGTTTCAGATATAGCTTAACCAAGGCATTTATCGCCTTGAATCCCAAATAAAAATAGTCGGTTTTCTTGAGCATGGCGACTTCTCCCGAATTGAACAACAAACCCCTAACACCGTTTTGAGACACATTCTCACGGGTCGATTGATACTGATGAGCCATACTCATGCGACTTACCTCACGTTTCACAAGCCACTTAGCACGACGCTTTTGCAACTCTTCTAGCGTTAATCCTTTCCAGTCGCCCGATGGGGCGGCAACTGCTTGCACTACAGGTGCCGAAGATGGTATTTCCAGTTTGCTTGACATGACTTGAATTATTCTTCGGAAGTTAATAACAATTTAGTAATGAAACGAGTGACAGGATTAATTATCAGTTGTTTGCGATAACCAAACACCAATAAGGCAAGCACAGCCACTGCAGCTATTGCAATAGCAACACCTATCCATAAGCTTCCAGTGAGCACTATCATCCACTTAGCAAATGCCCATAGCAGCAAAAGTGTCACTCCTGCTCCAAAAATTATGAGTATCGCAACTATTATCGCTCGTGACAATAGTATCGACATTTTCTCGGCTAGAGTAAGTTTTGAATATTCTATCTCCAGCTTTGCATGTTCCTTAATACTATCAAACAATTGTTTATAATTCTGTCCTTCCATCACTTATAAAGAAAAAAGCTGCACATGACTCTTTTGCACATTTAAAAAATCATGTGCAAGCATTATATGAATTTGTATTGGCAGAGAGCCCCTATAGCGGCACAATGCCATGCTTAAAGCAATTATTGCTCTATTTGGGCGCTAATCTGGTTTACCAGCTGCTCCACCTCATCATCACTGAAATCTATACCTTTCTTTTTGAGCAGCTCTTTAATGCGATTTCGCAAATCCTTGCCCGACTCGGGAGCAAAAAGCAGAGCCATTGAAGCGCCAATGATTGCACCACCCAAAAATCCGTATAATAAACTTAGATATTTGACATCTCTCATAACTCTATAATATTATTAAAAATTAATACTCTGTTGACTAAAACTGAAGAATAATATCCTATTACTCTTCTTTGATTTCCTTGGTGATGTCATCAATGAGATCGTCCATCTCCTGATCTTTCAGGTTTATGCCTTTCTTCTTCAGGATGTCAGCAATCTTGTTACGTGTTTCTGCACCCTTGGCAGGAGCAAAGAGAAGACCTACTGCGGCACCTGCTAATGCGCCGCTCAATACTGCTAAAATGATGTGTACTGGTTTCATTTCTATTGATATTTTAAGGGTTAATAAAATGATTTCTTTTTTCTCGATTACAAATATAGCACTTTTAATTATAATCTGTATCGTTTTTATGTTTTTTTTACAAAAAACATGCTCTAAACACAATCTATCAACAACATGTTTTCTTTCCTTAGGGCTTTAAATCTGACATTTAGAGACCACCCAGAGCCTTTCAATCTAAGGGAGTATATGTCCCTCAACACTAACTTATAGGACATTCTATTTCGTCAGTGAGATATTGATGGAGATGCCGTAATTGGTGTTTGTGGTTGGATAGGAAGAAGAAGACACGAGTGGTGTGTTGACCTGATGATCAAAGAAGGCACCGAGTGTGATGCGTTTGCTCATGACATAATTTGCCGCAAAGTTGATGCCTAAGGTGCGTGTACCGCTTGTTGCCTGGGTGGTATTCACGTCAATCTTGCGGATTAGGGCCGTATTGTTGTTAAGCTGTAAGTTGAAGTTGAGCGTCAGGTCGTTATTTACATTCTCCTGTTTCTTCTTCATTTTAAGCACAGTGTTGAAGTTTGCAATTTTGTAGCTGGCGCCAATGACAAGCGACTTCTGTAGAGTTTCTACGAGCTGTAGTGATGAGATATTGAGTGCCAGAGTGCGGGCATCACGATACTCTACATTGAAACTCATGTCATTCTTGAGGGTGAGATTGACACCAATCAGTGGCGCGAATTTCTCGGTAATAGTCACCGACGAGATATTATAGGGAGAATTAGGAATGGGATTGCCCGTGAGAGCGTCTTGTGTAAATCCAAGCCCCTCTCCTATCGATACCCAGTCAGTATAACTAGAGAAATTACCCACCGAATAGGTACACTGATAAGCATGAGTAAGAGTCAAGCTCTTGAAGAGTTTCTTCACAGCTGGAATTTTGGATAAGCCATCGTAAGTAACACGCCAATTGGGCAAGATGCTCTTCAATCCAGGGAATGGATTGAGGTTAACCTTTGCAGCATCTTTCCCTGAATAGGCAGCCATGAACGCAGGTATCATCACATCACTACCAGCAGGGTTGACAGTTCCGTTCTCTGGGTTGAAAGGCGAGCCAGCATATGGTTTACCACGCATGAAACCTCGTTCGGGATAGTTGCAACCTATATACTGCTGCTCAAGTCGGCTTGCCACAATAGGGATATTGTTCAGGAATTTATTGAACGCCTCGCTATAGTATTCGTTGTCGGCTGTCACACCACGCAAAGCCGATGCCAAAGCGATATGTGTCTTGGTGTAAGAGCCAGAGTAGAGCACTCCCACATCATCATACATGAACTGAATCTGGTTGGTGCGGTTATCGGTGCGATTACCAGTAAGGGTAATCTTGAGACCACTGATGGGTTCTACCACTACCTCCGCACTGAACTCCTGAGTCTTAGAGAAGATTGCCGGTGACGTCTGAGTTGAGTCTCCCAAGAGCCATCCATGACTCTTGGCCTTGTCGATATAGCTCTCTCCAACAAAGCCGAAGGCAAAGTCAAGACCTGGAGCCATAACGTCATAATGTGTGTTCTGTCCGAAAATGTCACCCACGTTAGGCACGAACTGCGGTATTGACAGCGACTGTGTTTGTCGCCATTTCACGTTCACACTCTTAACACTGATTGCCAATCGAGTAAGATACTGCGCGAACTCTGTGCCAAAGTTCTTCTTGTCGCTTGCCAAGACCTCGGTTACTGTAACTTTGATGCTCGTGGAGTCGCGGTTCAAGATTTCAATGTTGTTGTTGTCTTTCACATTATACTTCACAGAATATCGCTTGCCATCGATAGTAGTGGCGGTTACCCTCACCTTCTTCACGTTCATGTTGTGTTTGACAACAGTGGTGGTGTCGGAACTGAGCTGGAAGGTGCGGTCAAACTTCTTTGCCTTTTTCTTCTCGGGTTTGTTATTTTTATTATCGCGGTTACCTCCCGATGATGAGAAGCGCTTTTGAACATCTTTCACGTAAGGAAGCTTTCCGTATAATGTCTCTAGATTGAGGCGAGTGTCGATGTTGAGCGACGACTGGTTGGCGATGTTGTTGCCCGAGACGATGCCGGCGATCTCGGTGCCGCGATCCCAGCGGTAAGTGGCGTTGTAGGTAGCGTTGGCTGTGATGAAGCTCAAGATTGGGATAGCGCTGAAGGGAGCCTTGTAAGATGCAGTGAAAGTCTGGTTGTAGGCCCACGGAGTTCCCAAGTCCTTAACGCTTCGCCACACGCTGTCGCGCCAGTCGCGGTATTCGTCGGGGAAGAGTTTCTTGTTCACCTGCCCCATCGGCTCAAGGATATGTGCCGTTGTCTGGCTGTTGAACGACATATTGATTGACTTTGTGAAGTTCCACGACAGTGCGAACTGCCTATCCCATAAGAAGTTCTTGCTCACCGATACTGGCAGCACAATATCTATATCAGTCTCGTTACGGGTTTGTTGTTCATAGTAGTATCGTGAGATATTAGTGCTGAACGCAAGAGAGTTTGGCAACCAACGGAACTCCCATTCACGGAAGAACTTCATATTCTTGTTCTTCTGATCAATTGCTTTCTCCAGTGGCTTGAACGGTTTAATATAAGGTGTCCAAGCATATTGCATACTTCCTCGGTAGTCATTGGTATTCTCATACTCATAATCTGGATTAGACTTGTGAGTCTTATTGAACGAGTAATTGAATGTGAAGTTGGCGGGATCCCAAGGCATCGGGTTCTTGCTCTTTACATCAAACTTCAAGCCCGAGATAGAGAAATTCTTGACTACTGTCTCGCTCACAGCATAGGCTTTGATAGAGTCTTTCTGCTCCTCAGTTGAGCATGCTTCCAGAGCATCTTTGAGCAGGATGTCCTCATCGAGAGGATTATACTTAGGGGTTACCTTCTCGTTGCTGTAAGAGAAATAGACAGGAGCGTGGAGTTTAACCTTCTCTGGGATGAATCGGCCCAAATCGGCCTGAACAGCCACATTATACTGGTCATAGTTGTCAAGACGACGATTATTCATACTTTGGTCAACCGATCCAAAGCCACTGGTCTCTTTGTGCCATCCCACGTTGACAACGCCTATATCACTAAGATTAAGGCTCATTGATGCCTTAGCAGCCCAACCACCTTCACTGTCGAAGTCGGTGACTCTGAGTTCGTCAACCCACACCACAAAATCCTTGGTAGTTCCAGCTGTGTTGTTTCTCACACCGATGAGCATGACCCTCACTTTGCTCAAAGAAGGATTACCCATCACATAAACATGGTTGCGAGGATTGTTGGGGTCTTGCTCCTGATAACGTTGTGTATAAGCCACATCAGGATTGCCTGCCATCTTCTCAGCATTGCGATTTTTCTTGGCGGCAGTGAGAATGTCCAAATCGAGGTCGAGCATGTTCTCGTTAGGCCACACAACAAGTCGGTCAGCAGAGCTATTGTTACTGTAATGTCCTGGTGGTGTCACCATCAATGGGATTTCATACTCATAATAATTGTTCTTCACGTCCGAACCCATGCGAACAAAGAGCGAAATGTCACCATCCTTCAAATTGGTAGCATCATTGATGAACGCCTCGTTGTGGACAAACATCTGCAAGCGTTTATAGGTGCGGAGGTCGAGATTGGTGTTGCGATACACGCCACGTGCATCACCAGCCTCAAGGCCCTCGACTTTCATCTGCATTGACTGCTCATTGAGCTGGGTGATTTGTGATTGGCCAGAATCAATAATACGAGAAACTCCTGGAGGTAACACGTAGTTTACCGGCTCTCGGCTAGCGTTCTCCTCGATGTTGACAGTATTAACATCAATAGTTCCATTACCAGGCATATCGGCACGTGCATTGAGGTTGTAATCGTAGTTTCGCCATTCGCCTCTCACAAGTTCGAGCGTAGCAAATCGCAGGTGAGTGGTCTCTTTAAATCCAGTCAAGAACATTCGCATGAAACGTATAGATGAGAAGTCGTTGATAGCACCAACCACCTTCTCATAACTCTTGATGGGTATGCAGAACTGATACCAAGTGACGTGCTGGTCTTCACCGTTACGGGTGCGCTGAACCGACTCTTGCTTGTCGATGATGTAATTCTTGCCAACCTGAAGATCTTCGGGACGTATCGACACCTTATACTGGAAGTAACGTTCATACTCATTAAGCGTATTATCCTGGTTGATGTCCTCCACATCGGGTACACTGCGAGCGCTCTGATACATGCCGTCGGTTGCATCTTCTTGTGACAAGGAGTTGCCCTCGGTGCCGTTGTAATGCTTGTAACGTTCAAGAATCGAAAGTTTCTGCTCGTCGTAATCATATCCTCGATAGAAGTGGTAGTTGTCGCCAGCGGGGTCATTGATTGGCGAGAACTGGTCGGTTTCCATCTGGGATATAGTCTCGGCGGGCAAAACTTGACGCAGCTTGTCAACGTATGCTTTATAAGTGGGATAGGTCTGCTCGTCATTAGTGCTTAATCCGTTGAGACCCACGTCTTGCTTTATTCGCGAACCGGTGGCGGTCTCAAAGGCGTAAGTCAGCGACGACTTCGAAGCCACCCTACCCCAGTTGGTCTCTTTCACGTCGGTGCTGTCGACAACATCGGTATAAGGCAAACCGTTCTCGTAGCTCTTGAGACCGTCTTTAAGGATATCCTCGCTAATCTCACCCAAATTTATATAGAAGTCACCGCCTTCTGTGTTGGGATTGGTCTCATCAAGGAATGGATCCAAAAGCCAGAACTTGATATACTCCACATTATTTGTGACGAAGTCGGTATTCTCAATCTTGCGCATAATACCGCCCCAACGGTTTTCGGGGTTAAGTAGATTGCCTTCGGAGTCGATATTCTCGGCATCAAGGTTGTAAGGACCACGCTCTTTGGGATAATATGAGAGATTCAGGGTCTGTATGGTAGAGGCCTCACCATAGTTAAGCTCACGGCCTGGGAACACCTCAGTATAAGGTATCTCACGAACGTAGGGATTTGACAGTTGGTCTAGATCGTTCTTGATATAACCAGGCACAAATGAGGAGTTGCGCTGTGTGAACAGACGGTCGATATAGTACCAAGAGAGCAGTGAACGGTTCTTGCCGTATGCGACATCGTTAGAGAGTGACGCTTCAGGAAACAGCGCATCGTTGGCATTGTCAAAAGGAGTTGACGCCAGAAACCAAGAGTAAGGCGAGCGCAAGTCAACACCAGTCTGAGTGGATTCAAAATCATCGATATAAGAACTACCTGCATTAGAACCTGTTCGTGATTGATGTGGCAGCAACTGAGCAAACTCTCCATTAAAGTTCACTTGTGATGGAGCCGTGGCATTTACTGTCGGTATTTTGTTCAGCAGGTTGGTGAGCCACATGAAGTTTGACTTATAGGAAATGCGCGCTCCCCAAATTGTGTTGTTGACAATCTCATTGCCAATAGCGACTTTCTCTACAATGTTTCTCTCACCATAGTGCATCAGCGTACCACCAACATGAAAATTGTCGTTGAAGGCATAATCTAGATCAAGTCCCAATAGAGTCTTACGTTGCTGGCTGAATGTAGATTGATTCTCAAGAGATACACTGATGTTAGTGCCGGCATCAATAATGCTCTGATTGGTGATGGTCACCGTTCCCATTGTATAGTCAACGGTGTAGTCGCTATTCTCAGTAAGAACAACACCTCCTGCTGTCACTACTACCGACCCTCGTGGGACATTGGTAGCATTGAGGCTGATGGTATTCTTGTTTGTAGACTGATATTCGCCATCAAGTACAAACTTATTCTTGTCCTGCACCTGCTGAGCATCGGTCAACTGCATGGTGTAAAGCTCCTGATACACATATTTGTCTGCGATGGCATCATTGCCAATCATCTTGCGCAAGTGTGAACCAAAAGGCTCGACTACTGGGAAAATCACTTTGCCACCCGAAGTAGTGATGGTGTATCCATCGATGAAGTCAAAACGACCATCGGGGTTGTAGTTGTTGTTGGCATCTAAGCGGTCGAGGTTCATCACTCGCAGCAGAGGAACTCCAGCGATATTACCCTCGTTGATATAAGGCAACTCAATACCAGTGGTGTCGTTCAAATACTTGATGTTGAGTTTGAAATTGGTGGACTGCACCTGATAAGCACCAAGCGAGTAGATGTTCTTCATCATCAGGTCCCACATCGGAACTTGAGTGTTGATAGTAGTGGATTTGAGCATCTTCACATATAAAGACTGCTCGGTAGAGGCGACATCGTTGGCAAACTCACCCACTTGATAGGTCTGGCCCATATAGGTGTATTGATAGGCCACAGCAAGCACCTCGTCGCTGGCGAGCGCAGTGCTTAACGAGATATATCCCAATGAAGGATTGAGCTTGTATTCGCTCGATGACAAAAGTCTCGCACTCTCAATCTTCTCATAGTCCTTGCCACCCTCAAAGTCGTAGGCCGCCAAGGGTGCCAACGCGTTAGCAGCCTGGCTGATGAAACGAGCATCAGGAAAATTGGTCTTTATTTCATCAAGCAAGGTGTTGCTGGTGTTGGTTGGGTTGGCAGGACCTGAAGGCTGCCAGTGACTGTTGCCGATGTGCTGACTTTCGCCAACATCCATGAACGCCATGATATTGCGTGATTCATTAAAATTGCCGCGCTTGTTGGTGACCCACACCTCAATGCGGGTAATGTTGATACCGCTCGACACTAATGGCAGTTTTGAGGTCCAGTTGTCGTAATTGTCACGGAAGAAATGCGACAAGAAGAAGTGACGATTCTGGTCGTACTTGTCGGCGGTGATATAGAAATCTGTGGTCTGGGCTCCACCACGGGTATTTACGGTCTGCGATTCGGAATTTTGCTGAGATACGAGCGCAGTGGCAGTGAGACGGCCAAACTGCAACTTGGTTTTGATACCAAAGAGTGCCGAACCTCCTCTGATGAGTTGTGAACCAGTGGTCATGCTCACATTACCACCTTCTATGTTCTTGATTATTTCGTCCTCTTTTCCCTCGTATGCGAGTTTCAGGTTCTTGTTGTCAAACTCAAATGTGGCATCGGTGTTGTAGGTCATGTTAAACTTCATCTTGTCACCTACCGATGCCTGAACAGTCGCCTGAATTTTCTGGTCGAAATCGAAATAGGTCTTACGCTTGGCGTTCATCGACAATGCGGGATTGTCGGTCTTGTTGGTCTTAACGCCCATCTTGATTTGAACTGAACCCTGAGTCTTCAACTGAACACCGCCTGGACCAAATACTTTCTCAAGTGGTCCCAATCCAAATTGCATATCCAGAAAGTTGAAAGGATTCTTTGCTTTTTCCTCGGCCGACTCGGCATTTTTTTGCCTGTAATACTGCATCATTGACTCTCTAAGAGTCAGATTGTTATACTCATCTGCAGTGAGTATAAATGGGGTCATGATGTCGAAGTCGCCAACTTTGGTGTGGATGATATAGCATCCAGTCTCGTAGTCATATTCGGCTTCGGTGACAATGTTGCTAGGGTCTTTTAGGTCGGCGGCATATTCTTTGCTCTTGAGGTCATCATAATTTGATGGCACTGTGGGATGTACGCCATAGTGCATCTTGAAGTCCTTCTGGTCTTTATCGGTATTTTCAAGAACAGGAGGCGGGGGTGGCAAAGTGGGCTGTTTGTATTGTGCATGAGCCAAACCACTACCCATAGCATAAGCAATTATGCTAAGGAGCAGTGTCATCAATGTTTTGCGACTATTACCTATATTTTTAAAAAACATCGTCAACAAAAATTAATATCGCTCACACTTGTCTAATCACATCATCTTCAAGGCTTTTTTAATTGCTTCCTCCACAGTGATAGAGGGTTCATCCTTAAGCAGTTTGCGCAAAGCCTTCTGCGACATCTGTTGCGTGAAGCCAAGCATTACTAGTGCAGCCAGAGCTTCGTCATAGACCGCACTCGAAGCGTTATTATTATCTAATAACGTATCAGATGCCGTTTTTATTTTATCTTTCAGGTCAACTAATATTCTTTGTGCTGTCTTTGCACCTATTCCCTTAACCGATTTCAACACACCAACATTGCCACCGGCTATGCATTGCTCAAGGTCAGAGGGCGACAATGATGAGAGAATCATGCGGGCGGTGTTTGGTCCCACACCACTCACGCTAATTAGCATGATGAACAACTCGCGCTCACGCTTTGTGGCAAAGCCGTAAAGAACATGGGCATCTTCCCTAATAGCCTCATAAACATAGAGCTTAACCATGCCTTCACGGCCTTTATTTGTCACCTCATTATAGCTGTTAAGTGAGATATTAATCATAAATCCCAAGCCATTATTGTCAACAACAATATAGGCGGGATTTAACTCTGAAATATTTCCACTGATGTAATCGTACATATCAAAAAATCGTCTTTTAATAACTTATAAACGAAAAATGTTGAGGATTTTATATAAGTCCATAAAAAAACATTTCAACAGTTATAATTTCCCAATAACACAATTATTATTTTAACAAGATGTAAAACAAAAGATTATGATTGTAGTATTAAAGTATTTGTTTAAATCATTTCGAGATCACCCTATCACTATTTTATATTAGTTTTATATTATAAATACTTAATTGTTGCTATTGCTCAAAATTACTAAAAGCAGTAATTTTGCAAAAAAATATTTTATCACACTGACAAGCCGAGCTGTGGAAATTGTGTCAAACACTACTATTGCCTTGTTTGCTTGTCACTTGTCAGCTCGTTTGCTATAAAATTATGCTACTTTCAGAACTCAAAACTGGCGAAAAAGGCGTTGTCGTTAAGGTCATGGGTCACGGCGGTTTCCGCAAGCGCATCATTGAGATGGGCTTTATCAAGGGGAAGACTGTCGAGGTGATTCTTAATGCTCCACTTCAAGACCCAGTAAAATATAAAATCATGGGCTACGAGCTGTCGCTCAGGCACGAAGAGGCGGCAATGATTGAGGTGGTGAGCAGTTCAGAGTGGAGAGTGGAGAGTGGAGAGCGGAGAGTGGAGAGGGAACATGAAGCCTCAACTGTGAACTATGAACTCTTAACTATAAACTATAAGAGGAAACGCCGCACCATCAATGTGGCACTCGTGGGAAACCCCAACTGCGGCAAGACTTCACTCTTCAACTTCGCCAGCGGCGCAACGGAGCACGTGGGCAATTACAGCGGTGTCACCGTCGATGCCAAGGAGGGAGTGTGCCACTTTGAGGGATATACCTTCAACCTTGTTGACCTGCCAGGCACCTACTCGCTCACTGCCTATAGTCCCGAAGAGCTATATGTGCGCAAGCAGATAATTGAGAAGACTCCCGATATTGTTATCAACGTCATTGATTCGAGCAACTTAGAGCGCAATCTCTATCTCACCACCCAGCTCATCGACATGAACTTGCGCATGGTATGCGCCCTCAATATGTATGATGACCTGGAGCGTAAAGGTGACAAGCTCGACACCACAAAACTAGGTCAACTCTTTGGCGTTCCCATGATTCCCACCGTGTTCAAGACCGGTGAGGGTGTGGACTTGCTCTTCCACATCATCATCAACCTATATGAGGGTGTGGACTATATTGACGAAGATGGAAACATCAACCCCGAGATTGCCGCTGAGATTCAGAACTGGCACCGTGAGTATAGCAAGGACATAGAGCATGAGGAGGACTTTGCCACTGGCGACAAGGTTAAGAACAATGTGTTCCGACACATCCACATCAATCATGGTGCTGACATTGAGGAGGCGATTACCAAAGTGAGAGCCGAATTGGAAAAGAATTCACACATTCGTCACCGTTATTCACTTCGCTACCTTGCCATCAAGCTACTCGAAAATGACCGTGAAGCCGACAAGACGGTGCTTGCACTACCCAATGGCAAAGATGTTTTGGCACTACGTGATGAGCAGACACGGCTCATCAGAATCAACACCAACGAGGACAGCGAGACCGCTATTATGAATGCCAAATATGGCTTTATCAACGGCGCGTTGAAAGAGAGCTATGTTCAGGGCAATAATCCTGACGCTCATCAAATTACTAAGGTGCTCGACAGCATTGTCACCAACCGATGGCTTGGCTTCCCGCTGTTTTTTGTGTTCCTGTGGCTCATGTTTTGGATGACTTTCACGCTTGGACAATATCCTATGGACTGGATTGACATGGGAGTGGATTGGCTTAAGGATTTGGTCAACAACAATATGACCGACGGACCGCTCAAGGCAATGATTGCCGACGGCATAATTGGCGGTGTGGGTTCGGTAATCGTATTCCTGCCGCAAATCCTTATCCTCTACTTCTTTATCTCAATAATGGAGGACTCGGGCTATATGGCGCGAGCGGCATTTATCATGGACAAGCTCATGCACAGCATGGGGCTGCATGGGAAGTCATTTATACCCATGATTATGGGCTTTGGGTGCAACGTGCCTGCAATCATGGCCACACGCACCATCGAGAGTCGCAATAGCCGACTTATCACCATGCTTGTGCTGCCGTTCATGAGTTGCTCGGCACGACTGCCCATCTATATCATGATAATAGGCGCATTCTTTGCCAGCTATCAGAGTGTAATAATGCTTTCGCTATATGCCATAGGCATACTTGTGGCAATAATCATGAGCCGAGTCCTCAAGCGGTTCCTTATAAAGAACGACGACACACCGTTTGTAATGGAACTCCCACCCTACCGCTTCCCTACCGCAAAAGCTATCTGGCGCCACACTTGGTCGAAGGGCAAACAATACCTCAAGAAGATGGGAGGCATTATCCTCGTGGCATCAATTATAGTGTGGTTCTTAGGCTACTACCCCAACCACGACGTTTACTCCAATCCACAGGAGCAGCAGGAGAACAGCTATCTAGGAAAGATTGGCAAGACCATCGAACCTGTATTCATTCCTAACGGTTTTGACTGGAAACTCGATGTGGGGCTAGTCGCCGGCGTGGGCGCCAAAGAGATTGTGGCTTCAACCCTGGGAGTAATCTACAGCAATGACGACAGCTTTGCCGACGATGACACCACAAGCGACGACACAGCTAAATACAGCACCCTCAACGCCAAAATGACTGCCGACGGCATCACACCGCTTGCCGCTTTCAGCTTCTTGCTATTCGTGTTGCTGTACTTCCCCTGCCTGGCCACCATCGCCGCCATCAAAAGCGAGACAGGAAGCTGGAAATGGGCAATATTCGCAGCCCTCTACACCACAGCAGTTGCCTGGATAGTCTCTGCTCTCGTCTTCCAAATAGGCTCACTGATATAGCACAAGCCACGAATTAGCACTAATTTATCACTAATACAAAAGCGCCTCCACTGGTTAAGTGGAAGCGCTCATTATTATGCATTGATTTAGTTTCCCAGCAGGATATTGTAGATGACAGTGATGTCGGTGGTGGTGATGAAACCATCGCCATCCACGTCGCTGGTGGCGATGTAGGTCTCGTCGCCGTTGAGCAGGTAGTTGTAGATGGCGGTGATATCAACCGTTGTCACATATCCGTCGCCGTTCACGTCGCCAGTAACCGCCGGTATCTCATCAAAGTTGGTGAGAGCGAGGCGGAAGCCGGTGTCGTTGTCGGTGAACTCTTCATCTGCGGGCCAGTAATAAGTAACCTTGCATCTGCTTCACGGCATACACCATCATGCTTGAACTCGAGCGACGACTGAAGAAGGCAAATGCGCCTTTCTCACTCAATAAAGCCAGGGATCTCACAAAAAATATCTACTCTATAACATACACCCTGCCTGAGACAAAA
>JAFYYG010000001.1 GCA_017557625.1 Muribaculaceae bacterium
CACTGATTGGCGATGAAGTTCGCCTTCGGCGCACCATTCATTTGATGATATGTGGACCAAGCTGCGAACCTCTGCGAGGTTCTTGCATGGTCTTACAGACAAATTGCATCTTCGATGCACTCTGCGTCTTCGACGCAATAGTATAACAACCTGTTTAACAATTTATTAATATTTAAAGATGACCAATGATATAATTCGTTTTTTCCACATAAAATACTCTAAATAACGGCATGGGACACGCCATTTTGCAAATCCAACGAGCTATTTCGCTGATTATCAATACACATTTTTTTAAATCAAAGACCGCGGAAAACAGGAAACAACAAACTAACAACAAGCATAACAAAAAAATTTTGTTGTTCAAGTTGTTAAAATGTTGTGATAGTTGTTTGATATAAACCGAGGCAGTAGAACAAAAGCGCCTCCACCTGATTGTGAGTGGAAGCGCTTTTGTTTATGAATTATTTCATGCACAGCTCAACTATGAACTGTGAACTTTGAACTGTGAACTATGAACTGTTAGTTGTTCCCTAACAGCACGTCATATACCGCTGTGATGTCGGCGCTGGTGATGTTGCCGTCGCCGTTTTGGTCGCCATTGACAATGTTGCTGCTGTCGTTGGTGAGCAGGAAGTCGTAGAGCGCTGTCACGTCGGCACTGGTCACAGAGCCGTCACCGTTCACGTCGCCAGGAACAGCGCTGACGGGAATCTCAACCCATGAGCTATTGACAAACTTCTTTGGCAACCAGCGCTTGTTGCGGGCAGTCCTTACCTGAGCATCGGTGATGACATTTGCCTCAGTGTAACCATTATTAGTACGGCCTGGACAGATAGCTAATAATTCACCATAACTTGATGATATGGTACGCAGACTGTTGACGAGTGTGTTCATTCCAGACTCTTTTATTTGATTCATGCAGCAATTAACGGTTTGAAGCACAGAGCAACCCTGAACTGATAGGGAGGACAGTTTATTGTAAGCGACCGTCAAAGTCTGTAAATGCGATAAGCCCTGAACATTAATCGAGGTCAACTGGTTCACGGATGCATACAATTGTATGAGTTTTGATGTGTTTGACAAGTTAAGAGTTGTGAGTTTGTTGTTATTACATTTAAGGTCTACCAAGTTGCTTAGGTTGCTCACATCAAGCGAGGTGAGCTTATTGTTATGGCAATCGAGATAAGTAAGTGCCGTGCAGTTCCCCACATTGAGGCTTGTCAATGCGCTGTTGTTATAAACGTTCAATCTGGTGAGGTTAGGATTGCCGCTTATGTCAAAAGATGTCAATGCACTGCGATCAACCAATTGGAACGTGTCACCGAACTTGTTGCTTGAGCAGTTGAGGGTTTTCACCGAAGTGGGGATATTGCTGAGCGATGTAAGTTCATTGTGGCTGACGTTGAGTTCTTCCAGTGCCGAGCATCCCGTAAGATCAAGCGAAGTGAGCTTGTTGTACATACAACGTAGAACCTGCAATGCGCTGCAGTTAGTCACATTGAGAATTGTTAAGGCATTGCTATTGCAGTTGAGAGCGGCAAGGTTTGGATTGCTGCTGACGTTGAGGGTTCTCAGCGTACTTAGTCCTGATATAGCTAATGAAGTGAACTTGTTGCCCGAGCAGTTTAAAGACTCCAGGTTTTGGCATGGCAGATTACCCAACGAAGATATCTGGTTGTTGCTGCAATTCAAAGTCTTCAGCGAGCTGCAGTTTTGCAGGTAATTAAACGATGTGAGCTTGTTGTTTGAGCAGTTGAGTGTCTGAATGGAGGTTGGCACACCATATAACGAGGTCAAATAATTGTTGTTGCATCTGAGCTCTTTAAGGTTTGCAAATTGCGACAGACCTTGCAAACTTGATATATTCAAATCTGATATATTCAAGTAAGTGTAAGCATTCATCGCAGTGGTTGTCAACCAACCTTCAGGCTCCAAATACCGCAGATGGTTCAATAAGTTCGCATCGGGGAACTCACTTGCATTAATTTTCACAGCTGGTACATAGTCAGAAATCTGGACCTCCTTGCCCGATAGGTTGGTGTTTTTGAGAAGATCAATGTCGTTGCGATAATAATCTATAGGCAAGAAAATATGGGTATAGTAATCTTCCAAATAAGTGATATCTTTAGCATGCACAGTGTTGCTGCTACCAGGCTTTAATGTAATCAAGGTGCTTCTAGAGACGTAATCACCAGTATCATAATTAGATGTGTATCTAAAATCCACTTCTTTCATATTATATAATCTAGGACCATTAGATTCTACAGTGCAATTCTTAATCTTAAATTCCAGATTCTCGTTGCGTGTTCCGCCTTTAATGGCATTGGCCGAAGAGCTGGAGTTGGAATTTTTTATGGTCAATGTGCCCGAACCTTGAAGATAAACATCGCAGTCCTGGAGTTTCAGTCCCGCATGGCCGCTACTTTTAGAGATGAAAGTGGAAGTGCCGCTTACAATGATATAGGTGTCATGTTTGTATTTGTCTTTGCACAGTACCGCATCGGCATCACCAATGGTAAACTTAACGGTGCCTTTCAAATAGATGGTGAGATCACCATCCATCTCGTCCACACTGATTCCGTTGTTGCTGCTGCCACTTTTAGTGTAATCCACATTGTTGATAGTCAGTTCCCTTGTGTTGTTGTTATAACTCACCGTGCCGCCACCAGCCGAGAAGTTTGTGGTTCCCGTGATTTTTGTGCCGCACACATAAATTTTGGTTGCAGCGTTTGATGACAAAGCCACCACGGCGACCGCCATTATTAAGAGTAATACTTTTTTCATATTGTCTTGTTTTTGGGTTATTATTATGTTAATTTTTCGGTTTTTTGCTCTAAACAATATACCATGTTACAAAATTAAACAAAATATTTCAAATCCATCACATTTAGCGTAAAAAAATGAAAAAAAACCAAATCGGTCATTAGGCGACGAAAGGTTGTTTTTTAGGTCTATTTATCCTGTCTCTATTTCAAACAAAGACAACAAAGAAAAACAACCACAACAAAAATGCGATTAAGCGAGAGAAAGCTGAGGTTTGATAAATTAGGCGGCACCTCGGCAAAGCCCAAGCAAGCTTGTCTTTGCTCTCGGTTTGCACTAATTTTGCTCAATGCCTTGCGAGCGTGAGCATTTTTTTAAATAATTTTTTTGTTCCGCTTTGTTGATTTTGTTTGATATACCCGAGACGATGTGCTGTCAAAAACAGCGTTCCCAGCAAACGTGAGAACGCTTTAGTGATTTTACATTGTGAATTATGCATTGTGCATTATGCATTGATTGGAGCATCTGGGCTTGATTTGCTTGAAGAAATCGTTGCCCTTGTCGTCGACGAGGATGAAGGCGGGGAAGTCTTCCACCTCGATTTTCCAGATGGCCTCCATGCCGAGTTCGGGATACTCGACGCACTCGATGCTCTTGATATTGTTCTGCGCGAGGATGGCTGCTGGTCCGCCGATGCTGCCCAGATAAAAGCCGCCATGCTTCTTGCAGGCGTCGGTCACGGCCTGTGAGCGGTTGCCCTTGGCGAGCATGATAAGGCTGCCGCCGTGGTCTTGGAACTCATCAACGTAGGGGTCCATGCGTCCTGCTGTGGTGGGGCCCATCGAACCGCATGCCATGCCGGCAGGAGTCTTGGCAGGCCCTGCGTAGTATATGGGATGATCCTTGAGATACTGTGGCATACCCTCGCCAGCGTCGAGGCGCGCTTTGATTTTTGCGTGAGCGATGTCGCGGCCCACGATAATTGTGCCGTTAAGACTCAGACGA
This sequence comes from Muribaculaceae bacterium, assembly GCA_017557625.1. Taxonomy (GTDB): domain Bacteria; phylum Bacteroidota; class Bacteroidia; order Bacteroidales; family Muribaculaceae; genus Sodaliphilus. The sequence continues at coordinate 3,769 of JAFYYG010000001.1, forward strand.
GTGCTAACGGGATATTGGCTCAATATCTTGCACACCTCGCTCATGGGCTGGTTGAGGTCAATCTTCACGGCGTCGCCCTCGCCAGCTTGTCGCAATTCTTCAGGAATCAGCTCGGCGGGGTTGTCGTCGAGTTTCTCAATCCAGATGCCGTCGCGGTTGATTTTTGCCTTTATGTTGCGGTCGGCAGAGCAGCTCACGCCCAGACCGATGGGGCAGCTGGCACCGTGGCGTGGTAAGCGTACCACCCGGACGTCGTGAGCAAGGTACTTGCCGCCAAATTGTGCGCCCAATCCAATATTCTGAGCCTCCTCGAGAAGTTGCTTTTCGAGTTCTATGTCGCGGAAGGCGCGGCCTGTCTCGTCGCCGATGGTGGGGAGCTCGTCATAGTAATGGGTGGAGGCGAGTTTCACGGTGAGCAGGTTCTTCTCGGCACTGGTGCCGCCAATCACGATAGCGATGTGATAGGGCGGACAAGCGGCAGTGCCCAGCGATTTCATCTTCTCTACGAGGAAGGGGATGAGGGTGCCGGGATTCTGGATGCGTGCCTTAGTCTCTTGGTAGAGGTAGGTCTTGTTGGCGCTGCCGCCACCTTTGGTCACGCACAGGAACTTGTATTCCATGCCCTCAGTGGCCTCGAGATCGATTTGCGCGGGCAGGTTGCAACGGGTGTTCACCTCGTCAAACATGGTGAGGGGCGCGTTTTGCGAGTAGCGCAGGTTCTCCTCGGTGTAGGTCTTGAAAACGCCAAGCGACAGAGCCTCCTCGTCGCAGAAGCCTGTCCACACCTGCTGGCCCTTCTCGCCGTGGATGATGGCGGTGCCGGTGTCCTGGCACAGAGGCAACTGGCCCTTCACCGAAGTCTCGGCATTGCGCAGGAAGGTGAGAGCCACATATTTGTCGTTCTCGCTTGCCTCGGGGTCGCTCAAAATCTTAGCCACCTGCTCGTTGTGGGCGCGGCGCAGCATGAACGACACGTCGCGGAAGCAGGCATTGGCAAGCATTGTCAATGCCTCGGGCTCGATTTTCAGGATTGGATTGCCTTCAAACTCGCCCACGCTCACGTGGTCCTTGGTGAGAAGGTAATACTCGGTCTTGTCTTCCCCAAGCTGGAACATGGGGGCATACTTAAACTCAGGAGTGTTAGCCATAAGAAAAAACGGTTATGTTAGTTATTATTTTTTCAAGTTTCGCAAGTTGTTAACTTGTTCACAGTTTAGAGTTTAGTGCTTAGAGTCTAGAGGCTAATCAGTGTGAAATCTTGAAAATTTTGAAAAAATTTTTCTCTCTAAACACTAAACTCTAACCTCTAAACCTCAAGTTTATAAAGTTTTTGAACTTTAGAAACTTGAATTATTTATTTCAACAATGCAAAGGTAGTGTTTTTTTAGATATAACGCAAATTTTTCGTGAGTAGGAATCGTGAGGCCTCACGACCTGCTGACCGATTGCGCTCGCGCTTTCTCTCGCTGGCCTGGTTTTGCCACAATCGGTTATATATCGCAAAAGAAGTCTCGTATTAGCTACATTTTCGGTACATTTTAGGGACAAAAAACAAAATTTATGGCATCAAAATTAAGGTAATCTAAAAAAATATGAGTAAATTTGCCTTTTCTTTAGTAGAGGTTTATTCTAAAACATTCATTAACGACTATAAATCACCGTCTTATGAGTAAAATTACCAAAGTCGTACTAACAGGCGGACCTTGCGCCGGAAAGACTACCGCTCTCGCCAAAGTGGTAGAGCATTTCTCCAACCTGGGGTATCAAGTTTACACAGTGCCCGAAGTGCCCACCATGTTTGCCGTGGGAGGCGTGGACTATCTAACTAAAAACCAATCACTATTTTACCAAGCCGAGAAAGCAACTCTGCAGATGCAGCTTGAGATAGAGGAGCGATTCGCCTCTATCGCCGCCGAGAGCGAGAAACCGGTGCTGCTGGTGTGCGACCGCGGCACGATGGACATTTCGGTATATCTCACCCCCGAGACCTGGCAGGCCATCACCCAAGAGGTGGACATCCCCATCGACAAACTGCGTGACTCGCGCTACGACGCTGTGCTGCACCTCGTTACCGCTGCCGATGGTGCCGCCGAGTTCTACACCACCAGTAACAACGAGGCACGCACCGAGGGCGTGGAGCTCGCTTGCACTCTCGACAAGAAGCTGCGTGGCGCATGGACCGGTCACCCTCACCTGCGCGTGATAAGCAACAGCGAGAACTTCGAGAACAAGATTCGCCGCGTGCTGCGTGAGATTTCTAAGGTATTAGGCATTCCCGAACCCATTGAGAACGAGCGCAAGTTCATGGTGGAAGTCATTGGCGAAATCCCCAATGCCATCGAGACCGACATTGTACAGACCTACCTCTTGAGCGAGCCCGGAACAGTGGTGCGTCTGCGCAAACGTATGATGCAGGGCAAGTATGTCTATCTACAGACTACAACCAAGACAATAAGCGAGACCGAGCGCATCGAGACCGAGCGCAACATCAGCTACAACCAGTATATGAGCATGATGGCTCTCGCCGACCCTACACGCCAGTCTATCCACAAAATCCGCAAGAGCTTCATCTGGGAAGGCCAGTACTACGAGCTTGACCAGTTCATCGACCCCAACCCAGGCTTCAGCGTCCTCGAGATGGACAGCGAACAAGGCGAAGTGCCCAAATTCCCGCCTTTTGTCAAGGTCATAAAAGACGTGACAGGCCAGCAGGAGTACTACAACATCAACCTGGCGCTTAAGAGTGAGTAGTGCGCCTTCGCTCCATTAATTTTTTGCTCAACAAGACGGCTTTTTTTTTGAAAAAAGTTTACATATTCAATCCCCAAAACGATTTAGCGTTGGAAAAGGGCGGCATCAACTATGTGGCACCGCCCTTTGCCATGCAGATTGCCCACGACCTTGCCGTGCTGCCGGCCTTTATTGCCGAGCCTGGCTCGCTGCTGATTACCGACAGTGACGCCGATGCCGAGTGGCTGGAACATCTAAACGCCACCTTCGGCCTTGATGTCCATGCTGTTAGGCGCGCCGAGCTGCGACGATTCACCGACTACCGCATCATGCCGTGGGGGTGGTGCCTTGACTTGCGCAGGAGGCTCATCAAGTGGGGGGCAAACAGCGACAATCTTCCATGCAAAGACGAGATTGACCACCTGCGTGGCCTCTCACATCGCCGTGTCTCAGCGCTGATTCACCTGCGTCTCAAGGAGTTGCTTGGCAAGCAGCTATGCCCCGCGCCAGTGGAACTGGCACTCGACGATGATGTTCTCGACTTTGTGCGGCAGCACCGCAACTGCTTCATAAAAACGCCGTGGTCGAGCAGCGGACGGGGCATATATCACACTATTGACGGCGCGTCGCCCGAATTCGCGCAATGGTGCCGTGGCGCTCTTAAGAGGCAGGGGTCGCTGCTTTGCGAACAAGCTTTAGACAAGAAAATGGACCTCGCCGTGGAGTTCTATTGCGAGAAGGGCAAGACCTCAGTGCGGGGTTATTCTCTTTTTGAAACCGACAGCCACAGCCAATATGACCATGGAGTGGTGACAGCAAAAAACGAATTAAAAAGCCGAATCACAGCATCATATCCCGAGTTTGATGAAGTGGTAGCTGCCTTAAATCAAGTTCTTGACGAAATGGTAGCACCACATTATGAAGGCTGGTTAGGCATTGATATGCTTCTCTATAACACACAATGCACAAATTTTGAGACAAATGGGGTCAGACCCCAATCGTCTCATTTTTCCATAGGCATCAATCCTTGCGTGGAGCTGAACCTTCGTCCCACTATGGGAGCGATTACGAGCGTTATAGGCGAGAAGCTTATTTCTCCCGGCAAGACTGCCACGTTCCGCATTGAGCAGCGAAGCGGTGCCGAGTGGGCTCAAAAAAATGAGCCGGTGATTGAGAACCACCGGCTGTGCTCTGGCACCATGTGCCTCACCACACCTTCAGACACTGCCCTTTATAGAGCGACTTTATCAGTTGATGAGTAAAAGTGCAATAAAATCTTATTTGCGCTTCTTGGCTTTTTTGCCTTTATTGCCTGTGTTGTTTTTGAGAAACTTCTTTCCGTAGGTAGTGAGCAGACCTTTAGCATTCAGGGTTTTGAGAGGAACTTTCACCTCAATCTCGCCGTCGCAGAAAGGACCGACGGCGTAAGGCGCAAACGGGCACACCATATTGCCGTCCTTGATATAGAAATTGCCGAGGTCAACAGCATTGATATTATCCCACCACTTGACATCCTTGTCGCGCTTGTCATATTTTGGCAGGATGCGCAGCAACTTACTACGGTCAGTGATGATGTCATCGAGACGTATGGGTCGGTCAAGCGCCGCATCAAAGGCATAGTAATTATACATATAATCAGGATGCACTCCACCATAGTAGATTTCACTGTATTCGACAAAGAACACAAGGTCACCAACCACATGGCTCTGCTTCAAATCGGTCAATTCATACATGCATCTCATGGGATCCTCCTCGAAAGTTATATCCTTCACGCCCGGTGTGCCATAATCCTTGACTATATATTCATTAGCCATTGCACTACTGTGCAGAATGTAGTCAATCCAGTTTTTCACGCAACCGGTGAGAGTATTGACATCATTGACGTTTCCAGGGAAACAATTGGGATTTTGGCATGCATAGAACACCTCTTCAAGCAAAAAGTCATTAAGAGCCAGTGATTTCTTGCCGTTGATAGTGATGGGCCAATCGGCTTTTACCATCTCTGAGAACTTGTAACCGTCGGACTGTGGATCATCGGGTTCATAAAACCGTACAGAATCGGCGAGTTCAAAATGCTGGGTCTCAACCTTGGTTGCGCCTTGAACACTTAAGGCAACAAACATCAATGCAAAAATAAAAATCTTTTTCATAGTTATAAATTTTAAAAACCATGCAAAATTACAACAAAAGGAAGATTAAAAGCAAAGAAATGACAAAGAAAAACCGAAAAATAATGGAAAAAACACCTCAAATACTAGTCAAAAACACTACAGTGGAGTTTTGGACTACTTTTTTGGTGTTTTTTACCTTTTGCACCTCTGAAAACATGCCTAACTTTGCATCGCATAATAATTAGGACAGCAATATTATATTGCACTTTTCTATACAGATTCTATTCATAAATTTAAAGTCCCACTCGTGAGAGCCGGGCTTTTTTTATTGCCAAGCAAGTTCTTTTTATCAAACAATTAAGTACAATTAAAACAATCATATAAAGCACTCGCTTGCGCTCGGACAAGAGAATGTATCACGAATCAGTCGCAAAAAGGTTGTGGCTTTAAAAGAGGGTGTTGCAAAACTCCCACTTTAATAAAAACAACTGAATTGTCGGAATATTCTGTCGCCTCAACATCCTAATTTAAAGGTTTATGAAAATTCGCAAACAATCAGAAAAATCAGTTGTTTTGCAATTTTGACATACACTTTTTATTACTGATTAAAATGTGTATTATCTAACAAGTTTAGAAACCACTAAGATTATGATGATTCGTTTGAAAAAATGTAACGAAAACCTGATTATTCGTTTGAAAAAATGTAACAAACACTTGATTATTCGTTGGAAAAAGTGTATCTTAAAGCAGTTAAACCACCAACCTTTAGCATTTTGCGCATTGGTGTGATATGTTTAGGTGACGGATATGTCACCAGCAGCGACATTACGGTACTCTACAACCTCATTTTAGGAAACTAACGCGTGACAAACAACTAATTTACACGAATTTCCACTAACAAAGGAACATTCATAAAATTAGCCACTTGGATTTTCTCCAAGTGGCTTTTTTGCTTTCCTTATCTCATTATCTGCGCTGTGTTTCGCCAGCTGGTTTTATGGACAAAAGAACATAAGGACATATATACATCCCACACACAAGTGAAATTTTGTTCTTATGTTCTTATGTCTAAAAAACAGAGACCAAGTCGTTAGCTTTAGTGACAATTCGTGCAAATTAATGGGTTGTTTTACTCTCTGAAATAGACGCGTTTCACTCTTGGTGAGATGCTGGTGAGGATTTCGTAGCCTATTGTGCCGCGAATTTCGGTGAGTTGGTCGATGGGGTTGTGCTTGCCGAAGATTTCCACTTTGTCGCCCACCTCGCATTGCGCGTCGGTGACATCAATCATGCAGGCATCCATGCAGATATTGCCCACAGTGGGACACAACGTGCCGTTAACCCATACCTTGATTGCTCCGTTACCGAAGTGTCGGTCCATGCCGTCGGCATAGCCTATCGACGCTGTTGCGATGCGTGAGTCGCGCTCTAGCACCCCTCGGCGGCCATAGCCTATCGTTGTGCCAGCCTCCCAATTCTTGATGGAAATCACCACAGCCCTGAGTTCTGCCACCGGCAAGAGGGCGTCCTCGCTACCGTCGTTCATGGTCTTGATGCCATAAAGTCCCACACCAATGCGCACCATATCCATCTGATATTCAAGAAAGCGCACGATGCCTGTTGTGTTGAGTATGTGCTTCATAATGTGATGAGAGAAGCTCGCCTGCAACTGTGTTGCACATTCTTCAAAGTATTCCACTTGCGCATGGGTGTAGTCGTCCTGCTCGGGCTCGTCGGCGACACTTAAATGAGAAAAGACGCTCATAGGTATGATTATTTCCTGGCTCAATAGCAGGTCAACAAGCTCGGGAATCTGCTCCAACGTGAAGCCCAATCGGTGCATGCCGCTGTCAATCTTGATGTGCACAGGGAAATTCTTAGCGCCATATTTTCGGCCCTCCTTGATGAGCTGACGTGCCTCCTGAATGCTGTAAACCTCAGGTTCGAGGTAACGGTCAAACATCGCCTTGTAGTTCACTGTAGATGGGTTGAGCACTATAATTGGCAATGTAATGCCCGCTTTGCGCAGTTCCACGCCCTCGTCTTGTACCGCCACTGCCAGATAGGTAGCGCCACAGTCTTGCAGCGTCTTGGCAATCTCGTAAGAGCCAGTGCCATAGCCCGATGCCTTAACCATAGCCACAGTCTTGGTGCTGAAGTTGAGTTTTGACTTGAAGAACTTGAAGTTGTGAGCCAATGCGTTAAGGTCAATCTCCTCAACGGTCTGGTGGCGACGCACCTCAAGCATCTCCACAATCTGGTAGAACTCGAAGTTTGAGGCACCTTTCACGAGTACGGTCTCGTTGTCAAAATCGCCCTGCGACATGGCGGCGAGGAAACTTGCTGTTGATTCGAAGAACAAGTCTTTCCCCGAATTGAAATACTTGCTGTAGCGGCACATATCGGGTCCTATGCCTATTAATCTCGTCACGCCCTTGCTGTTGAGCAGTTCGCTCACACGTATGTAGAGTTCATCATCGGTAAACGTCTCGGGCAACAAATCGCTCAATATCACCGTGGTGTGTTGCTGTGAATTGCAGCGGCGGAGCATAAAGTCGAGAGCGGGAGTCAAGGAGTTGTAGTCGCTAGTGTAGCCATCGGCGATGATGGTACACTCGTTCACGCCCTCTATCACATTGATGCGCGTGCCCACCGGTGCCAGACGCTTCACACGCTCTACTATCGTGCTGTGGCTCATGCCGAAATAGAGCAGTACCGCCACGCAGGTGGCCACGTTCTCAACATCACGGTCGCTGGAGAACGGCACATCGAGGACAAAGGTGTCGCCGTCGTGCACACACTCCATCTTAGCGCGATTATTGCGCTTCACGACCTTATTGATGAACAGCATTTTGCTGTCATCTTTTCTTGACCAAGCCACCTCTTGCGCCACATAAAATATGGGTTCTATAGTGCTTGTTACCAACTCATCGTCGGCACAATAAACTATGCTTTCGCAACTGGTCAATATCTTCGCCTTCTCCTCTATTTTCTCCTGCATCGACGCAAAGCCGTCATTATGCTCGTCACCGATGTTAGTAATTACTCCCACCGTTGGCCGAATCATAGCCTGCAGCCTTGCCATCTCGCCAGTGGTGGAGATGCCTGCCTCGATGATGGCGAGGTCGGTATTATCGTCGATATCCCACAGCGACAGTGGCACACCAATCTGCGAGTTGAAGCTGCGTGGCGAGCGCACGATGTGATAGTCCTCGCTCATCAGCTGGTAAAGCCACTCCTTGACGGTGGTCTTGCCGCGGCTTCCCGTAATTCCTATGATGGGAATGCGAAAGCGCTTGCGATGATAGGTGGCAATAGCCTGCATAGCGTCGAGCGAACTCTCCACCCTGAGGAAGTTGGCCTCGCGCATGGCGTTGATGTCGATATTTCCGCTATATTCTATGACAAAATTCCTCACCCCTTTGTTGTAGAGATGCTTCACATATCGGTGGCCGTCATCGTTGTTAGTGGGCAAGGCAAAAAACAAAGTCTCGGCGGGATAAGTCAACGAGCGCGAGTCGGTAAGTAGCACGCTCACCTCAGCCTTCTTGTTGCGCAACTCGCTGGTCTCAATGCCCAGCACCTGAGCTATTTCTTGAATGGAGTATTTCATATTAGTTCATAGTTAAGAGTTCATAGTTAATAGTTGAGAGGGAAGAGGGAAGAGGATAGAAGAAAGTGGGAGTGGTGTGCTTAACACTTGACACTTAAAACTTAACACTTAATATAAGGGTATTCTTTCTTGAGGTTTGCGATTACTGCTTGTGTGTCGGCGTTGAAGCGTGCCACCACATCGGGATTGTTGCTCATTGGGCGGTGCTTGAGACGCTTGCTCACGCGCTCGCAACGAGCTATCGCCTGAGTGGAGCGGTCATCAAAGTATGTGGCCTGAAACGTCTGCCAAATGTACTCTATCGCCGTGTCACTGGGATGCACCATATCAGCGGAGTAGAAACGGTAGTCGCGCAGGTCATCCATCACAATCTCAAAAGCGGGGAAATATTCCACAAAGTCCTTGAACTGACGCGTCACGTTGTTGATGGCAACCCTCAGCACAGCCTTGCTCAGCGAGTTCATCTCCAAGCCATCAGCGATGTGGCGGATGGGGCTCACGGTGAACAGAATCCTCAGCGATGGGTTAAACTCATGGAGCCGCTGCACGGCGTGTGTCAATGCCTCGGTAATCTCCTCAACGCTCGCCAGGCGGCGCGTGAACTCCTGCTGAGGCACCTTATGGCAATTGGTCACCACCTCGCCAGTGTCGCGACGACGATACACCACAGCAGTGCCAAGTGTGAGAATCAGCGTGTTGCACTCCTTGAGATGCTCATGTGCCTCGCTGATGCTGGCATTCATGCGCTGCAATGCGGCGTCCTTACTAGCCATCGAGAAACGCGAGTGGAAGTCATAGCTGTTCCATACTCCACCGCTCATAAACAGCTCAACGCCGGCAATCGTGGCATTGTCGATAATCTTGTCCACTCCTGCGGCTATACTCAATGGATTAAAGATAGTGCCGAAAGGATTGACCACCACGTTAATCATCGCGTCGCGAAGCTTTGCTCCGATGTTGTCGCTGAAACACGACCCAATGAGCATCATCTTATCGCTGTGACGCATGAAATGCTCGCCCTCGCGAGGGTGTATCATTGTGCGGAATTCCATATCTCAAAACTTTAGATTGCAAAATTAGTGCAAGACGAGAGAAATACAAAATGAAAATCGAAGTTTTTCATTTTTATTGCCGAGGCGCAGCCTAATTTATCCAAAATTAGTGCAAACCAAAGAAAAAACAAAATTTTTCTTTTCATCATTTAGAAGGTCGCCCTGAAAAGTGCGCACTTTAGGCAAAAACTCGCCCCAAAAGTGTATACTATCAACAAAAACTCGCCCTGAAAAGTGTAAACTAACTATAAAAAAGACAGCGACATGGCGTTTTGTGAGGTGCCATGTCGCTGAAAACAAATTATTACCGTATGAATGATTTTTTTACTAATTGTACTTTAAGAATTGTGAATTGTGCATTGTGAATTGTGCATTAATCAATTCCCCATTTGCTGGCCGCCTTGCTGACCTCCTTGGCCTTGGCCACCTTGCTTGCTGCCACCCACAAGGTCGTTGTTCTCGATGGTCTTGTCAGTCTGCTTAACGCGGGCTTTGAGTGAGCCGAATCGGTAGCTTATGCTGATTTTGAAGCCACGAGAGAGGAAATTGACCTTATTGACTCCAGTGTATTCGCCCTGGGTGGTGTGGCTCTCGAAGCTGCTGAACTTGCCACTGAAGAAGCGGTCAGCACTCAGGCGCACCGTCAAACGGTCCTCCTTGAGGAACGAGCGTTGCAGTGATGCGTTATAGAACCAGGCGCCACCATTGTAACCATATAGTCCTTCCACACCGCCGTTCCATTCGCCGCCACTCACGCTCATCCTGAGCTTCCAAGGCAACTGCTGGTTGAGCTGCGCATAGAAGAAAGAGCTCCAGCGCTGATTGGTGAGGCCCAGCTCGTCGCTGCGGTAGCGGTTGTGTGCCAAATTGCCGTTGAACACGAAACTAGTCTTAGGACCTATTGTCCACTGCAAGAATCCATTCACTCCTATTGAGCGGCTCTTGAGGGTGTTGGCGTATGTCGATACAGTCTTATCATCTTCCACATATTGCACTCCAGTAATCTCGTTGCTACTGAAAGAGATGAACGGACTCACATTGAAGGTGAGCTTGGCACCAATCTGCATGTAGGTGAGCGTGATGGAGTGGTTGCGGGAACTGCTCAGGTGGGGATTACCAAATGAACGGCTTGTAGGTTCCTCGGTGACGGCAGGATTGAGATAGCTGATACCGGGACGCATGATGCTGGTGCTGTAGTTGAGCTTGAGGCTGTGAGCCCAGTCAAACTTATACTCAATGCTCAGGTCGGGTACCCAGTCGCTGAGGTTGCGGTGGTAGTTGTCCTGTGGGCTCTTGGGAAACTCGGCGTTGAGACGGCTGTATTCATAGCGCAATCCCTCGCGGGTAGTCCAGTTGCCTTTGCTGAAGGTGTGGCTCACGTAGGCAGCTGCCACATGGGTGCGGTGGTTGAAGAACGTGATGTTGTCCATCTCGGGCGCACCGGTGTACTCAAATGTCGCCTCACTTTTGTTGAAGCGGTTGATATATTTCAAGCCTGTCTCAAACTTGTGATACTTAGCAAAGGGACGCGTCCAGTCAAACTGGAAGGTGTGCTCGGTAAAGTTTTCCTTAGTGTCGTTGATTTGACCAGTATATGGGAACGGACAGTTAACCATGTCGCTGAAGGAGTTGATTGTGTTGCGGGCGTTATGATTGGTTGACAGCATATAGCTCAACGTGATAGCCTCATTGGGGTGACGTGTCTTGTGCTGGTAGTCGAGACGTCCGTGAAGGTCATAAAAATCACCTTTAGGCACATTACCGATAGTGGTAAATTTGTATATTATGTTACCGTCACGGTCGGTCATGCTGGTGTTGTTGAAACCATCGCCACGATAGTCATAATAGAAACCGCCAAACGACAAAGACACAAGGTTGAGGGTATCGGGCTCCCAACTGGCACTCATATCGCCATAGTGCACATTGACTTTTGCTCGCCCTTCGTTAAAGCTCGATTGTGTGTTGCCGCTGCTCAGGTAGTGAGTCTCGCCCTCCATGATGTTGTGGCTGCGGTGTCGATTCTGGTTCATGTAACCATAGTCTATTGAAGTCACCACTTTGCCTATCTGTGAGGTGATGTTGGCATTACCGTTAAGGCTTCCAGTATTGTCAACACCAACGCCGACTGTTCCTGTCACGCCATTCATGCTTCCTCCATCGGCCATCACAATGTTGAGGATGGCGCTGGTGCCCTCGGCATCATATTTCGCGCCCGGGTCAGTAATCACCTCAATCTTCTTTATCATGCTGGCAGGAATGGCCTTTAGTATCTCTTTCATGTTCTGGCCGCTCAAGCTGGGGTCGGGGTGACCGTTACGGAACACCTTGAACGACGATGAGCCTTTAACCTTTATCTCATCCTGTCCGTCAACGGTTACCATAGGCACCTTCTTGAGCATGTCGAGAACGCTGTTGGTCTTGCTGTCGGCATCGGCCTGCACATCGTAAGCGAGGCGGTCAATCTCGGTCTTGACGAGCTGGCGCTGTGTTGACACCACCACCTCTTTAAGCATTGTGGATGATGTGGAGAGAACCACTGTTCCCAGATCGGCTACAGGAGCCTTGGAACTCACCTCAAAGGTACGCGCCTCCTCGGTCATGCCCACAAAGCAAATCTTAATGAGATAAGAACCAGCCTTTGAGATTTTGTGGTCCACCTTACCAAAGGCGTCACTCACATCGCTCGACACCACTGTAGCTGTGTCGTTGCTGTTATAGATGTAGATTGTCGCGAAGGGAATTCCCTCTCCCTCGTTGTCATTGACTTGACATTGCACTGACATGGGCTGTTGTGCCAAAGCAATCAGCGCGCATAGTGCCATGAATACTGTTACAATAATTTTTTTCACCATACCAATTATTTTTATCTGTTTTTACCCATTAGACGCAGAAACAGTATATTTTATTTCATTGAATTTTCTAAAAACATGTTAACAAACGTTATCGATGAAGGTATTCTTTGTAGAGTTCCTGTAGTTCGTCAGGACTAATACCCACTGCCTTAAGTTGTCCAAAGAAATAGTCCATCTCCCCCTGCATAAGTTGCTTGCGGCGCATAGCGACAATTTTCTCATTGGCATCGGGGCTGACGAAGTAGCCCAGTCCGCGCTTGGTGTAGATCACACCGCTCTGCTGCAGGTATTCGTAGGTACGCGCCACAGTGTTGGCGTTGACCTCAATTTCCGCTGCCAACTCTCGCACGCTTGGCACCTTGCCCTCGGGGGCGAGTCCCCCCGAGAGAATGCGGTCGCCTATACGGTCGGCAATTTGCAGATATATTGCTTTGTTATCTTTGAAATTCATAGCTTATTTCCACCATTTTAATGAAACAACATCTTTACGCTTAAACAGATACCATGACAAAGAGCAAGCAAGAACAGTAACAATAGCCATAAATAAGCTCATTGCTCTAAACACATTTCCATTATTAACGTTATCTTTTAGCCACATCTTAATATCTCCAGTGGCATCTACTTCAACCAAAACCACGACAAGAACTACCGTCACAATTTGAATGATAAAAATTGTGAGAAAAGTTTTGAGAAGTGAGAAGCGAGGCCAAAACACACTACCTAAGAAGTAGACTGCAATACTGGCTATAGTGGCGAGTAAGGTACTTATCCCTGTCCAGAATTGTAACTCTTGGATATTGCTTGGAAGTTCCTCATTTCCAAAACTAATAAGCTTCAAGAAATTGATTGGACCTGGCACAACAAAACCATTGTCTTCAAACGGTTTTAACACTGCCACACGAGTAAGATCGGCAAGTTGGGCGCCAGCAAAGAAAACCACAATCATTGCCACAATATATATGAGCACGTTCACGATAAACTTCTCTAGATTTGAAGATGGCGACATGAACATGTTGGTGCGTCCAGCCTTTGTCCTCAAGCCATAGAAAGCCATTGATGCGACAGCGATAACAAAAAAGGAAAAAGTCATGAACACAAGACTTTGAGGAGTTTTTGTGAAAATTTGTCTATCCACATCCATTGGGGTATGATTAATCACATTACCCATAATCATGATTACTGTGAGCAAGGCATAAATGCCAATTACTGTGAACAGAAGAATGCGGCGATTTTCTACTACTTCTTTTCGAAGAGTGGCAATAAAACGATTCCAGTTGAATGTTTGACTGACGGTATTCATAGTTTTATTCATTTTGAGGCGTTAAACAATTTATTGATAGCATCGGGATTTTGAAGGGTGACATTGAAGAGCATCTCAAGGTCAACGTTAGTCTCTTCGTCGGGTTGTGCAGAAACTACCACGAGCGATCCCATAACACTAGGCTGAACATAAAGTGGCTGGTCGCCCTCACGCATGGGACGGAACGCTAAGCGGCTAGTCACATCAGCGATAGAGGCGTTAAGCAAGATTTTGCTCTGCTCGATAATGGTCACATGGTCTAGAATCTCACTGATGTCACGCACCTGGTGGGTAGAGATGAGCATCATCTTGTCGTCGGTCATGCTTGTGGTCACGAGTTTGCGGAACTGGCTCTTGCCGGGAATGTCAAGGCCGTTGGTTGGCTCGTCCATAATGAGCACGCGGGTGTTGGTGGCAAAAGCGAAAGCCAGCAGCACTTTTTTCTTTTGACCCATCGAAATCTCGTTCAGCTTAACTTTCATGTCTCCTCCCATCTCAAAGATGTCGAGGTAGCGCTGCATGTCATCCATCGAGAAATTAGGATAGAACGGAGCGTTGATGCTAACATATTGACTCAGGTTAAGTCGTGGCAACTCAAATTCCTCAGGCACCAAGAATATGTCACTTATTGTCTTGGGGAGGCGATCACGCACGTTAACTTCATCAAGAGTCACCTCACCGCTCTTTGGGGTGAGCAGACCTGTCATTAAATTAATGAGGGTGGACTTACCAGCACCATTTTTTCCTAGCAGGCCATAGACGTTGCCGGCATTCAATTCAAGCGACAAATCGTGGAAAAGATCTCCTTTGCGCTTGTTGTAACTAAAACTTAAATTGTTGAGTGAAAACATAATAGAAATATTTTTTAATGATTGATTGATTACACAACTAGTGTACTACTTAACTAGTGCACCGCAAAGGTATAACAGCAATGCCTTAACCTCCAAATTAATTAACATTTTTTATATATTTTCTCAAAACACCTCCTAGGTAGCTTTCTAGAAAAACCAGTTGCCATAAAAAAATGAAAACTTGTAAGTTTTTTTATTTTTTTATATAATGTGTTGGTGGTTTACACTAAAAGCATTAATTTCGCAGTTAATATATAAATAAAGCTATTGCAATGAAACCAATAACCAACATACTACTTGTTCTTGCTCTAGTGTTCTATGTGTTTTTACCAATATTAGAGATCTCACACACTGGAAGCATAACTGGCCAAGACTTCTCATCAAGTCTTTTAACTTACAAACAGACAAGACTCACAGTATTTGCACTCACACCATTCATCACTATCTTCCTTGCCATAGGTTTTAATTGCCTTCGTAACAGGTGGTGGGGAATTATTGATGCCCTTCTCATTTTGATGGCATTTTTCTTCTTTGTTAATATGTTGACAAAATTCCAGGGTTTACCACTTGCCCACGATCCCAATGTCGTTGCCGACATCGAGTTGAGTGAAGGACTGCCAATCATTGGACTAAAATCGGGGTACTATTTAAGTGTTAGCTCAACAATCCTCGCTTTTATCTCGACACTGATTTCGCTCATGCCGTTTGAGTTCAACAAGCGCATCGAGGAACGCATTGACAAACGCTTTGAGTCTGGCAAGAAACAGATTGGAAAAATGGGCCATACCATTCATGACGAAATACACAAGATAGGCAGCAAGAAATCCAAAGATAATGTGGGACAGTCTCAAGTAACAGCACCCACTCCCGTCCCTTCTACGCAAGAACAACACACAAGCGATTTTCAAACTTCAGATGACCACTCTCGTTTCAAACCAAAAGAACTCAGCGATGACGAGAAATACAAAGACTATATGCCAAAATAGTGGAGAGTGGAGAGTGCAAAGTGGAGAGTTGAGAGTGGAGAGTTGAGAGTGGAGAGTGCAAAGTGGAGAGTGAAGAGTAGAGAGAGTAGAGAGTGAATAGAGCATAGTGTACAGTGTATTCTAGATATCTAGAAACAGCAATAACCTATAACCCATAACCTATAACCCATAACCAATAACCTTTAATCTACTTCAACTTATCCATCAACTCTTTGTCGCCTACTATCCAGAGTATATCGCCTTTGGCAAACTCTAGATCGGGGGTTACTGTGAGGAAGTTGTCCTCGCCACGTTCCAATGCTACTAGCAGCGACTTGTAGTCATCTCTCAAACGTGCCTCTGCAAGTTTCTTGCCTAACAAAGGTGATTTCTCTGTAAGTGCAAAATGCACAAATTCAACATCGGAGGCTGATTCAGTTTCGGCATTTTGTGATTTTGACTCAAGCAGCGGCAAAAGGGTCTGAATCTGCTCATCGGTACCAATTATACCTATCTGGTCACCAGGGAAGATGCGCATATCACCAGTAGGGATAGGATACCGCACAGAGTTGCGAAGTATTGCGACAACATTCACCCCATATTTACGCCTCAAGTCGGCATTTTTAAGCCTCTCTCCTACAAATGGGCAATTATATCCCACCGTCATGTAAGCCAAGTGCATATCGCTCACGAGGTTGTTGTCTTTGCCAGTGCGTCGGTTCTCGCGCTCATTTACATTGCTCATAAAATGCTTCTCGAGTACATCTAACTGCTTGTGCATGATAGGAGCGAATATGATAATCAATATCAACAAATAAACTATTGCAACAACTGCTGACACTCTAACTGAATAGAAGCCATAAAGCAGAGATGCGACATAGGCCATCGACAGAAAACCACCAACAAATGCCATCAGCAAACGTGGCAAAATCTCTATTATAGTGGTATTGGCCCCATTGAGCAGCAATTTTTCCTTGCGCGAGATTTTAGGGGTTACTATGGCATAGAAAAACGGCGACAGCAATAATAATGCGATTATCACACTGAGCATCAACGCCAAGTGCTCGCTCATAAAACCGCTAAGCAGATTTTGGACAAAAGGTATCAGATAGGTCCTCAGCACAAATATCGAGGCAACAATCACAACCGAGTAGAGCCCTAACCGCAGTAGGTTGCGCTTTATCAGTCCTGACCACAGATTACTGGAACTATTACTCACATCTTTATTTACAGTTTTACTGTAACCCTCAAGCAGCACGCTCCACCTCTTGGGCAAATGCTTCTCAACAAAATTATAGCTTGGTTTCGCAGCCTTGATGAAAAATGGAGTAGTGAAAGTAGTAATTACTGACACAGTAACTATAATGGGATAAATGCTCTCATCGAGCACACCAAGTGTGGTGCCTAGAGTTGCGATGATAAACGAGAATTCGCCTATCTGGGTAAGGCTGAAACCGCTCTCCATGGAACTCTTCAGCGATTGACCTGTGGCGAGCATGCCTGTAGTACCAAAAATTATCATGCCAACAATCACCACCACCGAGAGTAAAGCGATGATGCCGGCATACTGCACTATCACTTGCGGATTGACCATCATGCCCACCGAAATGAAGAACACAGCGCCAAAGAGGTCTTTGACAGGATTGATGATGCGCTCAATGCGCTCGGCCTCGCTCGTGCCCGCAAGGATAGAACCCATCACAAACGCTCCCAACGCCAGCGAGAAACCACTTGCCACCGAGAAGATTGCCATCAAGAAGCACAGCCCCATAGCAATGACAAGCATCATCTCGTCGCTTAACAGCAGGCGGAACTTACGGAATATTGATGGAATGACAAACACTCCCACCACAAACCAGATGATAAGGAAGAACGAGAGTTTGAGAATGCTCATCACCATCTCTCCGCCTTCAACAGTCTTGTTGATGGCGATAGACGAGAGTATCACCATCATCACCACTGCAAATAGGTCTTCGACTATGAGCACTGCAAAGATGCCTGGCACAAACTTGCGGTGCTTCATATTTAGGTCGGTGAGAGCCTTGAGGATGATGGTCGTTGACGACATCGACAACATAGCACCCAGAAAGATGCTGTTGATCGACGTGAATCCCATGCATTTGCCTATGAGAAAACCCGTCGCCAACATGCCACCCACAATAATAAGCGCCGTGACAATAGCCGAAACGCCAGCATTGATAAGTTTCTTGAAGCTGAATTCCAGTCCTAGAGAGAATAGCAGCACGACAATGCCAAGCTGCGCCCAGAACTCTATATTGGCCTCATTGCCCACCGATGGAGAATAGGCGAAATGCGGACTGGCGATAAAGCCAGCAACGATATATCCTAAGACCACAGGTTGCTTTAGAAGTTTGAAAATTATTGTAGCCACAGCTCCAAGTGTAAGTATCAGAGCCAAATCAGTAATAAGTGACTGAATTTGTAATTCTTCCATTTAGTAGTTCCCCCATTGTTTATGCGACAAAAATAGTGCTTTTTTTTATTTTTTCCAATTTGTAATATTGATTTTATGTTTTGTCTCGGCTATTTAACTGCAAAAGTGCGTTAAAAGTGTAGGTAAGGAGTGGCTGATATATGAATTTTGACTAATTTTGCAAGATAAATTATAAGAAATAATAATACTATAATGCAGATAATAGACGGAAAGAAGATATCGGCGCAAATCAAAGAAGAGATTGCGGCAAAAGTAGAAGAACATGTGGCAGCTGGCGGCCGTCGCCCTAACCTCGTGGGAGTGCTGGTGGGACATGATGGCGGCAGCGAGAGCTATATGGCATCGAAGACCAAAGCCTGCGAGCAGTGCGGCTTCGACTCATCGCTCATCCGCATGGAGGATACTGTCACTCAAGAGGAACTGATTGCAAAGATTCAAGAGTTGAATGAAGATAAAGGCGTTGACGGCTTCATCGTGCAGCTGCCGTTGCCCAAGCACATCGATGAAGAGGCAGTGATAGAGGCCATTGACTACCGCAAGGATGTTGACGGCTTCCACCCTGTGAACGTGGGCCGCATGATGATTGGCCTGCCATGCTTCAAGCCAGCGACTCCTTCGGGAATCATGATGCTGCTTGAGCGTTACGGCATTGAGACCCGCGGCAAGCACTGCGTGGTATTGGGACGCAGCAACATCGTGGGCAAGCCTATTGCCAACATGCTTATGCAGAAGGCCTCTCCTGGCAACTGCACCGTGACAGTATGCCACAGCGCAACACCCAACATCAAGGAGATGTGCCTGCAGGCCGATATCTTGATTGCCGCCTTAGGAAGTCCGCACTTCGTGAAAGAAGACATGGTGAAAGAGGGGGCCGTGGTTATCGATGTGGGCACTACTCGCGTTGAGGACAAGACCCGCGAGCGCGGCTGGAGACTGTGTGGCGACGTGGATTTCGAACACGTGGCTCCCAAGTGCAGCTACATTACCCCTGTTCCTGGCGGCGTAGGCCCTATGACCATCGTCTCACTCATGCACAACACCTTGCTGGCAGCCACAGGACAAGCCTATTAAAATGCTGAATGCACAATGCACAATGCAGAATGTGAAATGCGGAATGCATAATCCTAGCTATTCCTAGTAATTCCTAGCTATTCCTAACCATTCATAAAATAACAATAAACTAAACAACATGAACCGACTTATTGAATGTGTGCCCAACTTCAGCGAGGGCCGCAACATGGATGTTATTAACCAGATCACCGATGTTATTCGCCAGGCTAAAGGCGTGAAACTTCTTGACGTGGACCCAGGTGAGGCAACAAACCGCACTGTGGTGACCTTCGTGGGAAGTCCCGAGGCAGTGGTTGAAACGGCCTTCCACGCAGTGAAGCGCGCAGGCGAACTCATCGACATGCGCCAGCATCATGGTGCTCACCCACGCATGGGTGCCACCGACGTGTGCCCACTTATTCCTATCGCTGGCATCACCCTTGAGGAGTGTGCCGAGCTGGCTCGCAAGCTTGCTGAGCGCATCGCCAATGAGGCAGGCATCCCCTGTTACTGCTATGAAGCAGCAGCATTCACTCCTGAGCGCCGCAACTTGGCTGTATGCCGCAAGGGCGAGTATGAGGCGCTTGCCGAGAAGCTGTCGAGCAAGGACGGCGCTCCCGACTTTGGCGCACGTCCACTTGATGAGCAAGTGGCCCGCACTGGTTGTACCGCAGTTGGTGCCCGCGACTTCCTTATCGCCACCAATTTCAACCTCAACACCACCAGCACACGCCGTGCCAACGCCATAGCTTTTGACGTGCGCGAAAAGGGCCGTCCAGTGCGTGAGGGCAACCCCATTACCGGCACTCCAAAGAAGGACGAAAACGGCAACGTGATAATGAAACCTGGCACCCTCAAGGGCACAAAGGCGATTGGTTGGTATATAGACGAATATAAGATTGCACAGGTGTCGATGAACATCACCGACATCAATACCACCCCATTGCATGTGGCATTCGACGAGGTGAGCCGCTGCGCGCAGAACCGCGGCATACGCGTCACTGGCACTGAGATTGTGGGTTTGCTGCCCAAGCGCTGCCTTATCGAGGCCGGCAAATACTTCCTTGAGAAGCAGCACCGCTCAACTGGTATTCCCGAGGGCGACATCATAGAGATTGCTATCCACTCGCTCGGTCTTGACGACCTCAAACCCTTCGACCCTAAGGAGAAGGTTATCGAATTTATGATACAGGACGACAGTGCCAAGAAACTCGTGGACCTTACCGTGACTGGCTTTGCCGAGGAGACTTCGCGCGAGTCACCAGCCCCTGGTGGTGGTACCATCTCGGCCTATATGGGAGCATTGGGCGCATCGCTTGGTACTATGGTTGCCAACCTCTCGAGTCACAAACCCGGTTGGGACGACCGCTGGCAGGAGTTCAGTGTGTGGGCCGACAAGGGACAAGTTATTGCAAAAGAGCTGCTCCACCTTGTTGACGAGGACACCGAGGCCTTCAACCGCATCATGGCAGCCTTCGGAATGCCCAAGAAGACCGATGAGGACAAAGCAGCCCGCAGCGCCGCAATCCAAGACGCAACGCTTTATGCCGCACAAGTGCCTCTGCGCACCATGAAGGAGTCGATGAAGGTGTTTGAGCTGTGCCGCTACATGGTGAACGAAGGCAACCCCAACAGCGTGAGCGACGCTGGAGTGGGCGTTCTAGCAGCCCGTGCCGCCGTGCTCGGCGCAGGCATGAACGTGAAGATTAACGCCGGTTCCCTCAAAGACCGCGCCGTTGCCGAAGCCCTCATCACCGAAGCCAACGAGCTCATCGCCAAAGCCAATGCCGAAGAAGCCGAAATCACCGCATTAGTAGAGACCAAGCTCTAAATAGTTCCGTTTGTTGCGTTGTCAACGCAACAAACAAAAAAACAAAAAACTGATAACTCATAACTGAAAACTGATAACTATAAAATGACAAGAGAAGAATTTATCGCCGACATCAGGGCAGGAATACCAGATGTGTTGCCCGAACCGATGCCATACGACACCGAAATCAACCATGCGCCCAAGCGCAAGGACATTCTCAACCCCGAGCAGAAGAAGCTCGCGCTGCGCAACGCGCTGCGCTACTTCCCTGCCAAGCACCACGCCACTCTCCTACCCGAGTTCCGTGAGGAGCTTGAGAAATATGGCCGCATTTATATGTACCGCCTGCGTCCACGCTACGAGATGAAGGCTCGTCCCATCAACGACTATCCTCACAACAGCCGTCAGGCTG
Source organism: Muribaculaceae bacterium (assembly GCA_017557625.1). Taxonomy (GTDB): domain Bacteria; phylum Bacteroidota; class Bacteroidia; order Bacteroidales; family Muribaculaceae; genus Sodaliphilus. The sequence continues at coordinate 24,970 of JAFYYG010000001.1, forward strand.
CCGCCATCATGATGATGATTCAGAACAACCTCGACAAGGCTGTGGCTCAGCATCCACATGAGCTAATCACCTACGGTGGCAACGGTGCCGTGTTCCAAAACTGGGCACAATACCGCCTCGTGATGAAATACTTGAGCGAGATGACCGACGAGCAGACACTCGTCATGTATAGCGGCCATCCACTGGGACTATTCCCCTCACACAAAGATGCTCCTCGTGTGGTGGTGACTAACGGTATGGTAATCCCCAACTACAGCAAACCTGACGACTGGGAGCGCATGAATGCCTTAGGCGTAAGCCAATATGGCCAGATGACAGCAGGCAGCTACATGTATATCGGTCCGCAAGGTATCGTGCATGGCACAACCATCACCGTGCTCAACGCCGCACGCAAGGTGATGGGCGATGAGCGTGAGAAGCGCATTCCATTGTTCGTTACCGCTGGACTTGGCGGCATGAGTGGCGCACAGCCCAAGGCTGGCAATATCGCACAGGTAGTGAGCGTTACAGCCGAAATCAACCCCCTCGCAGCACGCAAGCGCTACGACCAGGGTTGGGTTGACGAGTTGCATGAGAACCTTGACGAGCTAATTCCATCAATCCGCAAGGCTGTGGAGGAGAAACGAGTGGTATCAATGGCATACGTGGGCAACGTGGTTGACCTGTGGGAGCGTCTTGCCGATGAAGGCATTCACGTTGACTTAGGTAGCGATCAGACATCGCTGCACAACCCATACGCCGGTGGCTATTATCCTGTAGGCTACAGCCTTGAGGAGTCGAAGCGCATGATGGCCGAAGAGCCCGATCGCTTCAAGGAGTGCGTCTTTGAGTCGCTGCGCCGCCAGGTGGCTGCCATCAACCGCTTGACTGCTAATGGTATGTACTTTTTTGACTATGGCAACGCCTTCATGCTCATGGCAAGCCGCGCCGGTGCCGACATTATGAAGGACGAGACCCACTTCCGCTATCCAAGTTATGTTCAGGATATCATGGGTCCAATGTTCTTTGACTACGGCTTCGGTCCCTTCCGCTGGGTTTGCACCTCATGCGACCCTCACGACCTGGAAGTTACCGACCGCCTCGCTGCCGAGGTACTCGACGAGATGATGGGACATGTGACCGACGATATCAAGGGACAACTTGCCGACAATCTGCACTGGATTCGTGAGGCGGGCAAGAACCACCTCGTGGTGGGTTCGCAAGCGCGCATACTCTATGCCGACTGCGAAGGCCGCACCAAGATTGCGCTGGCGTTCAATGACGCAATTCGCCGTGGCGAACTCAAAGCACCTGTAGTTCTTGGCCGTGACCACCACGACGTGAGTGGTACCGACTCGCCATTCCGCGAGACAAGCAACATCTACGATGGCAGCCAGTTCTGTGCCGACATGGCGGTTCACAACGTGATTGGCGACGCATTCCGCGGTGCCACCTGGGTGAGTCTGCACAATGGTGGCGGCGTTGGATGGGGTGAGGTCATCAACGGTGGCTTCGGTATGGTGATCGACGGCAGCGAAGATGCCGACCGCCGCATCCGCCAGATGCTCCTGTGGGATGTGAACAACGGCATCGCCCGTCGCTCATGGGCACGCAACAATGGCTCAATGGATGCCATCCGCCGCGAGATGGAGCGCACCCCAGGCTTGCAAGTGACAATGCCCAACCTAGTTGACGATGCATTGCTCGAAGAGTAAATATATCTTCACAATACCAATAACAACCGCCATCAAGTTTATCTCCTGATGGCGGTTATTATTTTTGTTAAAAAACGACTTACCTTTGGGCGATGGCGGCTTTCACGCCTGCCATGTTGCTGCGGGAGACGGGGATGGCATCGTTGCTATGCTTGATGAGCAGTTGCATGGCACCTGCTTTTGAGACAATTTGCTCCACTTGATGCAGGTTGACAAGGAAGGCGCGATGGCAGCGCACTATCATGGGATAATCCTGCAATCGTTCTTCCACCTGTTTGGATGTGGCTCGCAGCATATCACTGATGACTTTGCCTTCATGCAATTGGATCACCTTCACATAGTTGCCCACCGACTCAATGTACAACAGATTTGGCACATAGACAGTCACCACATCGCTAGTCGAACCAGTAAGGTCGATAGTGGAAGAAGGTTGAGACTCAACAGTTGGCGATGGCTGTTCCTCTTGGTAAGGCACAGCTGCAACCACCTCCTGAGGTCGAGTTTCTTGTTGTAATCGCTGCAGTTGCTCATTCATCTGCTTCGTTTCCTCAAGTTCGGCAGCCAAATATCGACTCCTGAATTTGAAACGCCAGTAAAGACCGATGAGGAACGAACAGAACGCAATAATCACCAATGTCTCGAAAAAATTGCCCCACGAGAGCCTATTGGCTTCTACGATGTCGCTGAGCACAAAATGTCGATATAGACATATCATAAGCGTGATGAGCGGTGTGTTGATAAGTTGGAACCAGAGATTTCGGCGTATAATGTAATCCACACCACGATCAAGTGAACCTGGTTTCCTTAGAACATATCTCAATATCGCTTCGGTAACAAAACAGATAACCACTCCAAGCGCACCAATAGCGAGCAAGTGGGCATAGGCTTGCCACTGCCACGCCTCAAGCCCAAAAGGCTTAAAGATTGCCAGCACCAGCACCGTAAAACATACGCTGATGACACGAATTGTGACAGTTTGTTTTTTCTCTCCACTCATAACGTTGGCAAAGTTACAACAAAACTGCCTTACTACAAACACATAGTTCTATAGATTTAGGATTATCGGTCTCGTTGGTCAAGAATGTTACGCACTTGGTCCAAAGTTTTGCCGTCATCGGGAGAAACAACCAATTCCATAGTTTCAGCAAAATATGCACCGAAGTTTGTGCCATCACCCACGATGAAATACATGCCCTTAGGTGTAAAGTAGGTGTTCACGTAGGAATAACTAGGCTGGATAATCACGTCACCATCGTCGGTGTCCATGATGCCCATTCTTCCGTCAACTGTGATTTTTGCCAAGACACCGTAGTTCGACGGGCTGCGGTCAATCAACTCTATGCGGTCGCAAACGCAGGGTATGGTCTGATTATCGTCGTCGGCTATTGCACCATTGATAATGCCGTGACGCAACATTCCCAATCCATCACGCTGTGTTACGTCATAATACTCATACTTTTCGCCACCTTGTTGAGCGACAAGCACTTTAACACTTTCATATTCCGGCGCAACGATGGCGTAACCGGCAGCATTATACACGCCCCACTTGCCATTGAAGTCTCTCACCAAGAAAACGTCTAATCCGCTAGGCACCGATGCTGGTTCGACCTTTGAGAATTGTCCCACTTCTTGTCCGTCTGAGTCATAGAGTACCCATAGTTCCTCGCCGTTAGGAAATGTCTTGCCATAGGCAGTGGCCCAATCGCTGTAACCGAGTTTCTTGTCGTAGTTTCCCTTGATGTCAACGCTAGAGAGGTGCTGATAGCTTGCAGGGGCAGGAGAAGTGTTTTGCTGAGCTTGTTGTGCCTCTTCTTGTTTCTTTTTCATGTTCTGTTCATAAGAGGCAAGTAGGTTGTCTTCGCAAACATGAAAATCGATTATCGCCTTTTCGCGTTCTTCTAGTGTTGTCGTTGCTTTTGCTTTGTCCTTAGCCTCAACCGCCATCAACTGTAACAGAAAATAAGGGCACCCCCCATCATGAGCCATGCTACCGCAAACAGGACACTTTATATTAAAACCTCTCACTCCCACTCTGTAAAGCATTCCATATTCTTCACTACTTATATTAAGTCTGCTCTTCACCTCGGGAAGAGGTTTGGACTCCTCTAAAGTGTAATTGAGGTTAATAAATAATTTCAAATTGTCAACCATGCGTTTATAGTCCCACAAAGCTTGCTTGCGAGCGGCTTCGGTGCTTGCCGATTCGGCTTTAGCCCAATATTCCTTGGCCCATTTTTGCATATTTATAATCTCACACCATGGATGGTGAATCAGGCTTCTACAATGACTGCATGGCTTCTTTCCATTAACACCGACCTCGTAAATTAATGTGTACTCAACTGACGACATCCCGGGCATCGGTGTATAATCCTTCAAACTTGAAGAAGACGATTCTTCTTCCTTTGGCGCCTCATAATAGGGGCAAGTGCTCTTGTGAGCTTCGCCTTTTTTCAGGTTCACGCCGCAATAGGCACAAGAAGGGTCAGGCGGCGTAGGAATCTGAGCATTGGCTATTACTGCCACTAAGCCTAATAAAAGTATTAGATATATTCGTTTCATAAGCTATAAATAGTTTATTATCTGAGAATAAAATTTATTTTATCATGCCGCAAAGGTAATACAATTCTTGTAAAACGACTAATTAAAATACTAGTTTCCTAAAAGGACGTTGTAAACATCGGTGACATCTGCTGCTGTTATATTTCCATCGCCGTTTTGGTCGCCGTTCACAATATCACTGGCATCATTATTGAGCATCCAATTGTAGAGAGCTGTAATGTCAGCACTTGTAACGTTTCCATCGCCATTAACATCACCAGGAATTTGATTATCATTGCCATTAAAAGCATCAAGTGCCGCAGTGGGCTTGCCATCGGTGGTGAAAGCACCCATGCCGTAGGCTCCCCACCCAACGGTATTGTAATATGCTGGTTTCCAAACACCGTCAACTTCGGGCTCCCAATAGAAGATTCCCGCGCATTGCGACAGGCTCCCTGTCTTCTCAAACAGGTCTTTCATCACCATCGACGCCTTGTCGGCATCATGGCAACTGAAGCCTGTCTCGACAATCATCACAGGGACGTTGAACTTCTCGCCCACCGCCTTGATGTTGCGGGCGGCATTGATGTTGCTCACCGCTCCGTCGGCATCGCTGTTCCAGTTGTTGTAGTCGGGATAATGCGACAGACCTATCATGTCGAACTTGCCGCCTGCCTCTTTGAAATCCTTGAAAAACCAGCAGTCGTAGTCGGCGACATTATGCGCATTAGCGAGATGAACTATCACCAATGCATTGGGTAGCACTTCTTTCACAGCGTCATACCCCACGTTGCTCATCTCGGCATAATCGGTGAAGCGGTCACTGCCGTAACTGTTCCAGTCAATCCTGCCGTAATCCCAAACCATCCCCGAATTGGTCTCGTTGCCCACCTGCACCCATTTCGGCTCAATGCCTTCGGCTTTTAGTGCTTGAAGCACGTCCTTGGTGTGGGTGGCCATCGCAACATTGACTTGCTCGCGTGTAAAACCGTTCCAGTCAAGGGGCAAGGTTTGTGTGCCAGGGTCGGCAAAGAAATCGCTGTAATGAAAGTCGATCAGCAAATCCAATCCTTGCGCTTTTGCCCGGCGTGCCTTTGTCAGCACATCGGCTTTGTCGCACCATGCTCCATAGCCGAAGCGTTGCGGATTTACCCAAACACGCAAACGGATGGCGTTCATGCCTATCTCTTTCATCAAGGCGAAGATGTCGGTCTCCACTCCGTCGGCGTTATAAAATCTTCTGCCATCGGCTTCCATCTCGGTGCACCAACTCACATCAGCCCCACGAGCGAAAGCAGAGGTTTCCCCTCGCATAGAAAAGAATGCGAGAGAAAGCAATAATATGCTGTAAAATGTTCTCATAAAATGTAATAATCACCGTTTAATCTAAAGATTTAACTATTTATGTACCCAAATAGATAGACCCAAGTTCGCAATGCTATGTTATCGCACAACTGTTTGCGATAGAGCCATATCTCTCGGGAATGGTAGTTTCCTTCCTTGCCGATGAGTGGCAGCACATAGTCGGTGCCGGTGTAGCCACTTACCAATAGCAGATGCGTTGCTGGGTCGAGACGCACGGTGAGAGTATCGGTCGGCTGCTCCACATCGTGCTTTCCAGGCGAGGGTACCGTGACCAGCGAGGCCGGCGTGTCGTCGGTGCACCAGTTCACGGGATTGATGGCCACCACATTGTCATCGCCTATTAGATGCACCACGCAGCTGGGGTCACGCACCGAGTTATAGCAAATCGTCACTCCCGTATCGTCGGCACCACTGGCAGGCACAATATGCGGGCAGGAGTCAAGCAAAGACTGTGGTATGTTCGCCCCTATCACGTATGCGGCTATCAAGCGGTCAAATGTGGTGCTGTCCATCTCCTGCAAAAGTTGCAGAACTGCCATCGCGCCCTGACTGTAACCCGCAAGAACGAAGGGCCGCCCTTGATTCTGATGCTTCAAGTAGTGGTCAAAAGCCCTACTCACGTCTTCCATAGCCAGCGGCAGGCGCTCGGCTACGAGGCTATCAGAAGTGAATGACTGCAATGTGCACTGGCGGTAGTAAGGCGAATAATAGTTAAGCTCCCCGCTCAACAGGTGGTCCACACCCACCATCTCTCCAGTAAGAGCAGTGCGCACGCTGTCGTTATAAGTGTCGGCATAGTGGAACATCTGGCCATCGGGCGTCAGATAGTCTCTCGTTTCGGTCGATATCACATAAAAGATGTCGGCAGCAGCAAGGCGATCCTGCACATACCACTGCGTGGAATCGCCATAATCGGGCATTGCTGGCAAGACATCACTCGCATGAAGGACTAATGCCAGCAGCAAAACAACTATCGATGCGAAACATCTTTTAAATATGTTCATAATCCTCATTGGTCTTTGTTAGCTAACTAAAAGAAGATTTCTTCAACACTCACCGACAAAGGTATAACAAATATACCATATCACAAAACCATCCATTACTTTTCTATTTATTCAAAATAATTGCTTACCTTTGTAACATATTTCAGAACACATAAAACTTTACTATCATGAAGAAAGTCTTTGCCTTATCTCTTGTGTTGCTTGTCTCACAGATGGCTTTCGCTCAAAATGGCGATGTGGATGGTGACGGAGCGGTCACCTCAGCCGATGTCACTTGTCTCTACAACTACCTGCTTGATGGCGACGAAACCTATTTAGCCACCAGCGACGTTGACGGCGATGGTTTTATCACGGTAGGTGATATAACATTGGTCTATAACATCCTTCTAGGCAATGTGCATGAGTATGTTGATCTGGGCTTGCCAAGTGGCACACTGTGGGCGATGACTAACGTGGGCGCCAGCAACCCCGAGGACTACGGCGACTACTTCGCCTGGGGCGAGACCACCACCAAGGATGTTTATAACTGGAGCACCTACAAGTGGTGCAACGGTAGCGAAAATGCGATAACCAAGTATAGCAATAACATCGATAACAAGACAGAACTTGACCCTGAGGACGATGCCGCTACCGCCAATTGGGGACCAGAGTGGCGCATGCCGTCAAAGGAGCAGATTAATGAGTTGATTGTTAACTGCACCGACGTGTGGACTAAAAGAAATGGTGTTTGGGGTCGCTTGGTGACCAGCAAAATCAATGGCGCGTCGATATTTTTCCCTGCCGCGGGCTACCGCTGGGATAGCGAGTTCGGCAATGTAGGTTCTTTTGGCTCCTATTGGTCACGCTCGCGTTATGTGAATTCGCAGCAAACCGCTTGCTACTTGATTGCATCTTATTATAATAATTTATGGTGTACCGAAAGCGTACGCAGTAGCGGTGAAAGCGTGCGAGCGGTGCGAGTTTCGCAGAAATAGTGTGCTACTCTAGAAAAGACAAAAAAATGTATCTTTACATCTGTTATGACACGTGAAGAGCTGATATTAGACTGTCACTATTATAATGGCGAGGAATACCCTCCCGAAGGAATAGATAGCCTTATGTGGGGGTATGAGGAAGCATGGGTGAGGATGGTCTTGGAGAATAACCCTATTCCGCAGAAATGTCTAGACTACTATACTGAGAGTTATAATTTGCCATCCATTTTACCTTATGAAGAAGATGGCACTCCACTTGGTATGAAGGCTATTCTTTGGAATATATTAGACCATTGGAGTTACTATCCTGCCGATGCTGATCAGTTCAAGAAGTGGTATCTTGAGAAGTATGTCGCACGTACCAAAACACATCGACAATTACTGAATAATCAGTGATTGCGCCCAAAACTTTCGATGACACAATCAGACCATAGAATTCTAAACCCAAATTTCCTTTATCCCGAATCGGTCATCAGGATTTATGTCAGAACAGAATTTTTGTTTTGCTCTTTTTCTTTAAAATAGGGAGTATCAAAAACCGGACTTAATTTTTCAACAACTGAAGCATCTGAATATTCTGATTTTCAGATAAATCATTTGTTCTTATTTTGACACACCCTCCCTGCGCAAAGGACATATCACACAACCTTATCCATTCATCACATATTTCACAATTCATCCCAATTGTATGTCATTCGTCACAAAAGCGTGCAGAATATCCCAAAAACTTGCGGTGATGATAATTTTGCCGCAATTTTGCAGTCAAAATTAGTGCAAGCCGAGTGCAGTGCCATGCTTGCATGAGCATTACCGAGGCGCAGCCTGATTTATTCATATTAGCGCAGGCAATTCAGTCTGGCAAACTAAAATTTCAGAATTATGACACGCAGAACAATTGTAGGAATCGTTTTTATTTTTGCCGCTTTGATGAAGCTGGTAAGTATGTGGGGAATTTTCCACCTCGACTGGTTTGACTGGGTGTGGAATCATCCCTGGACCGAGTATTTGGCTCCAGTTTTACTTCTTATTATAGGCGTTAAGCTTATCGTGAGCAGCTATCAGCGTAATCCCGACCAGTGGCTGCAGCGGCCCGTGCCTCAGGGCGAGGACGGCAAGCGCATTCACTGCGCCGTGCGATTTGGTGGCGACGAGTACGTTTACCGTGGCGAGCAGTTCCATGGCGCACGCCTTGACGCATTCTTTGGCGGTCTGCGCCTTAACTTGCGCGACGCTGTCATCAATGAGGACGAGGAGATTGACATCCACACCTTTATGGGTGGCGTGGAACTGCTTGTTCCTTCCAATGTAAATGTGGTAGTGAAAAGCCGCAGCTTCATTGGCGGCGTGGGCAACGAGACCGTGGGCAGGACAATTCCCAACGCCCCAAGTCTTCACATCATCGCCAGCAACTTCCTGGGAGGAGTGAGTGTAAAGGATTGAGTGGAGAGTGGAGAGTAGAAAGTAGAGAGGAAAGATTAGAGAAATCAAGGATTAGTGAGATTTTTTTTAAACTTACGGCAATGAAAAACAGTATAATTATTTCAGTTACAGCTATTATCATCACGTTAGTGATGGCCTTGAGCTTAAGTGGTTGCATTACAACCCGCGACACAGTGAAAATAAACAAAGTAGAAATGGGCATGACTAAGAGCGACATCCAAGACCTCTTGGGTACGCCACTCTTCAAGAATGCCAACGAAACTGGCGAGGAATGGGGCTACCGCAAGATGGTGGGCGAAATAGCAGGCCCAGAACAGATGCTCTTCATCGTCACCTTCGATAACAACGGCAAGGTAATCGCCTACAATTCGGTCAAAGATTACACCTACTATCACCCTTATTGAAACGATGAAAACTGAAATCAATCCAAAAGACAGCAATCGCAAGGAAGCATTCAATCTATGGATGTCTTCACCTATGCCCATGGTGACTCTTGTAAAGACTATGGACGTGACAAGGATTCTGAGATATAGCAAAAAGCGCGAATTGAGCTTCAACATGCTGCTCTGCTGGTGTATCGGTAAGGCGGCAAGTCCAATTGAAGAGTTCTATGCGCTGCCCGAGCATGGCAAGTTATATAAATATGACTGCTTGGCTGTCAATGTGATTGTAAACAACAAAAAAGGCGGCATCAGTTCTTGCGATATCCCATACAACGATGACTTGAGTCATTTCAACCACGATTACATGACCTTGACACAATCGGTAAGCCAGAACTGTGAAAGCAATTTCCTGGAGGAAGCTATGGTGATAGGCACTTCAGCAATGATTGAAACCGAACTGGATTGTATTGTAAACCAATATGCCAAGGTATTCAACAACCCTATGGTCATGTGGGGAAAATACCGCAAAGGGTGGTTCAAAGCCACATTGCCCATCAGTTTTCAGTTCCATCATGTGCAGATGGATGGGGGACATGCAGGGCGATTTTTGGCTAACTTGCAAGACGAAATTGATAAACTGTAAAACTTATTACTGTTATATAATATAAGAAATATGAAAAAAATGAAATTCTGTCAGAGTTGCGGTATGCCACTCACCGACGATGTTCTCGGCACAAACGCCGACGGTAGTAAAAATGAAGATTATTGCATGTACTGCTATAGGGACGGAAAATTCCTACAGGAGTGCACGATGGATGAGATGATTGAGCACTGTGCCCAGTTCGTTGGAGCTTTCAACGATGGGAACGGCACTAATATCTCGCGCGAAGAGTACATAGGACAGATGAAGATGTACTTCCCACAACTGAAGCGTTGGCGTAAGACACTTACTGTCAGCGATTATGAGGCTATGAAGGTCAATTCTGCTTTGGCTGTTGTAAAAGAACTTATCACCCAAATGGCCGACTCGTTGCCTATTACCTATATCTCATCGGTAGACAACGAGGGCTATCCCTGCACCAAGGCCATGTTGGCACCACGTAAGCGCGAAGGTATCAAGGTCTTTTATTTCACCACAAACACATTCTCGCTGCGTGTAGCGCACTATAAGGCAAATCCCAAGGCCAGCATCTATTTCTGCGATGAAAAAGGTTTTAAAGGCATGATGTTGCGTGGCACAATGGAGGTGTTGACAGACGCCGAGAGCAAGGAGATGATTTGGCTTGAGGGAGACGAGCAATACTACCCTCGCGGTGTAACCGACCCCAACTACTGCGTCTTGAAATTCACCGCCACCGATGGCCGTTTTTACAGCGACTTTTATCCACGTAGTTTTATCCTTTAAAGTATTATGCCTATAACCATAAATAGACTTGGACAGACAGCCAGTTGCCAGATTATCAATGTGGTATGATGATGCAGATAGAACAATGAAAAGATTACGCCTTGGAGCGGTGCTCCATTTCATTATTGCCATCGGGCACACCGTATGCCTATTTGCTTTAGATAAAGCATTCGACGCTTATGGTATCAAAGAATTTATGCATAACATGGTACGTGGCCACGTCTGGATGCTTTATGCCCTAACCGTTGGAATTGCTATTGCTTTCACACTGGCAGGACTCTATGCCCTTTCGGCCTCTGGTGACATCCGACGGCTCCCATTGACTCGTACTGCCATTATTGTCATTATCGTGCTCTATGGCCTTCGTGCTTTGATTGGAGGCTGGTCTTGTGTGGTGGATTTCCGTTGGCTGCAATTTATCTCATCTGTCATCCCTGCCTTTATCGCTTGGTGCTACTATCCAGGACTTAAAATAAAAGGTTAAAGACATGACAGCCAACATCATTACAGTAATCAGGGTCATGTGCAGCATTGTACTGCTTTTTTGTACAGCACTGTCACCAGCTTTTTATGCTTGGTATATCATAGCAGGAGTATCAGATATGCTTGATGGGTGGGTTGCCAGACGAACAAACACAACAAGTGATTTAGGAGCGAAATTAGACTCTGCTGCCGACTGCTTCTTTGTAGTGGTTTGCTTGATAAAACTGCTCCCAGTACTTGACATTCCCCTTTGGATTTATTTGTGGACAGGCGTCATTGCAGCAATCAAATTCATAAATATCCTCTCTGGATTTATCCTGCATAAACAATTTATGGCCGTTCATTCTTTAGCAAACAAACTCACTGGCGCTTTGCTATTTGCAATACCTCTCACTTTGCCATTGATAGAATTACAATATTCCGCCACCTTCGTTTGCCTCTTAGCAACTTATGCCGCTATCGAAGAGGGACACATAATTAGAACAAAGAAAAAACAACAGATAATATGAAAAATCTACTTATTGCCTATTGCGGGCTCGATTGTGAGAAATGTGACGCACGAATCGCAACTATCAACAACGATGATGCTTTGCGCGAGAAGACCGCAAAACTGTGGAACGAGCTGAATCATACTGATGTCATACGACCCGAATGGATCAACTGTATGGGTTGCCGAACAGAGGGTTGTAAGACTCCCTATTGCAGTTCGATGTGCGAGATTCGCAAGTGTGTGATGAGCAAAGGCTATGATACCTGTGCCGACTGCCCAGAGAAAACCAAGTGCCAGCACCTTGCAAAAGAAATCTTCACCAACTATGAAGCCCGGATAAGATTAGGAATTGAATAAATATGTCATGCCAATCGGGCATCAATAAAACTATTATGGTGATTAATTTGTGAGTATTGTCATAATATGGTAATTTTGCAATGGATAAAAAACAGATTAATGGAAGTAATCAGTTTTCACGAAAGTGACAGACAAGACCACTGGCTTGAGGAAATCAAGAGAAGCGACTGGAAATCAGGCGCATTTCTCTATGAGTTGCTGAGCCAAGGAACTTTTTTCGACACCGTTGGAGAGAACTCAAAGGTCTTGCTGCTCATTGATGGTGACGAGTTGATATCTTATTGTACTTATGCCCAGAAGGATGACATCCAACCTACAGAACTCACCCCATGGATGGGATTTGTCTATACTTTCCCTGAGCATCGGGGACATCGTTATGTGGAACTTCTGTTTAAGGAAATCGAACGCCTTGCGAAAGAAGAACAGGTGTTGCAAGTGTATATATCAACTAATTATAGTGGGCTATACGAAAAATATGGATGTGAGTTCCTAACCGAGATGAACGACTTGGACGGCAATCCTTCAAAAGTCTATGTGAAAAAGTTTGATTCTACCGAAAATGATATAAAAGAGACCGAGGAGCAAGAAGCCGAGGAGCAAGAAGCCGAGGTGGATAAGACCGAGGTGGATGAGAACTCGGAGAAAAAAGAAAATATCAAAAAAAGCGGAATAAAGAAGGTTCTCAGTTACTTGACCACCAAAAAGAAGCGGGCTATCTTGAAGCGCGCCTTCCACATTTGGCAAATCACCCCTCCCAAGCTGGCTCCGCTCTCCGAGTCAACCCATGAGTGTGCCTCGTGCGGCACTGAATACCAAGGAAATTATTGCCCACGCTGCGGACAGTCGGCAACAGTGGGCCGCTTCTCATTTAAGAAGGCATTGCAGCATTTCCTCAACGTGTGGGGAATGGGCAACCGCAGCATGTTCCGCAGCCTTCGCGACCTGATGCTTCGCCCAGGCTATATGATTCGCGACTACCTGAGCGGCATGCAGTCGGCCTATTTCCCGCCATTCAAGATGTTCTTCATACTGTTGACTTTCTCATTAATAATAGAACAAGGCATCAAACTTGACGTAGATGCGACCGACCCCCAGCCAACTGGCAAGCAAAGCGAGATGGTTAAACAAGGGAAAGAAGAGGTTAAGCAAGAGGCGAAACGTGTTATGGATGAACAGATTGAGCAAGAAGAGTCGCCCTTATATAAAAACGGCTTCAAGTTTGCCAAGATTATGATGGTTCTATGGAAAAAGAATCCAGCCATTTTCGCATTCTTGACACTTATGCTGTTCTCATGGCCATTATACTTTTTCCTGCGCCACTCCCCAAATAATCCCGACCTGCGCTTCTCGGAATTCATAGTGGCAACAGTATATACTTCCAATTCGTTCAGTCTCTTCTCAATGATTGGAAATATATTAAATTTTGATATCTTATATCTCATTGCCGTGTTTATGATCTTCGTGACACTAAAACAATTCTCAGGATATACAAAGCGCCGCATTTTGGGATACATGATACTGACTTTTGCTATATCATTTACAGCAATAGCTATAGTTACCTTAAGTGGCATTGGAATATCATATTTATTAGTGTCGAAATAAAAAAATGCTGAAAACATGAAGTTTTTTGGAAACTTTTGCGTCAAAGTAATGAAGGCGCATAAGAACCGCTCCTAACAACACGATTATTCAGAAAACAACCATAATTTTTACTACAATGAAAAAACTATTCTTTGCCACAACACTTGCCATCGCTTTCGTGGCAGGCATGGCACAAATCAACAAGGCCAATTTGGACCTTAGTGTGAAACCTGGTGATGACTTTTGGCAGTATGCCGTAGGCGGCTGGCTCAAAGCAAACCCTCTCGACAAGCAGCACACCGAGAATGGTGCGTTCACCGACCTTTATGAGCAGAACAACGACCGCATCAACGACCTTATCATGGAATATGCAGGCAAGCACATGCCTCAAGGCACCGACGGCCAAAAGATAGGCAGCCTCTACCGCCTGTATATGGACACCGTGAGCCGCAACGAAATGGGTTATAAGCCCATCTTGCCATACCTTAACCAAGTGCGTGCAATCAAGACCCGCGAAGAGATGCTACAAGTGATGTATGAACTCGATGCCAAAGGCTTCGGCACAGCGCCTTTCGGCATTTATCTGTCAATGAATCCCTTCAACAGCGATGCGTATATGATGGGTGCGGGTCATGGCGGCACATCTCTTTCACAAGAATACTATGCTAACCCCAGCGAGCAGCAGCAGTTGGTGGTAAACACCATAAAAGAGCTCAACAAGGATCTCTTGAAGATGGTGGGACACAGCGATGAGGAAGCCCAACGCATGATGGAAGCCGAATGGGAGATTGAGTCTAAGATAGGTGTTACCGAACTCGACCAGGTTGCAGCGCGCGACCCTTACAAGCGCATCCACATCATGACTTGGAATCAGCTAAAGCAAGATTTCAAGGGCATCGACTGGGAGACCTATCGCGACGTCATCAAATATCCACAGGATATCGACACAGTGAACGTGGGACAACTTGAACCACTCCATGTGGTGGAAGATCTGCTCGCTAACGCCAGCATCGACGACTGGAAGGCATTTATGGAGCTTAGCATCGTCAAGGGCTTCGCTGGATTCCTCTCCGACGATTTCAGCGACCGCAGCTTTGAGGCAAGCAAGAAAATCACAGGCGTGCAGGAGCAGCAACCCCGATGGAAGCGCGCCGTGAGCCTCATAAGTGGCAGCCTGGGCGAGACTATTGGCAAACTCTATGTTCAGAAGTACTTCCCCGAGAGCAGCAAGCAGCGCGTGGTTAAACTCGTGAAAGACTTGCAGCAGGCATTTGAGGACCGCTTGAAAGACAACACTTGGATGAGCGAAGAGACCAAGGCAAAAGCTATCGAGAAACTGCACGCAATGCACATCAACGTGGGTTACCCCGACAAGTGGCAGGATATGGAGAAATATATCGACATACGTGAGAATGAAAACTTGGTTGAGAACTACATACGCATATCGCAAGAAACCACTCAGGCTAACCTGCGTAAGCATTGGCGCAAACCAGTTGACAAGACCGTTATGGCTTGCACCCCGCAGACCGTGAATGCCTTCTACAATTCTCGCTTCAACAGCATCAACTTCCCCGCTGCAATCCTGCAACCTCCATTCTTTGACCCTGAGGCCGATTATGCCAGCAACTATGGCGCCATAGGCATGGTTATCGGTCACGAGATGACTCATGGCTTTGACGACAAGGGATGTCTCTTCGACAAGGATGGAAACCTCGCCAATTGGTGGACCGAAGAGGATAAGTCCAACTATGACCAGCGCACAAAGGTTATTGCCGACTGGTTCAGCCAGCAAGAGATTCTTCCTGGTGTGAAAGTGAATGGTGAGAAAACCCTCGGTGAGAACGTGAGCGACAACGGCGGTCTGAACATCGCATACCGCGCGTTTGAGAACCGCATGAAGGTAGAGCCACTGAAGAAAATCGACGGTTTCACACCAGCACAGCGTTTCTTCCTCGCCAACGCACGCGTGTGGGCAAGCAACAGCACTCCCGAATCGCTTGCCAACCTTGTGGACAGCGACTCTCACTCACCCAACATGCTTCGCGTCAACGCCGCTCTACCAATGATTGACCCATGGTACAAAGCGTTCAACATCAAGAAGACCGACAAGATGTACCTCCCCAAAGAGAAACGTGCTGTAGTGTGGTAAAAAAGGTAACATATAAATTACTGACAATAGGGTTATTGTTTGGCTTGGGAATCCTTAGCTCACAAGCACATGAGCTTTCCGTAGAACAAGACACCATCCCATACGACGACCAGATGATGGAGTTGATGGAAGTGGTCGTAAAAGGCTATTTCCCTAACACCCGTCTGAAGGGTAACGCCATAGTCACCCGTATTGAGGGAACGCCTCTCGCCAGCACAGGAACGGTTGGCGAGATGCTCATCAAGGTGCCAGGAATGACTGGCAGCGAGGACGCTCCCGAAGTGCTTGGAAAAGGTGCACCTCTTATCTACATCAATGGCCGCCTTATGCGTGACGACAGCGAGTTGAAACGCCTTCGCAGCGAGGACATCCGCGACGTGGAAGTCATCAACAACCCTGGTGCTCAATACGATGCAACTGTTCGAGCGGTGGTCCGCATCCGCACCAAGAAGCAGCAGGGCGAGGGTTTGGGTGTGGACCTCACGTTGACCAGCGAGCAGGACCTGCGCTATGGCTTCAACCGCCCGTCAGGCAAACTGGGCATGAATTATCGCATCAACAACGTGGATATGTTTGGGTCGGTGTATTATTTCCATCAAGACTATCGCCAGTACAGCGATTTGGAAGAAATAACAAAAACCACTAAAATCTTTCGCCAGAACGGTCCTTACACCATGACGTGGAAAAACGACCAGTTGACCTATACAGCAGGTGTAAACTGGCAAATCTCTGACAATCATTCGGTGGGCTTGCGCGCCGACCTCACGCACTACTTAGGTGGCACCAATATGGTAATCTATGACGAGGATGTGTTTGAGAATGTGACGCTCATCGACCATCTCTATTCGGAGCAGACCAGCAAGGAGAGCAAGCCTTTAGGTTGGCTCACCAACACCTATTATAGCGGCACAGTGGGAAAACTTGGCATTGACTTCAACTTCGATTTTATGAAGTCAGAAATCAACACCGACAGGGAAAACATTGAGAAAAGTCTTGTCGAAGATGATTACGTGCTCAGCAAGTCAGGCTCAAACAGTCACCTCTATGCCACCAAACTGGTACTCTCCTACCCCGTGTGGAAAGGCAAGATTGAGGGCGGCACCGAGATGACTTTCGCCAAGCGCCACAACACCTACTGGATTGACAAGGCATCAATCGCAAATACCGATGCTGACATCACCGAGAACAATATCGCCGCCTTTGCTGAGTTAAGCCAGAGCTTTGAGCGTTACGGCCAGGCGAGCGTAGGGTTGCGCTACGAGCACACTCTATATGACTATGACGACCAAACCAACAATGACTTCTTGCATCGCAACATGGACGAGTTTTTCCCTACCGCCGCCTATTCGGTAATGATAGGAAACGTGAACGCTGGTTTGTCTTACAGCATCAAGACCAACCGCCCAACCTTCTTTGCTATGAACGATGCCGTCACCTACATCAGCCGCTACTCGATGCAGGCAGGTAACTCGCAGTTGCTCAATGAACGATTGCGCGACCTCACGCTTAATGTTTCTTGGCGGTGGCTCGCATTCACAGCAACCTACGAACGTTGCAAGAACGCCATCACCCAATGGTCATTTATCAGCGATGATGATGCCGCTCTCATCAAGCACATAAATCTCGACAAACCTATCAACACCTACAGCTTCTACATCTCGGCAACACCAAGAGTGGGCGTCTGGTCGCTCAATGCCACTGCGGGAGTGGATAAGCAGGATTTCTTCCTCGATATAGAGGGTCCCGACGGCATGCGTCGCAACTATTATAACAAGCCCGTGTTCACGTTGAACGCATTCAACACCTTCAGCTTCAAGCATAACTGGAGATTCGACATCAACTTCATGTTCCGCTCACGCGGCCACATGCAGAACTTCTACTGCGACTGTGACAACATAAAATTAGGATTTGTGGTGCAGAAAAGCTTCCTGAAAGACAACGCTCTCACCCTTAAAGCTTCGGTGCTCGATGTGCTCCAGCGCAACCACTTCAACGAGTTCGCCGACATGGGCTACTACCAGATTCAGCAGAACAACCGCTACTCAACCCATAAATTCCAAATCTCACTCAACTACCGCTTCAACACCACTCGCAGCAAATACAAAGGCACAGGCGCCGGCAAGGACGCCCAACAGCGCATGAAAAATTAGGCAGTTGTTAAACTTGTGTTAAATCCATTGTAGGTTCTTGACTCGTCCCTTAGGGCATACCATAATTTTGCAGTCGCTTAGCAAAACGTCGTACGATGATGAGTAAGAAAACAAAATTAAAAATCGGAGAGTTCTCACGGTTGATGCAGGTTACTGTAAAGACTTTGCGTCACTATGAGCAGAAGGGACTGCTAACACCTGACGAGGTGGACGAGAGTACGGGATACCGATACTATAGCATCGGCCAAATGCAGAAACTAAAGGACATCCGCGACCTGCAACGTCTCGGTTTCTCACTGGATGAAATCAAGGATTTGTATGAAGATGACTCGCACACGCCCAGCATCCAGCAGATGACCGAGAAGATCAAGGAGACGGAGACGCAGCTACAGCAGCTGATTGCCCGCAGAAACCAACTGCTCGACTGGCGGAACTCTCGCAAAGAAATGAAGACAATGGAAAAATTCAGTATTCAATCACTGCCCGAAATCATCGTGGCAAGTCATCGTGAAGTAATCCCCGACTATGCGGCTCTCGGCCCAATGTGCTACGAAAAAATAGGGCCAGAGATGCAACGCTTGGGCTGTAAGTGCCCAACTCCTGAATACTGCTTCACTATGGTGCACAACAAGGAATACACGCCGACGGATATTGACATCGAGTATTGTGAACAGGTAGAAGAGATGGGACAAGATAGCAGTATCATCCAGTTCAAGCGTTTGCCTGCTATCCACAAGGTGCTCTGTATGAAACACGTAGGTCCATACGAACGCTTCTACGAGTCGTTCATCGAAGCATTCCGCTACATCGAAGAGCAAGGCTACAAAGTTGCAGGGCAACCCCGCACCAGCTACATTGATGGTGCCTGGAACCAGGATGACCCAGAGAAATGGCTCTCGATTATCCAAATACCAATAGTGTAATAACATGGCGATAACAGTAGAGAGACTTAGACAGACGTTCAGTGAAGGAGGCGCCCAAGAGATTTATCAGGAGGTGAAATCGGAGGGTGATTTCCTTGGCTTCGCTCGGCGCTACGCATTCAATGATGATTATAGGGTGTCAAGGAGTGCCTTGTGGGGGTTGACCAAGGGCAGCAAGGACGAACTGTCACAACTACAAGTGATACTCAATGATTTCATCAACTTGGCAATGCAGACCGACAACTCATCGGTCAGGCGATTGGCACTGAATGTCATCGAGCGATTGGAGCTGAAAGATGATGAATTAAGAACCGACTTCCTCGATTTCTGCTTTGAGCACATGATTAGCATTGAGGAGTTCCCAGGCATTCAGTCGGTTTGTATGAAGCTCGCCTTCCGTATGTGCAAATTCTATCCCGAATTGATGGATGAGTTGAAGCGCATCGTTAAAGCGATGGATATCGAATATTATAAGCCAGCCGTGAAAGGCGTACGAAGCAAGATTTTAAACGGCACGTTGAAGTATTAAATTGATGGACAAAAAATGGCAAATTACATAACAGGCATCAGGGTTTTGTGCAGCATTGCGCTGCTGTTTTTTCCAGCACTTTCAACGGCTTTTTATATCCTGTACATCATTGCCGGACTGACCGACATTATAGACGGGTGGGTAGCAAGATTGACCAACACCGTGAACGAATTTGGTGCCAAGTGGGACACGATAGCCGATTTTGTCTTTGTTGCTGCATGCCTCATCAAACTGACTCCCGTTATTGATATTCCCAGTTGGATTTGTTTTTGGATAGGGTTAATAGCGTGCCTCAAGTTCTTCTATATTGGATATGGCTATTTGGCCCACAAGAAATTTGTAGCTATTCATTCTGTCATTAATAAAGCCACAGGATTCCTGTTATTCCTCTTTCCACTCACATTGACAGTTATTAACTTGAAATATAGCATAGTAGTATTATGCATTGGCCACATGCGCAGCGATTCATGAATGTCTTCAACTAAGAACATTGCAAGAAGTATAAAACCCGAAGTAGCCATCTGGCCACTCCGGGTTAAACTTATGTTACCTGGCAATCACATGCTTTCTTGCAGTATCTCGGTGATGTCTTCGGGCTTGAGGTCGAGGTAGCCAGCTGGATAGCAGATTGTACCTTGGGTTATACCGGGAATCATGTCGGCGGTGGCTCCAAGTTCGCTAATCTTAAGAGGGAGACCAATCTCGAGCATCCAGTTCTTCAGGGCTTCAAGACCAGCTTCAGCTATCTGCTCGTCGGTCATGCCGTTGCCATCGATATTCCAGACATTCTTGGCGAATCTTACGAACTTGGGCAATCCTGCCTTCATGGCTCGTTTATAGTATGCCATCGACACTGCTGCGAGGCAATAGCCGTGAGGAGCGTGGGTCCAAGCCCCCACCGAGTGGCCTATCATGTGCACCATCCAGTCCTCACGTTTGCCGCAGCCAATGAGCGTGTTCAGCGCCCATGTTGCCGTCCACATGATGTTGGAGCGAGCCTCATAGTCTTGTGGGTTCTTCACGGCTATTCGCGAAGCCACGATTAGGCCTCGCATCAGCCCTTCAGAAATATAGTCGCTTGTATTGTCATCGAAGTCAGAGAAATACTGTTCAAAGATGTGATTCATGATGTCGTAGATGCCCGCCTTCATCTGCTCGTCGGGAACAGTCATCGTGAATCGTGGGTTGAGGATGGAAAACTTAGGCATGAGTCGGTCGTCAAACACGTGGCCCACCTTGAAAGTATTTGCAGCATCGGTAATCACCGTACCGGCGTTCATCTCCGAACCAGTGCCCGCCATTGTCAGGATGCATCCCACAGGCGGCAACTTCTGGTCTGCATCGGGCTGCTGCTGTTGCAGCCAAAATTGGTCCCAATAGTCGCCGTCGTAGAACACTGAAGCAGCCACAGCCTTGGAATAATCGCAAACACTGCCACCTCCGAGGGCGAGAATCAGGTCCACATTGTTGTCGCGGGCAATCTGAATACCCTCGTTCAGCTTCTCCAAAGTAGGGTTGCTCATCACACCTGGGTTCTCCACAACAGTCTTGCCAGCTTCTTTCAAGATGGCAATCACTTGGTCATAGATGCCATTGCGCTTCACGCTGCCACTGCCATAGTTCAGCAGCACAACGGGTCCATAGTTTTTCAACTCGTCTTTGAGAAAATTCAAAGACTCTTCACCAAAATACAGCTTGGTGGAATTGTGGTAAGAAAAGTTTCCTTGCATAGCTAATATTTTTGTGTGGTTTGTCAAATTGATTTATTTATTCAGCTGAAAACCGTCGGCGAAAGCCTTTCCTACGGTTTTGCCCAACTGAATATAGGTGTGATGCACGGGATCAAAAGTGATAAGTTCCATTTTCTCGACATCAGGTTTACCATCATCGGCTAGACATTTCTCGTCACATAGTATGTTTACTATCTCCGCAACAAGATAATAACCCATTTTATCCTCATCTATCTTCTGCTTAACCCTACATTCAAGAGTCATAGGGAACTCCATGAACAAAGGAGCGTTCACGTTCGGAGCTTTTTCAATAGTCCAGCCTGTCTTTTCCATCTTGTCAGCGGCTTTTCTGCCACTCACAATGCCAACATAGTCTGAGGCGACCATCGTCTTAGCGGTGGCAAAAGCGACCGTGAACTCAGGATTCTCAGCAAGGTTGTCGGTTGTTTGATGAGAGCCGAGTGAGATGACGATTTCGTTCATATCCCACTGGCCGCCCCAAGCCGCATTCATGGCATTAGGCTTGCCATTCTTGTCGTAAGTGCCGATAATGAGCACTGGTTGTGGAAGAATCCACGCAGTTGATTTAAAACTTTTCATATTATTCTTGTTTAATCTTACTTTGCCACATAATGTTTCTGCAAAGATAAGCATTTTTCTCAAATTGAAAAACACAAAACCTTGTTTTCCCTGCGAGCGAAGCGAGCCGCCCGGGTTTCCCAGTGTAAAAAAGCGGTTGATTTGCATCAATGCAAACCAACCACATTTGTTTCGTGAAGAAAAGCACCACACTATTTCTGTGATACACACACAGGTCGCACGCATTGACCGCGGCTGCGGCCTGCAAAGCTTATGTACACACTCGAATCGATGTGCAGGACGTGAACGTTGGCCGGGCCGTTGACGCGCAGCATGCGCGTCCAGTAGTAGCCGCGCGTGCCGGCGTCGGGGTCCCCAACATTCCAGCGGTAACCGACGGCCGGCAAAAACAACTGTGCGCCGTTGACGTTGCTGGTGAAAAGACGACCGTTCACGCCGTTCCTCGTGGTCCACACAGATGTGCAGTTGTCAATCAACTCTTGAATCTGGTCTAATGACGGCATACACCAATTAGGTCCCCAGTTGGCGGTGGCGGCATCATCCTCGGGGTCTAGCTCACTTTTGCCGTCATAAAAGCCGTTGTAACCATAATTGGTCTGGGTGCAGTACTTGGTCAATGCGTAGTCACTGCCCTTGCACCACTTGTAGGTAGTCCAGTCATAGGACTCCTTAGGCTCGGTCTCGCCCCAGGCGAAGTAGTCGCCGTAGTCCTCGGGGTTGGTGGCGCCAATGTTGGTAGTCGCCCACAGCGTGCCACTGGGAAGCCCCAAGTCAACGTACTCATGACCATCGATTATGGGCACATTGCCCAAGAGATAGTCATAAAGGGCTGTAACATCGGCACTGGTCACATAGCCGTCACCATTCACATCAAAATGATAGTTCTGATAGTTCTGTGAATAACCTGCCACGCTAAAGGTGGCAACAATGGATAATAAGATAAATAATTTCTTCATAAGCACTGAGAATTATAAGTTATTAAACAAGTGAATTACACAACAAAGCGGCACACTCCGCACCGTGTGGCGGAATGTGCCGTGAGTAGGTTGATTTTGAGTAAATTATGCCAAAGTTTGAGGGGGGGGGTAATACACTGTCGTTCAATGGATTATAAAATCCATTAATGTAAAAGGCGAATATATTGCCGTTAAGTGCCATCTTTTACCATGATTTAGATGGCAAAATTAAATAAATTATGCAAAATAACAACTATTTTGTAAATATAAATGCAGATTTTTTAAATTTTCACCAAATTCAGTAGGAGAATCATTGAAAATTGCTATAAAATACAACTCACGGATCCCATTCGTATTTCCGCGAGTATAAGAAGCGGGCGCACTTCGATTTTTTTTTAACCCAAATCGGTCTTTAGGCGACAAAAGGATGTTTTTGGGGTCTATTTATGACCGATTCGGTTTTTTTGCAAAATCATCGGGTCTATACCGATGTCTAAAAGACAACAAAAAGAGTGCCGCTTAAGGCACTCTCAGGCAAAAAATGGATATGCACCTTACGGTAGCCGTATCGCTTTTACGTTTATACTGAAACTTTTGGCTATGCCTTATTGAATTTCTCCTTGATGAATTGGTTTATTTTGCTGGTTCCCACTTGCAGCGGACGGGCGACACGATGGCACCCTCTTTCTTCAACTCGGCAAATGCCTTGTCAACGACCTTGCGGTCAAGTCCCGACAATTCAGCCACTTTGCCTGCGTTCAAAGGCACACCAGCCTTGCGCATAGTTTCCAATACTTGTTCTTTTGCTTCCATAACTATGTGATTTAGAGTTGCGTGAAAAACCAGTTCTGAGCACCAATCTTCTCGATGAGCTCAAGTTGTCCCTGTGACCAGTAGAGGTCTTCCTCCTCGTCGGCGAGGTAGGCCTTCATGATGTCATAGGTGGTGGGGTCGTCACGGAGTTCGGCCATGCACTTGTAGAGAAGCTCAACACCCTTCTCTTGAATGGCGAGGTCGGCCTTGATGTAGTCCACGGGGTCGGCAACGAGGTCACGTGCCTTTGCTCCTTCAAACTTCACATCTCCGCCGAGGTCAAGAATGCGCTCAACGAATTTCTCAACCCATTCCATCTCCTCGGTAAAGTGGTTAACAAACTTGTCGCCCAGTTTGCCTAAACCTTGCGACTTGAAAAGTTGTCCTTGCATTTTGTGTACCAGTGCGCCTTCGGTGAGGACAGTCACGAAAAATTGTAATGTCTCAATTGTTTTTTTCTTATCCATTTTGATATGATTTATAATGGTTGTTATTTGCACCGCAAATTTACTGCAAAGTCGCATAGTGACAAAATTTCTAACAAACCAATAATTATCCCAAACGAAACATTGATTTTTTTTTGTAACTTTGCAACGTCAAAGTTTTTTATTGTCATGTATAATCTCCAAGACTACTATAACAAGTTCGGCAAGGGATACTTGCATGAATTGTGGAACGGCAAAATGGCGTGTGCCTTTTTCAACGGCGCGCGCACTATGACAACCAATGAGATGACCGAATCGCTCAACTGCTACACATTCACACTTATTACACAAGGCGAAATGGTGCTCTTGAACGGAAATACCAAACTATCATTTTACAAGAATGACATCTACACCTACTATCCCGGCACTTTGTTGAGCATAGTTGATGTGAGCGACGACTTTGAAGCTATTAGTTTGATGGTTGACGAGCAGATAGCTCACAACGCACAGGCATTCCGAAATCTGTTGCGCGCTTCAATGGTTCCCATCTCACAGTTCGGCAACAGCAAATTGTCGCTCACAAGTGGCGACGCGAACAGGGTAAAGGCGGTTTTGATGCTCATAAGCGAGTATATCTCACGCCCAATGTCACTGAAAAATGAGATTTTGGAAATGCTCTATTCCGTCTTTATCAATGACCTGATAAGTATAGCAGCGTTTGAGAAAGCTCAACTTTCCATTTCAAGGCAAGCCGAGGAGATCTTCATCTCATTTTATGAATTGTTACAGAAAAACTACATAGAGCAACATAACATCAGGTTCTACGCCGACACATTGAACATCACCACCACCTACCTCTCCCGCATCGTGAAAAGCATCTCGGGAAGAACCGTGATAGAGTGCATCAACGAGATGCTGGCCATTGAAGCAACTTGGCTCATCAAGTCAACCAACCTGACTGTTGCGCAGATTGCCGATCGCCTGAATTTTTCCACGTCGGCGGCATTCGACAAGTTCTACAAGCGCATGAGAGGCAGCACTCCCAGCGACTTCCGCAAGAGGCAGAAGTGAATTTACAAGCTTTTTTGCGTTGACAACGCAATAGACGGGACATTGATGCCATCATCAATCGCAGATGCGGTGGGCGATTTCGTTGAGAGAGAGGCACTAATCTCGCTTGATAGAGGTTTTCTCATTGTGATGCTCCCACGGGGCAAGGATGAGCAGCTGACCTCGGGCGCAGGCTTCCATTCGTGCGCCACTAGGCTTTGCGAGGTCAGTGAAGCCGTTTTCCTGCAAGAAAATTAAGGGAAAGCCAGCATCGAAAGCAGCGCGCATTACCGCCTTCTCACCAGGTGAGATACTGGGAGAGACAAGTACAGCACCTTGTCGGGCAGCAGCAAGGCATTTTGAGATCATGCCTTGGATTTCCACATCATTAAGACTGCGAGAGCACTGCACTTGCAACTTAAACGGGCGATTGAGCAGGAAACGGTTGCCTATGGCCGAGAATGTGGTACCAGCATCTTCCACATTACGCTGCACTTGAAACAAATCGGGATGCTCTCGCTTCATCAAGAGGCGGCGAGGATTTTCTTCTAGATACTGAAGCCAAGCATCAAGCTGGCCTGAGCGGAGCAAGAGTTTGTCGTTATAGCCACGAGCGAAGAGCATACCATGAGTACGATCCTCGCCACGACGGTTGCGCCGCTGTCCTGTTTGTCCTGTTTGTTGCGTTGTCAACGCAACATACGGAACAGGCGGGATGCCAAGCACTAGCTCACGGTAGTGGCGGTTGCAACTTTGCTTGAAGCCTCGCAGTGCCATGCCAAGTGGCTTTTCCATCTTCTCCTTGACAAAGAGGATGCCGTGCAAGTGGTCGGGCATCATTTGGAGTGCTATGACCTCGATTTCAGGATGGTGCAACGATGCCGCCCACCACTCATCAGAAACGCGTCGCCCCAATTCCGAAAGCACGATGTGAGGTGCCTCATCGCTGCCTCCAACCGCATCACTTCTTCCCAGCACCTCACCAAAGAGAGGTCGTCGTCCTTCAGTCACCATCGTAATCATGTAGATTTGGCGATCTGTATAGTCATGGCCCACACAACGGCGTAGCATGGAAGGCTTCTTCTCACCGGCAAAGGCTTTCTGGGCTTCGTAGGTTTCTTTATCCATTACTGCTTTTTTGTCACGATTATCATTCTATTGCAGTTCCGTTTGTTGCGTTGTCAACGCAACATACAGGACGGATGCGGGACTACCTCGCCTTGAGGTAGATGTCGCGCATAGCTTGGGCGTCGAGCACTTCCATCGCACCTAGGGTGATGGTGCCGCCACGCGAGCACTTGTCGACCATTGTGTCAATCTCTTGGTCGGTAATATCGCGTCCCAGCAACTCATGGATATTGGTGGGCATGCCTATCTGGTGATAAAATTCCTCTATAGCACAGATTCCGCACTCGGCAGTCTCGTCGGGATGCGAAAAGTCGTTGGGGACTCCCATCACATTTACGGCAAACTGCACAAACCGACTCAGGTGCTTGTCCTTGACATAGCGAGCCCACGAGGGCCATATAGCTGCCAATCCTGCACCATGAGTAACACCGAAGAGCGCGCTAAGCTCATGTTCGAGGCGATGTGTGGCAAAGTCTTTCTCGGTGCCACACTCGGTCAGGTCGTTATGTGCCAGCGAACCCGCCCACATGATTTGCGCTCGGTGACGATAATCCTCGGGCTGGCGCATCACCACCAATGCCGACTCTTTGACGGTGCGCAACAAGGCCTCACTGATAGAGTCGGTGAGTGTCATGTCCTCATACTTCGAGAAATAGCGCTCCATGGTGTGCATCATGATATCGGTAGCTCCGGCTGCAGTTTGATAGGGAGGAAGGGTGAATGTGCGCTCGGGGTTCATCACGGCAAATCGGCATCGGCACAAGTCGCTGTTGATGCCACGTTTGAGCAAACCTTCGTCGGCAGTGATGACGCAACTCGACGACATCTCGCTTCCGGCTGCAGGAATGGTCAGTACCACGCCAATGGGCAGACATTGCTTGGGCACCGCTTTTCCAGCCCAGAAGTCCCACACATCGCCATCATAAGGCACGCCATAACCTATCGCCTTGGAAGAGTCTATTACACTGCCGCCACCCACAGCAAGAATAAAGTCCACACCCTCGCGACGGCACAGTTCAATGCCCTCGCGAACCTTCGACAGCAGCGGGTTTGGTACAACACCACCCAATTCGCAGAATGCGATGCCAGCAGCACGCAACTGCTCTCGCACCACATCGAGCAGGCCCGAACGCTGCGCCGAACCGCCACCATAGTGTATTAATACCTTCTTGGCACCACAGGATGCAACCAATTCACCAATCTTCTTCTCCGACTCACGACCAAACACCACTCGTGTAGGCGCGTAAAAATTGAAATCCTTAATCATAGTAATATCTTATTTGTAACGTTTTCGCAAAGATACAACATTTTTGAGAAATAATGAACTCTAACCTGCCATTCGTCACAAAAGCCATAATATTTTTAACCGCCAGCAATTGTTAAAAATCTTAAAAACTTGATGAAAACACCAAAATCGCTGAAACATTTTATCTCGTTGTTGCGTCAAAGACATGAACAACGCAAAAAAATCAAAAATTAAAAATAAAGTAAAATGAAAGAGTTTATTCTAAAAACGACAGCACTTATAGCTGCTATGATGGTAGTCCTGACTGCCAGTGCTACAGGGTCAAAAGCTCCCGATGTAAGCGGGAAAGTAATTGATGAAAACGGCGCACCAATGCCGTTTGTGAACGTGGTGATGATGTCGATGCCCGACTCTACATACGTGCAAGGCGGCATTACCGACGAACAAGGAACATTCTACCTCACTGCCCTTAAAAATGGTGGACTGGTAAAGGTCTCTTATATAGGCTATCAGACGGCTTATATTATCCCCAACGGAGTGGACTTGGGCACAATCACTCTGCAACCCGAAGCAACATTGCTGGGCGAGGTGGTGGTCGTAAGCAATCTACCCAAGACACGTGTCAAGGGCGATGCCATGCGCACCACTATTGAAGGCACTATCCTTGAGAAGGCAGGAACGGTAAGCGACGCTCTCGCCAGAGTGCCCTCGCTCCAAGCTGAGCGCGACGGAGCAGTAAAGGTGCTGGGACGTGGTGATGCCGAAGTGTATATCAACGGCCGCAAAGTTCAGGACATGAGCGAGCTCTCACGCCTACGCTCCGACCAAATCCAGCACGTTGATGTAATCCAGAACCCTGGCGCACGCTATGCCGCCTCGACCAAGGCTGTGGTACGAATCCAGCTCAAGAAAGCGCAAGGCGAGGGTTTCAGTTTCCAGGACAACTTGGAGGGCAGGTATCAGTATGGCTACACCCTGACCAACAACCTCGACATGAACTATCGCATTGGCGGACTCGACCTCACCGCATCGTTCTGGGCAGGACGAATTGGCCACAGCAAATCGCTTCAAGAAAACACTATCACCTACTTTGTAGGCCCCGACCGTTATGAGAGTTTCATGTCGCAAGACTCAAAATACGTGATGAAGGGGTGGTCACCACAACTGCAGATTAACTACATGCTGAACAACAATCATAGCTTTGGAGCCTTTTACAAATATGACCGCAGGCCTGGCATGAACTGGCATGGCACTATGTTGACCGACAGCTATGAGAACGGCAGCTTCATTGAACACTCCGATAGCAAGATTTGGAATGATGAGGGTTTCAAAAAGCACATATTCAACGCTTATTATAATGGTAAAGTGGGCAACCTCGGCATAGACTTCAACATTGACGGACTCTTCGACAAAACCGAGACACCGGGAAGCACCGACGAGACCACAACAGCGCCCGACGGCACCGCAACAAATCGTTTCGTAGAAAGCAACACCAGCAGCAGCAACGATTTCTGGGCAACAAAACTCATCTTCTCCTATCCAGTGTGGAACGGCAACCTGTCGCTCGGTGGCGAATACTCACACAACCACCGCACCGACGCCTACTCGTTCACCGCTACCGACGCTGTGCCTGTGAAAACTACCGACACCGAAATCAACGAGTCTTCGACAGCGGCATTCTTAGAGTATGGTAGAGTTTTCGGAAGGGTGTTCACACAAGTGGGATTACGCTATGAGCACCTGAGCAACGATTATTACAACTTTGGTGTGCGTGAGGACGAAGTGTGCCGCAACTACGGTGACTGGTTCCCAACAGCTGTAATCTCGATGCCTATAGGAAACGTTCAGGTGTCGCTCTCCTACCGTCGTGACATCGAGCGCCCCAACTATAGCAGCCTCACCAGTTCGACAATTTATATCAACCGTTACACATACCAGAGTGGCAACCCCTATCTCAAACCCACCTACACCCACAACCTAGTGCTCAACGCTGCCTACAAGTGGATGAATCTCAGTGTCATCTATGCCCGTATCAAGGACACCGAAACATTATCAACCGAGCCTTATCCTGGAGCCGAAGATCCACTGGTGAGCCTGTTACTCCCCATCAACACCAAGGAGAATTTCAACCGCTTTGTCATCAATCCCTCGCTGCGACCCGTGATAGGATGTTGGCACCCCATGTGGAACCTCATGATAGAATTCCAAAACTATAAGACTCCATGTGCCGAAGGCACTATCATCACACTGAATCATCCTATCGTTGACTTTTTCTGGAACAACGATATTGAATTGCCTCATGACTGGAGACTGAATGCCTCGATGCACTTGCTGTCTAAAGGCGACCACGACAACTTCCGCGTCACTCACGCACCATTCGGCGTGACATTGGGCATACAGCGTGACTTCAATCTGCACAAACTCGGAACGCTGACCATTGACGCGCGATGCGACGATATTTTCAACACCAACAGAACGGGAGCAACAGTCTATGGTCCTCGCGAGACCACCGCATTCAATCCAGTCCGTCGCACCTTCACGGTCGGCCTTACCTGGAAATTTAACCCAGCACAGAGCAAATACCGCGGCTCAGGAGCAGGCGAAAAGCAGAAGGCAAGAATGTGATTCAGTTGTCAGTTTTCAGTTGTGAGTTCTCAGTTGTGAGCGAGAAATAATAAAAAATCTCAAAATACAGTAATGCAAGGCGGCACCTGTCTCGATGACACGTGCCGCCTGTTCCGTTTGTTGCGTTTGTTCCGCTTGTTCCGCTTGTTGCGTTGTCAACGCAACTTATCCATCAAAGGACACACAGGGCACCACAATTAATCAATTTATTTTTGAAAGAAAATCTTTTTTTGTACCTTTGCGGCATATTAATCGTTTCAAAAGAATGTTTCAGAAGGAGATAGAGCGTTATGAGAGGGTGCGTGCCGAATACGAGGAGCGCATTGTCAACAAGATGTCAACCAAGGATTATCTTGATTGGCACGAAGTGCTGTTCTCATGCCACTCCTGTGCCATTGAAGGCAACTCGTTCACACTTGATGACACTCGTGTGCTGCAAGAGAAAGGTTTAGGCATGATTCCTGTGGGAAGGTCATTGTTGGAATGTACCGAGATTGCCGACCATTTCAGGGCATTCCGTTACATCACCCATCACACCGATGCTCCTTTTGACGAAACTTTACTTAAAGAGACCAACCGACTGGTGACCGAGAACACGCTCGCCTACCGTGTGCCTGACGCTGTCCCTGGTGAATACACCACTTGCGACATGGCAGCTGGTGACACCGTGTTTGGCGACCACAAGAAACTGATTTCACGAGTGCCACAATTGATGGAATCAACCGCCCAGGCATTGACGCGCAACATACATCCAGTGATTGTAGCAGCACGATTCCATGGTTTTTTTGAGTACCTGCACCCCTTCCGTGACGGCAATGGACGCACTGGCCAACTTCTATCTAACTGGATTATGATGCATTGCGGTCATCCCCTCATCATCATCGACATAAAAGACCGAGCGGCCTATATCGATGCCCTTCGCAAAATTCGCAGTGAAGGCACCGATGAATACCTTATCTCCTTCTTCTTCGCTGCCATAACCTCCCGCTTGGAAAGCGAATTGCAACAAAAAACAAAGAACACCCACCTGGAAGCGTTCCTGTTTTGAGATATGACATCAAACTATTTCAAAAGATAGAGTTTTATTCTCTTTCCTTTAACACAACTCGCACCATATCTCCAGGCTGTTTGCCGATTTTTGTTCGTATATCTTTGCGGACTCCCACTATGTGGCAAGGTGTGCCCATTCGGCAGAGCAAACCGTCATACGGCTCACCATTGAACGTCACATGAACCTTAACCCTACCCTTGCCAAACACTTGTCTGACATCGAAAGGGAACTCGATATACGCGGCATCCATTCCCTCAACAGGCTTAATCTCAGCATCGAAAACAAACTCTTTCGCCATTTTTCGTTTTTTTGATTCGGCAAAAATACAAAAAATCACCAATTATTGTTGTTTTTTGTGTAACTTTGTGGTGAAAATATAAATCAGAGTTACAATGAACATTCGATTAGAACAACCCAATGATTACCGTGAGGTGGAGGAACTCACGCGGGAATCGTTTTGGAACGTGTATCGGCCTGGATGCACTGAGCATTTTGTGCTTAATCAATATAGAAGCAATCCTGACTTCATCCCCGAACTTGACTTTGTGATGGAGGAAGATGGCAAGATTATAGGCCACATCATGTTTTCAAAAGCCTTGCTTGTGCTTGACGACGGCACTAGTTGCCCATCTTGGACTTTCGGACCCATCAGCATCCATCCTGACTATAAGCGCAATGGCTATGGCCTGAAACTGCTCAATTTCGCTCTCGAAAAGGCCCGAGAGATGGGCATCGGTTTCTTGTGCATGGAGGGCAACATAGAGTTCTACAAGAATGCAGGTTTCGACCTTGCCAGCAAACTCGGCATCCACTATCATGCCGAGCCACGTGATGCCGAGGTGCCTTATTTCCTCGCTCAAGAACTCATCCCCAGTTGGCTGAGAAGCAATGGCATCATCGAGGCAACTTATTGCCCTCCTAAGGGATATTTTGTCACCGATGAGAATCCAGAGGCTTTTGCCGCCTACGAAGCCACTTTCCCAAAGAAGGAGAAACTTCGCCTGCCAGGACAATTGACCTATGAAGGAATAATGGAAAATGAGAGAATATTACTGCGGCCATGGTGCGAGAGTGATGCCGAGGCGCTGTTCACTCTTGCCA
Organism: Muribaculaceae bacterium; assembly: GCA_017557625.1. Lineage (GTDB taxonomy): Bacteria > Bacteroidota > Bacteroidia > Bacteroidales > Muribaculaceae > Sodaliphilus. The sequence goes on from JAFYYG010000001.1 coordinate 57,160, forward strand.
GCGATCCCGATGTTGGTTCGCGTGCAGGCTGGCCACCCCACAAGAGCGTGGAGGAGAGCCGCGAGATTGTACGCACCATCTTCATGAACGATAGCACGTGGGCTATTGTGTTTAAAGAAACAGGTGAGGTTGTAGGCGCAATAGGATACGGCCCCTCGTGCGACTGCAACCTGCCCGCCCGAGAGGACGAGCCACTAATCGGTTACTGGCTGGGCAAACCCTATTGGAATCAAGGCATCTGCACCGAAGCGCTGCGGCTTATAGTGGAACACATTGTCAAGACGACAAGCATCCCATCGCTCATCAGCGGCCACTTCATTGACAACCCCGCCTCAGGCCGCGTGATGGAGAAATGTGGCTTCATCTCAACAGGAGAGACTTGTATCGACCCAAATCAATATCAAGGCGACAACCGCCCAATCCGCGTACTGAGACTGGAATTGAAACGATAGAAAACGATTTTTTATTAAACCAAAGAGGCTGTGTCAAAAATAAAAAACAACTGATTTTTAAATAAAATGCTCACCCTCGCAATGCATTGAGCAATCTCATGCTTTGACTCGCTTAACCGCATTTTTCTGATTAATCTGATTATTTATAAATTCACAAAAACCTATAAACCAGGGTGTTGAGAAATTCAGAACATTCAGATAATTCAGTTGTTTATATCAAAATCTGAGTTTGACACACCCTCTTTCTCACTAAAGTCCCTTGAAAAAGTGTGGCACTCAACCAAAAGTCCCTTGAAAAAGTGTAAGATTTTACCCAAAAGTCCCTTGAAAAAGTGTAAAAATATTTGGAAAGTTGCCTGACTTTATATGACATTTATGCTCACAGAGTTCTGATTTATGAGACATCGTAGCCAAAAGACAAATACACTAATCAAAATTTTCTACTGCAACTATGGCTTTGTGACACCATAGGTGCAACTTTGTGAGAGTCCCACCCATTCACTTTCCCCAACACTTATAATTAACGTAAGTTCGACGAATTTATCTTTTGATAATCACTCTGTTAGTAGCTCCCCCTCTAAGGCTCCCACCCCTCTGCCTTTCAGGCACCTCCCCTCAGGCAGGGGAGGAATTGGGGTTGTGGGGAGTATGATAGTCTCAAGGAATTACAATTTCGCTTTTATCATACCCCTCAGTCACTTCGTGACAGAGGGTGTGTCAAAATTCTGGTTTAGTGCGCTTCGCGCAGAAATCTAACAAATCATCACAAATCAAACATTTATTTAATTTGTTGGTTTCAAGCAAATTAATTATTTGTTAGATTTGGAAATATTTGAATGATTTCTCACGCGTAGCGTGACTCCTCTATTTTGACACACCTCCAACTGAAACACAGCAAGTTATTTTCGTCGAACTCACGAAAAATAAAAAACAAGTACCGCGGTGTTTCAAAGGACCGCAGTACTTGTTCTAGAGATATTATTGATTGTGTTTTTAATCTTTCCTATTCCCTAACAAGATGTCGTAGATTGCAGTGACGTCGGCTGCAGTGACTACTCCATCACCGTTGACATCTCCATAAACTGGAGTGGTGCCACCGCCACCACCTTCTTCGATTATATTCAGGAACTGATTCCAAGGATAAGTAAATTGATATGACTCAAGTGTGCCTTCTGGAACATAGAGTTTGCAGTAATTAAAGCTTACCCCTCCGAAAATTTTGGTATTTGCGTTAGTCGTTTCATTATAGGTCACATTCTCAGGATTTTGGATTTTTGAATATATTGATTTCAAGCCAGTACAACCGTAAAATGCTGCCTTTCCAAACGAATTCACCGAGTTGCCTATAGTTACAGATGCCAAGTCAGTGCAATTACGGAAGGCCCATTCCCCAATAGAAGTCACCGAGTTTGGGATTTCTACAGAGGTCAAACCGGTTAATCCATTGCAGATAAAACTAGGAATAACCTTAATTTCGTTTCCAAATGTAAAAGTAGTAATTCCTAGGCCACCAAATGCCGATGACGATTCGCATGATACCGCATTCCAATTCACTGTCTTTAGTCCTGTGCAATTTTGGAAAGCGCTATTGTTGATTGAGGTTAAAGAGTCAGGAATAGTTATTGATATTAAGCCTGTACAACCGAGAAAAGCCTGGTGTCCAATATAGGTAACCGAATTAGGGATGTCTATTGATGTTAACTCTGGGTATAAAGAAAAAGCATGGTTCAATATCTTTTTCACAGAATTTGGAATAATAGTGTTTGTGCAACCAGTTATTAGAGAATTTGTCTCGGTTTCTATAATGGCATTACAATTATCACGAGAATCAAACTTTGTATTGCCTCCATCTACAATAATTGAGCTTAAACCAGTACACCCTCCAAAAGCATTCATGTTATATCCCTGGCCTAATGTTACCACTGAATTTGGAAGAGATACCGAAGTCAAGCCAGTGCATTCACCAAAAGCCATCCATCCAATCGATGTCACCGAGTTGGGGATTTCAACCGAGGTCAAGCCACTGCAACCATAGAAAGCTTCAATGCTAATCGATGTCACCGAGTTGGGGATGGTCACCGAAGTCACGCCTGTGCAATTACAGAAGGCTTCGTCGCCAATCAAAGTCACCGAGTAAGTCGTGCCATTATAAGTCACACTTGATGGAATGTTTAATTCGCCAGTAAGATTTGAATAACCATATCCATTACTTCCTGTTCCTTCATATGTCACCGTCACGCTTGTGCCATCGCTGTTGTAGTTATAGCATAGTCCATCTACCATAAAGTCGTAGGCACTTACCAATTGCGGAAGCATTGCTGCTATTATAGCGAGCAAAAATGATTTAAGAAATTTAATTTTCATTTGTTTTATATATTAAATAATAAAGTTATTCATGCTTTATATAATAGACACTAAAGTTGATCTGATTACTTGCCATGTTAGTGGAATCTATATCATTTATGAATCTCTTAGTTTTTATGCATACACATGACAAATCTTCACAATCCTTTATGGTGGACTGTGCTTGGAGATCAATAGTGATGTGGATGAGTAATATCTATTTCTACTTATCGCAAATGGGGGGGGTAACAAGTTAATGCTCAATAAATTATATAATAATATTGAGATTCTTTTTAATATTTTGCAGCAAGTAGTCACGGTTTTTATAGCCTAATTTGGTTTATGATTTAGTGTAAATTAGTTTGCAAAAATAGTAAATATAAAGGAATTATGCAATAGTTATGACTTTTTTCAAGCAATAACTGAATGTTACTTGTGTGGCTCTGCCACAGGCACGAGAATTAGTTTGTAACTCATACGTCTTGTAATCTTCGCACCAAAAGTCCCTTGAAAAAGTGTAACGAAAAACTAAAAGTCCCTCGAAAAAGTGTAAGAAACATTAGGAAAGTCCCTTGAAAAAGTGTAAATTTGCAGCGAAAAGTCACTTGAAAAAGTGTAAAAAATTTAATTAATCAGCTAATTTACAATTATATATCTATGTATAGGCGAAAAATAGAAAAAACTCTGCATAAGTGGAAGTCTCGGAACGACCATAATCCACTCGTCATTAAAGGGTGCCGCCAGTGCGGAAAAACTAGCAGTGTTCTGGCTTTTGCAAAGACAAATTATAAGCATGTCATTTATCTCGATTTTCACGAGCATGAAGAGTATAAAGCATTCTTTGCTGGCGCATTAAATACCGACACTATAGTGCTCAATATCACCATCGGGATGCCAGATGTAAAATTTGTGCCAGGTCATACTTGTCTCATACTTGATGAGATCCAAGAATGTCCAAGAGCCAGAGCGTCGCTCAAATTTTTTGCCTTAGACGGTCGCTATGATGTAATTTGCACAGGATCGCTGCTTGGAGTGAGCGGCTACAAGCTACCCGATAAAACAGATAAACAAGCATCAATACCAGTTGGCTTCGAAGAAAGCATAAATATGTATCCCATGGACTTCGAGGAATGGCTTTGGGCAAATGGAGTGCAGCCGCAGCACTTTGATTACCTGCGACAATGCTTTGAGCGACAAGAGCCAGTTAACGAGGCCATTCATCGACACATGAGAGAGTTGCTGCTGAAATATATGATTGTGGGAGGTATGCCTGCAGCAGTTAAGACTTTCTTCACGTTCAACGACATGAATCAAGTGCAAACGGTTCAGCGTTACATAATTGAAGCTTATAAGGACGACATGATAAAATATGCCTCCAATCATGACCAACCGCTCATCAAAGAGTGCTTTGAGTCAATACCGGCACAATTAGCTCGTGAGAACAAGAAATTTACTTATTCCATCATTCGCAACAATGCCCGCGCTAGTCTGTATCAAGGCAGCCTGCAATGGATTGAAGATGCCGGAATCATCAGGAGATGTTATAATCTGAGCATTACCGAATTACCTCTTGATGGTAACGCTATTAAAAATTCATTTAAGGTATATATGGCAGATATTGGGCTTTTGGTCAGTATGCTTGAAGAGGGAACTGCTTGGAGTATCATGCAAGGCAATCTGCATGGCTACAAAGGAGCAATTTTTGAGAACCTTGTCGCCGACATTTTAGGAAAAATGGGACGAAAACTCTACTATTTCAAGAAAAATAGCGGATTGGAAATTGATTTTGTCATCCGCTACAAGGGAGAATGCTGCCCCATAGAATGTAAAGCTAGCACTGGCAACACAAAGTCACTGAAGACTATTCTCAAGCACCCAGAACATTATCACGTGACACACGCCATCAAACTAGGAGACTACAACATTGGTAAAAACAACTCAATATTGACCTTGCCACTTTACATGGCATTCATGCTCACGGAGTACTGATCTTAAAACCGAAATGAACTATTGGATGTGACCTTGGTCATGAGTGACAAAAGCCCCATCGCAAATGACTATGCTGCCAATCAAATTTTGAATTTAAATTACATAAATTTCCAAAATAATCACCACTAATAGTAGAGGTTTAAGAAAAAAGTTGTACCTTTGTGGTTTGTAAAATTGTATTGACCTCAATACCTACTATTTACTGTTAATAATCATTTCTATGAAACACTATCTGAAGACATTAGAGAACACTATCCGCAATCATTGGAACTTGAAAGCACTCTGTGACTATGGAGGCGAGTCATTCACCTACGGCAATCTTGCCACTCACGTCGAGCAGATGCGCCTTTTCTTTGCCGCCACAGGCATCAAGAAAGGCGACAAAATCGCTATCTGCGCACGCAACTCCGCACGCTGGGCGATGACCTTTTGGGGCATCAACGTGAACGAGTGCGTGGTGGTGCCTATCCTTGCCGATTTCCACCCCGACAGCGTCTCTAACCTCACCAACCATTCAGATAGCGTGATGCTCTTCACCAACGATGACATTTGGGCAAAGATGAATCCCGATGACATGCCCAACCTCAAAGCAGCCATCAACGTGAAGGACAACAACTTGCTTTGGCATCGCGACAATGCCGTGGCCAAGGCGTGGGAGAAGCGCGAGGAGGAGTTTAACAAACAATATCCCAGTGGCATGATGCCTGGTGATGTGACTTATCCCGGCGACAACTTCTACGACCTGGCAATCATCAACTACACATCTGGCACCACGGGCAATCCCAAGGGCGTGATGCTCACCTACGGCGCCATGAGCGACACCGACGAGTTTGCCAATGCCCATTTTCCCAACACTCCCGGCGAGACCATCGTCTCAATGCTCCCAATGGCGCACATGTATGGCCTGGCAATTGAGTTCATACACCCCAACGTGGATGGCGTTACAGTCTATTTCTTAGGCAAGACACCGTCACCCACCACCCTGCTCAAAGCCATGCAGGAAGTGAGGCCCTATATGGTTATCACTGTGCCGCTGGTGATGGAGAAAATCTATGCCAATTCCATCAAACCCGCCTTAGAGAAGAGGGAAAAGCTACTGCGCATCCCAGGCATGAAGCGTGTGATTTACAGCGCCGCACGCCGAACAATCATGAAGGTGTTTGGCGGACAAGTGCAATGCTTCATCATGGGTGGCGCGGCACTCAATCCCGAGGCCGAGAAGTGCTTCAAGAAGATGAAACTGCCTTTCACCGTGGGTTACGGAATGACCGAGGCATGTCCACTGCTGGGCTACGCATGGTGGAAAGAGTTTGTGCCAGGCTCATGCGGCAAGCCAGTGCATGAAGTGCGCATCGACAGCGAAGACCCACAGCACAAAGCCGGCGAAATCCAGGCGCGAGGCGCTAACATCACCATCGGCTACTACAAGAACCCCGAGGCCACTGCGGCATCTTTCACCGACGACGGATGGTTCCGCACTGGCGACCTCGGCATAATGGACAAGAACGGTAACATCTTCATCCGCGGACGCATCAAGTCAATGATTCTCAACTCATCAGGACAGAACATCTACCCCGAAGAGGTGGAAGCGGTACTTAACAACTGCCAGTATGTTGACGAGTGCGTTGTCGTGGACCGAAAAGGCAAGATTGTGGCGCTGGTATATACCGACTTGCCTAAAGACATGGACGACGAGACCAAAGCCGCACTGCCAGCACAAATCCGCGACGAGGCCAACCTTTCACTCCCAGGCTACAGCAAAATCTCACAAGTGGAAATGCTCGACACACCATTTGAAAAAACCCCTAAAATGAGTATAAAGAGGTTCTTGTACAAGTAAGCCAATTCTACTCATTCGCCGTCTGAAAAAAACTGCGAGAAATTTATAGCACATCCCTTAATAGTCCAAAACAATTCCCAATTCCTAGACTTTTGACTGGTTTATGACAAAAAATGCTCTTTTTCTTGCATATTAACATAATTATTAGTAACTTTGTCAACTTTTTAGAAAATTGTAAAACAACTATATTAACTCTCTAAATTTTGAATTTAATGAAAAAACTATTATCTTTATTGACTGTCATGGCAGTTGCTCTGCCATTGATGGCAGCAGGCACTGCCAGTGATGCTTATCTGAACATCTCTAAGTATGCCACCATCAATCAGGCAGGAGCTACCGTCGATGGTATGGAGACAATCTACAAGTACACTGAAGCCCCCGGAGGCTACTGGCTCACATTATCCAACTATGGTGTGATGATGACCGACGGTACTCAGAATTGGTTTACCAACGAGATGACCGATGCTGACAACACAGCCACCTACATCAACGCATGGACAGCAACTGACGTTTTCCAGGGTCCAAGTGCCTATTTCGGTGAAAACACTGCTTACGCGGCAAAGTTCAAGCAGCCCACAAAGTACCAGAATTTCTATGTTACTTTCTGCACTCAGGTTAAGCAGTTTGCTTACAACCGCAGCAGCTCTTCTTATTACATTTTGAAGATGAACATCTATGAGTGTACACTCAATGGAGACGGCTCTCTCAACGTGAGCTCAACCCCAATCGAGACTTTGCAGAGCTCTGCAGTTGGTGCTGAAGTGCTTGCCTCAGGTGAACTCGACCCCGATAAGATTTACAAGGTAGAGATTGCCAACTCTTATTCATACCTCTATGAGATAGCTTTCAAGACTCCTGGTCTATTTGATGGAGAGATTACTGCTCCCGAGGCTTACGACGTTACCGACCTTGTTACTCATCCCATTTATGAAGGTTCTCAAGATATTATTTCTGAGGCCTTTACCTGCCATTGGAGCCCATGCCAGGGTGCCAAGAGCTACACTGTGCGAGTTTACCCGTCGTCAACTGAAGATGGCCTGGTCTTCCGTGACAAATTCTCAAATTGTACCGCCAATGACGTGTATGAAGAGGCCTTTGAAAATGACGAAGACCATCAAGTCACGCTCAACGGCCATGCCGACAACAATGGATGGGTAGGTCGCAACGTACAAGGTGCCGATGGTGGAGTCGTGATAAATAATGACGGAACCCTTTATTTGTCGGGTACTGAAGCCGATTTCAAGATTTATAGATACGTTAAGAAATATACAATTAAATTCAAGGCAAAAGCCTACGGTAACGACACCAATTGCAAGCTCAGGTTGGCTAAAGGCGACGGTGGGCTTATTGTAGATGTGACTGACACCGAGCAGTATTATACCATGGTAGTCGAGAGGGAGTTCCCCGATTATTATGCGATTTTATATCCAGGTTTAATGTTCCAAAACATGTCATATGAAGAAGGAGGTAATAATCGTGTTGTGTTGAGCGATGTCAAGGTTTATTTTGGCGATTACAGCGAGCCACAGAATGAGACCCCCAGATATATACATCCTGCATGGGATGGCGACACAACTTTCGTATATAACATTCCTTCCGACAGCACAAGCTTCAGATTTGGTAAATATATTAATGAGGCAGGTGAAGAGCAAATTGATATGTCTATCGGACTCATGGATTATGCCCTCTATTATTATGATGTTCAGGCAGTATATTATGATGGTCAGGAGAGCGAGTGGTCTAACCAAATTCCTATCTGCATAAAGCCCTGGCCCGAAGACCTTTTCCTTGAGGATTCTGAAGACGACGATCCTATTATTCAACCCACTCCCACCGAATTCTACTTGGTAGGTACGTTCAATGACTGGAATCAAGCCGAGGATGGCGGCCGTCTGGTATTTACCGCCACCGACACTGAAGGCGTTTATGAGACCGTAGGCACACTTGAGGACAATGCTGAGTTCAAGGTTATAACCCCTGCTGAGGATGGCTGGACCTGGTATGGTGGTCAAGATGACAACGGTGTTGGCTATTTCTTGATTAATAGCGACCTGCTCAATGCCCCATTGGCTCTGGTTGACGGAGCAAACTTCCGCATTGAGCAAGGTGGTGAATACACCTTCCGCGTTAACGCAAGCGACTTGACCCTCACAGTTGTTCCTGTAGCTAATCCTGGCGTTTATGGTGACGTTGACGGCGATGGATACGTGACAACTGTAGATATCACATGCATCTACAACTATCTGCTCAATGGTGACGAGACCTACATCGCCACCAGCGACATCGATGGTGACGGTTTCATTACCACCACCGACATCACTATCATCTATAACATCATGCTCGGAGGAGAATAATAGATTTTTTCCATAATATATAATATTAAAGAGTCGCCTCATCACTTTGGGGCGGCTCTTTTGCTTTGTTTTTTGTGATTACCATAAAAATCTTTGAAAAATATTGAAAAAACACAAAAACACCAATCTTTCTTGCATATTCGCATAATTATTAGTACTTTTGAAGGCTTTTAAGAAAAATTGTATAAAACAACTATATCCACTTTTAAATTTTACACTTAATGAAAAAACTATTATCCTTATTGACTGTCATGGCGGTTGCTCTGCCATTGATGGCTGCTAATGGCGATGCTAATAGCGCCTATCTGAATGTCGCCAAGTATGCCACCATCGACGAGGCAGGAGCTACCGTTGATGGCATGGAGTCAATCTACAAGTACACAGAGCAAGGGACAAGTTATTGGCTCACATTATCCAACTATGGTGTGATGATGACTGATGACACACAAAACTGGTTTACCAACGAAATAGTCGAGGCCGACAACACCGACCAATACACTGGTCCATGGATAGCCACCGACGTCTTCCAAGGTCCTGCAGCCTACTTTGGCAACAACACTGCTTATTCGGCCAAATTCAAGCTGCCCACTAAGAAACAGACATTCTATGTAACTTTCTGTACACAAGTTAAGCAGTATGCCTACAACCGCAGCATCAATTCTTACTATATCATGAAGATGGAGATCTATGAGTGCACTAAGAATGCCAACGGTTCAATAACCGAAAGCACCACTCCGATTGAATCTTTAGTGAGCTCAACTATTGGCACCGAAGTGCTCTCCTCTAGTGAGCTTGACCCAGAAAAGGTTTACAAGGTTGTCGTCTCTAACGCTTATTCTCATCTCTATGAGATAGCATTCAAGACTCCAGGTCTATATGATGGTGATATCGTAACTCCCGAGGCTTATGATGTAACTGGTCTTGACGTGGAACATGTAACTATGTCTTGGAGTGCTTGCCCAGGTGCCAAGAGTTACACTGTGCGCACTTATCCATGTGATGATAATGATGAGAATTTTAGAGGATTGTTCTATCGAGAGAGATTCACAAACTGCAACGACGGTGACACCTATCAAGATTATGTGCATTTGGATGGCTATACCGACGACCCTAGATGGTACGGCAATTGCATCAGTGGAGCCGATGGCGGTATCGTGATAGATAATAATGGTTCTGTTGTGTCTCCATTGGACGGCATCGTGATAGCACCCTATCTTAAGAAATATACCGTTAAGTTCAAGGCAAAATCCTATGGCGACGACACTGATTGCAAGCTCACACTCACCAGTGGAAACAATTCTCAGACATTTGACATTTCTAGCTCCGAGAAAGAATATACCTATGTGTTCGAAAGGGCATATCCAGACTATTATTCTACCTTATATTCGTTGTATATATTCCAGAATCCTAGTTATGAGGGAGAACATCGTGTAGTATTGACTAATTTCAAGCTTTATTATGGCGATTTCGGTGAGCAACAACAAGGACCTTCCGCCAAATATGTGGTACCCGGGTGGAGTGGTGACACTACTTTCGTTAGCAACATTCCCGAAACCACCTTCTCTTTCGGCACTGCGCTTACCGACATTTCTCACTATAACGGCTATGCCTATTGGATTTATGATGTTAAATCGGTATATTATGGCGGCCAGGAAAGCGAATGGTCCAATAAAATCTACTACTCTCTCTCTCCATGGCCTGAGTTCCTTGAGGATGACGACGAGCCCGTTGTGGGCGTTACTGGCGACGTTGACGGCGACGGACACGTGACAACAGTAGATATCACATGCATCTACAACTATCTGCTCAACGGTGACGAGACCTACCTCGCCACCAGCGACGTGGATGGCGACGGTTTCATCACCACAACCGACATCACAGTAATCTACAATATCATGCTGGGAAATTAATTGAAGCATAATGCACAATTCTCTATCTGAAAACTCATAGAATTGATAACTAAAAGAGTCGTTACCAAAAAAGAGAGTGACGACTCTTTTTTGTCTCTTTTTTGCACTAAAAGGTTGTGAAAGTGAATAATAATTCCTAACTTTGACGGCTTTTTGTAAAGCTACTATTTCTTAGCGAAATTTATATACACAATTGTTCTATAACAAATCCTTTAATTACAATGAGAAAACTTTTATCATTACTCACTCTTGCCATGGTTGCCGTGCAGCTTATGGCAGCGCCTGTTGACGTGTCAACAGCGAAGACAAAGGCCGAGCAGTACCTTGCGCAAAAGGTGTATGCCGGCAACAGATCCATGACACCTGGAGCCACCAATGCCACCCTCATCAAGACCGAGATGGGTGACAAAGCTCAGACTCCAGTCTATTACATCTTCAACACCGCGACAACCTTTGTGATTGTGTCGGGTGACGACCGTGCCGAGGAAATCCTCGCCTACGGTGACAAACCTCTCTTGCTTGAGCGCATCCCTAAGAACATGGAAGCATGGCTCAACACCTACAAGGAGCAGCTCGACTGGCTGCTCACGCACCCCGAGGCAAAAGTTGAGAAACCCACCACCTTCAAGGCAGGGGGACTTGTTAATACTGTCACGGGTCCATTGATGACAGCCCTCTGGGACCAGACTGCACCCTACAATAATCAGTGTAAGTTTACATATAGTGGTAGCACCTATACTTGCTTAACTGGTTGTCCCGCCACTTCGGCATCGATGGTGCTCTACTATTGGAAGTACCCCATTGAGCAGGTTGGTCCACTTCCCGCTTACACTTCCACTCTCGACATTGGCGGTGGTTACTGGGGCAACCAAGTGACCTTTACTTATCCCTCCCTTCCAGCTACTACTTTTGACTGGGACAACATGAAAGACAAATATGGCACCTGGTATGATGAGTATGGCGCCACTCATAACGAGCCCTACACCACAGAGCAGGGCACAGCAGTAGCTACGCTGATGCGTTATGTGGGTCAAGCCGAGCACATGATGTACGGTGTTAATGGTAGCGGAATCTACACTACCGATGCGCAGAACGTTGCCGACATGTTCATCGAGTTTGGCTATGACGAGTCAACTACTCAGCTGGTTCTTAAGTCAAGCTACAGCGAGACCAACTGGGCAAATCTTCTGCAAACCGAGATAGCCGAAGGTCGTCCCGTTGTCTATATGGCTGTTGACTATAGCGCTGGCGGCCACGCTTTCAATGTTGACGGTTACAACTCAAGCACCAATAAATATCATGTGAACTTCGGTTGGAGTGGTGACGGTAACAACTGGTGCGTTATGAATGCCTTCACAGATGGCAGTAACTACACCTTCAACAGCGACCAGCAGATGGTTATCGGCATCCAACCTCCTATGGGAATGATAAAGGCCAATCCTTCGGAGGTTGCCTTCAACGGCTTTGCTGGTGAGACCTATACTCAGGTTGTGAAGGTTCAGGCCCGCAACTTAGAGAGCAATGTGGACATCGCTCTCAGCGGCGACAATGTTTACAGCATCAGTCACACCACCCTCACTCCCGCTCAGGCGGCAAATGGTGTTGATGTTACTGTGACTTACGCTCCTGAAGCTGCCGGCAACACTTCGGCAACCATCACACTCTCATGCGCCGATGAGGACGTGGAGAACGTTACCGTGCCCATCACCGGCGTAGCAGCTCCACGAGTTCCTACACTCTTAGTTAATCCTGGCGCACTCGATTTCAGTGCAACACTTGATAGAACAGTGACTAAGACCATCGAACTCACTGGTGCATTCCTGACCAATGACATTACTGTTACCCTCAACGACACTCATGGCGTGTTCACTGTCGTGCCTGCCTCAATACCACAAAGCAGTACTGATGTCAACACTCCTATCACAGTTGCGGTATCTTTCAGCTCAGCAGTAGAGGGCACTTTCAATGGCTCAATCACCTTTGCTAGCGAGGGTGCCGAGAGCAAAACGGTCAACCTCACTGCTATAGCTCGTGATGGTGGCACGGCTGCCGACCCATTCCTCAATATCGCCAATTATGAGACAATCAACGAGGCTGGAGCTGCTGTGACTGGTATGACTTCGATTTACAAATACACAGAATACGATGACCAGGAGTGCGCTTGGCTCACTGTTTCCAATTATGGTGCTTTGAAGGCCGATGCCACTCAAAACTGGTTTGAATCGCAATCACTGAGTCAGTACAGCAACTCTTGGAATGCCACTGACATATTCCCTGGCCAGAACGCTTACTTTGGCAGCAGCCAAGCTTATTCGGTTTATGGCAGCAGCTATCAGTCGTTCTATGTGACAAATTGCACACAAGTCAAGGCTTTAGTTAAGGGTGGCAGTTACAGCAGTTCTTCAGCAACCTTGTCAATCTATGAGTGCACACTCAATGCTAATGGAAGTATTACTCCTTCAAACACTGCTGTTGACACACAGTCAGGAAGCAACGACGTTATCACTTCGGCAGCCCTTGATGAATCAAAGATTTATTTGGTGAAGTTGACTGGTGGCGGTTCTTATCCCGACCTCTTGGAGATTGGCTTCCAGACTCCGCTCAACCAATTTAATGCTCCGGTTGCTACTCCCGCTACCGACATCACTGAAAACAGCTTCGTGGCAAACTGGACACCTTGCGAGGGTACTGACAGCTACATCTTGCGAGTTGTGCCCAAGAGCTATGACATCCTTACTGAGACTTTCCAGAAATTTACCAAGACTGGCGCTCAGGACATCGGCTTACAGCTTGATAACTACATGGACAATGCCGGATGGACTGGATATAGGGTATATTCCGCTATTGGAGGCGCACGTCTGGGTACTGGCTCTTCAACAGGCCATATCACTTCTCCAGGACTCGTCCTCGGCGAGAATAAGGTTACTGTGAAGTTCAAGGCTAAAGCCCTCAACAACGATACCGACTGCGAGCTCAATGTTTCTTGCGGCGATGCTAGCGAGACAGTGACTGTTGCCGATAACAACGAGCAATCGTTCACCGTAGTACTTGACTGCAACGTTGGCGCCAACCAGAGTATCAAGTTTGAGAATGTGGTAAATGGCAAGCGCGTGGTTATCACCAGTATTCACATTCAAGATGGTGACCGCAGTAATGCTACCCTCAACGCTATCGACGAGGACGGCATCACAATTACTGGCATCACAACCAACAGCTACAAGGTTACCGACCTGCTGCCAGCTACAACCTACATCTACGACGTGAAGGCTGTTTATGGCGCTAAGCAAACCAAGTGGTCTAACTTTATCATGGCAACCACTCTTGCTGGTGTATCAGTTTATGGCGACGTGGACGGCGATGGCGAGGTAACCACTGTTGATATCACCTGCATCTACAACTACCTGCTCAACGGTGACGAGACTTATATCGACACCTGCGATGTGGACGGTGACGGACAAATTACCACCGTTGATATTACCATTCTCTACAATATCCTGCTGGGAAACAAAAAATAGTTCACAGTTTATAGTTCATAGTTCACAGTACATAGATGGGCTGTGCATAGTGGTTTAAGACAATAAAGGACTATAAATATTTACGCTGCGCGTGGGGGAATTACCGACAATTCCCCCACGCTGGTTTTACCGCTTTGCTAGCTTGCCGCTTCGCTGGACGTTAGATACCAGAAGGTCGCGCTACGCGCTCAAAATTGAATAAAAATTGAAATAATAATTATTCAGGATATTTGTTCCGGCGGATATGAAATTTTAAAATAAATTTTAATCAAACCTTCAGCTCGAGTGAGTGAGCAGCATGAGTCGTGCGAAGCATGGTGTGCGAAAAGCGAACCTCACTCAATTTTAAGCGCAGCGCCCCCCAAGCCTCAAGAGCTTTTCGACATCGTTAGATGCAACTTTTCGAGAGAACAATGAGGAGTCGCGGCTTTAGCGACAATTCGTGGAAATTTGTGGTTTTCGCGAAATTTGCGCAATTCGCCGTTTTTTTCTTTGTTTTTGTTGTGTTTTGCTTTTTTATTTCTTAAATTTGCAAACTAAACGCCTCAAAATATCAACTAATTAATAAAATACATTATGAAAAAAATCTTACTATTATTGTTACTGCCGGCGATGTTGCTGGTGGCATGTGGTGACGACAATGACGAGCCTACTCCTGGTCAACCCACAGTTCAGGAAGACAGTAACTCCATGACAATCACCGTCAATGGTGTGTCGTTCAAGATGATTAAAGTGCCTGGTGGCACTTTTGAGATGGGTGCTAAGGAGGGAGACCCTGATGCCCACGGTGTGGATAAACCATCTCACCAAGTCACACTCTCCTCCTATTATATCGGCGAGATGGAAGTGACGCAAGAGCTATGGATGGCGGTGATGGGTGGCAGGATAGAAGCCATTTATTACAAACTTCCCAAGGATGAGCTTAACTTTGACGACTGTCACCAGTTTATTAACAGGCTCAACCAACTCACTGGCAAGAAATTCCGCCTGCCCACCGAGGCCGAGTGGGAGTTTGCCGCACGTGGCGGAAACAAGAGCAAAGGCTACACCTATAGTGGCAGTAACAACCTCAGCGCTGTGGCTTGGACCAAAGACAATAGTAGTGGGCAGTTACGAAACGTAGGCACTAAGTCGGCCAACGAGCTTGGCATCTATGACATGAGTGGCAACGCCTTTGAATGGTGTGAGGACTGGCAGGCTCCTTATACCGCCGCAGCGCAGACCAATCCCAAGGGTCCAAGTACAGGGACTTATCGCGTAGTGCGTGGTGGCAGTGTGAGTCCTGACGCAGACCACCCCACCCGTCTGTGTCACGTATATGCCCGAGCCTGTAATTATACAAATATCAGAGACAAATACTTTGGCTTTAGACTTGCGCTATAAGTGAATGCATAATGCATAATGCACAATCTACAATTCTCGATCTCTGATCCCCGATCTCCGATTCCCAATCTCCGATAAACGAACAACGATAAACGAATATGAGGAAGTTTTTTCTGCTGATAATGATTCTTTGCGTGTCGCTGGCAGTGATGGCTGGCGACAAGCTCACGGCTCCCACCAAGGCGTTTCTCGCCGAGCGAATGGGGGGCACTCAAGACGACAACTCCACGCTTGTTAAGCCTAAAGCAATTAATGGAGTGCAATGTGTGGACTGCTTCATCTTCTTGAAAGGGGCTTCGGTCGCCGAATTGGAGAAAGCGGGGGTTACTGTCACGGGCAAGTACAGCACCTTTGTGACGGCACAGGTGCCTATCGACAAGATTGAGGAAGTGGCGCGACTCGGTTCGGTCACTCAAGTGGCAATCGCCCGCACCGCGCGGCATTTCACCGATGAGGCATGTGGCGTGGTAAATGCCGACAAGGTATGGGACGGCACGAACAACGGCCTGCCCGAGAGCCTCACCGGCAAAGACGTGGTGCTTGGCATCATCGACGAGGGCATTGAGTTCAATCACCGCGCCTTTCTCGACGATGACGGTAATTCGCGCGTGAAAGCCATCTATAAACCCAACGAAACAAATGCTGGCACTGGAGGCACTAAAATCTCTGTTGATGGCGTGGAACTGCCAGGCTATGCCTACACCACTGCAGAGGCTATAGCAGCGCAAACTACCGACAACACCAATGCCGACCACGGCACGCACACCACAGGATGCGCCGGAGCATCGAAGGTGGGCGTATATTCGGGCATGGCACCTGAGTGCGACTTGGTGCTGTGCGGTTTAGGCAACGACTTAACTGATGTCGCCATTGTCAATTCGGCGAATTTCATCGCCGACTATGCCCAGAGCGTAGGTAAGCCATGTGTCATCAGCATTAGTTTGGGCAGCGACATCGGGGCTCACGACGGCACGAGCGGCATCTGCCTCGGCTTTGACGAAGTGGCCGAGAAGTATGGCGCGGTAATCCTCCTCGCGGCAGGCAATGAGGCCGACGCTACCGGTTATGCTACCAAGACTTTAGAAAGCGACGAAGACGCTATGGCGGTGGTGCACACACCTGTTACCAGCACTGCACTCTATGGTAGCTGCGACATCTGGAACAGCACCAGCGATGAACTGAAAGTGGAGGTGGTGGTCTTGAATCCAAGTGGTGCCGTGAAATACCGCAGCATTCCCATGAATAACGGCACTATCAATGCTTCGACAATGGGTCTTGACGGCACAAGCATCACAATCAGCGGTGGCGTGGACCAGAACAACAACCGCTACAATATCTACATCTACAGCAAAGTTTATACCTACGCGACATCTGGCACAGGCAACAACCGTGTGGCTTACATCATCACCGGCAAAGGCGGGAATGTGATAAACGTCTTCACTGATAACTATGGCACCGAGTTGGCATCCACTGGTGTAAGCATTAGTGGTGTCCCAATCTCGCTGGGCACTTCCGAAGGCTCTTTCAGCGATGACGTGACGGCGAGCAAAGTCATCAGCGTAGGGGCAATGGCGTCGCGCTCCACGTCAAACGGCTCCTACAGCCAGGGCGACATCGCCTATTTCTCAAGCTATGGCACCGACTTCAACGGCGTTGACCATCCGTTTATCACCGCGCCAGGGCACTATGTGATTGCCCCAATCAATAGATATTACAAGCAGAGTGGCGTTTATTCGGTGACCTATAACGGCAAAACCGACTATTGGGACCAGAAGAGCGGCACCTCGATGGCTACACCCATCACCGCTGGCGTGGTGGCACTGCTGCTGCAAGCTGATCCAACCCTCACAGTCGAGGAGGTGAAGGACGCACTGAAGAACACCGCCACCGCCTACGTCAACCCGCAAAGCCCGCCCAAGCAGCGTGGCAACGGCATTGTGAATGCTCTTGATGCCGCTCAGTATGTAGTTGTCAACAGCGAGAAGCCCAAAATGTTTGTCACTCCCGCTTCGCTCGATTTTGAGGTGTGGGCGGGTGATACCTGCACAAGCGTTATCAACGTGAAGGGCAAGAACCTTGTTGGCGATGTCACAATAACCTCAAGCGACTCCAATTTCTTTGTCACTCCAAGCACAATCACTGCTGCTCAAGCCGAGGAGGGGGTTGACGTTACCGTCAGCTATGCTCCTGCCACTGCTGGTAGCCATCAGGCCACTATCACCGTTGCTACCGATAGTGTTGAGAGCAAGATTGTGGAAGTCAACGGCTTGGCTAAGGAGAAAGTTCCTGTCTTGAGCATCACCCCAGAACTATTGAACTTCGCTACGAGTCTGACTACGAGCTCCACTAAGTACATTGAGGTCTCTGGAATGTTTATAAACGATGATGTGACCATCACTCTTGACGATGAGAACGGCGTGTTCTCTGTTTCGCCTTTGGTTATCCCTGCCGGCAGCATCACCGAGAACGAGCCGGTGATGGTGGAGGTCACTTTCACCCCATCGGGCGAGGGCAACTTCAAGGGCGCTGTCACACTCAACTGCCCAGGCGATGAAAGCAAGGTTGTGATGCTTAACGCCTCGGCAAGCGACTATGCCACAGCAAGCAGCTCGTTCCTAGACATCGCCAAGTATGTGACTATCGACGAGGCGGGATGGAACACCGACGATATTCCCAACCTGTACCAGTATAAAGACTATCCCGAGGAAGAATGTGGCTGGCTCACAGTCTCCAATTATGGAGTGGTAATGGCCGATGCCACACAAAACTGGTTCACCAACTCGATTATCAAGACCTACGAGACCACTTGGAGCAGTAATGACGTGTTCCTCGGCAGTGAGAGCTACTTTGGCAACAACACCAGCTATGCCGCCAATTTCAACGGCAACTACCAGCGCTTCTATGTCACCAACTGCTCGCAGGTGAAGCAGTATGGCTACCACCGCAACGTGAGCAACTACCCATTGAAGATGAACATCTACGAGTGCACCGTCAACGATGACGGCTCACTCACTGCGGGAACTACCGCAATCCAAACACAGAAGAGCACTGTCAACGGCCTTCAGGTTGTGGCTTCCAATGAACTGGATGCCAACAAGGTTTACAAGGTTGAAATCTACAACAACTACTCCTACATCTACGAGATAGGTTTCAAGACTCCATTACAGACCTTGGATGTGCCAGTCGCCACCGATGCTACCGACATAGCTGCAACCTCGTTTGTTGCCAACTGGGAGCCTTGCTACGGCGCGACTAGCTATATCTTGCGGGTAACCCCAAAACCTGAACCTGCCCTGCTCTTGACCGAGACATTCGCCAAGTTCACCAGCGAGGGGAATTCAAATATAGGTCCGTATCTCGACAATTACATGGACAACATGGGCTGGGAAGGACACATAGTTTACACCTACAAAGGAGGCATTCTCATGGCGACTTCCAACGCCAACGGCTATATCACAAGTCCCGAGCTTGACCTCTCAACAAGCTTTGGAAAGGTAACGGTTAAGTTCAATGCCAAGACCTACGGCACACAGACCAACTGCGGCCTGAAGGTGTCGTGCGGCAACGCTTCGCAGGAATTGACTATCCCCAATAACACCGAGAATGAGTATGTTGTGGTACTTGACTGCGATGAGGCACAAAACCAGAAAGTCACCATTGAGACAACAGCTAAGAAACGAGTGGTAATTACTCATCTTGACATATATTCTGGTGAGTATGCTGCCGACGAGATGCGCGCCTATCCAGGCGAGTTCATCGTCACAGGCATTACCGACCATAGCTATAGCGTCACTGGACTGTCGCCTGCCGCTACCTACCGCTACGACGTGAAGGCAGTTTATGGCGACTCGCAGAGCAAATGGTCTAACCAAATCCACGTCACCACCCTCGAAGGCCCTGCACCAATCATGGGCGACGTGAACTGCGACGGCAGCGTGACAACAGCCGACGTGACCGCCATCTATAATTACCTGCTCAACGGCGATGAGACCTTCATCGCAACCAGCGACGTTGATGGCGACGGATTCATCACTACAACAGATATTACAATAATCTATAATATCCTGTTAGGGCAGTAGTAGATTGAGCTCATGCCGCTCACTGTGGCACCAGCATTATCAATCACTTTGGCGCAATAAGCAAAGAGCCGCCCCCCGATGTTGGGGACGGCTCTTATAGTTTATAGTTTTCAGTCAAAAAACTGTGAACTATTTCACAACGACTTTGCGGTTGCCAACGATGTAAATGCCGCGTGGCAGGTTGCGGGTAGCCTCGCCGGCCTTCACACCCATGCGGATGAGCTGACCTTGAGCGTTGTAAACGTTCACGATAGTGTTGTAGCTATCAAGGCCAATGGTGCCAATAGCGGTTGGAGCATCAGGCATGCGCAGTGCGTAGCCAAGGTAGTTCTGGAAGTCGTAGTCGTAGTCCATCAAGTGGATTCCAGATTTAGTGCTCCAAGGTTCCTTGATGTTGATAGCGCAGCGCACCTCGTAGCGCTTGCCATTCTGCAATGTATTGCTTGAAGCGCCCCATGAAGTGTCGAGTGTCAAGCTCATACCCTGAGCGCCATTACCTGGCTCATAAGCACGCAGAGCGCCATCGCTGGCGTTCCACCAGCCTACAACATCGATAACTTGGTTAACTTTAGGTGCGAAAGTGTCGGTCAGATAGAGTCTCTCAATCTCAAAGTCAACAACATTCTCAGTTGTCTCAGCTAATGAATTGATGGTGAGTACAGGATTCTGGCCCATTCCACTGAGAACACCCTTGATAGTTCCACCCTTGATGTATTGGTTGTCGAGGAATGGCTGAAGCATTTCGTTGCTTGGCGCGTCGATGCGAATCCAGTTGCCTTGACCATCGGTAACGAAAGCATAGTTGGCATAGTCTGCCACGTCGGCTACAGCGAGGTCGTTGCTCACGATGTATTCCTCATCATCAACGCCAATCTCCAGAATCTCAGCGAGAGTGGTACCCTGCTCTTCGAGAGTGGTAACCTCAATCTGGTTAGACCAGTTGCTCTCCTTGTTACCGGCATAAACGGCCTTCACGTCGTAGATGTAGGTAGTGGCGGGTTCAAGACCAGTAACGATGTAGTGAGTGTCGGTGATGCCTGGGAACAGCATTTCGCCTGCTTCCTTAGATGCTCCAGCGGTGATGTCGCCAGCGTAAATCTCAATACTAGTGATAATCACACGCTTCTGGTTGGCTATAGAGGCAAATGACACATTCTGACCTGCAGCAGTTGTGCAGCTGAGAACTTGAGTGTACTCGGCCTCGGTGCTATTTGGAATAGTCACGGTTTCACTCGAGCTGCCACAAGTTATCTTCAAGCCGCAGTTGGTGTCGTTGTTATAGGTCTTAGCCTTATATACTATACTTACCTTGCCGTTGCTGCCGGTCAGGTCGAGAGCAGGACTGGTAATAGATCCTGTAGATCTTCTAGCGCCCAAACGGAGTCCTCCAACAGCTGTATATACACCAGAGCCAGTCCAGCCGGCATTGTCCATGTAGTTGTTAAGCGAGTTGCCAACGTCGTTAGTGCCCTCGGTTGTGCACTTGCTGAATCCCTCGCTGAGGAGGAGAGTGTAAGTGGGAGCCTCAGGCTTAGGCATCACGCGCAGAGTGTAGCTCTGAGCATCAGCGCATGCATTCCAGTTAGCAGTAAACTCGTTAGTGCCTACCTCGGTAGCATCGGTCGCCACTGGAGTCTCAATGGCCTCAACAGGAGTCTGGAAGGCAACTTCAAGGAGGTCGGGATAAGAGCCTCCACCGGTCAGTTGCACTTTGTAAATCTTAGAAGCGTCAAGGGTTGCCGAAGTGATTACAGCCAATCCACTTGCACCGCCTTGCTGCGAGCTAACTGCAGTGTTAGATGCAGTGACAGTTCCATCGGCATTCAAAGTACATTCATAGACTGCTAAGGTAGCTTTATAGCTGCTGCCATCCTTAACCAAAGCCTTAGCCTGGGTGCAATTGGTCACATAGAACACCTGGTTTCCACTTCCATAGATAGAATAAGCCTGATTAGAGCCAAAGTAGTAAGTCTGACCCTGGAATATATCAGTTGCATCCCATGAGTTGTTATACTGAGTGAGTGATGTAGTTGCTAACCAGTTCTGGTTTGCGTCGGCCTTCATTGCACCGTAGGTGTCGATGGTAAGCCAAGCGCAACCATCATTGGGATACTCAGTGTAACCGTAAATCTTCGACATGCCGCTCACTGTAGCGCCAGCCTCATCGATGGTGGCATATTTGGCGATGTTAAGGTAAGCGTCGCTTGCAGTGCCGCCGTCATTAGCCTGAGCAGTTAGCTGAACGGTCTTGCTCTCGGCGCCATTGCTGGTGAAGGTGAGCGAGCCAGTGAAGTTGCCCTCTTCAGCCGAACTGAATGAAACAGTTACAGGAACACCGTTGGCTGCATTAGCAGCGGTGATAGTAGTTGGCGAAACGCTGAACACGCCATTGTTATCGTTAAGGGTCACTGTAACATTGTTGGTCAGGAACAAACCAGTAACGTTGACGGTCTTAGTCACTGTAGATGACAGGTTTGAACTAAAGCTCAAGGAGGTTGGGTCAACGGTGATGGTTGGAACCTTCTCTTGCGCTGTACCAGACACGTTCACTGTCACGCTCTCGGCACCAGTGCTCGAGAGAGTGAGAATGGCGTTAGTGTTGCCAGTTGTGGTGGGCTTGTAAGTAACGGTCACTTGAACACCTGTACTTGCATTTGATGCGGTGATTGTGGTTGGACTTACAGTGAAATAGCTCGAGCCCTGCTTGGAGATAGATATATTTCCAGTCAGGTTAATGCCAGAAACAGTGAAAGTCTTTGTGTAGGTCTCACCCGAATATCCCTCAAATGCGAGACTGTTAGTACTTACACTGATAGTCGGATTCTGAACTTCACCCTTGATGTACCAGAAAGAGGCTGTGCCGTCGCTGTTGAGGTTTATTTCAGTAACTGGCTTATCGACAGTGCCTGCTCCTCCAGTTGAAGACGACAGCGAGCCACTGGCACTCATGTTGGCCTTCATGGCTGGTGTTGTAGCTGGTCCAAACGCATGATTGGTCTCACCATAGAGGTCTTTGTTCAAGTTATTAGTTGAGAGCGAGTTGTCGGCAGGAATAATAGTTGCCAACTGTACGCTTTGGTTGTTGACAGTGTTAGCACTCCAACGGCTTGCAACGTATGTGAAGTGAGTAATCAAAATACCCTCATCTTGAATGTAATAGTCCCAATTCTGTTTCTTGCGATTTTCAAGAATCCAATATTCATTAGAGTTCAAAGCGGTGATTCTCACAGCCTTGTCATTCTCGGCAGTCTTGCTGTTGAATACTGGCAGAGTGTAGAAGGTATTTTCGGTAGCCTCAATGTAGTTGAGCCATCCCATAAAGTTCTTCTCATAGGCACTGTAGCCAATTGGGGTATCTCCATCTACTGAGCCGCCATTGTAGCAACCAGTATCCATCAAACTCCACCAACTCATGCCAAAGTAACCATTGTTGTAGGTAGTCTCATAGAAGTCGGGCAAACCCAAGCAATGAGAGAACTCATGGCAGAAGGTGCCAATACCATCGAGGGTAGTGCCAGAGTCGCTGCTGCCAGCAACCTCGTTGAACACGGCAAACTTGTCGATAGTCACACCGTTGCGAGTCACAGCACCCGAGCCGTCACCGTAGTAGGCACCCGACGAAAGGCTCCACTGGCAAGGCCAAACAGCGTTTGGCACAACCCCGTAGGCCTGCGCCTCACCAACACCGGCATATACCACGATACACACGTCGGCTTCGCCATCGCCATCGTTGTCATATTGTGCCCAGTTGATGTCGTTTCCAGCCTTTGTGATAGCGTCACCCACCATCTTGGCAACTCCCTGGTCGTTGCCGCTGTTGTCGTTACCGCCGTATGTGGCACGAGAGCTGGGGAGGGTATAGATACCATAAATATCAAACTGAGGTGTGTACAAACCGTTACTTTGGTCTTTAAAGTAGTTGAACACACTCTTGGCATCGGTTTTGTAATGCGCTTCAAATTGGGACTTGGTATTCGACATACTCTTGTCGGTGTACTGAACCAAGATAATTGGCACGCGAGGCGAACCGTTGTTGGGGACCTGAGTCGCTTTTAACGAAATGCCACGTGGACTTGAGGCACGCATTCTGCCTGTTTGCTCCTTGGCTTCTCGCAGTGCTGCCAAGGTCATTTGATCTTTGTTCGCGTTAACGAACGAGAGCTCGGTGGCGCTGCGGTCAGCAACCTCGTGAACTCTCACATCAGAGATATCGCCCGAAACGACATAGTAGAACAACCCATCGTCGCCAAGGGCAATAGTAAGCCCGTCGGCAGTGGCAAGGCTATGGTTCCATTCGTCACCAATCACCTGCACCTGCAAGGTGCTACCATCACTCATAGTGAGGGTATTCAAACCAGGCTTAGCGGGTACCGCCATTGCCGTGCTGCAAGCCACAACAATAGCGATAATCAATAATAAGAATTTTCTCATTAAATTGAAAGTTTAGTTAATAATATAGTTGTTTTATATATATATCGGTATTTATTATAAAAAGCCGCCAAAGTTAGATATTATTATTCACTTTCACAACATTTTAGTGCAAAAAAGATAGTAAAAAAGAGCCGTAAACTCTTTTGTTGACGACTCTTTTAGTTCTCAGTTCTCAATTTTAATTATGAGTTTGTAGATCGTGAATTGTGCATTAACGAAGGCACAGTCCACTTAACACTTATCACTTACTTTTTGTTTCCCAGCAGGATATTATAGATTACAGTGATGTCGGTTGTGGTGATGAATCCGTCGCCATCCACGTCGCTGGTGGCGAGGTAGGTCTCGTCACCGTTGAGCAGATAGTTGTAGATGCATGTGACATCGGCTGTCGTCACACTGCCGTCGCAGTTCACGTCGCCAAGAACAACTGTCGAAGATGACTCGAGAGTGGTAACCTCAATAAGGTTAGACCATACGCTCTCCTTGTTACCAGGATAGATCGCCTTAACGTCGTAGATATAAGTTGTCTCTGGCAGGAGACCGGTAACAGTGTAGTGAGTGCCAGTGATACCCGTGAACAACATCTCGCCTTCTGCCTTAGATGCTCCAGCTGTGATGTCGCCAGCATAAATCTCAACATTGGTGATAATTACGCGCTTGCGGCCAGCAGTGGTGGCAAACGACACGTTCTGTCCATTAGCAGCTGTGCAGTCGAGCACTTGAGTATATTCGGCCTCTGTATTGCTCGGAATAGTCACAGTTTCGCTATTGTTGCCGCAACTAATAATGAAGCTGCAGTTGGTGTCGTTATTGTAAGTCTTAGCTTTATAAACGATGCTTATTTTTCCGTTGCTGTTGCTAAGGTCGAGAGCTGGGCTCGTGAGAGTGCCGGCAGCATTTCTTGAGCCTATACGCAATCCTCCTGTAGCAGTATAGACGGTAGAACCAGTCCAACCTGTGTTATCCAAATAGTTGTTGAGCGAGCTGCCAACATCGGCACTGCCATCAGATGTGCAATTGCTGAATCCCTCGGTGAGGAGTAATGTGGTAGCTGGAGCCTCGGGCTTGGGCATCACACGCAGGGTGTAGCTGTTGACATCCTCACAGGCGGTCCAGTTAGCGGTGAACTCTGTGGCTCCCACCTCGGTTGCATCGGTGGCAACAGGAGTCTCAATGCCCTCAATAGGAGTCCTGAAACCAATCTCATACAAGCGAGAATAGTCATTGTAGATTCTTACCTTGTAAATCTTGCTTGGATCCAAGTCGATTGAAGCGGTTATTTCGTCTTGATTTGTTGTCTGGCTCTGCTTATAGTCAACAGTTGAAGTACCTGCAGTGAGTGTTCCGTTAGCATTCAAAGTGCACTCATAAATCTCCATTTTTAAAGGATAGACATTGCCAGTGTTATAAGACGACTGGATGTTGTAGGAATACTGCTTAACCTGCGAACAGTTGGTCACATAGTAATTAGTGTAAGCCTCGTTCCAGTTAGCATAATAAGCAGTGCCAGTATGGTAGCTTGCGCTGCCCAAGAATATGTCGCTGGCATTCCAAGTTCCCTCTGCTGGCTTAGCGGTTCCCTCGCAGTCGTACCAGTTTTGGTTGGCATCGGCTTGAGATAAGCCATAGTTGGAAACGGTGAGCCAAGCGCAAGCGTCACTGGGATAT
The DNA here is from genome assembly GCA_017557625.1 of Muribaculaceae bacterium. Lineage (GTDB taxonomy): Bacteria > Bacteroidota > Bacteroidia > Bacteroidales > Muribaculaceae > Sodaliphilus. The sequence goes on from JAFYYG010000001.1 coordinate 83,124, forward strand.
TCAGTGTACTTGTAGATGGTGCTCATGCCGCTAACTGTAGCACCTGCCTCAGTGATGGTGGCGTACTTGGCGATGTTCAAATATGGATCAGTGGCATTGCCGCCCTCTTGAGCCGAAGCAGTGAGCTGAACGGTCTTGGTCTCGGCACCATCACTTGCAATAGTGAGCGAACCAGTGAAATTGCCCTCATTCTCTGAACTAAATGAAACGGTAACAGGAACGCCATTGGCTGCATTAGCAGCGGTGATAGTAGTTGGTGAAACGCTGAACACACCATTGTTGTCATTCAATGTCACAGTCACATTGTTGGTTAGGAACAGACCTGTAACGTTGATGGTCTTTGTTACTGTCGATGACAAGTTTGCAGCGAAGTTGAGCGAAGTTTGGTCAACATTGATAGTTGGAACCTTGGCTTGTGCACTACCAGTTACGTTTAATGTCACGCTCTCGGCATTGGTGCTCGAGAGGGTGAGAACGGCGTTAGTGTTGCCGGTTGTGGTGGGTTTGTAGGTCACTGTTACCTGCACGCCATTAGCAGCATTGGCTGCTGTGATGGTGGTGGGGCTTACAGTGAAATAGCTTGAGCCTTGCTTTGAAATAGTGATGTTGCCCTCAAGATTGGCGCCTGTCACGGTGAAGGTCTTAGTGTAGGTATCACCTACATAGCCCTCAAACGCGAGGCTGCTTGGATCAACAGTGATTTGTGGACCAAGGGCTCCAGCAGGAGGTGCGATGCCAATAATCATCGCCTCGCCATAGTTGAAGGTGTAAGAACCACCGCCTTGTCCGGTAGAGTTGTTGCCGGTGGTGAAGTTGTGCAGTGTGCAGTAGCCATTGTCTTCACCACTCCAACCCCAGTTCACATAATACTTACCGTTGGCATCGCATCCAAACACGTTGAAAGCATGACCTCCAGCCGAAGGGTCCGAAGCGAGGTATTCAATGGGGCGTCCAGCATGCAACTCTTCGAGCATCCACGTGTTCCACTGCGAATCGGTGTAGTTCTGATTGTAGCCTGCATATCCTGTGGTAAGAGTAAGCAACTGCGCATCGGTGTAGCCCATAGTTAAGCAAGCCTGATGTATCTCATCGTCGTAGGCACCACTACCACTAGTGGTGTACTGCATGTTGCAGGCCTGGCCCACATAGCGCATAAGCCATGACACCGCCTCGGCCTGATCAGATGTGTAGCTGTAGTTGGTGGGGCCAGTATATTCATCGATGATGTTGTCCCAGTCGGCCGCCTTCTCACTCAGTGCTGCTGCGGTGAGACCTCCACTTACGGAAACTTTAGGCAATGCAGGATAGGTCTTTGGCCATTTATACAGATAGAAGCACATACTCAGAGAGGTAGCAGGACAGCCGGTGTAGGCATGAGTGCTGCCACTGGTGGGAGTGTGATTCCAGTAAGGAGCACCCTGATCCCAGTTGGCGTTAACTAGTGGAGCAACAGGTGTAGTGGCCTTTGGGGTGTAGCCGTTGGGCTTAAGTGTGCCAGCCTTGAGACCGTCTATCTGGAATTTGTACTTGTTGAGCAGCCATTGCATTGCGGGTGGAATGTTGTCCAAGTTTACATTTCCCTCCTCACCGTACATCAGGATTTCGGGTGCCAAGTCATCACCGGCGATAACGACATACGCTTTGTCGGTGTTGAAGATGTAGTAGTCAACTGCTTCAGGATTAAATACCGAGGCTTCGGCCTTGACAAGCTTGAGATTGCTAGCGGCAGCGGCCCTTAGGCGACCGTTGGCCACTTGTCTAGCCATAAATGACTTTGCCAAATTCTGCGCAGTAGCCAAGTCAATATCGGCTGCCTGCATTTGTGCCGTCATGCACAATAATAGTGCTAATGACGACAGCACTTTTAATCGGTAGAAAAATTTCATGTAGTGAAAGTTTAGTTAATAATATAGTTGTTTTATAACATTTTTATGCATCTGGTTTATGTGTTCAAAAAATCTGTCAAAGTTATAGATTAAATTTCAATTGCCCAACTTTTTCTCACCTTTTTCAATAGCCATCCATTTTTTATCAACGAAAAAGAGCCGCTCCCCTCTATGCTGGAAACGGCTCTTAATATTTGCCAGTTCTGAGTTATCAGTTGTCAGTCAACAAACTAAAAACTAATGACTGAAAACTAACAACTTATTTCACCATAACTTTCTTGTTGCCTACGATATAGACGCCGCTTGGCAGGTTGCGGGTTGCCTCGCCAGCCTTCACATTGCGGCGGATGAGCTGACCTTGAGCGTTGTAAACGTTCACAATCTCATTGTAGCTGTCAAGACCAACGGTGCCAATAGCTGTTGGAGCATCGGGCATGCGCAGTGCGTGGCCAGTGTAGTTCTGGAAGTCATATTCATAGTCAAGCAGCCCTCTCCAAGGCTCCTTGAGAGTGATAGCGCAGCGCACTGTGTAGCGCTTGCCATTCTGCAAGGTGTTGACATTAGCGCCCCAGGTGTAGTCGAGAGTCAAGCTCTGACCCTGAAGACCACCATTAGAACCCTCATAAGCGCGGAGAGCGCCTTCGCTTGCGTTCCAGTAGCCAGTTACGTCAACAACCTGATTGCTTACCAATGTGAATGGGTCGGCGAGGTTGATGGCCTCAATGTAGTTCACATAATCAGGACTTAATGGCACTAATTCCTCAGGTTGTTCAGTAATGGTGAGCACTGGGTTGAGCTCAATGCCGCTGAGTGTGCCCTTGAGGGTTCCACCCTTGATTAGAAGGCTTTCAACAAATACATTGAACACATCATCATCGGCAGCGGCAACACGAATCCAATTGCCATCGCCGTCGGTGAGGAACGCATAGTTCTCAACGTCGGCAACCTCAACCTTTATGAGGTCGTTGCTAACAGTGTATTCTTGGCCGTTAACACCATTCTCAAGGATGTAGGCGAGAGTTGTCTCCTGCTCCTCGGGAAGTGGAGTCTGGAAGGCTATCTCATAGAGATAAGAGTAGTCGTTATAAATCTCTACCATGTAAATCTTATCAGCATCGAGAGCTTCCGAAGTAAGGATTTCGGTCTGACTGTACACAGAGCTCATTTTTGCGTCGATTGCTGTGGTGCCAACAGTTAGGCTGCCATCGGCGTTCTCGGTGCACTCAAATATGCGCATATACAGAGGATAAGACGAGCTGCGGTTGTAAGCAAACTGCTTAACCTGAGTACAGTTGGTCACATAGAAGCGCTGATAGAGACCGTTCCAGTCGCTAGCATAGCTCTGAGAAGAGCCAAAGTAATAGTCATCACCCACGAATACATCGGTAGCATTCCATGTTTGAGCGGCAGTGGTAGTCAACGAGTTAGCAATCCACTCTTGAGCTGCATCGGTCTTCTGGGCACCATAGTTTGAAACGGTGAGCCATCCGCAATCATCAGTCTCAGTGTACTTGTAAATAGTGGACATACCGCTTACTGATGCACCAGCGACATCGATAGTGGCATACTTGGCGATGTTGAGATACTTGTCGCTTGCAGTGCCGCCAGTGTTGCAACAACCAGTGAGATTGACTGTTGTAGTGAGATCTCCGCTGGTGAGAGTAATAGTGCCCTCATAGTTGTCTTCCTCGTCGCTCTCGAAGGTCACTGTAAGTTGTGTGCCAGCCTCGGCGTTGGTCTTGCTGATGGTGGTTGCCGAAACTGCGAATACGTTATTTGGATCGTTCAATGTCACAGTCACGTCACCAGGGAGCATCTTGCCACGAACGTTGATGGTGGCAGTTCCAGTCTCGCCAGGTGCCGTGGAGATTGTCACCTCAGTTGGGTCGGCAATAATCATTGGCTGGTTGAGCTCGGTCTTGAAGCCAATCTCCAGCAGGTCGGGGTAGCTGCCGCCACCCGCCAACTGTATCTTATAGATTTTAGCAGGATCAAGGCTAGCCGATGTTATCACGCCATTGGTGCTTTGCTTAGAGTCGGTTGCAGTAGTTGCGGCGGTAAGAGTGCCGTCGGCATTAAGTGTGCACTCATAGATCGACAATGTTGCACTTGAGCTAGAATAGCTGCTTCCCTTCACGTATGCCTTAGCCTGGACGCAATTGGTCACGTAGAAAGTTTGAGTGCCGCTGCCATAAATCGAAAAACTGTTGTTAGTGCCGAAATAAGCGTCATCACCGAGGAAGATGTCGGTTGCAGTCCAAGTGTTGTTGTACTGCGTCAAATCTGTGGTTTCATACCAGTTCTGGTCAGCATCGGCCTGCAGAGCACCATAGTTACAAAGTGTGAGCCAAGCGCCATCGTCTTTCATGGTATAATTGTAGATAGTGCTCATTCCGCTCACGGTAGCGCCAGCTTCATCAATAGTCTCATAATTGGCGATATTGAGGAACGGGTCGGTGGCCACGCCCAAGTCGTTGGCCTGAGCGATGAGCTGAACGGTCTTGGTCTCGGCACCATTGCTGGTGAGGGTGAGCGAACCAGTGAAGTCGCCCTCAACATCTGAGTTGAATGTCACGTTCACTGCAACTGGAGTGTCAGCACCTGTGCTATTCTTTGAAATAGTGGTTGGCGAAACGCTGAACACGCCATTCTGGTCGTTGAGAGTAACGGTGATGTCGTTGGTAAGGAACAGACCGGTCACGTTCACTGTCTTGGTCATTGGAGTTGACAGCTTAGCACTGAACTCTAAGGTCTCGGCATCAACAGTGATCGTCGGCACTCTGGGTTGAGCAACACCAGTGATGGGCACGGTCACGGTCTCGGCATCGGCACTGGTGAGAGTGAGGGTTGCATTGGTTGTACCAGCTGCGGTGGGAGCATATGTCACGGTCACGTCAACACCCGTGTAAGCATCGCTGGCACTGATGGTGGTTGGACTCACGCTGTAAACGTTAGAGCCGCTCTTGGCGATGCTGATGTTGCCAGTGAGGTTGTAACCCTTCACGTTAAGAGTCTGGGTATAAGTCTCGCCCTGATAGCCCTCAAAGTTGAGTTCAGTGGGTTTTGCTACGATTGTTGGACTTTGGTTATTGAGGATATACTCGATACCTGCCACCGCGTTGATGATACCGTGACCACGCTGCAAAGCGGGGCTGGAGGGATTACTATATGCGGTCGCTGTATTGGCAATCACATCCTTCACACGGTCCACGTCGAGTGTCGGGTCGGCCTGCAAGAAGAGAACAACCACACCTGCAGTGATAGGAGTAGCCATTGATGTACCACTCATCTGCCCCCATTTATAGGTGGTGCCGTTATAGGTTGTTGACCAAGATGATGATTGTCCTGAATCATATCCGTTGATCGAAGAAATCACATAGTGGCCGGGAGCGGTGATGAAGGGCTGGTTGATGCCGTTGCAGTCAACACCATAGCTCGAGAAATAGGCGACATCATTAGTGCTGTAAGGACTATTAGAAGTGTTTCGAGAACACATGGCGCCCACGCTGATAGCCTTGGTGCAAGTCATGTCATCGCACATCGAGTTCTCGTAGGTGCCAGGAGTAAGGGTGTATCCGCTCACACTGCCAGAAGTGCCAAGCTCGCTGTAATAGCAGTCGGTGTAAACGTGAACAGTGTTTCCTGCACTACCCTTGATGATATAGTAAGCAGACGAATTGCTGCTACTAATATACAGATTGTAGCGTCCATTGTATTGATCCACGCCACCTTGAACGGTAACGTTGTTATAAGATCCATTGCTCATCCAGTCGCTCTGAGAGTTGTTGACAACCACTTTAACCTGTAGCTGGTCACCAGTGCTATTCCAGATGTCACAATCACCACCATAATAAGTGTAGTTGACGTTGTGACGCACCATCATGTAGTCGTTGTCGCTCGAGAGAGTCTTGACAGCTGCGCCAGTGATGTCGGCCTCGTTGCCTGCGGCAAGCAGGATAACTGCTCCATATTGCTCTGCCACATCTTGATAAGCGCGGCAGATACTGCTGGTACCGTCGTGAGGTCCTGTGTCACTACCCAAGCTGATGCTGATAACGCAAGGCTTGCCAAGCACGTTCTTGGCATAGTTGCCAATATACTTAGCCGAACTAACGATAGCAGTCTCAGTAAGACTATAACCACAACCGGCAAGAATTATGTCGGCCTCGGGTGCCATACCAGAATAGTCGCCCACGTGTGAGCCAGCGGCGCAGCCCGAGGTGTGAGTGCCATGGCTCTCGCTGCTGTCATCGCAGGTGAGGTTGCCTATCTGGCTCGCGGTGGTGTATTGATAGCCCATGAGCTGAACGCCGTCAACAGTAGCTTTAGTGCCGCCGTTAGCGCTTGTAGCGTTAGGCATATACACCGCCTTCACACGGGTGTTGCCGTTGTCATCAAGGAATGCACGGTGATTGAATTGGATGCCATCATCGATGATACCAAGAACAACACCTTGTCCAGTGAAGCCCTGGGGAAGACCATAGTTGGTGCCGTCCCACGCCTTGTCGGCGTTGACTACTCCTTTGGCCACATCGGTAAGAAGGCGTGCGTTACGCGCAATACCCACTTGCTTCACATCTTTCAGACGAGCTACGTCTTCAAGCTTGTTTACAGGAATACTGGCAGTAACAAAACCTTTGAACTTGCCAGTAATTTTCACGCCCATTCTCTCCAGGTCGGAGAAAGATGAGCCATCCAGAGAAATGAAGCATTCCACATACTCCATTCCATCCACATCCTTGGGCATGGCAAGTGTTGATTTGCCATCTGTCGGCTGTGGCACGGCGTCCGCGCGTTGCTGCAGGAACACCCGCGTTGGTGCGCTTAGTTTATCGTTGGCAAAAGCTGCCAGCGATAAAGTAACCGCCATCAATAATAGGAAGAATTTTCTCATGTAAATAGTTATTAAAGTGAATAATTATGTATTATTTTATACATTCGATACTAAAAGCCCACAAATTTAGTAAAAATAATTGATATCATTCTCTTTTTCACGAAAAATTAACTAAAGACAAAAGATAAATACACAATTATGTACTCGAACGCTCGATTACTCGAATAATCGACTACTCGAATAATCAATCACTCTGAAAAATCGATAACTCGAGAAATCAAGAAACAGAATCTCTCTAAACAAAGATGCGCCCCCTGAAAGAGACGCATCTTGAATATCAAAAAGTTGATTAGGCTTTATTTAGCTCCCAGTAGAATGTTGTAGATTACAGTAATATCGGCGGTGGTGATGAAGCCGTCGCCGTCCACGTCGCTGGTGGCGAGATAGGTCTCGTCGCCGTTGAGCAGGTAGTTGTATAGACAGGTGATGTCAACAGTTGTCACTTCGCCGTCACAGTTCACATCGCCAACGATGCCACCATTAAGTGTAGTAACCATAATCCTGTTGGACCACTTGGTCTCCTTAGTGCCTATCACCGCCTTCACGTCGTAGAAGTAGGTGGTGGCAGGATCAAGGTTAACTACCTTGTAGCTGGTACCTGTGATGCCAGGGATGGTGATGCCGTCAAAATCAATTGACCTGAGGGCTTTGGCGTGGTCGCCGTCCATGATGTGAATACTTGTGATAATCACGCGCTTGCCACCGGCAGTATTCTCAAATGTAATATTCTGTCCAGCAGCAGCGTTGCAGTCGAGAACCACAGTGAATGTTTCCTCTGTGTTATTGGCAACTGTAACAGACTGGCTTGCGTTTCCGCAAGAGACCTTAAAACCGCAGTTAGTATCGTTGTTGAAGGTTTTTGCCTTGAACTGAACAGTAACCTTGCCACCGCTGGTTGTCAAGTCGAGACCCGGAGAAGTGAGAGTGCCTGCCGAAGAACCAGTGCCTAAGCGCGCCCCACCAATCGCCTCATAGATCTTAGAGCCAGTCCAGCCGGCGTTATCCATATACTCATCGAGTTTAGAGCTGATATCCTGTGCGCCAGCCTTAGTGAACTTAGAGAAACTCTCGGTGAGGATGTCATAGTTCTTAGGAAGGATGCGCAGGATATAGCTGTCGGCACCCTCAACGGCATTCCAGTTTGCCACAAAACTGCTGGCAGTAATATCGGTTGCTGCTGTTGCCACAGGACCTGGACCACAGAGCTCGGCCTTGAAGCCAATCTCCAGCAGGTCGGGGTAGCTGCCGCCACCCGCCAGTTGCACCTTATAAATCTTAGAGGCATCAAGCTCCGCCGAAGTGATAACTCCGTCACTGCCTTGCTGTGTGCTGGTTGCAGTGTTTGCGGGGTTGAGAGTGCCATCGGCATTGAGGCTGCACTCATAAATCGACAACGTGGCATTTGTACTGGAGTAACCGCCACCCTTAACGTAGGCCTTAACCTGGGTGCAACCGGTCACGTAGAACGTCTGACTGCCGCTTCCATAAATCGAATATGCGTTATTTGAGCCAAAATAAGCGGCATCGCCTAAGAACACGTCGGTCGCATTCCATTCGTTGTTATATTGCGACAGCGAGTTGGTCTCATACCAGTTCTGGGTGTCGTCGGCCTTTAATGCGCCATAGCAGGAAAGGGTGAGCCATGCGCATTCATCGGCCGCATACTCGGTGTATTTGTAGATAGTGCTCATTCCGCTCACTGTGGCTCCAACCTCGTCGATAGTCTCATACTTAGCAAGGTCGAGATATGGGTCGCTTGCCATACCCTTGTCGGTGGCTTTAGCGGTGAGTTGAACAGTCTTGGTCACGGCACCATTGCTGGTGAGGGTGAGCGAGCCGGTAAAGTCGCCCTCCACATCGGAGTTGAATGTCACATTAACCGCAACGGGAGTGTCGATGCCAGTGTTGTCTTTTGAGATTGTAGTTGGCGAAACAGAGAACACATTATTCTGGTCGTTGAGGGTAACAGTGATGTCGTTAGTAAGGAACAGACCGTTCACTTTCACTGTTCTTGTGGCTGGTGTTGACAGCTTAGCGTTAAAGCTGAGAGCCTCGGAGTCGGTGAGGATAGTTGGAACCCTGGGCTGTGCCACACCAGTGATGGTCACTGTCTGAGTCTCGGCCTCTGGGTTGGTGAGGGTAAGGGTCGCTGTGGTCTCGCCGGCTGCTGTGGGAGCGTATGTGATGGTAACGTCAACTCCATTGTAAGCATCCTCAGCACTGATGGTGGTGTGACTCACGCTATAGGCGGCATTACCGCTCTTAGTGATGGTGATTGGGCCATTGAGGTTATATCCCTTAACCTTTACAACTTGTGTATAGGTCTCGCCGGCATATCCCTCAAAGGTCACTGCATCGGGCTTAGCGATGATGGTTGGTCCCTGGTGTTGAAGAATATACTCAATACCATCTAATGCGTTGATGATGCCATGCCCACGCGCCATAACGGGGCTGGTGGAATTAAGGGGATAAGCTGTAGCGGTCTCAGCAATAACCTCTTTCACGCGATCTACGTCAAGTGTCGGGTCGGCCTGTAAATACAGCGCAACCACGCCAGCGGCAGTAGGAGTCGCCATCGAGGTGCCGCTCATCTGTCCCCAGTTGTAGGTTTGGCCATTATAAGTCATCGACCAAGAAGTAGATTGATATGTGTCATAACCATTTACCGACGAGATGACATAGTGACCAGGTGCGGTAATGAATGGCTGATTCACGCCATTGCAGTCAACTCCATAACTCGAGAAGTAAGCGACATCGCCTTGACCATAGCCATCGCTTGAACGCGATGCTTGGGCACCCACGCTGATTACTTTGGGAGAGGTCATGTCGTCGCACATCGAGCCCTCATAGGTGCCAGGAGTGATGGTGTAGCCACTCACTGTGCCCGAAGAAGAGGAAAGTGTGCTGTACCAGCAGTCGGTAAAGACATTTATCGTGTTGCCGGCACTACCTTTAATGACGTATGTTGCCGATGACGCACTGCTCTCAATATACAGGTTATAACGGTTGTTGTAAGCGTCCACGCCACCCGAAACAGTGACGCTGTTAAATGTTCCGCTGGTCATCCAGTCGCTCTGAGAACCATTTACAATCACCTTAATCTGAAGTTCGTCGCTGGTGCTGTTCCAGATGTCACAAGAACCTGAAGCAGACCCCCACCAACTTGAAACAGTGTTAGTAACTGCCATATAGTCGTCATCACTGGCAAGGGTCTTTTTAGCATGGCCAATGATATCGGCCTCGTTGCCTGCGGCAAGAAGAATCACAGCACCATAGGTGTTTGCAACCTCGGTATAGGCGCGACTGGTGATGCTCGTGCCATCGTGAGGACCGATGTCACTACCCAAACTGATGCTGATCACACAAGGCTTGCCAAGTTGCTGAGCGTACCAGCCGATATACTTTGCCGAACTAACTATTGCGTTTTCGGTCAAAGACGAGCCGCAGCCGCAAAGGATAAGATCGGCCTCGGGAGCCATACCGGCATAGTTGCCCACGTGTGAGCCAGCGGCGCAACCCGAGGTGTGGGTGCCGTGGCTCTCGCTGCTGTCGTCGCAGGTGAGGACACCAATCTGGCTGGGGGTGGTATATTGATACCCCATCATCTGCACACCGTCGATGACGGGTTTGGTGCCGCCGTTGGCACTGCTGGCGTTAGGCAGATACACCGCCTTGACACGAGAGTTGCCGTTGTCATCAAGGAACGCACGGTGGTTGAACTGGATACCGTCGTCGATGAGACCAACTACCACACCTTGCCCGGTGTAGCCTTGTGGCAGGCCATAGTTGGTTCCATCCCACGCCTTGTCGGCATTGACGATACCTTTTGCCACATCGGTGAGCAGTCGGGCATTGCGGGCGATGCCCACTTGCTTCACACCTTTCATTCGGGCAACAGCCTCAATTTTGTTGACAGGAATACTGACAGTTACAAAGTCGCTGAACTTGCCAGTGACTTTCACTCCGTTAGCCTCAAGTTCGGCTATTGAAACCCCATTAAGGGAGATGAAGCATTCCACATACTCCACCCCGTTCACGGTCTTTGGCGAGGCAAGAATTGTCTTGCCATCGGGTGCCTGGGGAGCTGCATTGGCACGCTGCTGCAGGAACACCTTTGTCGGGGCGCTCAGCTTGTCTTGGGCCATCATGCCCAGCGACACGCTAATCGCCATCAGGATTAGAATAAATTTTCTCATGAAAATAGTTATTAAAGTGAATAATTATGTTTTTATCATTTTGACATTAAAAAGTCCACAAATTTAGGGATAATAATTGAAAACAGAACCAACATTCCATTCAAAAAAACGTGAAAAAATAATGAAAAATCAAAATAAAACAAGATGCCAACATGATGAATTAGTTTTCACTTTACAACAGAGAGTTTATAAGTTATGATTGCTTCTATGCAAATCAAAGTGTTTTTTGGTATTTTCGATCTTTAATCTGCAAGCTCGCAAGTGGCAAAACCCATTTCTTCAGCCTTTTCGGGTGTTACCATGAAATAGGTGACTTCGCCTTCGGTGCACAGATTGCCGTTGCTGTCGGTTATCTCGGCGTGCATCGTTAGGATGTTGCGCACCTGCTTGACGATGCGAGCCCGGATGGTGAGCCTTGTGTCATTGCTGGAGATGGGCTTGCGGAACCGCACGTTGAGGTTGGCGGTGAAGCCGCAGGTTTGCATCTTGCGTGTCACCACCCATCCGCAGGTCTCGTCGATGAGGGTGCTGAGGATGCCTCCGTGCATGGTGTCGACCCACCCCTGATAGTGCTCCGATGGATTCCAGAAACTCACGATGTCGTCACCATCCTCCCAGAACTCCATGTGCAGTCCAATAGGGTTATTGGGAGAGCATCCAAAGCAGTTATACTCTGGCCTGCCCACCCACGGACTTTTGATTTTTCTCATCATTAATTATAAATTAGGAGTCGAGACGGTTACCAATGCCACGGCATTGTTGTAGAACGAAGGTATGTCAAATGAGATTCCTTCGCAGTTATACGTAGAACCGCCTGTCACAACCTGGTTGCGCAGGTATTTATATTTTTGTGTGTAGCCAGGAGATACCGTCGAGGACTTGCCGCCGATGCCTAAAATGTATCCTCCATTGGTGAAGAATCCGCACTTGCCGTTAAAGGCACGGGCATCGTCACGGCTGGCAGCCACTTTCACGGTGCCTCCGCTTATGGTGATGGCTCCATCGGCCTTGATGCCTCCAGCTTTGGTGTCGTTAGTGGATGTGTACTCATACACGTCGCCAGTGGTGATGGCGGTGAATGTGCCACCGCTGATATTGACACTGCCGTCGGTGTTCAGGCCCTTACCGCCAATGCCTGTGCTGACAAGGTATACTGTGCCATCTGTCATGATGAAAGTGCTGTCGCTTTTCATTGCCGCGCAGCTGCTGATGTCGGCCGCTGCGGCGTCATACACCGCGTTTCCACTTGTGCTTGAAGTGATTGAGCCACCAGCAATTGTCATAATCGACTCGCACTTGATGCCTTTCACGGCGTTGGCGGTGGTGGTGACATTGAGGGTGCCGTTGTTCATGATGAACTGTCCGTTGTTGGTGTCGGTCTCATCTTTTGTGCATCCCACATCCACACCATCTCCGCCAGTAGTATAAATAGTCACGTTACCGCCATCCATTTGGAAGTACTGGTTGATGTGGAAGCCGTCGCTCACAGAGTTGGTCACGTTGATGGTGCCACTCATGATGCGGGTGTATTCATCACTAAAGTAGGCATGTTTACTGTTACCTGTTAGGGTTAGTGAGCCCGAGCCGTCAATCACAGCGTGACCGTTGATGAAGCAGCACGCTTTATGTGTTCCGCCCGTAGCGTCGGTCAATGTATTGGTGCCGTTGAGAGTGAGGTCGATGCGCTTGCCGTTGTCGATGTTGATGGCAGCGCTGTCGGGGTTGTGGATGGAGAGGTCGGTAAGGTTCACATAGCACTTATAGTCACCGTCCATATAGAATGAGCCGTTGGTGGTTGAACCACTAAGGTTGTAGAACACAGAGTCTTGCAGAGCGGGGTCGGCCACGATGTTGACATGCGCGCCGTTGACCATTACCGATATTTGGCTCTTGATGTTCTTGGCCACAGTAACAGTTGCCTCGTTGCCGTTATACACCACGTTGATTGTGAAATCGGGCAACCCCGGGTCGGGCTCGCCATTAAGGAGGACATCATAGACTGCCGTCACGTCGGCAGCGGTGATGTTACCGTCACCGTTCACGTCTCCATTAACAATATGTGAGTTGTCGTTATTGAGCATAAAGTCATAGAGAGCAGTCACATCGGCAGCAGTCACAAAGCCATCGCCATTGACATCGCCATAAACGTTTCCAGCAAGTGCGCTAGTATTATATCCAATTGCTGCCATCATCATGAGCAGCACTGCAAATAACGTCTTTTTCATTTTTATTAGTTGTTGATTAATTCTGCAAATGTAAAGAAATAAAATTAACTATGCAAATATTAAATCTATAAGAGACCTTTTTTTGTCAGCATTTTTATGCAAATCACCAATATTAATCAATAAAATCATAATGAATGGCTTTGGGACATAGTTAATAAACTACTTTAATTAGTCAAATTGTTCTTGTTTCCTTTTTTTTGCTTTTATAAAGACGAACCCATTGCATTAATTATTTTTAATTATTAAGAACATAAATTTTAGAATTATTGTTTTATCTTTGTCGGTTGAAATGTACACTAATAAAAAACTACTATAAAAGATGACAAAAAAAATAACAATTCTCATTCTGATGCTTGCTTTAGTGCTTCCGGCCTTGAAGGCCGAGGAGCAGAAGCGTGAGATGCGTGCCGCGTGGCTCGCCACCGTGTCTAACATCGACTGGCCTAGCGAGCGTGGCACTGGCGCGGCAGTAATAGCCCGTCAGAAACAGAGCCTAATTGAATATCTCGACGGCTTTGCCAACACTAACATGAATGCCGTGTGCATACAGGTTCGCTCGATGTGTGATGCCATGTATCAGTCGAGCTACGAGCCCTGGTCGAGCTACCTCACTGGCTCTCGTGGCACTAATCCCGGTTGGGATCCATTAGCATTTGCCGTGGAGGAGTGCCACAAGCGCGGCATCGAGTGCCACGCCTGGGTGAATCCCTACCGCTATGCCAACGGCGGTCCTAACACATGGAATACCGCACAGGATCAGGCGTTGCGTGAGTCGGGCATTCTGCTCACATATACAAATGGCTCAGGAACTACCACCACAGTGCTTAACCCCGGCCTGCCGGAGTCGCGTGAGCGCATCGTGAACGTGTGCCGCGAGATGATTGAGAACTACGACATCGACGGCATCATCTTCGATGACTATTTCTATCCCAGCGGCATACCTACCAACAGCACTGCCGCCGATTACCAGCTGTGGCGCAACAGTGGCACCACGCTGAGTTTCGCCAACTGGCGCCGCGCTCAGGTCAACCAGATGGTTGCCGACGTCTATAACATGGTTCAGATGACCAAGCCGCAGGTGCGTTTTGCGATAGGCCCCGCCGGTGTTGCGGGAACTGCCTCTACCAGCGCTTCGCAGCACGGTGTGACCCCTTGTCCCACCGGCAGTGACTGGCAATATTCATCGCTATTCAGTGACCCGCTGGCATGGCTTGAGGAAGGAACCATCGACTATATCTCGCCCCAGCTCTACTGGAAGCGGAACCACTCGACCAACCCCTTCGGCCCGTTGACCCAGTGGTGGAGCTATATCGCTAAGCACTTCGGACGTCACCATTATGCCAGTCAGAACATCTACTTCATGGACAACGACGGCAACACCCAGACAAGTTGGGAGGAAATTGTGGCTCAGGTGCAGCTAAGCCGTCAATATACCGAGAACAACGCCCCAGGCGTGAACTTCTACTCCTCGCGCTATATAAATGGCCCACGCATGACAGGACTGGGCAATTATTTAGTTAGCACCATATTCCCCAAAAAAGCATTGCCACCGGCTCTTGAATGGAAGCCTAAGGACAACCTCGACACCCCTGAGAATCTGTCGATTGACGGAACCTCTCTGACGTGGGATTTCGTGGATGGTGAACTGGTAAAATATGCCGTTTACGCCATTCCAACTAGCGTTGACGTGAGCACCATCACCAGCGAGCAGTTTGAGGGCATCAAGAGCGACTATCTCGTTGCCGTGACCTATAACACTAGTGTGACACTCGCCGATGAATATGCCACAGGCTATTGGTTTGCCGTGTCGAGCGTTGACGGCTACAACTTCGAATACACTCCCGCCTACCTCAACTGTCCCGCCGGCGAGGCCGAGCAGGTGACGTTGATTTCGCCAGTTGGCGATGCCCAGGCTCAGTGGTCGCAGGAGTTCTCGTGGAGTGCTGTGGAGGGTGCAACCTTCAAGATTGAGGTCGCCAGCGATGAGAATTTCAACAACGTGCTTATCACAGAGCGTGGTCTTAGCGAGAACCATATCACCCTTGACCTTAACGCGCTTGCCTCTGCTACCCGCTATTATTGGCGCGTGACAACGGTGGAAACTGGAAAATTTGACAAGCAGAGCGAAGTGGCATCGTTCATGACCCTACAGCGCGACCTCGCACCGCAGCCCACGCTACTTTACCCCGAAAACGGAGCCGAGATTGACGATAACTTCAAGTTCCTCATCACCGACGTGGGTGCCGACACCTACAAACTTGAGATTGCCCGCGATGAGGCGTTCACCAACATAGTCAAGACCGCCAACTACCTCCAAAGCGAGAACGGCAACCTTAGCTATCAGTGCGTGATATCGCTGCTTGGCACAGGCACTTATTACTGGCACGTGAGCACCACCAAAGCAGACTGCGACCCCAATGTGAGCGAAACCCGCTCATTCACCATCACCAACATAACCACTGGCAGCACCGAGACAGGATATGTGCAAATGGTTGACGTTGACAACGACACCTATGCTCCCACTGATGGCGTGTCGATTACAAATAATTGGATTCGCTCGGTGAAGAACAACTACAACAATTTTGAACAGGAAAATTACGGATCCTTCAACCGCTCGTTCACTGTACTTGGCGATTTCCTGTACTTGACTGGACGTTCTGTCAATAGCTCAAACGCCGACTGCTATCTGCGTGTTTACAGTGCGAGGACCGGCGAGTGGCAGCGCGACATTGAATTGCCTGCCGAAGTTCAGGGCGACTATTTCCCCTGCAACAATGTGCTCGTTGATGACGCTGGCAATCTGCTCATCAGCAATATGTTGCTCAAGATTAACAATACTCCGCTTGTCATCTACAGCGTAAACCCAACCAATGGCGAGGTGACACTTCGCGCTACACTCTCGACAAGTGAGGCTACGGGCCGCATCGACCACATTGACGTGCGTGGCGACGTGGCAGCAGGAAACTTCGAGGTGTTTGCCGCTCTCTCACGCAACAACCAGATAATTCGCTGGACATTCCAGAACGGCACCCTTACCGATACTAAGGTGACTACTGTTGCGGCATTCTACCCAAGTAGTGCAGCCAATTTTGGCACCTCTCCTCGCATCAAGGCGCTGGGCTCTGATATTGTTATTGTACACGGCTCAAATATCCAGCCCACCAAGTATAATGTTGAAACTGGAGCTGTTGTTGACAGTTTTGACGGCAATAGTGCCCTCATGAAACAGGGATCTAATAGCGATGGTATTGACGCCTTTGAATTGTGTGGCAAGCATTTCCTGGTATATTCAAGTGGCGACTATCAGACTGCCGATGGCCATAACTACCGCTTGGCGATGAATGCCGAGGGCGAAGACTTCGCCGGCATGAATGTGCTGTGGACTCTGCCCAAGAATGGCATAGGAGTGGTGAACAGCACCACAATGAGCACGCCTTGCCTTGCGGTGCCAGGCGACAAGAGCAATGAGACGCTTATCTACATGTATGTTCCTGGCAACGGCATAGCAAAATATACCGTGACAGTTGCCGCGGCTGTGCCAGGTGACGTTAACGGCGACGGCTTTGTGACTGCTGCCGATGTGACAGCCCTTTATGACTTCATGCTTAACAATGATACTTCACATCTTGTTAATGGCGACCAGAACGGCGACGGCGACATCACCAGCGCCGATATTACAGCAGTCTATGATATTCTCTTGACTTCAAAATGAACTAAAAGAGAACCATCCCCAATGAGTTCACCCAATGAATTCAAATTCAAAAAAAATATAAACACTTTATAACAATGAAGAAGATATTATTATTGCTGATTGTGGCAGCCTCGCTGTTTAGTGGCAACGGCAATCTGTGCCAAGCGCAAGAGGCGATTAAGCGTGAATATCGCGCCACATGGATGGCGACGGTGTGGCGCCTCGACTGGCCAAGTGTGGCAGGAACTTCATCGAGTGTGATTACCAAGCAGAAGCAGGAGCTAATCAACTACCTCGACAAACTCGAGGCAATGAACATGAATGCTGTGTGCCTTCAGGTGCGTTCCATGTGCGACGCATTCTACCAGTCGAGCTATGAGCCCTGGTCGAGCTATCTAACCGGCACACGTGGCGCGAACCCAGGTTGGGACCCATTGGCATTTGCCGTGGAGGAGTGCCACAAGCGCGGCATTGAGCTTCATGCCTGGGTGAATCCCTACCGCTGGGCTACCAGCAGCGCTGGATGGAGCACTAGTCAAGACCAGCAGCTGATAAACGCTGGAATGCTATTAACCTACACCAGCGGTTCCACAGTCACAACCATTCTCAACCCCGGTTTGCAGCAGTCGATAGACCGCATTGTGAATGTGTGCAGAGAGCTTGCCGAGAACTACAACATTGACGGCATAATTTTCGACGACTATTTCTATCCCAGCGGCATACCCACCAACAGCAGTGCCGACGATTACCAACTGTGGCAGAACAGCGGCACATCGCTTAGTTTCGCCAACTGGCGCCGCGACAACGTGAACCGCATGGTGCAGGCGGTGTGGGACATGCTTCAGGAGACAAAGCCCGAGGTGCGTTTCGGCATCGGGCCCGCCGGTGTGGCGGGAACGGCATCGACTGGCGCGTCGGCTCACGGTGTGACTCCCTGCCCCACAGGCAGCGACTGGCAGTATAACGGCATCTTCAGCGACCCGTTGGCATGGCTTGACGACGGCACAATCGACTATATCTCACCTCAGCTTTACTGGAAGACCAACCATTCTACCAACCCCTTCGGGCCGTTGACACAATGGTGGAGCTATGTGGCCAACCATTTTGGCCGTCACCACTTTGCCAGCCACAGCATCTCGTTCCTCACTTCGTCAAACACCCAAAGCGACTGGGCCGAGGTGGCCGCGCAAATCAGACTCTCTCGTCAGTACACCGAGAATAATGCGCCAGGAGTGAACATCTACTCGGCAAAAAACATCAACGGCGACAACGGTGGAGTGAGCGGCCTGGGCAACTACCTTGCCGCCAACGTGTTCCAGCACAAAGCGCTGTTACCCGCCGTGACATGGAAGGAGGCTACACCTCATGCCGCGCCAGCCAGCCTTAAACTCACCGGCAACCGCTTGTCGTGGGAAGCGCAGGACGGCGTTCTTGTGAAATATTCGGTTTACGCCATACCCACAACTGTTGATGACGAGGAAGCAATGACTGCATCGGGCGACGGCATCAAGAGCGACTATCTCATTGCCGTGAGCTACAACAACTACTATGTTGTGCCCGAGGCCTACCAGAGCGGTTATTACTATGCAGTGTGTGTGGTCGATGGCTTCGACAACGAGTGGCCTGCCGCTTTCACTGGCGAGGCCACTGGCTATGAGCCATTGATAGATATCGACACCTATGATGAGACTCAGGGCTATATCTTGACCAGCAACTGGATTCGCTCGGTTAAGCCTGAGTATGACAACATCACCTTCGAGAATAACGGTCTGTACCAGCGTGGTATGGCGGTGGGCAACGACAATGTGTATGTTACCCGTCGCAGTGCCAACAGTGGCAGTGCCGATATCTTCCTTGACGTATATAGTAAATCTAACGGCAAGAAGCTCAAGACTTTGACGCTGGGTAGTGAGGCGCAGGTGGATTTCGCGCCAGTCAATGACGTGTTCACCGACGCCGTCGGCAACGTACTTGTGAGCAACCTCTCGCTCAACATCAAGACTACACCAATCTACATCTTCAAGGTTGACACCGTCACAGGATCTGTCACCCAAAAGGCCTGTGTGAGCATGAGTGACTACACTTCGCGCATCGACCATTGCAACGTGCTGGGAAGCGTAGATGACACCGAGTTCACTGTGATGGCTGCCGCCGCCAGCGGCAATAACATCTACCAGTGGAAGGTGAGAAATGGCGCTACAGTCAGCAGCAGTTATACTTATATTGGTAATTTCTATCCCAGCAGTGCTTCAAACTTTGGAATTGCGCCTCGCATTTACCCCATGAGCGCAACCAGTGCATGGGTTAAGGGTGCTAATGTCCAACTCACACGTTACGACCTCAGCACAGGCAATATCACCGACAACTTTGCCAGCAATACTGCTATTCAGGCAGAAGGTCTAAATGCTAACGGAGCCGCGTTCTTTGAATGGGACGGCAAGCATTTCATGACCTATGCCACTGCCGACAACGGCAGCAGCAACGGATTTCAGTTCGCCTTGGCTGTAAATGGCGAGGATGACGGCATTGCTGGAATGAGCAAGTTGTGGAAGTTCCCTGCACAGGGTATTGGTGATGTTTACAGTCAGACTTGGAGTGCTCCATGCGTGGCGCAAGTCAAAGCCGACGGCACTGGCGTTGACCTTTACTACTATGTGCCAGGATGCGGACTTGCAAGCTACACTCTGTCAAAATCAGCACAGCAGTTGATAGGTGATGTGAACTGCGATGGCAACGTCACCACAGCCGATGTCACAGCCATTTACAACTATCTGCTCAACGGCGACACTACCTTCTTCGCCACCAGCGACGTGGACGGTGACGGATTTATCACAACCACCGATATCACTATAATCTACAATATCCTGCTCGGAAATTAACACAGAATGCGGAATCGGGCTGATGCCTGGTTTTTAAAGACGATTAAGGACAATCAATATTAACGCTTCGCATGGGGGAATTACTGACAATTCCTCCATGCTGGTTTTATGTCTGCGGAGTTACGCCATGCGGGCGAAAATATGGAGCCTAACGACTCTATATTTTTAATGGTGCTTCGCACTAAAATTTTATTATAAAATGATTTTAGCGCCCTTAGGCACAATGACAATTTTAGCACGAAGTGCTCCAATTTCCACTCCTGTGCAAGGATTGGCAGATTACAAGTTTTTATCGCAGTGCCCACAAGCAAAAACAAAGAGCGGTTATTGGCTATTATGCTAGGAACCGCTATTCATGATCAGTGAAAAATGGATGATGTTTAATATTTTTACATTTTGTTGAGATTAATTTTGGCACTATGAAGTGTTATCTTTGCAAGCGTGAATTCTAGTATTAATGTTAAAATCTTTTGTTGCAGATTGTCTATTTAATCAGTAATTTTGCAAACGCTAAGAATAAATTCATCGGCAATCATGCTGAAAGTAATATAAGGTTTTAATTCACAAAGTAATATTTCCATAAATATTTTTTTGTATGAAAGTAAGTGTTCAAGTTGTCGAGCAAGCAATAAGCAGTGAACGATGCAAGTTCTGCGGCAGGCAGCACAGCGTAAAATTTGAAGGAGGCAACGATCCAGTGAACCCTGCTTTTGCCTACTCATTTTCTAATGACGCATGCGAAGAGTTTAAGAATGCAGTAAAGGCTTTTGTCGCAAAGAAATTCGCCGATGCAGGATTTCCAGTGACTATACTTTGACAAGGCAAAGCTATAATACAGATTTATTAACGACTTTATCTTTTAACAATGGGCAACGACATAAAGAAAGCTATACTCGCAAAAGTCAATCATGACATGCGAGAACGAGACAAATCGGTGCAGGCGATTTGGTATGCAATGGAAGGCAAGCTTCTCACCGAGCAAGATAGATTGTATCATATGGGTATAAAGGTCGAGGTTGAGGAGTTGTTGAAAGATGTTAGTGGTTTAATAAACGAAACATTAAGTTCATTACAACAATCATTCAAGGTATAATAGAATTATGGCACTATCAAGAAAAGAATTGAATAACATTAAGTTGCCTCTCTCGGATGAGGATTACGTGAGACTTCATGAAGAGGAAGTTAGTACTAACTATGAAGTGTGGAAGAATGCCGAGCTTAAGCTACGACTGCATTACGTTCTAAAATACATAGAATGCTATGATGAAAGGTTTCCTGGTAACCATGTCGAAGTTGAGCACATGAGATGGACTGCACCATTGACAAAAGACGAAAGAGATTTACTGAAGAAATCAAGCATTCCTGTATTGACAAAGAATGAAGCAGAAAAGATCAAACTTCCTCTCTCTGATGAGGATTATATAAAATTGCGTGCCTTTGAGGATGCTGACCAATACTTAACGTTGTGCAGTTACAAAGAATTGGAACAAGCATATAATGCTAAAGCCGCAAATTTCTTTGACAAAAGATATCCGGGTAATGATATTTCCATAGTTGAAATTTCATGGGAAAAACCCGACTGGCTCACGCTGAACACCGTTGACGAAATAAAAGACCCCCTCACAAAGAAAGTCGCCATGAAAGCCCTGATTGAACATCATATTGAATATCCCAATGGGCCTATTGATGAATATCGGTTGAACAAGTTGTTTAAGCGGTTGGAAGAAAACGAATCCACTTTCTCCAAAACTAAAATCCCTAACTCGAAGTTGCTGTCTTACGGCTTTCAGATGGCATTCTATCACATAGAGGCAGGGAGAAGAGATTTTCTATCCTTCGCCGAAGCCATGGATAAAGACATCGGGCATTTTATACTACCATATCTTAGGTCGTTCTACAATGGAGCTCGTGATATGATGCTGGACTGCGGCACCGAGGAAGAGAAAAAAATGGCAGCCGAGATGGATGATTACTACACAATTGAAAAAGTGATTGACGAAATAAAGAATGATTCTATCACTAATGACGATGATTATGATGATGAAGAAGAATCAGACAACACGTTAGCATATATGGGTATTGAAGACAAGAAATCGAAGGAACGTGAGGAAATTGAAAGGGCTGGCTTTGAACTCATTAAGGACAGCGACGGAATAGATTGTGGACAGTAGGCGTATGAGCTGATAAAAGCATATCCACATGAGGTTATAGATGAGTTCGGATCAAACCCTCTCGAAGTCGGAGGACTTATAGAAGAAATGTGGGCCATCGACGAATACGAAGACCCTGATAGCGGACTCACAATGAGATGGCCAGATTGGGCTACTTTTTTCAGTACGGATGTTGCAAAGAGTGTATATGAAGAACTAGTAGAGAAACATCGAAAATGTCAAAAATACGAATCTCGAGTTGAAGAACTCGAAAACAAGTTAGGAGAGCTGAAAAGATTTCTTGAATAATTTTATCAAATCAACTTAATATAAGTATCTCTGATGCATAATAGTAAACATTACAATAATTAAGAAATGACAGGGTATATCATTGGGCTTGTATTAGGAGTATTATTATTCTTAATGCAAAATTTCAAACTAACATCGTTTAGTTTTAGAGTATTGTTCCTTATTCTTACTGTTGCCTTTATGTGGGGCATCAGTTACGCGAATTTGAACTATTGGAATATTGTCATTATTCCTATAGGAGTAACTGTTCTATGTTTCATCTCAGCTTTTATCTTTCCATATGGAGCTAAATCCGCTATCACAGAATATGAGACCCTAAAAGGTCGCAATTATTTTGCAGAACTAAAAGATAACGATAAAATTGGAAAAATTGAGCCTCCAATGTTTAAGCAAACTTACGACAGGATTTTGGCTGGTATTTTAACACAGATTGTTAGTTCTCAATCAGAGTTGCAAGAACTAGGCAATCTTTTATACAGCGAAAAATTCTACCCGATAAGTTCTCACACTAAAATTGAAGTATTGCAACATATTCGTCAATCTATTGAAATTGTTGCAAGATCTTCGCGCCATACTAATTAATTCAAATGAAAGCCGAACAAAATATTGAGCACATTTTTAATGTATATGTTTCAGTTATGTCTATTCACGAAGAAGCGACAAGAAATATCAATGAGATAAACAAAGATATTGAGGTGTGACTGAAGAGAACAATATGAATCTCTTAGGTGATATCGGTTGCTGGTTCAGGAGCAACGATTAGTATATCATCAAGAATTATTTGCTTCATAAAGGTGATGAGGAGGAGTGGCTTCTTGATGACTATGTGCTTGAAGCATTTCAATTAAGCACTAAATGGGAGTCAATTTATGAGCCAGAAGATGAATATTGGGAGGACACAGATGAAGTCTAAAAAATGATGAAAATGTTGACAGGAAGAAGTTGCTCTCTTTGATGATTTAATGTTTAATAGCTCTGTTGTAATGAAAGGTTAAACTGAACAAGCATCAGTTGTTTTTTGGACACAAACTCTCTTTTTTTTCTGTCTTAAATTCAAATGACCAATTTGGGTTTAACTTAAAACTGTTAATATTTTTGTGGTTTGAGGTTGATTGCCCCCATTCGTGTTAAGGATGGTAAAAAATAGTAGTTAATGCTAAAAATTCAAAAAATTGTGAATTTTCTTGTTTTTTATTAATGTGTATTCAAAATAAATGCTTAAGTTTGTAAATTGAAATAATTCGTGTCAAAAGTGCGTTACATTGCACTGCTGATTATCAAAAAATAAACCTTATAAGGAAACATAAAAACAATACAATATAAACAAACATTAAGTAATTATGAGAAAACAGCTACTCCTACTGTTATTTTCGGTCATTGCGATGACGGGCTATGCCCGCATTGTGACGGGAGTTGTTACCCAGAAGAGCGACGGAGAGACCGTAATCGGTGCCTCGGTCCAGGTGAAGGGTACTTCTCGCGGCACAGCCACCGACCTTGACGGAAAATACTCTATTGAGGTCAACGATGGAGAAATTCTCGAGATCTCTTATGTGGGAATGAACCCCGTCTCAATCAAGGTTGCCGGCCAAAAGGTCATCAACGTTGAGCTGGAGGACAATTCCCAAGTGCTACAAGAAGTTGTTGTGACCGCTTACGGTCAGACTCAGGAGAAGAAAAAGCTGAACTTCGCTGTTCAGTCACTGAGTTCCGACCAGGTGACCGCCGGTGGATCGAGCAACTTTGCCAACTCCCTTCAGGGAAAGGTTGCCGGCTTGCAGGTGGCTACCGGTGGTGGCTCTCCCAACTCCTCAACCCAGCTCATCATCCGCGCTATCAGTTCGGTCAACAACTCTCAGAGCAACGAGCCTCTGATGGTGGTTGACGGTGTGGCGATACGCGGTAAAGGCTCCACACTTGCCGACATCAACCCCGACGACATCGAGACGATGAGCGTCCTGAAAGGTGCCGCCGCCAGTGCGCTTTATGGACAGGAGGGTGCCAACGGTGTAATCCTCATCACCACCAAGAGCGGTAGCAAAGACGGCACAATCAAGGTCAATGCCAGCGCTACTGTTGAAATCAGCAACTGTATGCGTGTGCCTAAATTGCAGAGCTTGTTCAGCCCAGGCTCTAAGGGTTTCTACAAGGAGAACAGCGGTGGCGGCGGCTGGGGACCATACATCCAGCCTGAAGAGACCGTGTATGACAACTTGGGCGACTTCCTCGGCACCGGCCTGCTGCAGAAGTACAGTGTGAGCGTTAGTGGTGGTACCGAGAAGTTCAACTCCTACGCCTCAGTAGCCTACACCCGCCATCAGGGTGTTGTTCCCAAAGACTACAAGAATCAGATTACTGCATTCCTCAAGGGTATGTACAAGCCATCTGAACAAGTGACTATCCAGTTGTCACTCAACTTCATCGACTCAAGGGCACGTGGCTTCGGCAACTCGATGTCAACAATCTACAACTGGGGCCGCAACTTCAATATGGCCGACTACATCACCGCCGACGGTACCGTGAACTGGGCTAACCGCTACGACCGCTGGGACCTGCTGCTCGACACCGAGCGTATCGGTGCAACAGTGTCGCCTTACTACGGCCGCTACCTCGACAAGAGTTTGACCGAGAGCAACCGCTTCATGCTCAACGGACAGATAGCCTACGAGCCTATCAAGGGCCTTGTGTTCACTGGCAAGCTAGGATATGACAAGGGCTACACCCTGTATGACGCCTACACAGTGCCCCGCCTCTACGAGTCCGACTTCGTGGACATCAACAATGAAGAGGTGCAGACAGTGCTTGCCGCCAACAAGTCGCGCTTGGGAGAATATGCCTTCCAACCCTCACGTGGCGAGCAGATCACAGCTCAATTCTTTGCCAACTATGCCCACACCTTTGCTGAGGACTTCAACATCAATATCTTTTACGGTATGGAATATACCAAGTACAAAGGCATCGAGGGCAGCTTTGGCGCCTATGACTTCATCCTTACCGACTCGCACAGTGCTGCCGACGGCTTCTACAGCTGGCAGAACATTGACCCCGAGACCTATCTCGAGCATGGCATGAGCCTCTATCACTCCAGCCGCGACAAGTATGGTTACTTCGGTGAGGTTCGTTTCGACTATAAGGGCATCGCCCAGATTTCAGGAACCTGGCGTCATGACGGTGCTTCGCAGTTCAAGCAGAACTACAAGACCAGCTACTTCTATCCTTCGGTAACTGCTGGTGTCATCTTCAGCGAGCTGTTCCATCTCACCAACAATTGGTTCAGCTACGGTAAGCTGCGCGGAAACTGGGCGAAGGTGGGTAAGACAAGTCCCGCTTATCTGTTTACCGACACCTATAAGCGCTGGACCACTTTCCCCGACCCAGGTTACGGTATCGACCCGACCACTTCTCGCGCCACAGTGCTCGAGCCTGAGATGACCAACTCTTGGGAGATTGGTGCCGACCTGCGATTCTTCAACAGTCGCACACGCCTCGATGTGGCTTACTACTCAACCTCTGTTGACAACCAGATTGTGAGCGTGCGCGTGTCGCCAGCTTCGGGTACCATTCTCCAGACCCGTAATGAGGGAACCATCGAGAACCACGGTGTGGAGCTGTCGCTGCAACAAGACATTATCCGCACTCACGACATCGATTGGACCGCCACTCTCAACTACTCGTTCAACCGCGGACGTGTCAAGAAGCTTCCCGACGATGTGATTGAGATTCAGGGAACACAGTATGGCGACATCTTCCCGGTTGCCCGCCTCAACGGTTCTTCTACCGGTCTCTCGGGTAAGGACTATATGCGTGACCCCGACGGCAACGTGATTTGCAACAGCGATGGTTATCCAATCATCGATGCACAGAAGGGTATTTACATTGGTAACCGTGAGCCCGACTTCCTGCTCGGTCTCGGTTCCAACTTCCGCTATAAAGGATTCTCGGCATCGTTCCTCTTTGACTGCCGCAAGGGTGGCGATGTCGCCAACGTGACAGGCCGCAGCCTTATCACCAACGGCATGAATCACCTATATGACAAGTATCGCAATCGCGAGATTATCTTCAAGGGTGTGGTTGACAACGGTGACGGCACTTACTCGCCCAACACCACTCCTATCATCCTTGACCAGAACTTCATCGCGACATACTACAGCACCGTTTCTTCAAACTTCATCGAAGACGGTTCCTACATACGCCTGAGCTATGTGACCTTGGGATACGACTTCACCAGTCTGCTCAAGCCCAGCTGCCCGCTCAAGCACTTGAGCCTCAACTGCACTGGCCGCAACCTGTTCCTCCTGACAAAGTATAGCGGCAACGACCCCGCCATCATGGCAGGTGTTAGTGGAGGTACTGGTGGTATGGGTATCGACAACTACAACGTGCCATCCACTCGCAGCTTTAACTTCACTTTGAAGGCATCATTCTAATCACACTTGTAAAAAATAGAAATCATGAATAAACTTAAAATAACAGCATTATTAGTTCTTACATGCCTGATGGGTGTGAGCTGTGAAGATATTCTTGATGACAATGTCAACCCCGACAAGCCACACTCTATCAGTGTCACCGAGGCGTTGCCAGTGGTTGTGTTCTATGCTCAGCAAATCAATTATGACCACGCTGAGTATTACAACTACTTCTCACAGTTCCTCACCACAGGTGGTAAGAGCTCGGTGGGTGCCTACTCCTACAAGTGCGAGTGGGAGATGCTCACCATGAACCGCCACCCGCAGTGGCGCCGCCACTTCTACGACATTGGCGTTAATGCCAAGAACTTGATACAATTCTCGCAAGACATTGGCTCACCAAACTATGAGCTGATTGCGCGCACCATCAAGCTGATGTCAACTCAGTTGACAACCGACGCTTTCGGAGATATGCCACGCTCACAGGCCTACATGACCAACGCACCCACCTACGACACTCAAGCGAGCATCTATAAGTGGATGTTTGAGGAGGCCGACGAGCTGATACGTCTCTATGAAGACCCTGCTTACACCCAGAACGAGCACAACCTGGTGATCGACGCGGCGCAAGACCGTGTATATGCCGGCGACCTCGAGAAGTGGAAGGGCCTTGTCTATGCCATCAAGGCGCGCCTGCTGCTGCGCAACATCCCTAATGTGGACCGCAGCCCTGCCATGTGCCAGAAGATTATTGCTGCCGCCGACGCTGCCATCAACCAGTGGCGCAAGGGCGACCTGCTCTACGGCGAGTGGTTCGGCAACGAGCCTCGCTACAACTTCGACGGTGGCACAGGAACCCAAAACTGCGTGTGGAGCCTCTCCAAGCCAGTTATCAACAGCTGGGAGTCGCGTTCCAACCTGCTCGACGGAGCCATCCCGAGCAAGTACTTCATGGTTGACGTGTTGGGCATCAGTGCTCCCGACAACGAGCGCTATTGCGGAACCTACAACGGTGGTACCGCATCGAGCTTCCAGGGCTATGCCAACGACCCGCGTTGCGTGCTGCTGATGATTCCGCGCACTGGACCTCAGTCGCCCAGCAACACCACCTCATCGGTCATCAAGATGCGTTACCTTGAGAACAACATCGGAATGAGCACAAGTTACAAGATTGCCAACTATCCCAACCTCTATATGGGAGCTTATTGCGGTGACCCTGCTGGCTACAACCCCATCTTTACCATGGAGGAGCTTTACTTCATCAAGGCCGAGGCAATGTACTGGATGGGTGACAAGGCTGGTGCCTGCGCTCTTGCAAAAGAAGCTACCGAGCACAACATCGAGCGTCATCTCGACTTCTTCCTGAAGAAGTATCCTAACCCCAACTACAACGAGACCACTGACAACAAGTATCCCGGTCAGGCCACCGTAAGTGGTGTGCCAGGCTACACTCAGGCTCAGTATTGGGAGGGTCAGATGAATGCCTTCCTCAACAACGAGGACTACTACACCTATACTTATAAGCCCGACGGTTCTATCAACAAAGCCACCCTGCGTGTTCCAAAGGTCACCGACCGTGGAAACAAGCACTGGTTCTTCAATCCTTCAGAATTCTCTCTGAGCGACTTGATGATACAGAAATACGTGGCTATGGTTTACCAACCCGAGATGTGGACCGACATGCGACGCTACCACTACAGCAACAAGCGCAACAACTACGGTATTGGCGATGCCAATGAGATTATCTATCCCAATCTGCGACGCCCATACAACCTCTATGCACCTTACTGGGTTGACGGCTTGACCGAATCACAGAAGGAGAACACTTGGATCCAGCGCCTGAACTACGACCCCGAAACCGAGGAGAAATACAACCGCTCGGAGTTGCAGCGATTAGGTGCCTACAAGAATTACAAGTGGCTGCAGGAGCCTATGATATGGTCGCATGCCTATGGCGAGGTAAGTTCGCTCACTGGTGAGTAATGAACACCTGACAAATGTAATGAATCAATTATAAATTCAAAAATTATGATGAAGATTTTTAATATATTAGGTTCTCTGGCCCTTTTAATGGCCCTGACTACTGCATGTGCCGTGAATGACCCTTTCGCCGACAACATGGAGATAGGTCAGGTGGTGCCTACTGTGTCGTGGGAACTCAGCGACGTGGCTAAGGCTGGTGGATTTGTCAACTTCAAGGCAAAATACTACACCAGCAGCGACCACAATATTGATCACTGCGAGGTGTGGGGACTAGTGACACGAACCACTGCGGCAGCCGCTACTTGCCGACTCACTACATCGCTGTCCTACACTAAGACGGTAAACTCTACCGACACCATCCGCAATAGTGTTAAGCTCGCCTCCTTCGAACATAGCAAGGCGGAGTGGGATGGACATGAATATGTGCTTGTTGATTCCTTCCAGGTGTCGTCAACTCTTGCCCCCATCACATGGGTGGAGCCTGAGATTTTTGACGAAGACCGTTTCAACATGTACTATCCCGAGACATTCCAGCAAGAGTTTGTTGACCATGTGGTTGAGTATTTGACTCGCGATAGCGTTTATTACAACGACCTGCGCAACATATATATCAACTACGACTTCACTGCCGAGCAGTTTGAGGCCCTCAACAACAAGTATGGTTTCTCAATCCCCTTCAGCACCGAGAGCGGCGACAAGAGTAATATGTGGTATGTAAATACCAATGTGGTGGACCATTACTACTATGTTACTATCGATGATGCGGGTGTGAAGACCGAGCATGAGATTGCTACCCCCGAACAGGCCCCTGCCGGTGTCAACATCTATGAGGTGTATGAGTCGAGTCCTTGGGTGTACAGCCGCTACAGCGATGACACTGGTGGTCGCATCACCTCGGTGCGCAAGCAGTATATGCCGTTCTGGAAAGACCTTATTAACGAGATACCTTTCAAGGACTGGATATACAACAGCAGCGACAAGAACTATTCGGTGAACTTCACCCGCAACTACATCCTTTATCCCACTTTCCGTGTCTTTGACGAGACAGGCAAGATGGGTAAAGATACCGAGATTAAGCAAATTTCTCTTAACTAGCGAACAAGCTTAAAAAACAATTTTAGTTATGAAGATTTTTAAGAATTTAGCATTAATGACATTGATGGTGCTGGCGTTGGCATCGTGTGTCGAGAAGGAGCCTGAGTATGGCAACTTCGGAGGCAAGGATGTGGACTTCACTTACAATGTTGATGGAGATGAATATGCTCTCGATTTCTATGTGGTATCGACTATAAAGTTCAACAACACCAGCGAGAAGAGCGGTAATGTGACTTGGGACTTTGGCGACGGCACCAGCTCCAGCGACCAGAACCCTACTCACAAATATGCTCAGGCGGGACTCTATCAGGTGACGCTCACCGTTGATGGCGTAGGCAAGCGCACCTATCCGCTGCTCATATACGATATTGCTCCTGTGCTTAGTGTAGCTGAGCAGAGTGCCGAGACAGTGGTCATCAACGACGTGACCGTGCAACTCGACATCGCTCTGCCTAACCCCGAAAACCTCGAGTGCAAGTATGTGTGGAAGTTCCCCGAGGGCACCGCTCTTGAGGACGGCACTCCTATTGAGGAGTTCACGGGTTATAGCCACAGCGACGGCACTGTTGACAACCCCGGCAAACTCAAATTCAAGAACATTGGCTCGCAGAAGATTGAGCTGCAGACTTGGTTTGATATCAATGGTGAGAATCGCCGTCTTGAGGACAGCTATGTCAACGTGCAGGTGGGTTCTTCGATTCCCTGCCCAACGTTGTATTATGCGGTGTTTGGCGGCAACATCAAGGCCTACAAACTCGTGGATATGAGCCAGCTGCCTGCCGGCACCAAAAACATGCCATTTGATATGGGCGTGAGCTCGGGCAACATGCCTACCACCTTGGTATTTGCCAGCGTGGAGGACAAAGACTATGTCTATATCCTCGACTGCGGTAAGCAGTACTACTACGTCAACGACGAGAACGGCGTGCTTGGCGACGGCAAAATCAGCGTGATGACTGCCGACGGCACCGATGTTAGCACTATGGTCACCAATGTGGGAGGGCAGGCCTTTAACGACCCATTCCAGGGTTTCGCCGATGAAGCGACTGGCTACCTCTACTACACCGACCGCAACACTGGTATCCGCCGCTTGCCGCTCACCACGCGCGGCGAGCGTGAGCAGACGGTGTTCTCGAGCGTCGCAGGATACTTCTGCGTGAACAATATGCTCAACTACTACGGCAACGGCATAGCCTATGGTGCCATCCACACTGGCCTCTACCAAGACCGCACTGGCGTGTTCTGGTGGGGTAAGAACTATTCGGGCAATGGCATCTACCGCTTCCGCGTTAGCGACATCGGCGAGCCATCGGCAACCAAGCCAGGTCCCATTCCGTTCCCCATCGTGCTGCAGGCCACCCAACCCCGTGCCTTCACCCTCGATGAAGACCTAGGCAACCTCTATGTGTGGATGAGCAAGGGTGGCACGCCAGGTCCAGGCTTCACCGCCTATCCCATGCCTGGCCCCACCCAGGGACTCGATTATGACCAGTACACCGCTTTCATCAATATGGAAGCCAACCCTGAGAACACTACAGCCGACGAGGGTGTTTACACAACTCAGTTTGCTGTCGATGCTCTCACCCATTTCGTGTACTTCGGCTTCCGTGCCGCATCAACCGAGAAGAACTACACTACCGGACTCAAGTACTACAACCCAACCGACAAGAAGGTGTATGACTTCAACGCCAACCGTGAGCGCATTCTCGGCCTCTGCGTCAACCCACGACTGACCTGTCTGTTCTAAACACTGTTCTCTGTTAGGGACTATCATAAACGCAACCACCCCGATGCATAATCGTGCCATCGAGGTGGTTGTTTTTTCTCGTCAGCTTGTTTGCCATTTAGTCTTTCATCGCCTAATTACCGATTTGGGTTAAATGAATTATAAGAATAAGTGATATTCGTTATTAATAATGTGTAATTTTATAACTTTGTTCAGAAAAAAGTAAGAAAAATTTGGTAAATTGACGAGTTTTTAGTTTCTTTGTGGGTTGTAAAGAAAACTCTAAAAAATCATTATTAATATCTAAAAACATTTTGCAAAATGAAGAAATTATTACTCGTATCAATCTTAGTTGCTATTGCGTTCACTAGCGCCTCGGCAGCTGGCTTGTTGCTGAAAAAAGACCCTAACGGCTATGAGACCGTGAATGGCATCAGCATGCGCAACCTGTGGCTCTTAGACCGTTTCCACTATGGTACAAATGAACTTCAAAACGACTTTGCATGGTGTAATGTCAAAGCCCGTACCGCTGTGATGCAGGATGGCGTCGTTTATATTGCCCGCAGTGAGGCAAAGCAGATTATCACGCCAGGTGCCGACGGCAACGACACCATCATGTCTGCCGTGATTTATCGCTTTGATGCTATGACTGGCGAGGAGATGACTCCACTTGATGTTACCCTCAATGGTGAGCCTTACGGAGTGTTCCTTGGCGCGAACTCTATTGGCAAGGACAACTTCGGGCATGTGTGGGTGGCTCCTTACACCAGTGAAAAAACCGCTGATTTACCCTTGTATCAGGTGAATATTGAGACTGGTGAACTCACACTCGTTGCCAATCTAAACAAGGGCGATGTGATTGCCCGTACCGACTATGTGGACCTCGTGGGCGATATCACTCTTGAGCAGGCTGAGTGCAATGTGCTCTCACCTGGTTCGGGTGTTCCCACCGTTTATGGCTGGCACAACGAACAGGGCGGCGATGCCGACACTTGGGAAGGCTTCTTCAGTGGCGACCCCTACATGGACTTCGTAGAGATGTTCCCCGAGAGCCAGACACAATGGGGTACAGCTCCCGCAGCACGATTTGTGCTAGGCGAGGATGAGGACACTCGCTATAGTGGTGAGACCTTCTACATCGACGGTTTCAACACTGTGCCTGTGCTCTATGCCAGCGACGGTACTATAATTGACGGCTTTGGCAGTCTCTCTCAAGAAGAAATGGCTGCTGACAGCCTGCTGATGCCTAAGACCGGATGTAATGGTATTGCTGAGTTTGCTCTTGGTGACCACAACTTCATCGTTTACCCAATTGGTCAGTACGACGCTCCCAACTCTTGCCAGGTGAACATCTGCGAGCTTGGTGAGGGCATGGCATTCAGCGGAATGCAGCGTTACTGGACCTTCCCTGCCGACGGTCAAGGTCAGACCAGCGATAGCGGTCTTCGCATCCACCCCATCACAGCCGATTACACCACCGAGGGCGGCAAGGAAGCAGCAATCATCTTTGAGTACAAGTGCTACAACGGAATGGGTGTTTACATCGTTGGCGAAGGTGTGGTACCCGATGAGCCAATGGTTATAAGCATTCCTGGCGATGTTAACGGCGACGGTAATGTCACCGCAGCCGATGTCACCGCGCTCTACGACTTCCTTCTCACCAATGATGAAACCAATATCGTGAATGGTGACCAGAACGGCGATGGAAACATCACCAGTGCTGATGTGACTGCCGTTTATGATATTTTATTAGGAGTTAACTAATACAAAGTAGTAGAAACAGAATAAGGGGGGAGGCTTGGTGGTTTTCCCCCCTTTGTGTTTAATTAAATAGCTAACAAAAAGAAAAATCAAGAATCAAACATTCGAGAATTCGAACATTCGAATATTCGAATACTCGAATAATCGAAAAATCGAAAAATCAAGCTCAAAAAATAATAACATGAAAAAATTAATACTATTATCAATTATGGCGGTAATGACCACCTTGAGCAGCTGGGCGGTGACCGACGGCCAGACCTATGCCAAGGTGAACGGCATAGGAGTGAAGAACCTGTGGATGTTTGACCGCGTGCACGCCAATCAGGCTTACCTTGCTTCGCCCATCTGCCACACCAATGCCCGCACCGCCACCATGACCGACGGCGTGATTTATGTGTCGCGTAGCCAAGAGAAAATAATTGTGATGCCTAATCCTGAAACCGGCAAGAACGACACAATCATGCAAGGCGTGATTCACTGCTTTGACGCCCTCACTGGTCAACCCACCAAAGATCTGGACCTGACACTCAACGGTGTGCCTTACGGCGTATTCCTGGGCAACACCAGCATTGGCTGCGACAACTTCGGGCACATCTGGGTAGCACCCATGACCAGTGCCGCCGCAATTGAGATTCCTATCTATCAGGTGGATACCGAGAGTGGCGAGATGACTCTTGTGACTAATATGAGTAAAGGCGAGGTACCCTATCGCACCGATTACCTCGACCTTATTGGCGATATTACCCTTGAAGAGGCTGAATGTAACATTATGACCGTTGGCCACGACAGTAACAATCCTGGCAAACCCACTGTATATCGTTGGCATAATGATCAAGGAGGCGACATCGACACCTGGGAAGGAGGATTCAGTGGCGACCCCTTTATGGATTTCACAGAGTTCTACCCTGAGAGCAGGGTGGGATTTGCCATGGCACCAATTGTAAAAATGCTGATTGGCGAAGATGAAGAAACACTCTACAGCGGTGAGTACTTTTACATCGATGGCTCCGATGAGGGACCAGTGCTCTACGCTGTCGACGGCTCTGTTATTGACAGTTTTGAGAATGTCCCAGAAGAGTTGAGGCAGAGAAGTTATACAGCCAACGGCATGAACGAATTTTCTCTCGGTGACCGCCATTTCTTCACCTATGTGAGATCTGACATGAACGGCAACGGCAATGGTTGCCAAATCAACGTGTGTGAGCTTGGCGATGGCGATATGCTTGAGACCATGACCAAATATTGGCAACTGCCGGCCGACAGTGTAGGCAAATTCAACGATAGCGGTTTGCGTGTGCACTGCATCGCAGTGGAGAAAGGTATTGACGACCAGGGCAACGAGGAAGTGACACTGCTCACCTTCAAGGCCTATAACGGAATGGGCGTTTACAAGATTGGTCCCGCCATTGAGCCCGACGGCCCTGTGGCTGTTCCCGGCGACGTGAACGGCGACGGCAATGTCACCGCTGCCGATGTCACCGCTCTCTATGACTTCCTGCTAAGCAACGACACGACCAATCTCATTAATGGCGACCAGAACGGCGACGGAGATATCACGAGTGCCGATGTCACGGCGGTCTATGATATATTATTAGGTGTTAACTAATACAAAGTAGAAAAAAAGAATAAGGGGGAGGCTTGGTGGTTTTTCCCCCCTTTGTGTTTAATTAAATAGCTAACAAAAAGAAAAATCGAGAATTCGAACATTCGAACAATCGAGCAATCGAGCAATCGAGCAATCGAATACTCGATTACTCGAAAATTCAATCTCAAAAAAAAATTCCATGAAGAAATTCAGTTTACTTGCATTATTTGCTTTTCTGGCGGTTTGCGCTTCGGCAAGCGACACTTGGACTTTGCGGGGAGTGGAATATCAGGTCGATACCCTCTTCCACAACCAGGTGGGGCCAGGCACAACGCAGACCTCGCTGTGGTTCCATAACGAGAGCGGTGGCAAGCTGCGGGTGTTTTACTGCACTATCGACATGACCAACCCGTGGCTCTCACTGGCGGGGGTGTGCGCCACCGACAAACTCGCCGGCAACGAGCGCGTCTCGGCGATGGCAGAGCGCAAGAGTCAGCCTGGCAGGCGCTACTTCGCTGGCATCAATGCCGACTTCTTCAATACCAGCGGAACCACAGGACGTGGGGTGTCGATTGTTGGCACTCCGGTAGGCGCCACGGTGGTTGACGGCGAGATTTACCGCGCCCGCAACAATGCTGCGCTCTACAAGAATTTCATCGTCGATGAGGTGGGTGGGGTGTATGTCAACCCCTTCGTCTTTGGCGGCACGCTGACTACACCTGCTGGCAATACTGCCACGCTGGGCGGCGTGAACACCTATTCGAGCGAGAACAACAATAAGATTGTGATTTACACCGACCGCTATTATGGCAGCACCGACCAGACCAACGCTGGCACCGAACTTGTAGCCCGCCTTGTGGAGGGCGACAAATTTGAGAGCGCACGACCTTACAGGATGGTGGTTGAGAGTGACACTTGCACAGCCGGTGACATGACTATTCCCGCTGGAAAATATGTGATTCGTGGTCGTGGCACGGCGGCGACGGTTGTCAACACCCTGCAGATTGGCGACACCATCACCTTTTCTCCCACTTGGAAATTTGGCGACCTCAGCGTGATACCCGAGCAGGTGATTTCGGGAAATCCCAAAATTCT
Source organism: Muribaculaceae bacterium (assembly GCA_017557625.1). GTDB lineage: Bacteria > Bacteroidota > Bacteroidia > Bacteroidales > Muribaculaceae > Sodaliphilus. The sequence continues at coordinate 119,005 of JAFYYG010000001.1, forward strand.
TGGCGACGGCGTGGTGCTCGACACCGAGGGCGAACGTGCCGACGCAAGTCAGCTGCATCCCCGCTCGGCGGTGGGCTACAGCGACGGAGGCGACAAGGTGTATTTCCTGGTTGTTGACGGACGCTCGCTCATCAGCGATGGCGTGAGAACCAGCATGCTTGCCGACATTATGCGCTATGCCGGTGCCACCGATGCCATGAACGTGGACGGCGGTGGCTCTTCCACGCTATACACAAGCTCTTTAGGCATCCGCAACAAACCTAGCGACGGCATCGAGCGAGCCGACGGCAACGCCATCTTTGCGGTGTGCAACGCTCCCGACGACGACGTGATTGCCTCGCTGCGTTTTGTCGATTTCAGCCTCGTGGTGCCCAAGTTTGGCGTTTATACTCCCAAATTCTATGGTTACAACCAATATGGTATGCTCATCGACACCGACGTGCAGGGTGTGGAGCTGTCGTGTCCCGAGTCGTTGGGAACGATTCGTGACGGCAAAACCCTCTTTGCTACTGGCAGCGGCACTGCCATGCTTACCGGCACGTTGGGCGACGTGAGTGTGAGCGCGCCTCTTACCATAATTGGCAGCGGTGATGCCATCGAACTGAAAAACGATTCTATCATCAACGACACCTACCGCACCTATCGTGTTGACCTTCAGAGCCTGGTCGGGGAAAACATGATGCCCCTCGACCCCGAGGCGCTCACATGGAGCAGCAGCGACGAGAGCATAGTTGTCATTGACGAGAATACCGGGGTGCTGCAAGGTGTGCGCGACGGTGAGGCAAATGTCACTGGTGTCATAGATGAACAGTCGGTGATCATGAAAGTGACAGTGCAGAAACCAATAAAACGTGTGTATCCGCTCGATCCTGAGATGGACTTGAGCACTTGGTCGTTCAATATGAGCGGCGGCAAGAACCTGGTTACCGAGCCGCTTGACAACGGTCTGAAAGTGACTTACACCGGTTCCAGCGCACGCGTCAACTACCTGCGCTTGAACAAGGATATAACACTGTGGAGCCTTCCCGACACCTTGCGTGTGCGCATCAATCCCGGAGAGGCGCCTGTCACTGGAGTGACTTTCGCCCTGCGTCCCAACGGCGGCAAGATAAGTTATCAGGCAGTGACTCCAGAGTCGGTGCCTGCCAATGTGGAGACCACCATCGACCTGCCCATCGACCAGTGGATAGATGCCGACGACATGGGAAACTATCCAATTGAATTGACATATATCCAAGTCACG
>JAFYYG010000022.1 GCA_017557625.1 Muribaculaceae bacterium
GGTTTGGACAAATGGCTCCTCGCCGTCAATACCGCCGTCGTTGAAGATGATGTTTATGGCATCTTCCTCAAAAGTCTGTGTGAACCAAACCAAGCCATCACTTGTGGTGGTATAGGTTTGTTCGGCATCCATCAGCGTGCCAGGCCAAGCTCCATTGAGCTGATTGCCACCGCCATCCCACACATAGAGGTAGGGAGCATCGCCAGTGCTAGTGCGCACATTAATCGTCACGGTAGCATTTACGGCTATTGCCATAAATGCGATTGTGAAAAACAAAGTGAGAATTTTCTTCATAACAGTTAATATTAAATCGTGATACAATTATTTTTTCGTGCTAAAATTACTACTATTGTAGAAACCATGCAAGAAAACAGATTGTAAAATTAAAAAAAACCATATAAAAAAGTGGTTTTTTGTTTGTCACTATTGCCATTACACGTTTTTTTTGTATATTTGTAGGTTTAAAAGTCTTTTTTGAAATCAACATCACAAGATATGGCACACGAACAAGCGTTACCTATTGGTTTTAAACTGATTGGAGGTTTACACGAATACACTGTAGAACAAGTGCTGGGGCAAGGCGGCTTTGGCATTACCTATAAGGTTAAGGCACGAATAAAGGCAGGAAACATCAAAGTGACTACCCATTTCGCCGTGAAGGAATTTTTCCCTTCTAATTGCTGGCGCAGCCACGATTCTTGCAAGATGCTCCATGCGCCAACGGTAAGTGAAGACATTAAGGAAAGCCTCGCCGATTTCATCTACGAAGGAAAGCGCCTACAGCGAATTTGCAGCATTAATCCTAACATAGTGCAAGTGAATGAGGTGTTTGAGGCTAATGACACCGCCTATTATGTGATGGAATATCTTGATGGCGGCGACCTAAGAAAGCTCGTTAAAAACAGCAACGGTGGCAACGGATTGAGCGAACAGCAGATGCTCAGCATAATGCTTCCTGTTGGAAATGCTGTGCAGTGTCTGCACGACAACAACATGCTGCACCTCGACATCAAGCCCGACAACATTGTGATGCGACACGATGATGAGGGCGGTCCTGATGTGCCAGTGCTCATCGACTTCGGTCTAGCCGTTCATTTCGATAAAAAAGGTACTCCCACAAGCAAAACCCCATCGCTTGGCATCAGTGCCGGTTATTCTCCAATTGAGCAATACTCACAACTGCGACATTTCGACCCACGCCTCGACGTGTACGCCTTCAGTGCCACCTGCCTTTATATGCTGACTGGCAAAGACCCTATAGAAGCAATACGTAAGCCAGACAATTTCGTCAGCAGTGTCTTGCCAGCAACTGTCAGCAAACACATCTCCCGAGCCATTGAACACGGCATGAATAAGGAGAAGGTGTCACGCACCGACTCAATAAATAAAATGATTGACGAATTAACGCTTGTTGACGAAAAGACCGAAGAAGACATTCCCCCTAAACTCCCAGACGATGCTTCTGGCTCCATACCGATTGGTCAAAGCAGTTACGTGAGCCCAATGTATGACTCAAATAACACTAAAGCACCTGTCCAACAATTTCAACAAGAAAAGAGCAATAAACGTAAGCCACTACTCATCACATTGATTTGTCTTGGCATATTGGCGTTTATAGGACTCGGATATTGGGGTGCCACATCGCTATTAGACAACGGAAAAAAATCAAAAATCAGCTCAGGAAGCACTGGCAGTAGTTCCAGCGGTGAAGACAAAGATATTACATTAAGAAAAGCACTTGCCGATACCATCTACTGCGAAGAGCTTGTAAATGCAGCAGAAAATGGAGACTCTGAGGCTCAGAACATACTTGGCGAATGCTACTATCTGGGCTATGGTGTAGATGAGAACAAAGGAGCTGCCATAGAGTGGTTTGAAAAAGCAGCCAATCAAGGATATATTGATGCCCAATTTTCATTAGGAGCTTGTTATTATGATGGTGAAGGTGTAAGTAAAAACTACGAAGAAGCTGTGAAATGGCTAACTAAAGCCGCTAATAACGGCCATGTAGTAGCGCAATACATTCTTGCAATATGTTATGATAATGGCGAGGGTGTTTTGCAAAACAAAGAAACAGCGTTTTCGTTGTATTTAAAGGCAGCCGAGCAAGGGCTTCCATTGGCAATTAATGACTTGGGAGCATGCTATGAGTTTGGCGAAGGAGTTAATATAGACATATCAAAGGCAATAGAATTATACACCGAAGCAGCAGAATATGGACTTTCCATGGCTCAATATAATTTGGGAAGATGCTACGAAAATGGCATAGGAGTTACCAAAGACTTAAATACAGCAGTGGAATGGTACAGAATGGCTGCCGATCAAGGCTTTGAAGATGCCATCACCGCTTTAAAAAGATTGGGATACTGATAAGCTCAGTTCATAACTGACACTCAAAACTCAAAGACTCTATCCTTTCATAGCTGCGAGAGCGTTGTCGAGGAGGATGAGTTGCGCCCGCACTTGTTTAAGTCGCTCCACCACCTCAAACTGCTTAGAGATGCCGTCGCGGTTACGTTTTATCATGGCTTGGGCGGCATCGAGTTTCAGTCCCTTCTCTTTCACGAGATAGTAAATCATCTTGATGGTCTCGATATCCTTAACGGTATATACCCTGATATTCTTTGCGTTGCGCTTAGGCTTGATTACAGTAAACTCCTTCTCCCAGAACCTTAATGTGGAAGTGGGAATGTTAAGAATCTCGGCCACATCGCCTATTTTGTAGAACTTCTTGCTCAGTTTATCTTCCATAATTTACTATCTTATTTCAGTTTTTTTGACTATAATAATGCAAAGAATCCGAGTAAAATTACTAACTTTGCCCGAAATTTTAAAAATCAGACTGCGCCAATGATTATCAAACAAAATCAACAAGCCAGACAAGTATAACAAAAAAATTGTTGCGTTTGTTTTTCTTTGTTTTCTTTGTTTGATTAGGCTGCGCCAATGATTTTCGGTGCTAAAATTACAACGATTTTGTGATTTGTGCAAATAATCAATAGGTAAATTATTAAAAACCACATAAAAAGTTATGTTGACAGCAAAAGAAATCAGAGAATCTTTCAAAAAGTATTTCGAGGAGCACGACCATCACATCGTGCCGTCGGCTCCGATGGTAATAAAGGACGACCCCACGCTCATGTTCACCAATGCGGGCATGAACCAGTTCAAGGACATCATCTTAGGCAATAAGGAGGCGCAGTGGCGGCGTGTCGCCGACTCGCAGAAGTGCCTGCGTGTGAGCGGCAAGCACAACGACCTCGAGGAAGTTGGTCACGACACCTATCACCACACCAGGTTTGAGATGCTCGGCAACTGGTCGTTTGGCGATTACTTCAAGAAAGAGGCGATAGACTTCTGCTGGGAGTATCTGGTTGATGTGCTAAAGCTTGACCCGAGCATCATGTATGCCACCGTGTTTGAAGGCTCACCCGATGAGGGTCTTGAGCGCGATAACGAGGCGGCGGGTTATTGGGAGCGGCATCTTCCCAAAGACCACATCATCAACGGCAACCGCCATGACAACTTCTGGGAGATGGGCGACACCGGTCCCTGCGGGCCGTGCTCCGAGCTTCACATCGACCTGCGCAGCGACGAGGAGAAAGCCGCCGTGCCCGGCGCAGAACTTGTCAACAAAGACAATCCACAAGTAATCGAGATATGGAATCTCGTTTTCATGCAATATAACCGCAAGGCCGACGGCTCGCTTGAGCCGCTGCCAGCCAAAGTTATTGACACCGGCATGGGATTTGAGCGTCTGTGCATGGCTTTGCAGGGCAAGAAGTCGAATTACGACACCGACGTTTTCCAGCCGCTCATCAAGACCATCGGCACTCTTGCCGGCAAGGAGTATGGCAAAGACCACGATACCGATGTCGCAATGCGAGTGGTCGCCGACCATGTGCGCACCATCGCATTCTCCATCGCCGACGGACAGCTGCCGAGCAACGCCAAGGCAGGTTATGTGATTCGCCGTATCCTGCGCCGCGCCGTGCGCTACGGCTACACCTTCCTCGGCTTCAAGGAGGCGTTTATGCATCTGCTCGTTGACACGCTTATCGAGTCGATGGGCGAAGCCTATCCCGAGCTGCCCGCGCAAGCCGACCTCATCAAGCATGTCATCAAGGAAGAGGAAGACGCATTCCTGCGCACCCTCGACACCGGCATGAAGATGATTGACGGAGTGATAGCAAAAGCCAAAGCCGAGAACCAGAAGGAGATTGACGGCGCTGTGGCTTTCACCCTCTACGACACCTACGGCTTCCCTCTTGACCTCACCGAACTCATCCTCAAAGAGAACGACATGACTGTCAACAAGGAGCAGTTCGACACCGAGATGGCTAAGCAGAAAGAGCGCGCCCGCAACGCCGCCGCCGTTGAGGCCAGCGACTGGGTGGAGCTACAGGAGGGTGTCACCGAGTTTGTGGGCTATGACCTTACCGAGTGTGAGACCAAGATTCTGCGCTACCGCCATGTGGTGCAGAAGAAGAACGAGTTTTACCAAGTGGTTCTCGCCACCACCCCGTTCTATGCCGAGATGGGCGGTCAAGTGGGCGACAAGGGATGGCTCATCAATGGCGACGAAAAGATTGAGGTCATCGACACCAAGCGCGAGAACAACCTACCCGTGCACATCGTCAAGAAACTGCCCTCCGACCCAAGCGCCACTTTCGTTGCCCGCATCAACACAGAAGCTCGCCAGGCCATCGCCTGCAACCACACCGCCACTCACCTGTTGCACTACGCCTTGAGACAGGTTCTCGGCACTCATGTTGAGCAAAAAGGCTCGTTTGTGAGCCCCAATGTGCTGCGCTTCGACTTCTCGCACTTCAAGAAGATGACTCCCGAGGAGATTCGCGAGGTGGAGCATCGCGCCAACGCCCTCGTGCGTGAGGCCATCGTTCGTGAGGAGCATCGCGAAGTTCCTATCGCCGAAGCCCGCGAGATGGGCGCCATGGCTCTCTTTGGCGAGAAATACGGCGACAAGGTGCGCGTCATCAAGTATGGCGATTCGGTAGAGCTATGCGGTGGCACTCATGTGGCAAACTCGGGCAACATAGGCATGATAAAGATAGTCAGCGAGAGCTCCATCGCCGCCGGTATCCGCCGCATCGAGGCCATCACCGGCGAGAACGTGGAGCATGCCATCGATGTCATCGAAGACACCTTGAAGGGCATCAGGGAGCTTTTCAACAATGCTCCCGACATCATGACAGCCATCAGCAAGTCGATCAGCGAAAACGCCAACCTCCACAAGCAGGTTGATGAGTTTATGAAAGACCGTGTGAAGATGCTCAAGGAGAAGCTCTACTCCACATCAATAATGGTTGGAGATATCGCAGTGCTGAAGATTCGCGGGCCTTACGACTCGGAAATCGTCAAGAGCCTGGCACTCTCTGTAAAGAGTGACAAGCAGCCTAAGGTGGCGTTTGTGGCAGCCACACATTACAACGACAAGCCAATGCTCACGATATCACTGAGCGACGACCTCGTTAAAGATGGCAAGAATGCTGGTCAAATCATCTGCGAAGCTGCCAAACTCATACAAGGCGGTGGCGGTGGCCAGCCAGGTTTCGCACAAGCCGGCGGCAAGAACGTGGCAGGTCTCGATGCTGCCTTTGATAAAATCATTGAATCACTTGCATAAAAGAACATTATAACTAAAACACAATAAAAACTATGTTGAAAGAAATTTTAGCTATCTCGGGACGTCCCGGATTATACCGTCTTGTAAAATACGGAAATAACATTATCATCGTTGAGAACATCACCGACAAGAAACGCGGCACCGCCCACTCAAGAGACAAAGTTATCTCGCTCGGCGACATCTCCATGTACACCGAGAGCGGCGACAAGCCACTCGGAGAGATTCTTGAGGCTATCAAGACAAAATATGACGCGAAACCTCTGGATATCGCAAAATATAAGGAGGCGGACGCTCTCCAGGCTTTCTTCAAGGAAATAGTGCCCGACTTTGACGTTGACCGTGTTTACAACACCGACATCAAGAAACTCATCAACTGGTATAACCTCCTTATCAACAGCGGCATGACCGACTTCCTTCCAAAAGAGGAAGAGAAGGCCGATGAGGAAAAAGACGCCTAAATGTAGGTGGGTGTGTCAAAATGCGGAATCTAATGAAAACTCCTCCTCTAATAGAGGAGGTGCCCGTAGGGCGGAGGAGCATGAAAAATGCCGAATGTACTGACAATCAACATTATCTCAAATTCTTGTGCCTGTCATACTCCCCCTTACCCCCTCTATCTTAGAGGGGGAACTGCAAGTAATATCGAATTTTGACACACCCTCCGTTAGCCGACAAGGCAAGTGTAAATCATTACTATTGCCTTGTCAGCTTGTCCCTAGTCAGTTTGTCGGCTAAATAATCTCACAAAGCTGCGATCGGAGCTTGTCACAAAGCCTGCTTACGCAGGAAATAATAATTCCGCGCTTGCGCGGCTTCGCGACACCGACAGGTGCAACTTTGCGAGAGGACAAACACAGCATTACTGCACAATTTAAAAAAACAACTGAGTCTTCTGAGAAGTCTGAATAAGAAAGATTTACAATCTTTAGATAATATTTTGTGGGGATTCAGAATATTCAGGTATTTCAGTTGTTTATATATAAAGTTGTTTTTTGACACATCCTCAGTAGTTAAAATATCATGACCGCCACAACTCGTTTTAATAGACTACTAATCCTTGCCTCGGCATTGCTGCTGGCATTGTCGGGCGTGTCGTGCAGCGTGATGAGACAGGCTAATGACGATGACAGCGGCTACCCCACAAAACGCGGCCGCACACAAAGCGCCGTGAGGCGCACGGGCGGCAACCACAATCGTGATTGGGCAAAGACCAAGCCCAACGATGACGGCTATTACGACGACCGCGGCATTGACAACGGCCCCACTGCCACTGATGAGGAATGGAAACGCCTTGACATCAAGCTTGGCCGCAACGACAACAAAGCTCTCTACAATGAAATCAAGAGCTGGCTCGGCACTCCCTACAGCGGTGGTGGCCATACCAAGCAAGTGGGCACAGACTGCTCAGGATTTGTCATGGAACTATATCTTACCGTCTATAACATTCCTCTAGAGCGAAGAGGCGGACTTCAATACTACAACAATTGCGAACCAATCGACAAAGCAGCCTTGCGAGAAGGCGACCTCGTGTTTTTCAATAACGGAGAAGGCGGCAAAATCTCACACGTGGGTATCTACCTCAAAGACAACAAATTCGCCCACGCCTCATCATCACGAGGCGTAGTAATCGACGACCTAACCGCAAAATACTACGTAAAACACTTCTTCGCAGCAGGACGTGTGAAAAGATAACGACAAATTCCTTAATTAAATAACGGCGAATTATGCAAATTTTTTACGAATTTGCACAAAATCATTTTTTGTATAAAAACTGACTTCTAATAACAGATAACTGAAAACTTTTTGTGAACTGGAATGCCACTAACTGTGATGACTTCTCTAATAATACCAATCCTTTCAGTGGTTCAAATTATTCAAATATAAACACATTCAACTTCGGCAGCACAGCAACGAGGATCCCTGCCTATTTGTGCTACAATCTTAGTAGTTTGACCTCGTTAACCATCACTTACTCGGTGACTTCGATAGGCAGTTATGCCTTTAATCTCTGTGGTGGCTTGACTAAAATATATGCTGCCCTTAATCCTGACAGGGTGCAATTAGGTTTAAAAGTATTCGAGGGAGTTTCTTATAATACTTGTAACTTGCATGTTCAAGAAAATCATTGGTGATTTCATCAACCAAAGTGCTATTGAAGAGATAAGCGTTGATGAGTTTGACAGTTAGTTGCCTGTTGATGTTTATAACATGAATGGTGTGAAAGTTGCTCAAAGTCTTGAAAACTTGCCTGCAAGCATCTACATTGTGAGACAAGGAAACAAGTCTGAAAAAATCAGGAAATAATCAATTCTTAGCAAGGATTTGAACTACTCATTACAGGAGGGTGTGTCAAAATGCTTCTTCTGTGTCAGTTCCCCTTCTAAGATAGAGGGAACAAGGGGGAGTATGAAAAAGTAAGCACCTGGAATTAAACAAGTTGATCATGCTCCTCAGTCACTTCGTGACAACTCCTCTATCTTAGAGGAGCAGCTAAAAAATTCATTTTGACACACCCTCTTTTATTTATGAAAAATGGTGGTTATTATTAGTGTGACATAAACCAAAATTGGTCATTATGCTACACCCTACTGATTTTTTTTCACTTGAGTGTAAAAAATCATTTTTTTTATATATCTTTGTAGTTTAAATTAGAGATATTAGTGCCCTATTGATTGGTCACAAGAGCATAAGATGCAATATTTTAGCACATTAGCTTGAAAAAGACTGTTAAACATAGGATTTGGAAAACGCTGAAATGGATTCTCGGCATTGTGCTGGCGCTTATCATAGCGCTGCCTTTCCTGTTGTATGTTCCCTGGGTGCAAAACAAGGCAAAAGACATAGCTTGCAACTATGTGAAACAAAAGACGGGAATGGACATGAGCATTGGCAAGATACTCATCAAATTTCCCCTTGATATCGCTATCGACGACATGACACTGATAAACCAGCATGGCGACACGATGGTGGTTGCGAAGAAATTCACTGCCGATGTTGCGGTAAAGCCTTTACTGGACAAGCGTTTTGAGATTGACGGCGCCGAGCTAGAAGACGGAAAATACCACCTTGTCACCGACGACGCCTCCATGATGCTCCGAGCCGATGTAAAGCATTGTAAATTGACAGGCACAAACATTGATCTCGACAACCACAAAATCAATATTCTTGACGGCGAGTTGTCAGGAGGAAAAATCCAGCTGGCACTTTACCCACATAAATCCATTGAGGACAACGACACCACAAAATCTGAACCGTGGAGAATCCAAGCCAACAGGCTTGTCCTCAACGACGTAGATTATGCTATGGTGATGGAACCAACCATACACAAACTGGAAACTCACCTTGCAAAGGCGGAGCTAAGAGACGGATATGTAGACACCGAGCTTCACACGGTTGACGCCAAGTCGCTAAAAATTGACAGCATCGACTGCAAATATATCTATCCTGACGAACAATGGGCAGCAGCTTACGAAAGGCATAATCCGTCACCGCCCGAAACGGTTGACCCCAGCGACACAATACCGTGGACCGTACGCAGCGACACACTAAGCCTGAAAGGTGGACACGCCATTTATGCCCAGAGAGGAAAAACTCCTGGCAACGGATTAGACATGAATTATATAGAGGTCAGCGACCTTGATTTCACCATCACCAACTTCTACAACCGGGGCGCAATCGTCTCGGTGCCTATCGATGAAATCAAAGCCAAAGAACGTGGCGGGCTTGAAATATGCGATGCCCACGGCATAGTAAACGTAAGTCCACAAGATATTCAAGTCAAAGACTTCTCTTTAATGACCAAAAACAGCAGTCTCGACCTTGACGGCAAAATAGACATGAGCCTCTTTGACGAGACCCCTGCTGGGAGCATGAATATCACTACCAACGCATCGATAGACCTTAGAGAGGTTAACTCGGTGATGCCGTCAATGTCGGGAGTCACCAATTTCATCCCTAAGAACCATCCCATTAAATTCAAAGGAAATTTTGAAGGCAACACCCGCGACCTAAACATAAACAACGGCGAGATACAAATCCCAAACTTTGTGACTGCAAAAGTTGACGGAAACATCAAGAATATCACTCAACCATCAAAACTGCAAGCCGATGTGAACCTTAATGCCAACATCGACAATATCGACTTTGCCAAGAAAGAATTCCTTGATAATGACCTGCAGAAACAAGTAAATGTGGTGCCAATGACGCTTAAAGGCAACATAAAATATAACCCTTCGGCAGTGTCGGGAGACATCGACATGAGACTAAAATCGGGAGGCAGCCTCACAGGAAAAGGCAGTTATGAGTTCAACAACGACCGTTACACTGTTGATGCCACCGCCAAATCTTTGCCTGTCAAGACACTTATGCCACAACTTGATGTCAACAATGTCACCGCACATATCAAGGCCAACGGACATGGTTTTGACTTCCTAAGCAACAACACATCGGTCAACGCACAGATACAGCTCGATGACATTGACTACGCAGGCAAACACTACCGCAACTATGATGCTGACGTAGCACTAAATGGCACCAACTTCGATGCGAAAGTCAATGCGCGAAACCGCGGCAGCATGACCGCAAAAGGCAGTTTTGACCCTAACACCGAGAAATATGATATCGATGCCATATTCAATTCCTTCCCAGTGCACGAGATAATCCCCGATCTTGGAGTAGGCAACCTCACGGCATCGGTAAAAGCCAAAGGCCAGAACTTTGACCTGCTGAATCCAAGTACACGAATCAATGCCGATATAGACTTGCAGAGTATAGTATATAACAACCAAACGTTTAAAGACCTGCAGGGAAACATATCTCTCGACGGACACACGTTTGCAGGACACATAAACTCTGGTAACCCCAACTGCGATGTCTATGCCGACGTTAATGGCACCATTAACGGCGACACCTACAACGTAAACCTCAAGGGCAACATCCGGGATCTCGACTTGCAGGCGCTCAAGTTTATGGATGTGCCATGCAACGGCAGTGGAGACATAGAGATGCATGGACAGTTCAACATGAAGACCAACGAATACCAAGGGACCATGTCGCTCAATGACCTGAACTGGACCCTTGATGAAGAACATTTCTTCAGCGAAAAAGCCGACGTGGCTTTCAACATCAACAATAGTTCCACTTCGGCAAGTTTTAATGAGCAAAGCAATTATATTGATTTCAATGCCCCACACAGCATCAACGACCTGATAAGTCATTTTGAACAATGCATGGAGATTGCACAACGTCAGTACAAAAAAATTGACCTCGACATCAATGAAATCACCAATGCAGTCCCACAGTTTGACTTGAAAATGAGAATGGGACCAAGCGGCATCATTCAGCGCTATGTAGGAAAATGGGACATTGACTTCAGAGATTTAAAGGTTGAGCTTTCTAAAGACTCTAACTCCACATTACACGCAAATGCGGTCGCCAACAACTTGGGATATGGCACACATGCCATTGACAAGCTCGTTTTCAACATCGAGGAAGTAGATAAAATGATTGGCTTCAATGCGAGGATGGAGAATAAAAAAGGGTCGTGGGACGAAATGGCTCAAGTGGATATTGCTGGATATGCTAAGGGGTCGAATGTGAATATGCTATTAAGTCAAAAAAATATTGACATGGAGACGGGTTATCACCTGGGAGTAAATGCCATAATTCAAGACTCGATTATCTATGCCAACATTTTGCCCAGCCAGCCGATTATTGCCTATAAGCAGTGGAACCTCAATGAGGGCAACTTCGTCAAAATTGACTTTGGAGACAGACGTCTGGAAGCCGACTTGACTCTTATGAGAGACACAAGTCTCATAACTCTCAAGACTGATCCCATAAAGGTTTCAGGCAAGCAAAATATACTTGCCCATATAAAGAATTTCAGAATTGAGGAATGGACTAAGATTGTGCCTTCGCTGGAGTCAGTGTCGGGCATAATGGATGCTGATATATCACTCTCTTACGACGGAAGAAACCTTGAAGGTGATGGGGAACTCGAATTGCGCAAATTCACCTACAACAAGATACCCGAAGGAGACTTCAAGATGAAAACAAAGCTCACTATCGACCCACATACTTCAAGCACCAACCTCACTGCCAACCTAAATATCGACGGCTCAGATGTAGCTGTTGCATACGGTGCCCTGAACGACAGCACCGCAACCAGCCCCCTTAACGTGAAAGTCGATCTCAACAAGTTCCCAATTAGGAAAGTTTCTCCGTTTATTCCAGGCAGAATGGTGATGCTCGACGGTTTTGCCAACGGACAACTCACAGTTGACGGCTCACTCGATAATCCTCTCGTGAATGGATTCCTGGTCAGTGACACAGCCTATGTAAAACTGCCAAGATACGGCAGCTCTCTACGATTGTCGGAAAAGCAAATTGACATCAACGACAATGTTATAGAATTTGACAACTATCAAATCTATGGCCTAAACAACAATGCGGCAAAACTGAATGGCTCTGTTGACTTCAAGTCGCTCGATAATATCAAGATGGACCTTGACCTGAAGGGTAAGAACATCCAATTCTTCGGGAGCACTCAAAGGGCTTATTCACAAATATTCGGCAATGGATTTATTGATTTCGACGGCAAAATCAAGTCACAAAACAACCTCATTTCAGTTGATGCTAAATCCACTCTGTTGGCTGGGTCGGACATCACCTATGTCATGCAAGACGATATTAACTCGATAATAAACAACACCGCCACCGAGGGAATGGTAACATTTATCAACCCTAACGACACTGCATGGTACAACGAAACCATAATCACTGGCGGGACTACGGCTTCGGCTCTTAACATTCTGGTAAATATCGATATTGATAAGGGGGCAAAAATCAATGCTTTCCTTCAACCCGAAGGAAAGGACAGATTAACTGTGGATGGTTCAGGACGACTTAGGTACCTCCTTGACTTTGCAGGAAAAGAGCATCTTTCGGGAACATATAATATTACCTCAGGTGTGGTGAGATACACGCCACCAGTAATAAGTCAAAAAGTCTTTAACCTAATGGAAGGCAGCAGCCTCATCTGGAATAGAGAAATGCTTAACCCGCAACTTAACCTCAAAGCCACACACAGTGTAAGAACAAGCGTCAACAACACAAGTGGCAGCGGATCAAGGTTAGTAGATTTCGACATTATCGCCTATCTCACAAACACTCTTAGCAACATCGACCTGAATGTTGACATTCAAGCTAAGAACGACGCAACAGTAGAAAGTGAACTGCAAACGATGACCGAGACGCAGAGGTCTCAAACTGCCATAAATCTGCTACTTTACAACTCCTACTCTGGCTCAATGCCTACTGGCGACTTCTCTACAACCGGAGCACTATTCTCATTCCTGCAATCACAAATCAACAACTGGACCGCCAACAACCTCAAGGGCATTGACCTCTCATTTGGAATCAACCAATATGAAGGCACTCAAAAAGGCAGCAGAATTGAAACCAGCTACAGCTACAGGTTGTCGAAGTCATTATTTGGTGAACGGTTCAAGATTGCAGTAGGGGGTGAATATTCTACCGAAGCCACGAGCGAGCAGAACTTCTCTCAAAACCTAATCAGTGATATCTCTTTCGAATACTTGCTTAACCCCACAGGAACAAGATATCTGAGACTATTCAGGCACAGGGGGTTGGAAAGTGTGCTTGAGGGAGAGGTTACGGTAACTGGCATCAGTTTTGTGATGAAACACAAAGTGTCTTCGTTGAAAGATCTCTTTAGGTGGAGAATAAAGTCAAAGAAGAACGATGCCCAGCAGAATATTGACAGCCAGAACGACGACGATGCCATCAATTCACAGGCGCCAGAAAGTACAAATTCTCAATAGCATTTTTCAAGATGATAAAACACGCTGCTAAAATATTGGCTTTTCTCTCATTAATGGCAATCTTCGCTGCTTGCTCTACCACCAGCAAACTTGCCGAGGGTGAGGTATTATACACTGGAGTGAAGTCTATTAAGTATAACCAATCCGTCGGCGTCAAGATTGACACCGACGTGAAGGATATTATCTTAACCGCAGTAGATGTGAAACCCAACAATCCGCTCTATTCCCCTTATATCCGTTCACCTTTCCCTATCGGACTTTGGGTATATAATCACTGGGATGAGAACTCCAAAGGATTAAAAGGGTGGCTTTACAAGAAACTAGTGGCAAAGCCAGTTCTCATCAGCAGAGTGAGACCCGAAACTCGTGTCAACATGATAAATGATCTGCTGAAAAACAACGGATATTTTGACTCTAACTCTTCTTATTCACTAAACTACAGTGGCAACAACAAGAAAAAAGCAAAAATCACTTACGAAATCAACGTGAGGCCACCCTACACCCTGGGAGACATCACATATATTAATGAGGATACACCAATAACCAATCTTATCGACTCTGTAGCAAGAACAAACGAGTACTTCCAAACTGGCAGCAGATACTGCCTAGACTCACTCAATAACGTGAGAATTGACATCGCAAACCAGTTGCGAAACAGAGGTTACTATTTCTTCAGACCTGAATATATCGAATACCTTGCCGACAGTGTCACGCAAAAAGGTGTCATAAATATGCA
The DNA here is from genome assembly GCA_017557625.1 of Muribaculaceae bacterium. Taxonomy (GTDB): domain Bacteria; phylum Bacteroidota; class Bacteroidia; order Bacteroidales; family Muribaculaceae; genus Sodaliphilus. Next base: position 14,228 of record JAFYYG010000022.1, read on the forward strand.
ACTCGTGAAATCGGCAAACATACCAAACCAAGCCTACACCAAATATCTCGCCAATGATATCACTGTGAGAGTTGATGATGAGGTGATTGGTGGGACATCCGACACTGTTGTCATGAAATATTGCACCATCATAAAGAAACAACCTGTTCATATAAGCGACAACCTGATTAACTCATGCATAAGAGGACGCAAAGGACGACCTTTCCGTGTGGGCAACATGGACTTGATTCAGATGTATCTCGCCCGAACGGGCATCTTCAGCAACATCAACATCCAAGCCATTCCTCTCGACACATTACTCGACAATGGTTATGGACTTATCGACCTCGACATTAGTTGCACTCTCGACAAACCCATTGAGGTAAAAGTGGAGGCAAGGGCAACAACTAAAACCACCAGCTTTATTGGACCAGGTATAGGACTTGGCATCAAGCATAAAAACATTTTTGGAGGGGCAGAACAACTCAGTGCCGACTTGACAGCATCTTATGAATGGCAAACCGGCAAGGGCAATGCCTATAAGAATTCCGATTTCAACAGCTATGAGGTGGGATTAGATATTGGATTGTCTATTCCGAGACTTATTGCTCCCAGATTCATCGACAGGGCAAGACGATACACCAACTGGACAAAATTCTCCATTGGAGGCGATTTCTTGAATCGCCCCAACTACTTCAAAATGGCGAGAGTTAGCGCCGAAATGACATGGGAATGGCACTCCAGAAAATACTCTCAACACAAGTTTACACCCCTGAAATTAACTTATTCCAATCTACTGAGCACTACCGAGGCTTTCGACTCAATCTATTTCACCAACCGTGCAATAGAACAGAGTTTCCAAGATGTCTTCATCCCACAGATGAGTTACACCTACACCCTTGACAGGACTCATGGCAAAAACAATTTTGTGTGGTCAACTACAGTAACCGAAGCCGGCAACCTTTGTTACCTCATCTGGAAAGCCTGTGGTGTTGATAGAGGAGACATGCACATACTCAACACCTACTTCTCTCAGTTTATTAAAGCACACACTCAATTTGTGTGGACACGGGCACTCTTTGGCGAGCACAAAATTGTTGGACGAATGTTTGTGGGGGCAGCCTATGCCTATGGCAACGCCTATGAGGTGCCATATATGGAGCAATTCTACATTGGGGGTTCCAATTCTTTGAGAGGTTTTGCCGTGAGAACTGTGGGGCCAGGCAGCTACAGGCCTAAAGTGCTTGACCGAAACGCCTACTACGACCAGACGGGAACATTCAAGTTTGAAGCCAACATGGAATACAGAGTTCCGTTAGTTGGATACCTTAAAGGTGCTCTTTTTGTTGATGCGGGTAATGTGTGGCTGCTCAAAGATGACGCGTTCAGGCCTGGCGGCAAACTTGAAGGCAAAAATTTCTTTAAGGAGTTGGCACTAAACACTGGCTTCGGCTTAAGATTTGACATGGAAATGATTGTGCTGCGTGCTGACCTCGGCATTGCGCTTCATGCCCCTTACGACACAGGAAAAAAAGGATATTTCAACATTCCCAAATTCGGCGACGGATTAGCGCTTCATTTTGCCATAGGTTACCCATTCTGAGTGGTCTCCGCTCTATTCTTTTTATCTGCTCTCTTCTTTTTAGAAGAATAGTGGTGGTGGCGATGATGACGGTGTCGATGCGACCTATAAAACAGATATTTGCGCAGCACATGACCGCCAAACCAACGCATCAGCCCTAATGCGGCAAAAGCACCTGCCACATCGGCAACAATGTCCCAATAATCAAAAACTCGGCCTAATCCCATCGCCAGCTGGCACGACTCGGTAAGCAGGCCAATCATCGAGGCAAATGCGGTGAACGCCAGCTCGATATTAATACGTGTGTGACGGGGTGCCTTGTATTTAGTATAATCATACAGATAAACCAGATTCAGGAAAAAGAACAGCAAGAAATGTATCAGCTTGTCTGAATGCTTGAACTGCAACCATGAGAACAAGGAGCGTTCCATCTCACTCGCAGGCACAAGAAGCAGATAGACGACAATCCCTGTCGCTATCACAGAGAACACCCCTGCAGGAATAATATTTATTATCTTCTTCATTTAGTTTTTAAATATAAGGCAATGTTAAATCTACACAATTGGATTTTGAGTTGCAAAATTAATCATTTTTCTCCTATTAATGATGATTATTGCATTTTTTTTCATTTTTTGAACCACAAAACAGCCTTGAAATGGCTTTTCGCTCTTCACATCTTCCATTTTTATCTTGATTTTCTCATATCCTGTACGTAAAAAACAGCGTTTTTTATGTAACTTTGCATCACCAATCATAACAATCCAGTTTTTTTCAATAATGAGTAAAATTACTGATTTATTCTCCATGTCGAAGCAAGAGCGCACTGGCGCATGGATGATTGCACTGCTTATTGCGGTGCTACTGATTGCTGTGGCTGTTGAAAAGAAATGCTCTTGTGAAGATGTGAGCACACAAGACACTGAAAGTCTCAACGAATGTGCGAAGAAAGCCGAAAAGAGCCTCCCAAAAGAAAAAACTAAAGATACAAAAAAGGGAAAAAAGAAAGACAGCAACAAAAACAAGAAGCGCGACAAAAAGAGCAAAGTCAAAAAAACATCGTCAAAGCCCACAAAAAGGAAAGAGACCACCTCTTGCAAGTCATCGGGTGAAAAGAACGGCAACAGCAGCAAACAAAAAGAATTGCAGCCAGTGCCGCAATTCTGATTTTTCATTTACCACTGAATTTGAACCGCAATAGGTCATTTTTTCCTAGAAGCAGGAACCTCTGGCACCTTTTGGCCCTGATTGCGCATTTTAGTCTTGGGACGGGGGACATTGGCTCGATTCTCTCTTTTCTTCTTTTTAGCGGCAATTGTCTTCATCATCTCAAAACCCTTGTCATAAAGAACTATAGACTCATCGGTGCGTTGGCGGGCGGGGGTGCACTTGAGCAGCACAAGATAAATCTTCACTCCATCACGCACCACAGCCGATGCCAAACAGCCGCCAGCAGCGCGAGTGGTGCCGGTCTTGACGCCTATGCAGCCATCATAGCGACCAAACAAGCGGTTAGTGCTCTTCAAGTGGATGACTTTGCCCGATGTGGTGGTGATGTCACGAGAAGGATTTGAGACGATCTCGGCAAAATCCTTGTTATTCATGCAATACTGCTGGAGCGTCATCATGTCGTGTGCGGTAGTGTAATGGTTCTCATTGGGCAGACCATGGGCATTGACAAAATGAGTGTTATTCATGCCAAGCTCACGTGCCTTCTTGTTCATTAGGTCGGCAAAGGGGACCGAGTCGGGGGCGGCGAGAAACTCTCCTATGGCATGGGCGGCACCGTTGTCGCTGGGAAGCATGGCCCGGTAGAGCAAGTCGCGAAGCACATACTTCTCACCCTTCTTCACATTGCCGCATTCAGTAGCTGCCGCAGCGGCGCTTATTGTGACAACCTCAGTCAGACGCCCGCTCTCACAAGCCAAGATACAGGTCATCATCTTGGTGAGACTCGCGGGGTACATGCGCTTGTCGGGATTCTTGCTGCTGAGCACCAATCCTGACTCGGCATCTATCATTACCCAGGCCTCGGCGCTCAAAGCGCTGAGCTGAGCGTCAACAGTGTCTTTAGGGAAAGATGGGTCATCAAGAGCGGCGCTGTAAATCGTGGGATGTTCAGGAGTTGTGACGGCCCACGATGGAGCGCTGACACACGCCATCATCAGGCATATCAATGCCCAACTAATCTTGATTGACTGTATTTTACCCTTTAAATTCTTCACTCGCTTACGTTTATTTTTTCATAGCAGGGCTACAAAGGTATAAATAACAACGTAAAAAACGATAAAAAATTACATCTTTTAAAGAATTTTTAGAGGTTGATATAAATGAAGGAAGAGACAAATCACTAAATATTTTCCTGATAACTCTGACGCAAAACCACTAAATTACACACCCTTAAATCACAAAAAGGGTGTGTCAAAAAATCACACTTAAAATAAAGTTTTTCATTTTTGACACACCCCTTGGTATTAGTAGTGAAAATCAATTCTTGGGAACCTCATCGAGATAGACCGCCTCGCCTTTAGTCTTTGACAATTCTAAAGCTTTCCACAGGCGCGCCTTGTCGTAGCCGAGCTTAGTTAAAATTTCTTCAAAATTCACACCATAAACGGAACTTGACGGAAAATAGGTTTCGTTAGCTATGGAAAATGCCTTAATTCCAAGCAAACTTAATTTGCTGATGTCTAAAGACTTGTTGCTATATTTGAGAACTCCGTTCTCCATAGTCCAATCATAAATGTAATTGCAATACACTGTAGCTCTTGCGCCTTTGTAGGAAAATTTGGCATAAGCAATCTTTGTGCTATTAAATGAGAAAAACCAAAACTCATTCTTGGTCTGTTCAACGGCAGTGAAATCATTCAATTTAACGAGGAACATAGGATTGGTGAGTTCGCTCTTGTCAAAATCTTTAGTGACAGGTTCATCATCGCCACACGAAGTGAGAAAGAAACAAACCGCGAAACAACCAATCATCATTAATGAAAAACAAAACCTTTTCATATTTAGAATTAAAAAGTTAAATAAGAGAAAACATGTTATTACTCACTCAGTGGCTCTGGTTGACCTGAAGCCTTTGCCTTGTCAATTACTTGCCACAGCTGCTCTTTAGTGAAATTTTTAGTGAATAAATCTTCGGCCTTGACACCTACAACATTCATGTTGGAAGCAAAATATGTTTTCGTCCCAATCAAATAGGCTTTTACACCTAACACATTAATCTTATTAATAATATAATTGCTGCTGCCAATAGAGAGTTTTCCATCGGCAATATTCCAGCTTTCCTCATAGCGGTTGCAGCGCAAGTGAGGCTTGGTGTTGACAAGCACGATTGAGCACTCGGCAGCCTTATTATCTGTGAACGACCAGAATGTGAAGCCGTTAACAATAGTGCTGGCAAGGTCGGTGCTTGGTTTCTCATACAAGAAAAGTGGAGTTGTCAACTCTGTTTTTGGGATATTATTTGAGATAATTGGTTCATCATCGCCACCACAAGCGGTCAGCGACAAACCCATGAAAACGCAGCAAATAAATGCTAAAGATAAAAATAAATACTTTTTCATATCCTGAATTGTTTTGGTTAATAATCGGCAAAGTTACACTAATTTTTAGTAAATCATGCAAGCAAAACAAGTTTTTTTATTACTTTTGTAAAAAATTCAACACTCACAATGGACATACAACGCATTTCAAGCACACAGAACACACGCATCAAGCACCTGATGGCATTGCAGCAAAAGACACAACTGCGGCGAAGTGAACAACGCATAGTGGTTGAAGGTGCTCGAGAGCTGCAGCATTGCATCAACGCGGGTTTCAAAGTAGAGACAGTTATCTTCTGCCCCGAAATCTTTGACATATCCATTTTATCCAACACCAAATACAAACTGCTGGAGGTAACCCCGCAGGTCTATGAAAAAATTGCCTATCGTGGCTCTACCGAGGGGGTGATGGCGATCGTCGAGCCACGACAACTAGCACTGACCGAAATAAAACTGGAGGACAACCCGCTTATTGTTGTGCTTGAAGGAGTGGAAAAGCCCGGCAACATAGGGGCCGTACTGCGAAGTGCCGACGCCGCCCAAGCCACTGCAGTAATCGTGTGCGACCCGCTTACCGATCTCTACAATCCCAATCTAATACGCAGTTCCATTGGAGCAATCTTCACTGTGCCTTGTGTGGCTTGCACCAGCGACGAGTGCATCCGTTTTCTCAAAGACAACAACATCAACATCCTAACGGCACAACTCCAAGACAGCGAACCCTACTACAACACACCCATGCAGGGAGCCACCGCCATCGTAATGGGCACCGAGGCAACTGGCCTTACCAATGTCTGGCGCGAAGCAGCCACCGCTCACATCCGCATCCCTATGCAAGGACAACTTGACTCTCTCAACGTCTCTGTATCTTCAGCAATACTACTCTTCGAGGCAGTGAGACAGAGACTAACATAAACCCAGACATCAGTCAATAGACCAATTTATTCGGTGGTCGTTTATCAGTGGAATATGGAAGGAGCAGCTCGCCAGCTACTCTACTACTCTACTTTTTGCTCTTCAACTAGTATATTTGGCACATATTTTGCTTGAGCAAAAAACTGATAACTTAAAACTTACTAAAATGATTTTGCAATATCTTTCGGGACCTGCATTAGGCGCAGTGATTGGCTATATCACCAATGATATTGCCATTAGAATGCTCTTCCGCCCTCACACCGCGAAATATATCTGTGGCGTGCATGTGCCGTTCACTCCTGGCATCATTCCCAAGGAGAAGGGACGCATTGCCAGTGCCATTGGTGGTGCAATAAGCGAGAACCTCATGAACAAGGAGGTGCTGGAGAAGACTTTGCTCAGCGACGAAATGATCGACAAAGTCAACATCGCCATCGACGAGTTTTTCTACACTCAGCTCAATAACAACGAGACAGTTGAGCAGTTTGCGGCACATTACCTCACCTGCGACGAGATTGCCGCCATGCGCGAGAGCACCTGCGACGAGATTGCCAAGCTCATCACCGCTAAGATGCGTGACAAGGCCATCGGCACTACCATCGCACATGCCGCCACACAGCACGTCATCGACAAGACACGCAACAGTGTGGCAGGCAAAATACGTGCCGAGAAACTTATTCAGGCAATCGCCTTGCCCATTGAGACAAAACTGGCATCGCACATCAACGAAGTGCTTCACGACCAAGCCCCGAGCATGGCCACGAGAATAGTATATTCCGAGGCCGATAAACTCCTGGCAATGCCCATGCGCCAACTCTTTGAGGGACATGAGCAACAGCTCGAGCAAGCCAAGAGCAGCATCGTGAGCGTTTACCGCACCGTCATCACCGACCACCTGCCACGCATCCTTGAAGGTATTAACATAAGTAAAATCGTAGAGAACCGCATCAACGAGATGGATATGAACGAAGCCGAAGAAATCATCCTCACCGTGATGAAAAAAGAACTCCGCGCCATCGTCTGGCTCGGCGCCCTACTCGGTTCTATCATGGGCACTATTATGATGTTTGTCAATTGAGCTGACAAGGAACAAGACAATAGTAGTCATTATCGGCAATGTTATAACTGTACTGGAAAATATCCAACAACCTATGCCCCAATGTGGCAATGGTTGTTGTTTTTTTTGCACACAAACTAGAAAATTGTGAAAACAGCTCACAAAACGTTGCAAAATTGAAGTATTGTGCTTAACTTTGCAACGCATCATTGCAGGCAAGAGAGCCACATTGCCAGTGATGCTACATTTTGCGGAAGCGTAATGCGGCCAGTACCTGTGAATCTGGACAATTCACCTATCGTAACAGAGGCCAGCAGCAACGCAACCACTTCATGTTATCGACAAGAGGCCCCATGGCGCTACTTGCTACGATACATCAAGAGGTGTGAGCTGTTTTCTTTCTGTTACAAGGCAAGTCCAGAGCCTAACAGGTACAAAAGAAAACCAAGCACGCACCTTTTTCTTTATGTATGTTACCAATGAACTCAATTATTAACAAACTAAACACTTACTACTATGGCATAATTCTATTGTGTATATTGTGGACAACAATTCGCATCGGTTCAATCACTAACCGGTATGAGATGCCACCGACATCCCAACAGCACAAACAAAGGTCCACATAAACTCTATGAGGGCAGTGAGAAAAAACGCTATACCTGCAAATACTGTGGACAACAGTTTACTTCAATCATGTCAATGACTGGCATGTGGTGTTTCCGCCACCCTAACGGACAAAACAAAGGCAAACACGCTCCGGCATTGTGATACTAGAAAAAATACAACAAATAATATCAATCAACAAACAATTAACGACTTTGGAAAAATATATCATTAGACCCTGGGTAGGAAAAGACTACCTAAGCGGTGGAGTTTTTGGCAAAAAAGTGCTGGTTTTAGGCGAAAGCCATTATTGTCATGAAGTAGAACAAGGCAAGTGCGCTGCTTGCCGCATTGAAAACATGAAAGAAGATTGTCACAGCCAGACCGAAGATGTGATTGAAGAGTATCTTGAAAACTATAGCGGCGAACCGTATCAACAGACTTTTCTCTGTTTCGAGCGCGCTTTAGCCGGACGGGAGTTGTCAGAGCAAGAACGCTGTGAGTTGTGGAATAGCGTAATCTTCTATAACTATTTCCAACTCAACACCACAGGACCCAGAGAAGAACCCAACAAGAACGCATTGAAAATAAGTGAAGAATCATTCCGTCAACTTCTTGAAGAGTTTATGCCCGATGCCATAATCGTTTGGGGCTTACGACTTTTCGACACGTTGCCATCATGGGACGGGCATCCTTCCACTCTCAAAGTTGAAGATTCTACCGACGTTTGGCACTACAACATCAACGGAAAGAACATACCGGCAATGCTCGTACATCACCCCAGTTCTCCAAGTGGAAAGAGTTGGCCTTATTGGCATCAATTCCACAAAGTTTTTATAGGTGAGCCGCTATTCAAATAAGGACTCCATAAATTTACTTGTTTTTAATAAAACAGATATTAGTAATCAACATAAAAATTCATCACATAATGGGAACAAATAATGTAAACAATTCTACCGCGTTTAAGAACATTAATAATAAAACCAATATATTTGGTTCAATAATCAAGTGGTTTTCTAAGGGCGAAGAAGACAAAGAGGCATTTTGGTGGGACATATTCCGCCGCTATGAAGTGACGATAGGAATATGCGTCGGAGCTATAATAGCCTTAATTGTATCGATAATCATCTACCCCATTATCGGTAGTGATTGCATAAAGGCTTTGGCTAAAGATAGCACATTAGCAAAATCGGGGTTAGTAACAAGTATTGTTATTTCCGGTGTTATCGCATCTTTATTTCTTGCATGGTTAATGGTTATTCCTTTTTATTACTTGACTAAAGGCGAAACATTCAGTCCGCACAGGCGTTATGACATAAGCCCGGCAAGAATGGTATTCACCAACATTTTTAGTGTAGGCGGAGTCATATTCACCGTCCATGCAATAACGCGGTTGCTATATAAGAGCCACTATATATCAAGTGCGCAAGGCGTAACAATCGCGATAGTTTTAATAATAGTCTTACTCTTTGCGGCAATAAATGCTCTGAGCTATTGCAACTGGCGTTTTGATTGGGCGATAGACAATCAAGATATAATATATGCTAGATATGATCAATATAGGACTTCAAATGTGTATTTCGCGTCCGAGAGGATGCAATGGAAACATTTAAGATGGTACAAGATGATGGTAGCTATAGTGCTTCTTGCAGGACCATCAATTCTTGGCTCTTCTTGGATACTAACAACAAATCTTTCAAAGAAAAAACAAAAAGTAAAAAACGAGATGAAATCATTGGATAACAATAAAGACAAAGCAACCGAAGGGATTGAAAAAGGGGAAGAAGATACGCTTGATAAGAATAAGTCGAAACCCAAAGTGGTGAGTTATAACAACCCATATCTCAACGGAGACTATTACGACTTTGAAAACATATTAAATAGAAGTTGTTAAGACGAAAATTTCACAAGGAGGGTGTGTCATAATTGAGGAGTCACGTGCGTGTGAGAACTACGAAGTGCTCACGGCCCGAAGTGGAGCCCGCAGGGCAAGCGAAGCGCAGTAAACCAGCATTTTGACACCCAACCTTGTTTTTATTATTACGGGTTCTCTGGTTTTGTACAACCCAAGTCTCAAAACGATTCAAGTTTTATGTGAAAACTTGCGTATGTGAATTATTTTGCCTACATTTGTAGCAAAATAAAACTTTTACAATTATGAGAACTAAACTATTATTATCGGCAATATGCTCTATTCTATTGCCTCTTAACTGCTTTGGAGCGGTTGATTTATCGAGTCTTGAACCCAACGAGGACCCTGTGAGCAACGATGTTGCTGCTGCGTTACTAAGCAAAGTATATATGCACCACCCGTCACTGCTGAGCGACACTAAAGTGTGGCTTACCTCTGCTTTTGAAATTGAACGTACGTTCAAACAGACAGACGGCTCACGCTTTAACATCATCACCACAGCAATGGTATGCATGTCGAGACATAATCTTATTCCCACTGAGTACTATCTCGTTACCGTTCAGGACAATAAAGTCATTGACGGCGCTTTGTTAGGTCACAATGGCGATGCCACAATCCTAAAAATGGATTTTGCAAACGATGAAATCGTCTATAAACCTGACATGAAAATCGACTTTGAGTTCATAGGCGACAGTGTTAAAGTAAAAAGGGAATACCTTTTCTTCTCTACCGCAAGAGGTGGAGCCTGGTTTAATAAAGAAGGAACCATCTACAACCCCTTTATAATTACCAAAGACGGAACAATCAACCAAGTGGCGCCAATCGCGACAGCCCAAAGGGAGGATGGCGACGCCAATTATCTGAGCAAAGACCGCAAACCAACGACATACAAAACCACTAGCGGTGAGTACTATCCGGTTGGAATGAAAGTGCTGACAATGTCACAAACCCCAGTATGCCAACCACTCAATATGGAGGAGCTCAACAGGCAAGCTGGCGAGATGATGGAAATTGTGGAACAATTTGATGATGATGAGGTTGATACCGAAAGTCCCACAATACTCAGTGTATTGGAGTTTGCCAAGTGGAGCTTCAACTTGGGTATGCGTAACGGTGAAGATTTCCTTACATGGATATCGCAAAATCCTGACACAGAAACTCTCACCTACTTCATCCAAGCCGTCATTGGCGAGAACGAGAACAAAGAGCTAGAATGGTTAACCGAGAAAATCAACAACCTGCAAGACGATAATGCCCGCAACTGGTGGCAAAAGTGGATGAAAGAGAATATAGTTAAGTTACAGGACAAATGATAGAGTTTAGTGGTTAGAGATGCTCGTCATACTTGTGAGCTTATTTACTAATTAATGGACCAAAAAAAATACAGAATTGGATTAGCGCTAAGCGGTGGCGGAGTAAGATGTTTTGCTCACATAGGTGCGTTGCGTGCCTTTGAAGACGTGGGCATCAAACCCGACATCATTGCTGGTGTTAGTGCCGGAAGCGTGGTCGCTGCATTCTATGCCGCCGGCATGACAGCCAACGAGATATTTAAACTCTTTGGAGGAATCAACATCTACAAGTTCTTTCAAATCGACATCTCAAAAAGTGGATTGCTCAAGCTCGACAAACTTCGTAAATTCATAGCAAAACATATTCCTGTTGATAACATAGAGCAACTTAACATTCCCACCATCATTGCAGCTACCGATTTTGAGCAGCAACAAGAGATGGCATTCACGTCTGGCAATATTGCTGAACGGGTTGTGGCATCGTGTTGCATCCCTCTAGTTTTCAAGCCTGTTAAAATCAATGGAAACTATTATGTTGACGGGGGTGTGCTTCACAATATGCCGTCATACTACCTACGGCCACTTTGCAACACTTTGATTGGCATAAACGTAAATCCAACTAAGCTTGGCCCCATCAAGATGAATGTGCGTGCACTTGCCTATCGCACTTTCAAACTCCTGACGATGCACAACGAAATTGCCGACAAGCAACTTTGCGACATATTAATTGATATCACTTCTATACAACAGCATAGTTCTATTGACACTCGACTTGCAATCAGAATAGCCCAAAAGGGGTATTTCGAAACGATGAAAATCCTAAAAAACTCACAACAAATAAAACGGTTAATCAATGAATAACTACAAACCCATTATTTACCAACTCTTTCCACGCCTATTCACCAACACCTGCGGCCACTGCGTGCCCAACGGCACCATCAAGCAGAACGGCTCGGGCAAGATGAACGATATCACCCTGCCAGTGCTCAAGAAACTGAAAGACCTCGGAGCAACCCACGTGTGGTACACGGGAGTGATACGCCACGCCACAAAGACTAAATATAAAGGCATCCCCGACTGCAACCCTTATATTGTGAAGGGCAATGCCGGCTCGCCCTACGCCATCACCGACTATTACGACATCGACCCAGATATAGCAGTGACTGTCAAGAACCGCATGAGAGAGTTTGAGCAGTTGGTTAAACGCACTCATGAAGCTGGCCTCAAGGTTATCATAGATTTTGTGCCTAATCATGTCGCCAGGCAATACCACAGCATCGCCAAGCCACAAGGCGTTGAAGATTTAGGAGAGAATGACAACAAAAACCACGCCTTCTCGCCTAATAACAACTTCTACTACATTCCCGATGAACAGTTCGCGCCGGGCATCGACCTGGGGCAAGGCGATGACTTCTACTACGAGAAGCCCGCTATGGCCACCGGCAATGACTGCTTCCATCAATATCCGTCAGCCAACGACTGGTATGAGACAGTAAAACTCAACTACGGCGTAGACTATGCCACTTGGGAAAGACACTTCTCCCCTATTCCCTCCACCTGGCACAAGATGCTCGACATCATGAAGTTCTGGGCTGGCAAAGGGATTGACGGGTTCCGCTGCGACATGGCGCACATGGTGCCTGCAGAATTCTGGAACTGGGCGATTCCGCAAGTAAAAACCATAAACTATAAGCTCATCTTTATCGCTGAGCTTTATGATGTGGCAATCTACCGCGAATATATCTACTATGGTCACTTCGACTATCTATACGATAAAGTGTCGCTCTACGACACCCTGCGTGCTGTCACCTGTGGCAACGCTAACGCATCGGCAATCACTAGCTGCTGGCAAGCAGTAGAGGGAATTAGCGAACACATGCTCAACTTACTCGAGAATCACGACGAGCAGCGCATAGCATCGCCACAGTTTGCTGGCGACCCCTTCAAAGCACTGCCAGCACTCGTGGTCTCAGCAACCATCTCGCGCGCTCCATTCATGATTTATCAAGGCCAAGAGCTTGGCGAGCCTGCCCTCGATGCCGAAGGGTTCAGCGGACAAGACGGTCGCACCACAATTTTTGACTATTGGAGCGTACCCACCTTGAGACGATGGTATAACGGCGGCAAATGCGACACCTCAAAACTCACAGAAGAGGAACGAAAACTGCGGAAATTCCACAAAACACTTTTGCGTCTATGCAACAAGGAGAAAGCCATTGCTCAAGGCGAGTTCTATGACCTGATGTACGCAAACTACAACTCAATGAACTGCGACAAAGTATACGCTTTTTATCGGCATCTTGACGATGAACATCTGCTCATAATCGCAAATTTCGGAGACAAAGAAGAGAACATCAATCTCTACACCCCGCAGCACGCGCTCGACACAATGCACTTGAGGCCAGGCACCTACAAAGCTCATGAATTGCTCACCGCAAGTGACATGACTCTCACCATTGATGCCAATATGCCAGTCACTCTAACCATCCCGCATCGCAATGCGGTGATTATAAAGTTATTGAAGAATATCTAATTAAGCGAATCATAAACCACTAATTTCCAATAATTGTCACTAATTCCTCTGAAAATCGTTTCTAATCGTTTGACAAAGACAAAATTGTTTGTAATTGTTCGTAATTGTTTAACAAAAAAACGGAGAATTGAGCGATATTTCACTGAAAATTGTTTGTAATTGATTGACAAATGTTGTAATTTTGCACATAGATTTTATACCTCTGTTATTATGAGCAAAAAACCATTCAAAATTTTTTCTGGCAGATATTCCAGATATCTTGCCGATGAGATAGCCAAGAAACTCGGCATTGAAGTTGGTGAAATGTTGGTTAACGTATTTGCCGACGGCGAGTTTCAAGTGTCATACGAAGAATCGGTGCGAGGCGATGAGATTTACCTTGTCCAGTCGATGTTCCCTCCCACCGACAATCTGATGGAACTACTGCTCATGATTGATGCGGCGAAGCGCGCTTCGGCAAAATCGGTTACAGCGGTGATACCTTACTTCGGGTGGGCGCGTCAGGACCGCAAGGACCGCCCGCGCGTGTCGATTGCCGCAAAGTTGGTGGCCGGAATGCTCACCAGCGCTGGTGTTGACAGCATTATCACCATGGACCTCCACGCCGACCAGATTCAAGGATTTTTCAACTTGCCGCTCAACCACCTCTACGCCTCATCGGTGTTTGTGCCTTACATAGACAGCCTTAAGCTCAAAGACTTGGTGTTCGCCTCGCCCGATGTGGGTGGTGCTAAGCGCGTCTTAGAGTATGCCAAGCACTACAAGGCCCCCATGGCGCTGTGCCACAAGCAGCGCGCACGCGCCAACGTGGTGGAGAAAATGACCATCATAGGCGATGTTAAGGACAAGAATGTAATTCTCGTCGACGACATGATCGACACCGCGGGAACAATATGCACCGCAGCCGAGGTGATGATGAAAAATGGAGCAAAGTCGGTAAGAGCCATCGCCTCGCACGGCGTGATGAGCGACCCGGCAACAGAGCGCATCAACAAGAGCAAACTTGTTGAGGTCGTAATCTCCGACTCCATCAACTACGACACCAGCCGCAGCGAGAAAGTTAAGAGAGTATCAGTCGCAGGGCTAATCGCTGAGACCATTCAGCGTATCAACGATCACGAGTCTATCAGCTCGCAGTATATTATCAACCACTAGCAAGTGACATAACACACCGCTTAACAACACTATAGAATCACCACGAGAGGCAACCTTTCGTGGTGTTTTTTTAATCCGAATCGGTCATTAGGCTTTGGTTATATAAAACAATAACAATACAAAAACAACAAGCATCGCCATGTGCAAGATGTTGTAGGGTCTAGGCACGGTGCCATGAAATCTCCGTTTCCATGCCATGTGCAAGCACATCAAAATTAGAGCTCCCGTTGGTCGCTAAAATTTTATATTGCGCCTAAGGGCGCTAAAATTTTGAAATACAATTTTGGTGCGAAGCACTATTATAATTCTAGAACCGCTGGCACTCCAATTTCCACTCCGCCAGGAGTGGCAAAAGTTGCTTGTTTTGGCAAAGAGAAATACGCATAAAAAGGTTCTTTCCTTGCTTTTTTATCATAAAACACCACACAAACATGTAGTTTTATTTATTTTTTTGTCAATTTCTTTTGTTTTATTAAAATAATGTGTAATTTTGCAACAATTCAAGTGAGTTCGCATAAATGAGGTCTTGCTTGATGACATAGTTGTAAGCGTTTTGGCTTTATCCTTACTTAGAAATTCGCCAAATTTTAACCTACAGGATTAAGCAGTCACAAAGCGTCTTCGCTAGCTTATATCCACCTCACTTGAGGAGCGATATATTGGTAGCGTGGGGTGGACTGTTTATTGTAGGTAGGGCGTTTGGCGATGCCTCTAAGTAGATGAGCAGAACAAGTTCCTCACGCTTTTTCTTAATTAAAGGCAAGGCAAAAATGAAAAGGCACTTCTTCAATGCCTGTAGTTAATTGGATAATAGTGGATAAAAAAACAGTTAGGGCACATATCTTTTTCTCGCATAGATAAAATCATGAAAAAATATTTACTCTCTCTTATTGCCTTACTAGCATGTGTGTCGCTGTTGACATCATGTGAAGAAGATATTGAAAAGCGTCAAGTGGTCTTCACCGCTACGATGCCTGGCGATGACTTGTCATCCTCACGGCTTGGCAGCATTATAAGTGGCATGCCTGCTGATGGCTTCAATCTTAAGGCGCAGTGGAAAGAGGGCGACAAGATACAGATTTTTGTCCGTCAGGACGGCAAAGTGTATCAAATAGATAGTCCCTCCACCGTCTATGACATAAGCAGTGACGGTAAGACCTGCTCTTTCCAGGTCACGCTGCCAAAATCTGTCAATCGTGATAAGGACTATGAGATTATAGGTGTGACAGGGGTAGAGGCGCAAATAGATGGCTCAAATGTGGTTGCTTTGTGCACCATGAAGCGAGTGAGTACCGAAAGAGGTGATGAAATATTGCTGCCAATGTGGTTCACCTGCAAAAAGGGCAGCAATCAAGCGAAGTTCCGTCACTTGTGTGCCTACGAGGTTCTCAATGTCAACAATGTATCGGATGCAAGCATCACGTTCAAGCACTCAGGATTTAAGGCTATTTCTCATTGGTACAACTATAGTGCCTCTATATTGCTTTCCGACGGTTCTATATTAGGTGGGCAAGATGTGAAAAACGACGCCGAGAGTGATGAAATCACAATTCCTTCTGGCGGCATGGGCACAATAGTGTCATGGTACATTCCAATAACTATTATAGCCGATGTGACAATCGACAATGCCAAGCTTAAAGCTGTTGTCAATGGAAAGGATGTAATTACCATTGACGCGATGATATCAAGAAAGACTCAAGCACGCGGCAATGCCTATTACATGGAGGTCAACTGGGACGGAACAGCCTTGTTTTTCTCTAATGAGTTCTGCCCTGATACAAACCATCCACATATTATTGACCTGGGCTTGCCATCAGGCACAAAATGGGCATGCTGCAATATCGGAGCCAATATCCCGACAGAATGTGGATATTATTTTGCTTGGGGCGAAACCACTCCTAAGACGCACTGTACAAAGACTAACTACAAGTGGTACAGCTATGGTAACGACCATAATATCACGAAGTACTGTTGTAACAGCAGTTTTGGCACTGTCGATAACAGGACAGAACTCGAACCAGAAGACGATGCCGCATATGTGAATTGGGGACCTGAGTGGCGCACACCTGCGTTGAGACAGTTATACGAACTTAGAAACAACTGCACAAGTAAGTGGATAAATGTGAATGGCATGGGTGGTTATCTTTTCAAGAGCAACATTAACGGCAGAGCTGTTTTCCTCCCAGCTGCCGGTTGGGTCTATAATAATGGGATTCAGGATATAGGTGGTAATGGCTTCTATTGGTCTTGCAAATATTACTACGATATTAGACCTGACCTTGGTTATATATTTGGGTTCAAGGGACTAACGGGATACTATTACAATCGTTATCTCGGTGCGAGCGTTCGTGCTGTGTATGTTGGACAAGAGTAGAGACTAAAGACCAAAAACGTTATGAAAAAGTTAGCCCCAATATTGTTTTTATTTTTGACTGTGGCGCTGCTGACCTCATGTGAAGAAGATATTGAAAAGCGGCAGGTGACCTTCACTGTCACGATGCCCAGTGATGACTTGTCATTCTCACGCCCTGGCAGCATTATTAATGGCGTGCCAGCTGCTGACGGCTTCAATCTGAAGGCACAGTGGAAAGATGGAGACAAGATACAGATTTTTGTGCGTCAAGATGGTATAGTGTATCAGGCTGAAAGTCCATCGACCGTTTCTGACATAAGCAGTGACGGCAAGACTTGCTCATTTGAGTTAGTATTGCCGAAGTCTGTCAAACCTGACCGTGACTATGACATTATAGGTGTGACTGGAGTGGAAGCCTATATCGATGGCACTGATGTGGTTGCTTCATGTGACCTGACGCGAGTGGGTATTGACAGCGGCGACACACCCTTGCTGCCAATGTGGTTCACAGCCAAGAAGGGCAGCAGTCAAGCGAAGTTCCGTCACTTGTGCGCCTACGAGGTTCTCTATGTGTATAACAGTTCTGAGTCAAGTATCACGTTTAAGCATGGTGGATTTGATGTGATGACTCCCTGGTACAAATATAGCGATAAAGTAGTGCTCACAACAAACAGCTTTTCAGGATACGAAGCAGGACAAAACGATGCCCAGAGCAATGAAATCACGATACCCGCTGGAGAAACGGGCACAATAGTGTCATGGTATATTCCACGGTTTGATGTGACTGACGAGACACCCGATGCAACAATCAACAATGCCAGGCTCAAGGCCGTTGTCAATGGCAACGCCGCCATCTCTACCGATGCATTGAAAGCATATAAATCTTTCGCACGTGGTAGTGCCTATTATATGCAAGTCACCTGGGATGGCTCCACTATGTGCTTCTCTAATGAGTTCTGCCCAGATGGAAACCATCCGCATGCGATTGACCTGGGCTTGCCATCGGGGAGAAAATGGGCGTGCTGTAATATTGGTGCCAACAGCCCTGCGGAATGTGGAGATTATTTCGCCTGGGGCGAAACCACTCCCAAGACGTACTTTACAAAAACCAACTACAAGTGGTACATAGGTGGTGACGACCATAACATCACGAAGTACTGCTCAAATAGTGACTATGGCGTTGTTGACAACATTATTGGACTCCAGCTTGAAGACGATGCCGCATACGTGAATTGGGGACCAGAGTGGCGCATGCCGGGAACGGCTTTGGTTAATGAGTTGATGGAAAACTGCACAATTGAATGGACAAAGGTAAACGGAATGTATGGTTATATTTTCAAGAGCAACACAAACAATGGGGCCATCTTCTTTCCAGCTGCTGGCAGGTACATCAAGAATAATATTCAAGAATTTGAGGCAGCGGGATACTATTGGTTACCCTATAATCTCTATACTTCTGCTCCATACGGGGCATATATTATGGCCTTCCGTCATGGTGAGATGGGCAGGCTTTTTATAGGATATACTGCTCGATATTGTGGTTGCACCATTCGTGCTGTGTATGTTGGACAAGAGTAGAGGCATGGCAGACTTCATTCTCTATCACTGACAATGAAATAATAATTTAAAACTCCATACAAAATGAAAAAAATCACTTTTTTACTGGCTTTGGTATTCTGCTTGACGGCCGCCGATATTTATGGCAAGCAAATAAGCATCGACGAGGCGCAGTCTTTAGCATTAAACCACATGTTTCGGAACTATAACCCGAGTTTACACGGAACAAACCCTGCAACACAGCAATTAGAGCTTGTCCTGGCGGCAAAGTCTAAATCACAAGATGTGGATTATTATGTATTCAACAAAGGTAAATGCAATGGCTACATAATAGTCTCGGGTGATGACAAGGCTGCGCCAATTCTGGGATTTAGCGATGAAGGCACATTCGACTTCAACAACATCCCCGATGGGCTGCAGTACTGGCTTGAGGTATATTCACAGGAGATGCAGTACTTGCGCAGCAATCCCAATGCTCCAGCGGCTTCCATCAGGCAAAAACGGTCATCCAGCGTCAGACCTTTGCTCACATGCAACTGGGCACAAGTTGAGCCATACAACAATTTGTGCCCCACTTATACCGAAGACGGCATTACCGAACATGCAGTAACAGGTTGCGTCGCTACCGCAGCCGCGCAAATCATGTATTATCACCGATGGCCCATCACCGGTACCGGCAGCCACTCCTATGTGTGCGATGTGAACTATTCCGGTGAGCAGACCCTGAGCGCCGACTTCGGCAGCACCACCTACGACTGGGACAATATGCTCGACTCTTACGATGGCTCTTACACCGACACACAAGCCAATGCTGTTGCCACGCTCATGTCTCATGTGGGGATAGCATGTGATATGTTTTACAGCAGCAGAGGAAGTGGCAGCAGGAGTTATTATCCCATGATGGAGGGCTTGAGAAACTATTTTGGCTATAACAAAGGAATGATAGACATGATGAGAGCAAACACTCCAATCAATGAATGGGAGCAGACTATTATAAATGAGCTTGATAATTCCCGACCTGTTCTTTATGGCGGCTTCAAACCTGGCAGTTCAGGCCACGCTTTTGTTTTAGACGGATATAACGACGAAGGTTATTTTCATGTCAACTGGGGAGTTGGAGGCAGAAACAATGGTTATTTCCTCATTACAGCTTTGAGCCTCTCAGATCAGGCAGGCACCTTTGGGGGTGGATTTAATACAGAACAAGAAATCATTATCGGCATCTATCCTGATGACGGCTCTACTGCCGAGCCAGAGAATTATATAGAGTTTGGTTGCGAGGAATATAAGTCAAGTGTGCCGCAAGTCAACTTGGGAGAAAGCGCACAAATTATATTAAATGGATTCTTCATCAATGGATATGGCTATTATCCCACTGTCTTTCTTAAATATGGCCTTAACCTTACCGACCTCAACAATAATACGGTAGATTTCAAACCAGGCGAATATAGTGATATGGATCTTTGGTTTGGATGTTACTATAATTTTCTCGAGGACTATACCCCTCCCACCAATTTACCCGATGGACAATATCGCCTGTGGCTCATGTGCATGGTTCCTGAGGCTGGAATGACAGAATATGTGCCTTGCGAGCACTTCAACACCACAACAGGCTATATAAACGTCACTGTTCAGGATGGGATAGTGTACTTTGACGGCCCCGAAACCAATGATGGCATCCTCTCATTGGAATCGCTGGAAGTTCCTTCTAAAGTAGGCACCAATTCAAACTTTGAGGTTAAGGCTACAATCGCCAACGCTGGTGATGAGTATTACGACAATATCTATTTTGTTGTCAAGCAGCAAGAAACGATTATCAGCACCGGCGACGCTATCAAAATTGATGTCCCAACCGATGGTAATGTGATTGTGAGAAGCTTTGTTGCAGCACCTGCCGAATCAGGGACATATCAGCTCGCTGTCTATGACAAGAAAAAACAAATGATAGGTTCACCTGTAACCCTTAATGTTGCCGAGAGCAGCAATTATTCTTTAAGCATCTCATCACAGCTCTCTACACCAGGTTACTATATGGATCCTAGCGACATCCAGGCCTCTGCTGTAATCAGCAATAGCGGCACAGGCGACTTTATTGGCAACATTGAAATGTGGATTGTTGATAAAAATGTATCTTGGCTTAAGAAGAGTGTATACTCACCCACCATTACAATTCCAGCTGGACAAAGCGCCACTGTGCATTTCAAGTGCGAGTTTTATGGCAGTGAAGGTATGGTTTATAAAATGTTCTTGATAAAGCCTGATAACGACAACTGGTGGGGCAATAAAGTTGCTTTTGAGATAAAAAGCTACTCAACGGCTGTCGAGGACTTTGAGCAGATGGCGGCGACAACGGCGCCTCCCAACAATGATGTGCAAGGCAACTTATCAACATGGGAATTCGACAACTGCTTCGTCACCAGCCCTGGCAGCGACTACTGCTCGGGCGAGCACTCCGCAGTGATGAAGAAGACTGCATTGCTCACCATGACGGAAGATGTGCACTATGTGAGCCGGAAAATCTCGTTTGACGCTTACAATCCCTCAACGTCGGCAGCCGACTTCGTCCTTTACTGCTCCACCGACCAGGGCACCACTTGGACTGCCTTAGCCAACTCGAGCGGCGAGACCACCACAACGGTCGCCGCCGGCAGCAATGCCACTCTAAACTTCCCTTGCAACATAAAAGTCCCGTCGCGCTACCGCATCAGCATTACAGAGGGAGCTACCACCCACATGACTTATATCGACAACTTCACCATCTACTACTACGACGTGGCATCCTTTGCCACTATCGAGGATTTTGAGGATATGACAGTGGCAACGACACCTCCCGCCGTCGATGTGCAAGGCAAATTATCAACATGGAAATTCGCCAACTGCTACGTCACCGCTCCCGGCAGCAACCACTGCTCAGGCGAGCATTCCACGGTGATGAAGAAGCCCGCGTCGCTTACTATGACAGAAGACGTGCGCTATGTGAGCAAAGAAATCTCGTTTGACGCTTACAATGCGGCCACATCGGTAGCCAAGTTCGTCCTTTACCGCTCCACCGACCAGGGTGCCTCTTGGACTGCCGTGGCCAATTCGAACGGCGAGACCACCTCATCGGTTGGTGCCAACAGCAACGTCACGTTAACTTTTCCCTCATATACGGATGTTCCTGCACGCTACCGAATCAACATGACAGCTGGAGCCACGTCCTATAAGGCTTATATTGATAACTTCACCATCTACTACACCGATGAGCTGCCACCAGAAATGATTCCTGGCGATGTGGACGGTGACGGTGTCGTGACTGCTGCCGATGTGACAATGCTCTACAACATCCTTCTCAACGATGACTACAATGATGTGGTAAACGCCGATCAAGACGGTGACGGCTATATCACCAGCGCCGATGTGACTGCCGTTTACAACATTTTGCTTGGAGAATAGCCAATTGATTAACTCATAAAAAACAGACATGAAAAAGTATGCCTCATTACTTCTTTGTTTCCGCTATAGTAGTATGGGCTGGCTTCAAGTGACCTCTTTCGGCCAACATAACGGTTGTGGCGTTCGTCCTGTGTATGTTGGACAAGAGTAGAACAATCAAACCTAAATATTACCAAGAATTATTATTTTTTTTGGAAAACAAGTTAAAGGAACTATATATGAAAAAAACTACATTTTCATTGACTATGCTGATTATGCTCATGATAGCGATGCTTGGATCATGCAGCGAAAATTCCATTGAGAGAGAATTTGTTAAGGCGGCAGTGGATACAATGGACGCCTATGGGCTGTTTGCCACTGGCGCTGAATGGGAGAAGGCAAAATCTGAAGCACTGGCAAGTAACCCTGAGACTTTTGATGAATCACAAATTATAGTGCGTAAAGCGCTACAAGTTGCTGGAGGCAAGCATTCACGTTTAGTTGTGAATAGCCAAAGCGAGACAACTGAGGTTGTGAATAGTAAGAGCGGGACAACTGCATCTGTACCCATGCCAACTGTCACCCTAAGGAACGATGGGATACTTGTGGTAAAATTGCCAGCGTTTAATCTCACTGGGCAAAAGGCTATCGAATATGCTCAAACGGTACTCGATGCTATTCCTGCTGATTTGCATGGTGTAGTTATTGATCTGCGAGGCAATGCTGGTGGAAATATGTATCCCATGTTGGCGGCAGTGCATCGTTTCATTCCTGGTGAGGTGGTATTCGCCTTTAAATCGCGTAATAGATTTTATTATGTACCTGTATATGGTGTTACCAATAATGTCAATATACCAAGAATGGATTATATCGACTGCCCGGTGGCGATTCTAATGGATAGCTACACCGCCAGTTCAGGAGAGATGGTGGTGCTCGCCTTTTGGGGGCTCGATAATGTGCGGACTTTCGGGACTAACTCTGCTGGCTATACTACTGGCAACAGCACTTATGAGTTGCCACAGAATTCAAGACTAATACTGACAACATCCTCAGTTGTCACCCGCAACGGAAAAGAATTTTGCAATAATTGCATTGAACCAAATGTGAGAACCAGTCAGCCATTGGAAGATGCTTTAGAGTGGCTAAAACAGCAGTAAGCGTTTTAAATCTTAACCTACAATACGAATTTTTGATTTTCAGATATTTCCATTGAATTTGCAACATTGAAAGAAACAATTAAGCTATGAAAAAGATATTAATCTATTTGTTACTTATTACGAGTGTTGTGGCGTTTGCGGGATGCGATTCTGTAGATGAGGATCCAGTTAATGTAACTGTTAATGTTGTTGACGCGCAAGAGAATGATACTGAACTTGAAAAACTCGCTAATAATGTAGGTTACTACTATGGTGTCAAACCCGATTTGACACTGAAAGAGTTTTCCTATCGCGCAGCTGGTCAATATTGCATTTTTCCGATTACCGAGAAAAGGGAAAAAGAGCTTGAGCAGCTGGCAAGTCTGGAAGGCACCCAAGTCGAGAATGCTGGTGATTATTTCCTGGTTACTCGAAGCCGTGACTTCATAACTTCCGATGATTATGTTAGCGAACGTTATTTTGCAGGGTATTATTATGACAATTATACTCAAACCACTCATGATTATGTTGTCGTTTGTCCCATGATAGGTGTGTGTGTTTACAATACCGAAACCAAGGATAAAATCTTGAAGGATTATAAAGGCAAGCTGACATTGGCCGACCGTGAACAAGGGGAGAAAACAGTTGGAGACTGTTATATTTACTATTTTGACTGCCATCTCGGCACCTCAGAGCAAGTGTTGAATTTGAGCAATAAGATATATTTGCGCAATGATGTGAAATGGGCACAGCCCGACATGTATACTCCCTGGCACTCAATATCGAGCGACACTTCCAGGGAGAGAGACTTTGTGAAGAAGGCCGTAGGAATCATGGATACTTACGGACTGTTCGCTACTGGCACTGCGTGGGAAAATGCCAAAGCCGAGGCATTGGCAAGTGATCCTCCAACTTTTGAAGATGCTCAAGCAGTAGTAAGAAAAGCACTAGCAGTTGCTGGAGGCAAGCATTCCTTTTTGACTGTAAACAATTCAAACGAAATGAGTCATACTCTAGAGCAGGCTGCAATGCCCACCATTACCCAAAGAGACGATGGCATACTCGTCATAAAGCTCCCACAGTTTAGTGGAACGGGTGAGGAGTCTATCCAATATGCCCAAAAAGTACTCGATGCCATCCCGTCCCAATTGCGTGGAGTAGTGATAGACCTAATAGATAACAGAGGCGGGAATATGTATCCCATGTTGGCGGCAGTGCATCGTTTCCTTCCTGAGGAGAATTTGTTCGACTTCCATCGTCGTGATTACAACTATACCGTTACTATTAGTTATGTAATCAATTATGTGAACATAGAAAGGAAGGACTATATCTCGTGTCCTGTGGCGATTCTAATGAACAATCATACCGCCAGTGCAGGCGAGATGGTGCTGCTCGCTTTTAGAGGCCTCAACAATGTGCGCACCTTTGGAAGCCACTCTGCAGGTTACACTACTGGCAACAGCACCTACTACTTGCCATTTAACTCAAAGTTAGTCTTAACCACAAGTTCTGTCATCACACGCACAGGTGAAGAGTTTTGCAACGACTATGTCTATCCCGACGAAAATCCCATCACTCCTTTTCCTCTCGATGTTGCCATTAAGTGGATTAACTCACAATAAGACAATATTCAATGCCCTTAAAGGGGCTCGTACGCCATTATGACACATTCACTTCCCTAAAAGCTTGTGAAACAGCCTTTTTGCCCAACAAGAATTTACTGCGGGTTCAGTCTGAACATTCTCATCTTTAGTGACAGCGTTTTGTTTTGGTTCCTTGAACCACAAAGTTCCAAAGCATTCAGGGCGGTGGAAATCGGGACGGTCGCTGTCAATAGCATTCCATGACACATAATGTGGATGCGCGGTCTTGCTGCCGCACTTATAGAAATTGCCTGTCACATAATCGGGCAGATTGTCGCCATCAAGCCCCACCAACTTAAGTGGTATAGAAACAACGAGATCCCAGCAGAATGTGCCGTCTTGTTCCTCTATCATCTCGTTACCGCATGACGAGTAACGTCCAATAGATGCAAGCTCTTCGGGTGTGAGTCGTGTGGGATTGGTTCTCTCCACACGATGACTGGCATTCAACGTGCCGATACAGTTAAATTCAAAATTCCAGTATTCTTCTTGTCCCGGGATCTGCATGAAGAATTCCACACAACTGTCCTCAGCAACAGGACTGAGGTCGCTTGTATGCACTGCACGCAGGTCTTTGCTTATCACTGAGTAAAAAACATAAAGCCGTGTCAAAGACACAGCAACCACAAAAGAACAAAATGGTTTATAAGGGAATTCTTCCTGCCAATTCACACATTCAACAATCTCATGCTCTAAATTCGCATCAAGATATTTAGAGACTTGCTGCAACGGCATCCTGTCTAAGTCAAGAAGCCTCTTGACAACTAACTCTTTTGTGATCATAAACTAATTACGCCAAAATATGCCAATAGTCCCGTCACAAGACCATAGAGGCCTACTATCAAAATAATGCCTCCCATAATCTTATTAATAAGCCACATACTCTGTATGTTGAACTTGGAGCGTAGTTTATCAACAATAAAAGTAATCCCAAACCACCACAATAACGCACCTGCCACTATTAAGATGTAGCCTAAAAATATGAAAATATATTTATAATTAGCAATTTTGAGGGCTAGTTCGATTCCTGAAGGGAAGGTAAATCGGGCGAATAGTGGGAATATCAAGAATATAATCAATGGATTTGACAGTGTAAAGACAAAACCAGTTAAGGCATCATGAGTAAAACTCACCTTCCTTGCATCCTCGTGCTTGATGCCATGCACAGGGTTACGCAATATCATGAATATACCAAAGATAACCAAGAATATACTGCCTCCTGTTTGAAACAATTCCTGGTTGCCTTCAATAAAATCGGTTACAAAAGCTAAACCAAAACCAGCAAGAAGACAATAAAACAAATCGGAAACTGCAGCGCCAACTCCTGTATATAAGCCACTAAGACGGCCTTTCTCCATAGTACGCTGTAACACCAAAATGCCTATTGGTCCCATAGGTGCCGACAAGATTATGCCCACCAAGAAACACCCTAATAATATTAATATAATAGTGCCCATTTCTGAAAACAGCGGCAAAGTTACGAATAATACTGATATTTTAAGTGATTTTGACCAAAAAATTCAGTTTTTATTTTCTCTTTTGAATAAAATACACTACTTTTGGATAAAATTTTGCCTCAATGAAGAAATATATCCTAACGTCGCTAATAATAGCATCTGCATTCTTGCAAGTAGCAGCTTTCACTATCTACAACACAAAGTACAATAACTTTGAGGGTATCAATTATAATCAATCCGCAATAGTAAACGGCGACTTTTTGCAGCTCAATAACAAATCGTCAACCAACATCATTGTCACCGACTCCACAAATATCGACGCTTTCACGAGCTACAAATACTACATCAAGTTTGCAAACCTCCACAACAAAGAAGGTAAGTCCTACAAAGTCATTGACTCACAAGGCCGGACAAAGAAAATAATATCTCCCGAGTGCGGACTTGTTTTTAATCACAGTTCTCTAGGATGCTGGCGGGTGGCAGTGAGTTGCGCCAACTCCAGCCTTTACAATGAGAGCGTGGACTCACGCACCATGACCGTCAAGCTCATCCATGACTATGGCAACAGCAGTGTCGTCAAGCAAGTGACACTCAACGGTGGCGTTGACCTTGATGAAGGCTACAACTACTTAGGAGTGTCATTTGAAGACAACAGAATCTTGGTGAAAATTGGGAAAGACCAGCTTAAAGAAGTACTCTCCTATCAACTCACTTCAAGCGAAATTGAGGTCTCTACTGGCATACCCAGCGTTAAGGCGGGCTATTTTGTGGGACCGGGTGCAATGATTTCAATAGAGAGGGCCGTTCTCTCTATCAACGACCAGCCACAAGTCTCTGCCGCCAGTCTTGAGACGCAATGGTCTCGTGAGGCTCTCGACCGCCATTTCACAGTCTCCAAGAACCCCTACGAAGGATACTGGACCTATCTCGACCGAGATATGGAAGACCAGTGGCTCAAATTGGGTGGCAAATACACCATAGCCCTCGTCGAAAATGAAAATGGCTACGACGTGATATATGTTGATGGCGCTCAGGTCAAGAAATCGATGTGGCACACCGGCATGAAAAAGGCGGAAATGACCCAGACCATTTTCACCGACAACTTCACGGGCAAGTGGTTTGACGCGACCTTGCAACCTATCTCCGATGACGTCTTTGTCACTTTTGAAAGCGGCGTAATATTGAACTTTAAATTTCCTGTTTACAAAAGCCAAGTCAGGTTTTCCAAAGTCCTGAATGAGTGAATTCGCTCAAAAAACAAAAGAAAAATAACAAAAAAATTTTTTTTATAAATTTTTGGCTCATTTATTCATATAATATTTTTATCTTTGTCGTTTAATTTAAAGCTATAGGTGACATATCTCACCAATCATCAACAAATACTGGTTTTTTCTTCAATGGATAAGCAAGAAATTCTTGATTCAAGATATCTGAGAATGGCTCAGATTTGGGCCGAGAACTCCTATTGCAAGCGGCGCCAAGTGGGAGCAATCATCGTCAAAGACAAGATGATAATCTCGGACGGGTATAATGGCACGCCAGTGGGATTTGAAAATGTGTGTGAGGACGACAACGACCATACTAAACCCTATGTCCTTCACGCCGAAGCAAATGCCATCACCAAGGTGGCCCAAAGCAACAACAGCAGCAATGGAGCTACACTTTACGTCACTTCATCACCTTGCATTGAATGCGCCAAACTCATCATTCAGGCAGGCATCAAACGGGTGGTATTCAACGAGATTTATCGTCTCACCGATGGCATTGAGCTGATGAAAAGAGCCGGCATAGATTGCGTGCAAATCAACATGTAATACCTAATTATTATAATGCGCTCTCAACTTTTGAAAAAATGAATCAGAAACGTGATTATAGCGCCTGGATGCCTTTGGCAATCGCCATCTCGGTGATTGTGGGAATCTTTGTGGGCTTTTTCATGCCCAACCCATTCAAAGGGCTCAATCCTATTAAAGACCGCAAACTCAACGAAGTCCTCAATATAATTAAAGAACAATATGTAGATGAAAACATCAACACCGACCAACTTGTAGAGAGCGCCATACCAGCAATTCTTGCTAAACTCGACCCGCATAGTACATATCTCTCGGCCAAAGACCTTATTTCAGCCCAAGAGGAACTTGACGGGAAATTCTCAGGAATCGGTGTGCAGTTTCAATTGTCAAACGACACCATAGTTGTCATCGAAGTAATTCCAGGAGGGCCATCAGACCGTGCAGGACTAATTGCTGGAGACCGAATCGTCTCAATTGAAGGAGAGCCTTGCACAGGCAGCACTATCGATGCCAACAAAGTTAAGGACAAACTCC
The DNA here is from genome assembly GCA_017557625.1 of Muribaculaceae bacterium. Taxonomy (GTDB): domain Bacteria; phylum Bacteroidota; class Bacteroidia; order Bacteroidales; family Muribaculaceae; genus Sodaliphilus. The sequence continues at coordinate 42,688 of JAFYYG010000022.1, forward strand.
GGGGGGCTAAAGGCTCAAAAGTGAAAGTTGGTATTATTCGTGAAGGGGTCAACGAACCTCTCTCGTTCACCATCACTCGTGGAGACATTCCTGTTAATTCGGTCGATGTTTATTATATGTATGACAAGACAACTGGATATGTCAAAGTCTCTCAATTTGGACAAAACACCTACGAAGAGTTTGTCAGAGCGCTGAGCTCTCTGAAGAATCAAGGCGCCAAGAGGTTTATGATTGACCTTAGGGGGAATGGTGGTGGATACCTCACGGTGGCAATCTTGATGGCAAACGAGTTTCTGCCCAAGGATAGACTAATTGTTAGCACTAAAGGACGTTACCGCCGTGACGATGCCGCAGCCTATACCGACGGAAGCGGACACTTCCAGGAAGAAGAGTTGGTGGTGCTCATAGATGAATTCTCGGCAAGCGCCAGCGAGATTTTGGCTGGGGCGATACAAGATAACGACCGAGGACTCATCGTGGGGCGCCGCTCTTTTGGCAAGGGCCTTGTTCAGAGGCAGATTGATCTCTCTGATAAGAGCGCTCTCAGACTCACCATCGCAAGATACTACACTCCTTCGGGACGATGCATACAAAAGCCTTATGAGAACGGTGAGGACGTATATCAAAAAGACCTTCTTGACCGTTTCAGTAATGGCGAAATCTACAGCAAAGACAGCATCAAGATCGACAAGTCAAAGATTTTCTACACAACCACTGGCCGCAAGGTATATGGTGGTGGAGGAATTATCCCCGATCTCTTTGTGCCAGCCGACACCACAGGTATTTCGAATTATTATCAAGAAATTGTCAATAATGGACTCATTCAAGAATATGCTCTAGGGTACGTCACATCTAACAGAGCATCCCTGAAAAAAATGAATGACTATAAAGAGCTCTTGAGAAGTCTCCCTGCCAACGACCAAATCATCAACGACTTTGTGAGATTTGCCGCTAATAAAGGCACACCTGCTAGATGGCAAGAAATATACCAGTCTCAAGACCTTATCACCAGCTTGATAAAGGCGTTCATCGCTCGCGACATCTTCGGGCAGAGCGCATTTTACCCAATCTTCAACCGCATCGACACCACCATAGATGCCGCAGTCAAAGCTTTCAACAAACATCAAGCCGCATTTCCTATTAAAAACATCTGATAATAACACAATAATATTCTCAACTGCTCGACTATTTGACTGTCATTTTTACAATAAACCCATGAACAAGAAAGAGCTAAGGAAGGCCATTAAAGCCAAAGTAGCCCAACTTACTCTCGAGGAGAAGGCCCTTGAGGCGAGCTGTGTGTTCAGCCACATCGAGAAAAGTGACATCTTCAAAAACAGCAAAAATATAATGCTTTTTGCCTCGTTGCCCGATGAAATTCCCACCCACGCAACTATTGAGCAATGGGCAAAAAACAAGAACATATATTTGCCACGAGTCAATGGAGAAAACCTTGACATCATCAAATATAAGCCTGGCACACTGCACAAAGGCAGCTACAACATTATGGAACCAGAAGGCAACGACATAGTGGAGCCTGAAGTTCTAGATCTGATAATCGTTCCAGGAGTAGCATTTGATAGCCTAGGCAACCGACTAGGGCGCGGAAAGGGGTTCTACGACAGGTTCCTGTCTCAGACTCATGCCGTGACCATCGCAGTGTGCTTCAACTGCCAACTCGTTGTCCATATCCCCACCGAGCCCCACGACATGCAAACACAATTTGTTGTTACAAAATCATTTAATACCCTACCCTTAAACCATGACTTTAATAAACAAAGACACTAAGCTTTGCGATATTATCTTGCAAGAGCCATCAACTATAACTGTTCTCGACAGGTTTGGCATCTCACTTGGTGTGGGCGACGCTCGAATCAGTGATGCCTGCCATGAGCATGACATCGATGTGAATTTCTTCACTACGATTCTTAACACCTACATTGAAGAGAACTATTTTCCTCAAACTGCCCTGCTAGCATTCAGCGCCTCAAAAATCATCGAATATCTTGCTAAGACCAACGAGTATTACGAGAAGAACGTGATACCAAACATTGAACGCCATTTCGCATTCCTCATTAATAAGACTCCATCTCAAAACAGCAACTTAGTGCTTATGCAACAATTTTTTGCCGAGGTGAAGACTGAACTGCTGCAACGCATTGATGATGACCGCAATAAATGGTTCCCAACCATTGCTCTTAACGAAATGAAGAATATAGGCAAGATGCCATATCCAGTGAAGGACACCGAAGATTTCAACGACCCTATAGAGGAGAAAATCGACGACCTCATAAATATGCTTATTATGCACCTCAAGGGTGAATATGACCACAACTTAGGATATGCTGTCATCACCGCCATTTTCTCGCTCAAGAAGGACATCAAGCAGAACAACCGTATACGTAACCGCATCCTCATGCCTATCTCACAAGCGCTTAGCTGCAAACTATGAGCGACTTCAACGTTATCATATTGACGCACGATACCCTCAATGCCATTGGACTGAGAAGCATCTTTGAGAACTCGTTTGGCATCAGTGCCTATATTGCTGATGAACATTATATTGACACTTTCAACACTACAAAAGAGCCGCATCTGTTCTTTGTTGATTCCTTATCTCTCGTCGCCAATCTTGGGTTCTTCTTGCCACGTAGGGCAAAGACCGTGCTGCTCACTAATGACCACACTCCTAGCGACGACTTTAGGACCCTGTGCGTAAACGATAACGAAAGCGATATAATCAACATCATCAACACATTTTTCACAATAGGGAATGAAGTAGAGAAAAATACCACAAACTCCCTTTCACAACGCGAGATAGAAGTGCTGAGACTAATCGCAGCAGGCAAAATCAACAAAGAGATAGCTCAAGAGCTCAACATCAGCATCAACACAGTACTCTCCCACCGCAAAAATCTAACCTCAAAACTCGTCATTAAAAGCATCTCAGGACTAACCTTTTATGCCATGATGAACGGGATAGTATGACACACTTTTGAAACAAGCCACGATTCTTACCTAATATCACTAAAGTACTGTTCTACAAATAGCTTTAGTGGTCTAATGACCGATTTATGTTAAAAACCTGCCCAGCTGTGAAAAGCGAGGCAGGTTTTAATATAGTAGTGATTATTTCAGGAAGAATCTTTCCTAATTTCTAATTTCTTGAAATGAACTTAGAACCACTTCACAAAGGCGAAGTCTTGGCGGTGTGGAAGGTTCTTGTTCCAGGGATATGCACGGAACGAGAGACGGAAGATGCCAGTGTCCTTGATGCGGTCGTTGAGTTTGTAAGTAAGTACGTCTCCATCTTCATCAACCACTTTCATCGGCAGAGTGCTGTGGAACTTGGTCACACCGTCAACATCTTGATGAACGACGAGTTCCAATCCCACGCTGCGTCCGAGACCAGCGGTGTTGAGTTTCACTGTTGCCTCAACCTTGCCGTCATTGATAGAGATGTCGTAGAAGCTTTCGCTAAGCTGCATATCCTCTACTGCTACATTGTCCCACTTCTCAGCAACATGCTCTTTCCAAGCCACGATTTCACGCACAAGGGCATAGTCGTTGGCACGCAGTTTCTTGCTGCGAGCGGCCTCCTTGGTGTAGAAGCGGTCGATGTAGTCCTTCATCATGCGCGACATGGTATAGTTGGGAGCAATCTGCGAGATAGAGTTCTTGATGTACTGAATCCACTCGGGTGAATATCCCTTGCTGTTCTTGGCAAAGTAGAGAGGAATAATCTCGTTCTCAAGCATTGAATAGATAGTAGCGGCATCGAGTTTGTCCTGCATCGATTGGTCGGTGTAGGTGCGGTGTGAAGTCAATGCCCATCCTGCACGCTCACGATAGCCCTCATACCACCATCCGTCGAGTACCGAGAAGTTGAGCAGACCATTCATTTCGGCCTTCTCGCCACTGGTACCTGAAGCCTCAAGAGGACGGGTTGGAGTGTTGAGCCAGATGTCAACGCCTGTGATAAGGCGCTTCGACACTGTCATGTCATAGTTCTCAAGGAAGATAATCTTGCCCAAGAACTCTGGCATCTTAGAAATCTCCACAATACGCTTAATCAGATCCTTACCTGCACCATCAGCAGGGTGAGCCTTGCCTGCGAAGATAAACTGAACTGGGAACTTCTCGTTATTGACAATGCGCGAGAGGCGATCAAGATCGGTAAACAGCAGATGCGCACGTTTGTAGGTGGCAAAACGACGAGCGAAGCCGATGAGCAACGCATTAGGATTGATTTTATCTACAATCGACATGATGCGTGTTGGATCACCCTGATTTTTGAGCCAAGTGGTGCGGAAGTCGCGTCTCACGAAGTTGATGAACTTGTTCTTAAGCTGCATGCGCAAGTCCCAAATTTCCTCATCGGGAACGTTCTGGATAGGTGCCCAGGTCGCCAAGTCTTCTTGCTTGTTGAGGTAATCGGCACCAAACACCTTAGCGTAGTACTCTTTCCACTCCGATGCAGCCCAGGTGGGCATGTGCACGCCATTTGTGACGTAACCCACGTGCGACTCCTCAGGAGCATAGCCCTTCCACACGCCCGAGAACATCTTCTTCGACACCTCTCCGTGGAGCCAGCTTACACCGTTGCTCTCCTGAGTGGTGTTGAGAGCGAAGACGCTCATTGAGAACTTCTCCTGAGTGTCGGGATTTTCGCGGCCCATGTTCATCAGGTCGTTCCAAGTGATGCCGAGTTTGGCAGGGAACTCGCCCATATAGCGGCCAAAGAGACCTTCGTCAAAGTAGTCGTGACCAGCGGGAACTGGAGTGTGCACAGTGTAGAGCGACGATGCGCGCACTACCTCAAGAGCCTCGTTGAAGGTCAAACCATCTTCTTGAACATAGTCAACCAGACGTTGCAGGTTGAGCAATGCTGCATGACCCTCGTTGCAGTGGTAGATCTGTGCCTTAATGCCAAGTTTCTTGAGCATGAGAATACCACCAATGCCGAGCATATACTCCTGCTTGATACGGTTCTCCCAGTCGCCACCATAAAGCTGGTGAGTGATAGAGCGGTCAAAATCGCTGTTCTTGTCGAGGTCTGTATCGAGCAAGTAGAGGTTCATGCGTCCCACGTTAACCTTCCAGATATTGGCATAAACAACACGTCCTGGGTAAGGCACCTCGAGAATCATCTGCTGACCATCCTTGTCGATAACTGGCTCAATGGGCAGGTGGTTGAAATTCTGAGGCTCGTAGTTGGCAATCTGCTGACCATCCATCGAAAGAGTCTGGGTGAAATAGCCATAGCGATAAAGGAAACCAACGGCGGTCATGTCAATGCGACGGTCGCTTGCCTCCTTGATGTAGTCACCAGCGAGGATGCCGAGACCACCAGAGTAAATCTTCAGGGCGTTGCACAGACCATACTCCATGCTGAAATAAGCCACCGAAGGGAACTCAGTGCGCACTGGCTGATCCATATACTCCTTGAAATGAGCATATATATTGTCAATCTTTGCCACCAACTCAGCGTCATTACTAAGTTCCTCAAGCTTAGAGGCTGACATCTTGTTAAGCATCATCACTGGGTTCTCACCCGATGCACGCCAAATATCGCGATCGAGATGATGGAACATCGACTTAGCCTCGCTGTTCCACACCCACCACAGGTTCTTAGAAAGCTCGTCAAGCTTCTGCAGATTGGCGGGCAGTTCACTTTTCACTGTAAGATTTCTCCACACGGGAGAATTAGAGTTACTAACTTTAATTTTCATATATAACAATTTGAGTTTATTTCCATATTATTTGTTAGCCGAGCGATCCTTAGCAATCTTAAGAGCTGAATCGTAGGCAGCAGTATAGTATTTCATAAAATGTTCCCAAGTGGCTTGCTTAGAGGTAGCACGCGCAGCACTACGCAACTTGTCGCGCTGCTTAACGGTCATTTCGCTCACCTCTACCACGCTCTCCACTATCTCGGCAAGAGCCTCATCATAGTTGGAGTCGGTGCGATGAATCACCTTTACGCCAGTCTTCAACGGATTATCGCCACAGTTTTTCTCCACCCATTGTCCAAAGCCGGCAAGGTTGGTAGTAATTGTAGGTACACCCATTGCTAGGCTCTCGAGAGGGGTATATCCCCAGGGTTCGTAATAGGATGGGAATATCGATAAGTCAAAGCCTGTGAGCAAGTCATAGTAAGGCATGTCAAAGACACCGTCATCGCCATTGAGATAGGAAGGCACATAGATTACCTTCACGTCATCTTCGGGCTGGTTTCTGAAGCCCAAGTAGTTCATTTTGCCATAGATGGCATCGCCGTCCTCGTTGTGGATGGTGTGTGTGATGATGGGGTTGAACAGTCCCACCGCCTTTTGACGATTGAGAGCATCACGCAGGTCATGGCGTGCCTCATCGGTCCAGCCAGGCACAAGCACAAAGGCTACAATCTTGCGGCTCAGCGTGCCATCCTCGCTGTGACGCAGCACATTCATTGTGTCGAGAAAGAGGTCGATGCCCTTGTTGCGCATCTCGCAGCGGCCACTGGTTGCAACGAGCAAACAATCGTTGCCAAGCTCCTCGCCGCTGAGCGCACTTGCCACGGCAAGCAGTCGCTGACGTGCAGTCTTGCGTGTAGCGGTATATTTCGCACCTTTAGGCACATAGTTCTGCTCAAAGGCATTGGGAGTGACTACCGGCCTGCGCTCAAGCAACTGCTCACATTCGCGGGCTGTGACATCGCTCACGGTGGTGAACACGTCGGCCTCGTGAGCAGCACTTTTTTCGAGCGAATGCTTCGACTCCATATTTAGCTCCTGTGCCATCTGGTCTCCATTGTAGCCTGTCATGTAGTCGTAGAGAGGCTTGCCGTTGCCACAGATGCTGCGGCCAATGCTCGTGGCATGAGTGGTGAACACTGTAGCAACTTGAGGCAAACGCGACTTCACATATAGCAGCCCCATTCCGGTGGTCCACTCATCGAAGTGCGCCACTACCCTCATTCCACATTGTGCATTATGCATTGTGCATTGTGCATTCTTATACCCCACGATGCTCTCAATCACCAAAGCTGCGCCATAGGAAAAGATGCACGACTCATCGTAGTCGCCGTAGGCATGAAGCGAATCCACGCCAAACCTGCGCCACATCTCGGCAAAAAGTTCATTCTTGTAAACATAGAGCGAGTTATAGCCCACTAGAACACAGGTCGGGTTACCCGGAACGTTCCACTTTCCTGTCCTGACGGTCATGCCAACAGGCAATTTCGCTTGCTGTTTCCACTGATCAAGTTCAGTAGCAGATTCAGTAAAGAAAGGATTGTCATCGCCCATTGCAAGATCGGGACCAATGAATATAACTTCCTTATATATAGATTGCAAGGTTTTGGCCTTAGTTGACAGCACCGCATAGATACCGCCCACTTTGTTGCAAACCTCCCAGCTTGTTTCGAACAATAAATCTATCATAGTTGTTTTGTAGAAGTCACTTTACTCTTTTAAAACTGCAAAATTACAAAAAATCTGCAAGTACACATAATATTATTAAGAAACATCGGTATCACATTTTATGCAAACCTTTTACAAAGAATAAACCACTACCCCATTTTTCAGTCTAAAAAGAGTGTTCTACCACTTTTTCTTGTCAAAAGATGTAGCTTTTTTGCAGGAATTGCGTAACTTTGCATTTTGATAAACAAAGATTCCTATGCAAAACATTAGAAATGTAGCCATTATTGCTCACGTTGACCACGGCAAGACAACTCTTGTCGATAAGATGCTTGCTGCCGGAAACCTGTTCCGCGACAATCAGGTGGTAGGAACGCAAATCCTTGACAGTAACGACCTTGAGCGTGAGCGTGGCATTACCATTCTTTCTAAAAACGTATCAATAACCTACAAAGATTACAAAATAAATATCATTGATACCCCGGGACATAGCGACTTCGGCGGAGAGGTGGAGCGTGTGCTTAACATGGCGGACGGCTGCCTGCTGCTAGTTGACGCTTTTGAGGGGCCAATGCCACAAACGCGTTTTGTGCTGCAAAAGGCTATCCAGATAGGCCTCAAGCCCATCGTGGTCATCAACAAGGTTGACAAACCCAACTGCCGCCCCGACGAGGTGCAGGAGGCTGTCTTCGACTTGATGTTCAACCTCGATGCCACCGAGGACCAACTAGATTTCCCCACCATCTACGGCTCGGCAAAAAACGGGTGGATGAGTGACGACTGGCGCAATCCTACCGACAATATCACCGCTGTTCTTGATGCAATCATTGAGCATATCCCAGCCCCAAAGGTGGTGGAAGGCGACCCGCAGATGCTCATCACCTCGCTTGACTACAACACCTACGTGGGACGAATCGCCGTGGGACGAATCCATCGTGGCGAGCTGCGCGACGGCATGGACGTGGGACTGTGCAAGAAAGACGGCACAGTGGCACGCCAACGCATCAAGGAGCTGAGGGTATTTGAAGGCATGGGGCAAAAACATGTCGAGAGCGCACAATGTGGCGACATCTGCGCCATTATAGGTCTTGAAGACTTTGAGATTGGCGACACCGTGACTTGTCTTGACAATCCCGAACCCCTACCCCGTATCGCTATCGACGAGCCCACCATGTCGATGCTCTTCACCATCAACGATTCGCCGTTCTTTGGCAAGGAGGGTAAATATGTCACCTCGCGCCACATCCACGACCGCCTTATGCACGAACTAGACAAAAACCTCGCGCTGCGAGTGGAGAAAAGCGAGAATGAGGACGCTTGGATAGTATATGGACGTGGCGTATTGCACTTGAGCGTGCTGATCGAGGAGATGCGCCGCGAGGGTTACGAACTTCAAGTGGGTCAGCCACAAGTCATTATCAAGGAACTTGACGGCGTGAAGTGCGAGCCCATTGAGACTCTAACAATCAATGTGCCCGAGGAATATTCCAGCAGGATGATTGATATGGTGACACGACGCAAGGGCGAGATGACCTCAATGGAGACACAGAACGACCGCATCCACATGGAGTTCAAGATTCCGTCAAGAGGAATCATCGGTCTGCGCACCAACGTGCTCACCGCTAGTGCCGGCGAGGCTATCATGGCACACCGCTTCTCATGCTACGAGCCATGGAAAGGAGAAATAGTGAGACGCGTCAACGGCTCCATCATCGCTATGGAAGGCGGCACAGCATTCGCCTACAGCATTGACAAACTGCAAGACCGCGGTCGCTTCTTCATCTTCCCGCAAGAGGAAGTCTATGCCGGACAAGTCGTGGGCGAGCACACCAAAGAAAAAGACCTTGTGGTTAATGTAACTAAGAACAAGAAACTCACCAATATGCGCGCCAGTGGTGCCGACGACAAGACGCGCATCATCCCACCCATTGTCTTCAGTCTTGAAGAAGCGCTTGAATATATCAAGGCCGATGAATATGTAGAAATCACACCAGGTCACCTGCGCATGCGCAAAATCATCCTCGACGAGATAGAACGCAAGCATCAGGCCAAGCTACGAGGAGAGACTGAAGAGTAGAGTGGAGAGTATAGAGTGGAGAGTGAAAAGTAACACATGTTCTGTATATTGCGTTGTCAACGCAACACACCAAACAACTAAAAACTTATAACTAAAAACTTATAACTAACAACTAATAACTTTACAATTATGAAAAATTTAAAGAGATTTTTTGGCATTATGACTCTCATTGCCATAATTGCCACAGTTGCAGCCCCACAAGCGGAGGCAAAAAAGAAAAAACGTGACACCAAGAAAGAGGAAATTGAAAAGTTGCTTAACTTGGGAAACGATTGCTATCTGAAAGAAGACTTTGAGCAGGCAGTAAAATATTTTGAAGAAGTCCACAAGAAAGGCGATTTGCGCGGCACCAACAACCTCGCAATGTGCTATTACGGAGGAGAAGGTGTTGCACAAGACTACAACATGGCTTTTAAACTGTATGAGAAAGCAGCAAAGAAGGGATATGTTGATTCTCAAGTATCATTGGGAACAATGTACATGAATGGGCAAGGCTGCAAGAAGGATTACAAGAAAGCCATCAAGTGGCTGGAAAAAGCCGCCAAACAAAAAGACGACACTGCAGCAGCATCCGATGCCATGTATCTCATTGGTTCTTGCTACTTTTATGGAGGAAACGGCATCAAGAAAGACCTCAAGAAAGCAAAAGAATGGATCTCTAAATCAGCCGCCCTCGGCAATCAGTTAGCAAAAGACAATCTGGATAAAATCCAATAACAGCACAATATTCCTCAACACATAAAAATAACTCGACATCATTGCCGAGTTATTTTTATATTATTGACTCTAAAGTAATTATCCTAACCTGCGCAGTTTCACGGTGAAGTGGCGCATCAATGGAGCTTCCCATTCGATGGCAACACCACGAGTGATCTCGTTGCGGCGGTCATAGACGTTCTTCAGGGCAGCCGCAATCACGTTCATGTGGTTGTCGGTGTAAACGCGGCGTGCTATGCACAGGCGCAGCAGGTCGAGACCACCAAAGCGGTTCTCTCGTGTCACAGGATCGCGGTCGGCGAGGATGTAGCCAATCTCGCAGCCACGGATGCCTGCCTCCAGGTAGAGCTCGCATGTGAGGGTCTGAGCTGGGAACTCTTCTTTTGGCACGTTGCACAACACCTTGTCTGCATCAATAAAGAGGGCGTGACCACCCACTGGACGCTGGTAAGGAATGCCATACTCGTCGAGCTTGCTGGCGAGGTACTGCACCTGATGAATGCGGGTCTCGAGCATATCAAACTCGGTATTCTCGTCAAGACCTACCGCTAAAGCGTTCAAGTCGCGACCATTCAAGCCACCGTAGGTAAGGAATCCTTCAAAAGGAATGCAGTATAGTTTTGCGCCTTCGTACCATTCCTCTTTGTTGGTAGCGATGAAACCACCCATATTCACGAGGCCATCCTTCTTGGCGCTCATGGTCATAGCGTCAACGTAGCTGTACATCTCGCGAGTTATCTCCTTGATGGTCTTGTTGGCATAGCCTTCCTCACGGGTCTTGATGAAATAGGCGTTCTCAGCAAAGCGGGCGCTATCCATCACAACAGGAACATTATACTTGTGGCACAGCTCGCAAGTCTCCTTGATGTTTTTCATCGAAACTGGCTGACCACCAACGGTATTATTGGTGACGGTAAGAACCATGAAAGGCACATTTCCCTCGTTCTCAACAAGCACTTTCTCAAGCTTCTCGAGCGACACATTGCCCTTGAAAGGAATCTCAAGTTGGGTGTCCTTAGCCTCATCGACAGTAACGTCGATAGCGGCAGCGTGACGGCTCTCAATGTGGCCCTTAGTAGTGTCGAAATGAGCGTTGCCAGGCACTACATTTCCCTCCTTAACCAGATAAGAGAACAGCACATTCTCAGCGGCGCGTCCCTGGTGTGTAGGGATGACATACTCGAAACCGAAAATGCGTTGAACAACCTCTTGGAACTTATAGAACGAAGTGGCACCGGCATAACTCTCATCGCCGAGCATCAGTGCCGACCACTGGCGGTCGCTCATGGCACCGGTTCCCGAGTCGGTGAGACAATCGATATACACCTGCTCAGCTTTTAGCATAAATACATTGTTGTTTGCTTCCTTGAGCCATTGCTCGCGCTGCTCGCGAGTACTTTTCTTCAAAGGCTCAATCATCTTAATCTTCCACGATTCTGCAAATGGTAATTCCATATATATATTGTAATGTGACTATTTTGCTTTTGGGCTTAAAGTTTATTTTCATCAAAAAGACACAAGCCTATAAAAGCGAATTGTTGTTATATGTTTTCTTAAAAAAAGTGTATTGTATAAATATGTGGAAGGACAAGCACAAACAAATCATCCCTCCAACATAATGGGGAGAGCTACTTGCAAAAATGGTCTATTTCTTTGATATTAAGAAATTTGCAAGAAATCAACGCAACATTTAATTGCCTCTCTTTTTTCATAATTGCTCTAATGTGGTGCAAAATTACGATATCTTTTATACATTTGCAACTTTGCATTTCATAAAAAGTGTTATCGATGCAAAAAAGTGAATTTAGCAAACAAGCTAACAAGAAACGAGCTGACAAGGCAAATGTATCTGTTGTTCGACTCCGTTACCATTGCCTTGTTTGCTTGTCCCTCGTCTGATTGTTAGCTATATCGGGCAATTAATGAGATAAACCTTGCTTGTTGCGCGAGTGATGGCGGTGTAGAGCCAGGGCATGAAATCCACTGTGCTTAGCGCCTCAGGCATGATGGAGCCCATATCAACAAAAACATTCCTCCATTGGCCACCTTGAGCTTTATGGCATGTGACGGCATAGGCAAACTTGACCTGCAGCGCGTTGAAATAAGGATGCTCCTTCATCTGGCGGTAGCGCTCTCGTTTGTCGCCGGTGAGTTCATTGAGCACTTCGTTATATAGAGTGTTGCTCTGTGCAACTGTCAACGCCGGAGTCTCGCTGAACAAGCTGTTGAGGATAATCTTAACGTCCATCTCCAAATTGTCGTGGTCGGGAAGCTCAACGGTGACATTAGCGAACCGCAGACCGTAGTATTGCTCCACTTCGCCCCACACGCGCTTGACTCGCATCACGTCACCATTGGCAATGAAATCGATTTCTTTATAATCTTTCGCCCAATAGTAATTGTTCTTGGACACAATAAGCATGTCACCGGTCGTCAACTCATCCTCACGGTAGAGAATCATATTGCGGATACCGCCATTGTAGAGCATGGCTCGCTTGTTGCTGCGTGTGATGACTATCGTCTCTTCCAAACCGTCACGGTCGTAGCATTCATTCAACGTCTCCATCAGGAACTCTCCCGACAACGATTCAATATCGTGGTATTGAGTGAGCTCCAATTTGGGCACCACTGCCTCGTCGCTAGTGAGAATCTTGCGCACTATAGTGGCATTTTGAAGAATGCCCGAATCAGAAGCCTGACGTGCGATAAGCGTGAGGTTAACATTATATATGAATAGACCATAACTTTGCAACAGATTCACGTCGAGCGCTGGACTTTCGCTTTGACCCACTGGCGACAGTTGCGCCCCGTCGCCCATCAGCATCAGCTTGCAGCCTTCGCCATTATAGACATAACTCACCAAGTCATCAAGCAGGCGACCACTACCGAACATCGACCCTTCGGCCGATGAGTTGGCTATCATCGATGCCTCGTCAACTATAAAAACCGTGTTGGTGTGCTTATTCTCGGCAAGCGCGAAACTTTCGCCAAGATAGCTGTCCTGGCGGTATATCCTGCGATGTATGGTCCAAGCGGCACGATGTGAATACTCGCTAAGCACCTTAGCCGAACGGCCTGTGGGTGCCAACAGCACCACCTTGATGCCGAAACGTGTTAGTGTCTGAACTATTGCTCCTATCAATGATGTCTTGCCTGTGCCAGCATAACCGTTAAGCAGATACAAACTCCTCGCACCACCATAAAGATAAAAATGCGCAAACGAGGCAATCGCTTCAACCTGCTCAGCATTAGGCTGGTAAGGCAAGAACTCCAGCACATCGCTAAAGAAATCAGCAACCCTAACATCGTTGAGATTCACCTGAACTGGTTTATTATTTCCATTGTTTGCGTTCATCGTTGCAAAATTAATAATTCCTGATGGATTGACAAAATTGAATACGTTTTTCAAACGACAAGAAACGCGAACTAAAATGAAAAACTTCACATTTCATTTTGTATTTCACTCAACTTGCATTAATTTTGCAAGATAAAATGGTGAAGGATGAACATGATAACATCTAGGACAAAAAAGCGTTATGATTTTGACCGCGTCACTCGTCTGGTTATCACGATAGTGTGCATCGTGGTGGCAGTCTTCGTGATCAATTATTTGAGGAAAGTACTGCTGCCGTTCCTGATAGGTGGCCTGCTGGCTTATATGCTCAACCCACTTGTTGAGCTGATAAGAAAAGTGCTTCACTTGAAAGGTCGCGCCGTGGCATCTGTTCTGGCAATAGCGATTGCATTTGGAACAATAGTCACTGCCCTGTGGTTCCTTATCCCATACCTGATAAGTGAGGTGAGCAGCATGACGACGATGCTTACTCACTATGCCAAGACATCATTCCAGGTTCCTCACATCCCTGCCGCCGTCCACGACTTCATTAGAGAGAACATAGATTTAAGTCAGTGGCAAAAACTGCTTACTAAAGAGCAATGGGTTAACCTGATAAACAATGTGCTTAGTGGAACTTGGAGCGTGCTGGGAGGAACTTTGCGGGTGATTCTATCTATTTTCACGTTGCTGTTAGTGCTCTTGTACATGTTCTTCATCTTGCTTGACTACGACAAGATAAAACGAAATTTCAAGGCTGCCATACCTCCCAAATACCGTCGCATTGGTCTCAAAATCATCCGCGATGTGGAACAGACAATGAGTCGTTACTTCCGCGGCCAAGCCCTTGTCTCTCTCTTTGTAGGCATCATATTTGCCATCGAGTTCTATATCATTGGCCTGCCTATGGCGATAGCTTTTGGACTCTTCATTGGCCTGCTCAACATGGTGCCCTACTTGCAATTAGTGTCGCTGCCTATTGCCGCATTCTTGTGCCTGGTACTGTCGGTAGATACCAACCAACCTTTCTGGCCTCTTTTTGGCTGGACCTTTATCGCCTATTGCATCTGCCAGGTCATTCAAGACTTGGTACTAATCCCATTGATTATGAGGCAGCAGATGGGCCTCAATCCAGCCATTGTATTCCTGTCACTCTCAATCTGGGGCTATATACTTGGTTTTGTGGGACTTATCATAGCCCTGCCATTAACTACACTCATCATCAGTTACTACAGCGAGTATGTGCTCCATGTTCCAAATCCTCTTTATAAAAAGAATAAGAAAAAGAAGAAGAAAAAGAAACACAAAGATGGGGTCATTAATTCAAATCTTGTGACTAATGATAACGATCAAATGACTTACGGAAGCGAGCAAGAGCCAGCAATCTACCAAAACGAGCATGATGTAGAGGAGTCTCCCGTTCAACTCTGAAACTATCAAAAAACAACTTAATGTCACTTGTTTTTCAAAAAAACTGCGTAAATTTGTAGTGTTTTTATGAATTTTACCTCTCAAAAGGCGATACCAGCATATTAATTTTTTCACAAACACGATGATTAACAGAATTTTAATTAGAATAAAAGTAGTTCAGATGTTCTATAGCTTCATGCTAACTCGAAACATCAAAACACCCGAAATGGCGACAAACGAGTTGCAGCAGAGTTTTGACAAATCCTATGAACTATATAACTACTTGCTCAAGTTGATTATTGACCTGACAGATTTGCAGGAAAAGCTTCTTGACGAGGCAAGGCACAAATTCCTGCCAACTCACGAAGACCTTAACCCTAACCTGAAGTTTGTGAACAATGAACTTGTCATACTCCTGCGCGAGAATGAGAAACTACAGCATTACATCAAAGAGCACAAACTCTCATGGAAAGACAATGAGATCTTCTTGAAACTAATGCTCAACAAGATACAAAACAGCGATACATATCACGAGTATATGGAGAATGGCAGTAACGACCTCAACGGCGACTGCTATTTCTGGAAACAGATTTTCAAGAAACTGATTATCGATGACGATGATCTCCTCGAGGAGCTCGAGAACCAATCGGTGTACTGGAGCAGCGACGACCTTGACTTCATGGGGCAGTTTGTCATCAAGACTATCAAGCGGCTTAACGATGGTGACAGGCATCCTATCATGCCACAGTTCAAAGATCAAGAAGATGCAGATTATGGCTATGAGCTGTTCATGGCGACTGTTAATCAAGAAGAACTGAACACTGCTACTATCGACAAATTCATTGACTCCCGCAACTGGGACAGCGAACGCATTGCGCTTATTGACCGAGTAATTCTCCTTGTTGCACTTGCTGAAGTGAGAACATTTGATAAAATCCCTACAGCTGTGACTCTCAACGAATATATCGAGATAGCAAAATCGTTCAGTAGTCCAAACAGTCCTGCATTTGTCAATGGCGTGTTAAATGCTGTCGTTCGTGAATTAAAGTATGCCGGCGTAATAAGAAAACAGTAATTTGAGATAAAGACAATTAATAATATTATTAACCAAACAAACTATTATGTTGAATTATATTTTATTATTTGCACCACAAGGTAGTGAGGGCGGCAGTGGCATGATGAGCATCGTAATGATTGTTGCTCTTATTGCTATCTTCTATTTTTTCATGATTCGCCCACAAAGCAAGAAACAGAAAGAAATCAGACAGTTCCGCGATGCCTTGCAGAAAGGCGACAAAGTGATTACCGCTGGAGGTATACATGGCAAGATTCGCGAAATAAATGGAACTGTTATTGTTCTGGAAGTTGACAACAACGTGAAAATCACCGTCGACAAAGCTATGGTTTACCCATCGGCAAGTGACGCCATTGAGACAGGAGGCGATATCAAGAACGCCAACTGATTGTAATTCAAAAGTAAACACATTATTATAGTAAAGTAGTGCGCATTGCACTACTCTACTATTGTTGCAATCCCACATAGTGTGTCATGAGCTGGATAAAGCAGCATTTTAACTGGTTGTCATCGCTTCACAAAAAAATGTTGAGCAAGGAAACGTTCTTGTTCCTCACTTTTGTGGTGATTGCCACAATGTTTTGGGTTCTGCTCTCATTCAACAACAACATGACTCACGACGTCACCATCAATGTGGTGGTGAAGACACCAAATAATGTCACTCTAATTAACGATGTTCCTTCAAAAATCACTGTAACCGTCAAAGACCGAGGGTTGTCGTTCCTCAAATCCTTCTTTAAGTCAACACCATCCATAGAGATCAACTTCAACAAATACGTAAACGAGAAGAATGGCACTATGGAAGTTACACCTAGCCAGCTTGTTAATGAGATAAGAAGAGCATTAAACAACGATGCAACCATCATCAAAGTCCTTCCCGAGAGCATAATCTCTAAATACACCACTCTTCCTGGAAAAAAGGTGCCTGTGAATTGGGAAGACAACATTGAAAACATAATCCCCGACAAGCAATTTGTCATTAATCCCGACATGATAAAAACCGACCCTGACTCGGTTGTCATCTATGCACTAGACCAATCCACGTTGTTCAAAATAAATGAGGTGGATCTTTCTACAGTCGAAGTTGCACATCTCACCTCAACATTCACTAAAGATGTGATGC
This sequence comes from Muribaculaceae bacterium, assembly GCA_017557625.1. Taxonomy (GTDB): domain Bacteria; phylum Bacteroidota; class Bacteroidia; order Bacteroidales; family Muribaculaceae; genus Sodaliphilus. Next base: position 59,827 of record JAFYYG010000022.1, read on the forward strand.
TCAAAAGCATCAATAATGTCAAAATCGTACCTGACAGAGTGAAACTCACCGTTCCAGTTGAGCCGCTCATCAGGAAAGACTACAACGCATCTATCTCGGTGAGAAACCAACCCTATGGCGCGAAAGTTTTAGTTTTTCCACCTTCGGTTGATGTCTCCTTCCTTGTTCCACAGAGCCACTATCGAGACCCCATTAACCTAACTGTAATAGTTGATTATAACGACATCAACCAAAGCCATAACAAAGTGAACATAAAACTGGGTGAAGTATCAGGAAACTACACAAATGTGACTTTGCCCATCGACAGTGTAACATACCTGATCGAAAGATATTAAACTGCATTAATGACCCAGAAAAAAATGATATCGATAACTGGAGGTATCGGCTCTGGTAAAAGCGTTGTCGCAAGAGTACTCCGCGAGATGGGATACCAAGTGTATGACTGTGACATGCACGCTAAGCGACTCATGAACTCCTCACATATCATCAGGCAGCAACTCACTTCACTCTTCGGCAAAGACATATACACCCCAGACGGCACCATCAATAAGCCGTTGCTAAGCTCCATCATCTTCAACAACCCCGACGCACTAGATGCTGTCAACTGCATAGTTCATCCAGTAGTAAAATACGACATTATTAATTGGCATAATTCAAGCGATTCCACTTGCAACTTTGTAGAGACCGCAATCCTAGTAGAATCAGGAATGCACACTATGGTCGATGAGGTGTGGAACGTGACCGCCCCCGTTGAGACCCGCATCGCAAGAGTAATGAGCCGCAACGCAACCACCCGCGACAAAGTGCTGGAGCGCATCAACTCGCAGTCCACATCCCTAAGCGATGTTGCTGTACCGGTCAAAACTATCATCAACGACAATGACACAGCTATCCTACCACAGATAATTGCACTAATAAGCAACTCATAAACTTGCTACAACAACAATAACAGCAAGGGCATAAAAAATTAGAGGAGCACCAGTATTACTGACGCTCCTCTAAATGCTTAACCACAAAAATTAGTCGGCATTAAGATTTACACGCTTCATGTCGGTAGCAACGAGACCCTTCTGAGCCTTGTCGAGGAACATGGCGATTGTCATGCCCTTCTCCTCGCTTGCCTCATACTCCTGCTCCATAAGGATGTTCTCCTTATAGAACTTCTCCATGCGACCTTTCACGATGTTTTGAATCATCTGCTCAGGCATGCTCTTGAGCTTAGCGTCGGCAGTATCGGCCATAAGCTTCTTAGCCTCCTCAACCTGCTCGGGAGTCATATAACCCTTGCGAACAGCCTCATCCTGATGCTCTTCGGTAGCGCAGTAGTAGGGGTTGAAACCAGCCTTCTTGAGGGCGTTCTCAACAGCCTTCTGAACCTGCTCGCTCTTGGTCTTTTCGATAGCGATGCTAGTCTCCTCGTCAATAACATTCTGAGGAATCTGCTCACGGCTGGCAGCAACTGGACGCATAGCAGCCACCTGCATGGCCACAGCCTTGCCAGTCTCCTCGCTTACGGGAGCGTTGAAAGCAACGAGAGTAGAGAGCTTCTTGTTGAAGTGGTTATAACCAGCTATGCCTTCAGCCTCAAGGCACTCATAAGCGCCAAGCTCCATCTTCTCACCGGTGATACCGCTCAGAGCAGTGATGTGCTCGGCAACAGTAGCACCATCGAAGGTGAAGTTCTTAAGCTCATCGAGGGTCTGAACCTTAGCAGCAACAGCCTCGTCGAGGATGCGATTGGCAAGAGTGACAAATTTCTCAGTGCCAGCCACAGGCTCAGTCTCACACTTGAGTGCTACGATAGCACCAAAGTTACCTACAACCTTGCACTTGGCGATTCCCTCGGCAGCAGTGCGGTCACCACGCTTAGCAGCAATAGCCTGACCACGCTTGCGGATAATCTCCACAGCCTTGTCCATATCGTTCTCAGCCTCAATGAGAGCCTTCTTGCAATCAACCATACCAGCGTTGGTTATCTCGCGCAACTTCTTTATGTCGTTAATTGAAACAGCCATAATAATGTTTTAAATTATAAATTATTACCTAAAATTAGTGAACTCTTGAGTATTACTCGGCTTTAGCTTCGTCCTCAGCCTCGGTTTCAGGAGCTTTGGCCTCAACTACAGTTTCCTCAGCGGGAGCCTCGGCGACAGTCTCCTCAGCTACAGGAGCCTCAGCAACAGCTTCCTCAGCAGGAGCTTCGGCAACAGCCTCTTTTTTCTCCTCCTTAGCAGCTGACTTACGACGAACACGTTCACGGCGTGGCTTAACCTCAGTAGCGGCTTCGGCCTCGTCCTCAACAGCCTCGTCCTTATTGTCGATTCTCTCAATCTTACGCTCCTCAATGCCCTCAGTGATTGCCTCGCACACAGTGTTCAAGATAATATCTATCGACTTAGAAGCGTCATCATTGGCGGGAATTACGAAATCTACGTTCTCGGGATTGCTGTTGGTGTCAACGATACCAAATACAGGAATACCCAAACGGTTAGCCTCGGCAACGGCAATGTGCTCTTTCATCACGTCAACAACGAAGAGGGCAGAGGGAAGAGCCTTCATGTCGGCTATAGAACCAAGGTTCTTCTCGAGCTTTGCGCGCTGACGGGTAATCTGAAGACGCTCGCGCTTCGACATGTTATCAAAAGTGCCATCGGTGGTCATCTTGTCGATAGAAGCCATCTTCTTCACAGCCTTGCGAATGGTAGGGAAGTTAGTAAGCATACCGCCTGGCCAGCGCTCAACAACGTAAGGCATTCCAACCGAAGTAGCACGGTCGGCAACGACTTGCTTTGCTTGCTTCTTAGTGGCAACGAACAAAACCTTGCGGCCACTCTTTGCAATGTTCTTGAGGGCAACGGCAGCTTCTTCAAGCTTAGCCTGAGTCTTGTAGAGGTCAATAATGTGAATGCCATTACGCTCCATGAAGATGTAGGGAGCCATGGCGGGGTTCCATTTACGTTTCAGGTGACCAAAGTGA
>JAFYYG010000023.1 GCA_017557625.1 Muribaculaceae bacterium
GCATTGCCTGCTGACCCGCTGTTAAAATCAGAATAACTTCTCCGTTACGCTTCGCTACACTACAAAGTTATTTCCGATTCTAACAGCACATCATTATTATTTTTCAAGATAAAATTATGCATTTCTATCTTGAAAGTTCACCCTTACTTTCTAGTTAAATAATATCCATTCGTTTATTAGCACCACATATTATATCTTTTACATCATATTAATGTGTAATTTTCTTTAAAAAAGGCTGAGAAAAGTACCTTATTTCACAATTTATTAGTACCTTTGCAGTCGTTTTTGGAAAACTATATTTTTGACACAGAAATTTATACGTTACTATATAAAATCACTTTTTAAAAGTTATGGCAGAAAAATTTGAAAAATTGTTCGACCAATTCGCGCCAGTAACCCCTGAGGAGTGGCGTGCCAAAGCTGAAGTGGACTTGAAAGGTGCCGACTACAGCAAGAAGATGATTTGGCGGACAAACGAAGGTTTCAATGTTGAGCCCATCTACCGCGGCGTTGACATTGAGAACCTTAAGACCACTGAGTCGCTTCCTGGCGAGTATCCTTTCGTGAGAGGCACTCGTGTGAGTAACGACTGGTACGTGCGCCAAGACATCGAAGTCACCGATGTTAAAACCGCCAATACCAAGGCCCTTGAAATCCTGAACAAAGGCATCAACGATGTATGTTTCAAGCTTCCTCATGGAGAGAGCGTTGACATCGCAGCCCTTCTCGACAAGATTGACGTGAACCTTGTGGCTATCGACATCAACTGCTGCGTGAAAGTTGCTGTTGACGTTGCTAAGCAACTTGTTGCCGTTATCGAGAAGCAGGGTGCACAAGAGTCATTTGTCGGCTCTATTAACTTCGACCCCTTCCGTCGCTACTTCAAGCACGGCGAGCCCTTCCCTGGCGACATGATTGCCATGGCAAAGGAGATGCTCGACATCGTGAAGCCCGTTAAGAACCTGCGCGTGCTCAGCGTTGACGCTATTCTGCTCAACAACGCCGGCGCGTTCATCTACCAAGAGCTTGGATACGCCCTGGCTTGGGGTAATGAGTGGATGGCGATGCTCACCGAGGCTGGTGTTCCAGCACAAGAGGTGGCTTGCCGCATTAAGTTCAACATGGGAATTTCTACTGTTTACTTTATGGAGATTGCCAAGTTCCGTGCCGCACGCATGTTATGGGCCCAAATCGTGAAGCAATACAACCCCGAGTGCGACTGTGCTTGCAAGATGGTTGTCAACGCCGCCACCACCGAGTTCACTCAGACCGTGTTTGACTCTTACGTGAACTTGCTCCGCAGCCAGACTCAAGCCATGTCGGCAGCCCTCGCAGGTGTTGACTCGATTGTTGTGGCTCCATTTGACAAGGCCTATCAGAATCCCGACGACTTCAGCGAGCGCATTGCCCGCAACCAGCAGATTCTCCTCAAGGAAGAGAGTCATCTCGACAAGGTGGTTGATCCCGCCGGAGGTTCCTACTATGTGGAGATGCTGACCATGTCAATTGCACAAGAAGGCTGGAAACTCTTCCTCGAAGTGGAGGACAAGGGCGGCTTCAAAGCCGTGCAAGAGGCTGGAGAAGTTACCGCAGCTGTTAACGCAAGTGCTAAGGCACGCTTCGACAAGGTAGCCAAGCGCCGTGAGCAACTGCTCGGCACCAACCAGTTCCCCAACTTCACCGAGAAGAGCGAGGGCAAGGCTGCCAATATCAACTATGAGGCTCAACCTGAGAACGTTCTCAACCGTCAGCGCCTCGCCACCCACTTCGAGCAGCTGCGTCTCGCTACCGAGAACGCCGCTCACACTCCCAAGGTGTTCATGCTCACCATCGGCAATTTGACCATGCGTCTGGCTCGTGCCCAGTTCAGCAGCAACTTCTTCGCTTGCTCTGGTTATGAGATTATCGACAACAACGGCTTCCAAACCGTGGAGGAAGGCATCGACGCCGCTCTCGAGAAGAAGGCCGACGTTATCGTGCTTTGCTCGAGCGATCCTGAATATGACGAGTATGCTCCAGCAGCCTTCAAGTATCTTGACGGCCGCGCCGAGTTTGTGATTGCCGGTCCCGAGAACGACGCGTTCAAGGAAATTGGCATCAAGTACTTTATCAACGTGAAGAGCAATGTGCAAGCCACATTGACCGAATTTAATGCTAAACTTTTAAAATAATCGAGCAACATGAGACCAAATTTCAAAAACATAGACATCGCAAACGAGGCTTTCAATGTTGAACACAAGCCTATGCATCTTGCCGAACCCTGGCGCAACGCCGAGTTGCTCGACATCAAGCAAGTATATACAAAAGAAGATATCGAAGGACTTGAGCACCTCAACTTCGTGGCTGGTATTCCTCCTTTCCTGGGAGGTCCCTACAGCCTCATGTACCCTTTCCGCCCCTGGACGGTGCGCCAGTACGCTGGTTTCTCGACAGCCGCCGAGAGTAACGCGTTTTACCGCCGCAACCTCGCTTCAGGTCAGAAAGGTCTGTCAGTAGCATTTGACCTTCCAACTCACCGTGGCTACAACGCCGACAACCAGCGCGTGGTTGGCGATGTGGGCAAGGCTGGTGTGTCAATCTGCTCAGTAGAGGACATGAAGGTGCTCTTCGACGGAATTCCTCTGGAAACCATGTCGGTTTCTATGACTATGAACGGTGCCGTGCTGCCCGTTATGGCGTTCTACATCGTTTCGGGCCTTGAGCAAGGCGCTCAACTTGACCACATGGCGGGAACCATTCAGAACGATATTCTCAAGGAGTTCATGGTGCGCAACACCTATATCTATCCGCCAAAGTTCTCGATGCAGATTATCGCCAGCATCTTTGAGTACACATCAAAGAACATGCCCAAGTTCAACTCCATCTCAATCTCGGGCTATCACATGCAGGAAGCCGGCGCAACCGCCGACATCGAGCTCGCCTACACCCTCGCCGATGGTATGGATTACATACGCACCGGTGTGAACGCAGGACTTAGCGTCGACGCTTTCGCACCACGTCTGTCGTTCTTCTGGGGCATCTCGATGAACTTCTTCACCGAAATCGCCAAGATGCGCGCTGGCCGACTCTTGTGGGCAAAGATTGTGAAGAGCTTTGGAGCCGAGAACCCCAAGTCAATGTCGCTGCGTACTCACAGCCAGACTTCGGGATGGTCGCTCACCGCTCAAGATCCATTCAACAATGTGGGTCGCACATGCATCGAGGCTATGGCTGCTGCCCAGGGCCACACCCAGTCGCTGCACACCAACGCCCTCGACGAGGCCATCGCGCTACCTACTGATTTCTCGGCACGTATCGCCCGTAACACCCAGATTTACATCCAGCAAGAGACCTACATCACCAAGGCCATCGACCCATGGGCAGGTTCTTACTATGTAGAGCGTCTCACACACGAGCTCGTGCACAAGGCATGGAATCACATCCAGGAGATTGAGAAGTTGGGCGGTATGGCAAAGGCCATCGAGACCGGCGTGCCCAAGATGCGCATCGAGGAGGCGGCAGCCCGCACCCAGGCCCGCATCGACAGCGGCGCTCAGACTATCGTGGGCATCAACAAATACGCTCTCGAGAAAGAGGCTCCTATCGATATCCTTGAGATTGACAACACCGAGGTTCGCAACGAGCAGGTTGCACGTCTCGAGGAGTTGCGCAAGAACCGAGACGAGGCAAAAGTGCAAGCCGACCTCAAAGCCATCACCGAGTGCGTGCGCACTGGCGAAGGCAACCTGCTAGCATTGGCAGTAGAGGCCGCTAAGGACCGCGCTTCGCTTGGTGAGATCAGTGATGCCTGCGAAGAAGTCGTAGGCCGTTATAAAGCAGTTGTTAAAACAATTTCAGGCGTGTATTCAGCAGAAGCAATTTCCGACCCCGACCTCAAACGCGCACGTGAGCTTACCGCTCAATTCGCCAAGAAAGAAGGTCGTCAACCTCGCATCATGATTGCCAAGATGGGACAGGACGGTCACGATCGTGGCGCCAAGGTGGTTGCCACCGGTTATGCCGACTGCGGCTTCGACGTGGATATGGGACCATTGTTCCAGACTCCTGAGGAGAGCGCTCGTCAGGCTGTGGAGAACGATGTTAACGTGATGGGCGTTTCTTCACTCGCCGCAGGCCACAAGACGCTTATCCCCGCCGTTATCGAGGAGCTCAAGAAGCTTGGCCGCGAGGATATTATCGTTACCGCAGGTGGTGTAATTCCTATGCAAGACTACGACTTCCTCTACAAGGCTGGCGTAGCTGCCATCTTCGGTCCTGGTACCTCGGTTATGAAGAGTGCTATCAAGGTGATGGAAATCTTGCTTGACGAGGAATAATTCCATTCTCAAGCAAAGTCTATACTTAAAAAATCGCTCAGCAAATAAAGCTGGGCGATTTTTATTATATCTTTTTACTTCTTTTTCCAAAAAAAGTTGTAACTTTGCAGATTGTAAAAAAACAATATATGGGAATATTAAAAAACTTTGAAAGCTGGGCTAACAGCGAAAACAATAACAACTCTTCAAAAAAGAGCAGAGGATTTGAGCCTTGGGCGCGTCCAAAACGCGGAGACTTCACACGTCCAAGCACAAACCCCGCTCAAGACATTGACGACGCTGCGCTCTACAATCCTCACAGCGAGTATCACAACTATCACGAATGCATTGACGATGTGGTAGATGACGATTAAATGATTATATAATTATAAAACTATATCGAAATGAAAAAATTAATGTTTCTAGCTATCGCAGCTATCACTGCGTTTAGCATCTCGGCACAAGAGTTCGAAGACTTTTTCTCAACCGAAAAATCCAACGAGAAAGTCACATTTGGATTCCGCTTGGGTCTCAACATCAATGGAATGAGGAACAACATCCACGACAATGATGTTTCTAAAATCTTCGGAGACCTACCCTACATCCTTGATGTCCACAAAAAAGCAGGTCTCAATTTCGGCATAAGCATCGACATTCCTGTGCTCAAAAACCTGTGGGTAAACACAGGTGTATATTACACCGCTACTGGCGCAAAGTTCAGCTTCAAGCAAGATAACAGCAAGATCGTGGAAGGCACTTACCTTGACGACTACACGGCTAACATAACCATGCACAACGTTCGCGTGCCAGTGCAGGCATCCTATCGATACAACATCAACAACAACTATCAGCTTCAAGTGAACCTGGGTCCATACTTCGCTTATGGATTTGGCGGCAAGGCATATATCCACAACGACGTGAAAAAAGAGAAACTTGGTGACCTCAACCTTACTGGCAATCCAAAGTTCAATTACATCACATACATGGATGAGGATATAATAGATGGCTCTATCCTCAACCCAGATCAAGCTGAGAGAGACGAGGTACAAATCCTTGGAGTAAACAACATCAACGACAAAAACAGCAACTATGTCAACCCATTTGACATGGGCATCGCTTTTGGAGTAGGCGTAACATTCAACAAGAAGTATTTTGCAGGGTTCAACTATGATGGAGGTCTTGTTAACGTCAACGGCAAGCGCTTGCGAGCCCTCAACCACAACAGCATGAAGAACCACACATTCTCCATCAACTTGGGTTACAACTTCTAACAAACTAAATCATATCACTCAAAGCACCGCCGGCGATGTGCCCGAGCGGTGCTTTGTGAGCAATAAAGATAAAAAACATTAAAATGACTTGCCATGTGGTGAATTATGCGTAACTTTGCACGCTAAATATGCAAATAACTGAAATGACACGTCGCTTATTATTAATTTTGTCGCTGGTTGTGATACTTTGCTCCTGTGGCGAGTATAGCAGGGTAATGAAAAGCAGCGACTACAACTATAGATACGCCTACGCCAAGCAGGCTTTTGAGAACAAAAAGTACACTCAAGCCTACACCATTCTCGCCGACCTCGTGCCTATATTCAAGGGGACAGACAAGGGCGAGGAATGTCTTTATCTGCTGGGACTGAGCTACTATGAGAACCATGACTATCTGAACTCTGGGGCTTATTTCAGGCAGTATTACACACAGTACCCTAAGGGGCAGTTCGCTGAACTGGCACGATACTATGCCGGTTATGGCTACTATCTCGACTCTCCAGAGCCACAGCTAGACCAGACCGAGACGCTGAAAGCAATCGAAGAACTACAAGCTTTTCTCGACTACTTCCCCAAAAGCGACAAGGTGGCGATAGCTCAGAATGCCATCTTCGAGCTTCAAGATAAACTAGTGCTCAAAGAGCTTGAGAATGCCCAACTCTACTACAATCTGGGCAGCTATTTGGGCAACAACTACGAGAGTGCCGTCATAACAGCAAAAAACGCCATAAAGGCTTACCCTTACAGCAAGTATAAGGAAAAGCTCGAGATGCTCATTCTTAAGTCGCGCTTCAAAGAGGCTCAGATGAGTGTCGACGAGAAGAAAGAAGAACGTTACCGCACAGTGATTGACGAATACTATGCCTATATCAACGACTTCCCCAACAGCGAGAACCGCAAAGAAGCCGACAACATCTTTAAGATTGCCGACAAATTCCTAAACAGGAAGTAGGTCAGTTTTCAGTCACCAGATGACATATTTCAATCTTAGATTAGAGAATAATAACACTCAATAATTTTTATAGACACAATGGCTATCGACTACAAGAAATCAAACGCTCCACAAAACACAACTGTTCATGACCTGATTGATCTCGCAGAGCAAACAGGCAACATCTATGAGACAGTAGCTATCATTGGCAAACGCGCCAACCAAATCTCGGCCGACATGAAGAACGACCTGGAGAAAAAACTCCAAGAGTTCACCGAAAAGACCGACAATCTCGAGGAAATCTCGGAAAACCGCGAACAAATCGAGATCTCTAAATATTACGAGAAGCTGCCTAAATCAACCCTTATCGCAACAAGGGAATATGAGGACGGCAAACTTCACTTCCGTAACGTAAGCAAAGAGAAAGAGAGTCTTGACTTCTAAAGCTTGACCTCTACGACATTAGAGCCGCGACACCTATGAGTGCCGCGGCTCTTGTTTCTCTCGTTTAAACAGGATGTTTAGAATGTTTAGAATTTGTACTTCACACCCAAACAAGTAACGCTCTGGTTCATGTCTTTTAGAATCTGGAAACGTTCCTCCACATAAAAACCAAAACGGTTATTGATGGTATATTCAGCACCAACGCCAACATTGGCGCCAAAGCGGTTCACGCCATCAAAGCCTTCGGGGGTAACTCGGGCATAAGAGAATCCTGCAAGTGGATAGATAGCAAACTTGTCGCTTGTGCGGATGAGATAATTGAAATTGAGGTTCACATTAAATGCGTCAATTCCCTCACTCTTGAAGTAGTAGATAAACTCTGGCTCCACTCGCACATTGTTGATGAACTCATACTGGAAATTCAACCCAAGGCCCACCATTGAATGCTTAGAAGCATAACTGAATTGTGCCCCAAAAGCTTTTTCACCCTTCTCGGCTTGCATCGAGAAGATTCCTAACAGAGCTACGATGCTTAATAATAATAATTTCTTCATAATACTTGATTTTTCTGATTGTCGTTGCAAAAGTAATACTTTTCCACCAATTATGCAAATGCCCGCCTCTGATTGAGACGGGCACTTTGAAATATATTATCTATTGTTATATCAATTGCTGATATCGTGATTAGATAACACCCTGCTCGAGCATGGCCTGAGCAACCTTCATGAAGCCGGCGATGTTAGCGCCCTTCACGTAGTCGATAGTGCCATCGGCTTGAGTACCGAACTTAACGCACTGCTCGTGAATGTTCTCCATAATCCAGTGAAGCTTGTCATCAACTTCCTTAGCCGACCAACTCAGGTGAGCAGCATTCTGAGTCATCTCGAGACCAGAGGTAGCAACACCACCAGCGTTAACAGCCTTACCAGGAGCGAAGAGAACGCCATTATTCTGGAAGTAATGGATAGCGCCTGGTTGGCAACCCATGTTAGAAACCTCGCAGCAGCACCAGCAGCCGTTAGCCTTCAATTCCTTAGCATCGTCTTCACTAAGCTCGTTCTGGAAAGCGCAAGGAAGAGCGATGTCGCAAGGAATGCTCCAAGCCTTCTTGCCAGCTGTGAATTTAGCTGCTTTGGGGAACTTGTCGGCCATATCCTGAACCTTGTTGCGGTTAGAAGCACGCATAACGAGCATGTAGTCGATCATCTCTTTGGTGATGCCATCAGCAATCTCACAAACACCGTCAGGACCAGAGATGGCAACAACCTTTGCACCAAGCTCAGTAGCCTTGATCGCAGCACCCCAAGCTACGTTGCCAAAGCCAGAGAGAGCAACCTTCTTGTCTTTGATATCCTTACCAGCGGTGCGAAGCACGTGCTCAACGAAGTAAAGAGCTCCGAAACCTGTAGCCTCGGGACGGAGGATTGAACCACCCCAAGTCTCACCCTTGCCAGTGAGAACGCCAGTGTGATAGCGACGAGCCAGCTTCTGATACATACCATTAAGATAACCAATCTCACGGCCACCAACGCCAACGTCACCAGCAGGAACGTCCTGGTCAGGACCAATGTTGTGGCGCAGCTCAAGCATGAAAGCCTGGCAGAAACGCATAATCTCAGCGTCGCTCTTGCCTACTGGGTCGAAGTCAGAGCCACCCTTACCACCGCCCATAGGCAGAGTAGTCAGAGCGTTTTTGAATGTCTGCTCAAAGCCGAGGAACTTCAGCATTGAGGGAGTAACAGCCTTGTGGAAGCGAAGACCACCCTTGTAGGGGCCAATAGCGCTGTTGAACTGCACGCGATAGCCGAGGTTAGTCTGTACCTCACCCTTGTCGTCAATCCAAGTTACACGGAAAGTGAAGATGCGCTCGGGTTCTACCATGCGCTCTACAATCTTAGCTTTCTCAAACTCGGGATGCTGGTTGTAAACCTCCTCAATAGACTCAAGAACTTCACGTACAGCTTGCAGATACTCAGATTCGCCTGGGTGTTTAGCCTCCAGGTCGGCCATAATTTTTTCAACGTTCATGATTGAAATGATTTAGAAAATTAACTTTATAAAAAATTACTATTATAATAATTCTTGTTTCAAAAGAACAGCACAAATTTATATCAAAAAAGTGGAACAGCGAAATTTTAAAACAATGTTTTTTAGCATATATTTCACTTTTATCCATTTTTCACAGGTGTTTATTTTATTTAAACGTCTAACAAAAATTAGCATTAAATCGCAATTTGATTAACATTCCCCACAAATGGCTAATAAAAAGGAGAGTATTTATAGATTTATAAGTGCGAAATTATAAAATCAGGCATTTTTACTAAACTTTGATTATGTTTTATAACATAATTTCTTTTCCAAAAAAATAGTGTTGAAATCAAGAAAAATAGGTAATTTTGCCAAAAGATTTTTTATTACCATTTTTTAATAAACTACATTTATATGAAGAAGCACAATTTCTATGCAGGCCCATCAATTTTAAGTCAGTATGCTATCGACAAAACTATTGAGGGCATTCGTGATTTTGCCGGTACTGGATTATCGGTTCTTGAGATTTCTCACCGTAGCAAGGAGTTCCAGGCTGTTATGGACGAAGCACAAGCTCTGTTCAAAGAATTGCTCGACATCCCCGAGGGATATGAAGTGGTGTTCTTGGGAGGTGGCGCAAGCACACAGTTCTGCATGGTTCCTTATAACCTGCTCAAGACTAAGGCTGCCTACGTTGACTCAGGCACATGGGCCAACAAGGCTATCAAGGAAGCCAAACTCTTTGGAGAAGTTGAGGTTGTGGCTTCGTCAAAAGAAGATAATTACGTTTACTATCCCAAGAACTTCACTGTTCCCGAGGATGCCGACTACCTGCACATCACCACCAATAACACCATCTATGGCACCGAGCTTCGCGAGGACCTTGATGTGAATGTGCCTCTGGTAGCCGATATGTCGAGCGACATCTTCTCTCGTCCTGTTGACGTGTCAAAGTATGCCCTCATCTATGGTGGCGCACAAAAGAACCTGGCTCCTGCAGGTGTCACCTTCATCATCATCAAGAAGGACATTCTGGGCAAGGTTGAACGTCCTATCCCCACCATGCTCAACTACCAAACCCACATCGACAAGGGTTCAATGTTTAACACTCCTCCTGTATTGCCTATCTTCACCGCACTCCAGACCCTCAAATGGCTTAAGAATGAGATAGGTGGCGTGAAAGAAATGCAGCGCATCAACGAGGAGAAAGGCGCATGTCTCTACGACGCAATCGACAACAGCCGCATGTTTGTGGGTACTACTCATGTTGACAGCCGCTCACTCATGAACGTTTGCTTCGTGATGAAACCCGAGTACAGAGAGCTCGAAAAGGACTTCCTGGAGTTCGCTACCAGCAAGGGTATCGTTGGCATCAAGGGACACCGCAGCGTTGGCGGCTTCCGCGCTTCGCTCTACAACGCACTGCCTCTCGAGAGCGTGAAGGTGCTTGTTGAAGCAATGAAGGAATTTGAGAACAATCATTAATTCACACATTATATAATATAGTGGGTCATGGCCATGTCGTGGCCCACTTTAAAACAAAATAACCTAAAACAAATGAAGATTTTAGTTGCAACCGAGAAACCTTTTGCTGCAGCTGCCGTAACTGGCATCCGCGAAGTTGTTGAACAAGGTGGTCATGAGCTCGTGCTAGTTGAGAAAGGCACTAAGCAGGACATGATCAATGCCATTGCCGATTGCGCCGGCCTTATCGTGCGCAGCGACAAGGTTGACAAGGAAGTGTTTGACGCTGCTCCACAACTCAAGGTGGTGGTTCGCGCAGGTGCTGGATACGACAACATTGACCTCGACGAGGCCACAAAGCATGGAGTATGCGTTATGAACACCCCGGGCCAGAACGCCAACGCTGTTGCTGAGCTTGTGTTCGGAATGATTGTAAGTCTCATCCGCAACCGCTATAACGGTACTTCGGGCACCGAGCTTAAGGGCAAGACCTTAGGAATCCACGCCTACGGTGCTGTGGGACGCAACGTGGCTCGCATCGCTAAGGGCTTCGACATGAAAGTCAGCGCCCTTGACCCATTCGTTAAGGATGAGGTAATGGAAGCCGACGGCATCATCCCTGTGCACAGCGTTGAGGACCTCTACAAGAACAACCAGTTCGTGAGCCTTCACATTCCCGCCAACGACCAAACCCGCAAGTCGGTAAACTGCGCACTCCTCGAACTTATGCCTAAGGGAGGCACGCTCATCAACGCCGCACGCAAGGAAGTCATCAACGAAGAAGACCTCGCCGCAGTGCTTGAAGAGCGCGCAGACCTCCGCTACGTCGCCGACGTGAAACCCGACAACGCTGCTATTCTTGAGGAGAAATTCCCCGAGAGAGTATTCTTCACCCCCAAGAAAATGGGCGCTCAGACAGCCGAAGCCAACATCAACGCTGGCCTCGCAGCCGCTAACCAAGTTGTAGCTCACCTCAAAGACGGCTTCAACCGCTTCCAGGTGAACAA
>JAFYYG010000002.1 GCA_017557625.1 Muribaculaceae bacterium
AACGCTCCTTTGAGTCAGGATGTTCCCGGCGACGTGAACGGCGACGGCAATGTCACCGCTGCCGATGTGACTGCGCTTTACGACTTCATGCTTAACAACGACAGCTCACACATCGTCAATGGCGACCAAAACGGCGACGGCAACATCACCGCCGCCGATATCACTGCCGTTTACGATGTGTTGCTGAACAATTAGTTTGCCGCGCTTCGTCGCGGGTATATCAAACAAAATCAACAAAACCTGACAAGGATAACAAATATTTTTTGTTGTGTTTGTTGTTTTATATACAAGGGACGTAGCGAAATCACTATATTTGCAATCTAAATCATTAACGGACAACACTAACACAAAAATATTACGAAAATGAAAAAATACACTTTACTCCTTCTCATGGCACTCATCGCCATGACGGCAAGCGCCTATACCTATTATACCAGTGTTGAGATAGGCAACTTCAAGTACTATCTTGGCTTGGGCTCTTCGTCAAGCGAGGAGAATTTTGCATATCTGCAGACTTTCTCCAATGCAGGCGCTTCGCTCACTACGCTCGACATCCCGGGCTATGTGATTTATAACGGCAACCGTTATCGCGTCACTCGAATCAATCAAGGGGCTTTTCAGAACTACACCCACATCACTAATGTCACCATTGGCTATGGTGTTGAATACATCAACAGTTATGTCTTTTATGGATGCACCAATCTCAAAACTGTGAACATGCCCAGCTCGGTGAAGGAAATCGGGCAATATGCGTTCCAGAACTGCACGAGTCTTACGGTTGTGGCCTTTGCTGGAGAGAAGGCACCAAAGATTTATGACTACACCTTCAGCAACTCGAGCACGACTAAAAGGGCCTCCACTGCCACCTATCGTGGCATGAACGCCCTAAAGGCCGATAGCCTGT
The DNA here is from genome assembly GCA_017557625.1 of Muribaculaceae bacterium. Taxonomy (GTDB): domain Bacteria; phylum Bacteroidota; class Bacteroidia; order Bacteroidales; family Muribaculaceae; genus Sodaliphilus. The sequence continues at coordinate 905 of JAFYYG010000002.1, forward strand.
GGGTAGCGGCTTTCGGCGCCGACAACATCCTTCGCCATTATAGCTACAAGGTGGGCGATTTCAAGGTCTACAATTCCACCAACGGCTGCTGGCAATACTACATGATCAAGAACGGCATTCCCTATAACAGCAACAGCAGCAACCCGTCAGTTCGCTCAATGTGCGTGCTTGTGGCGGCCTCCTTTACCGACGGCTCAAACTATACCATCAGTTTGCCGCAAAGTGTAGGTAATTCTTCGAACAATTCCCCAGGCAGCTATAAGTTCTATGGCGTTGCCGACAGTGCGTTCTTTAACAATGCCGCCATCACCAAGATAACAAATAATAACACTTTGGGGTATAGAATCGGAGTCGCGGCGTTTCGTAACTGCTCCAACCTCACAAGCGCCGAAGTCGCAGTCGATACCATCTATGAATATGCCTTTTATAATTGCCCAAATCTAATCTCCGTCGAGCTTAGAAAAGAAGGTCTGCAAGGGGTAGTAAAAATAGGAAACTTTGCTTTTGGAAAATGTGGTTTCACTGGCACAGTGAACATTCCCGCAACAACCAAAGATATTGGGATTGCGCCGTTCTATAGCTGTTCTTCTTTGCAAAAAATAATTGTTGATGCTAACAACCCCAACTATTGTAGCTACAAAGATGCCTTATATAATAAAGCCAAGACTATGCTCTACCAGATTCCTTGCCAGTGGCAATACGGGAAAAATGGGTCTAATATAGACAATAATATAACAGACTTCCCCGAAACGCTTAAACGGGTGCTGGAATATGCGGCGACAGGAGCCAGCATTAAATATCTCTATCTACCTTATAATGTCACGACCATTGACAATTATGCCTTCCAGGACTGTAAAAGCTTATATACTGTGCACTTTCCGTCATCAGTGAATACAAATACAGTGGGCCATGATGCTTTCAAAGGATGTGATGCAATCAGGGTGGTGTATCTCAATAAGGACACTCCACCCTATCGTGTTTACTTTGATTACGACTATTGGCGGGATTGGCATTTGATTGACTTGTACGTTCCTTATGAGAAATCATTGATATATCAAACCAGCTACTGGTCGAGTTTTAACGTCAAAACCGGTACTTATGACCACATCAACTGCTATGACATTGCAGCTGGCGGAGTGCGCTATACTGTCACCTCCGAAGAAGAATATTCGCATAATGGCTTCACGGGCGACGGTAAGCTGAAAGTTGTCGGGATTCCGGCTGGGACAAGGACTATTCCTCCAACGTTGAATTATGGTGGTAGAACATACGTTCCCAACCTTATTGATGGATATGCCGCCTTTAATGAGGGAGGCAGCTATACCATTAATCAGGCTCAAAGCATCTCTTTTATAAAAGAAGCAGCTTTTGCTGATATTAAGCTTACAAATTTTCCGTTCATTAATGTGGAAATAATCGAAAGACTTGCTTTTTATCAAACTCAAATGAATTTTGATTTGGATTTGACCAATTTCCAACATCTAACAGATATTGGATATGGGGCGTTTAAGGGATCAAGAATAACAAAGTTTGTGTCACCAATCTCTCACAAAGTGGATATCGATGGTTATGCCTTCTATGATTGCCAAAATCTTCATGAAATGTTTCTTTATGACGCAACCACTGGAAGCAGTTTCATTGGAAACAACGCAAGCGACTTCAAGTGCTGGGTGAACTATCGAAAGATTAAAAATTATTTGGCAGGAGGAGAATATTCTACATCCGTGATTCGTCCATATTTACGGCTCGACAGCGAGTGGCAGTCGTTTTCTTGTTACAAGCCCATAAACTTCGAGGGCACTGGCGTGGAAGCCTACACTGTGACCGCCTACGACAAGAACCAGAAGAAAGCCACTCTGTCTAAAGTGGCAAAGTTGGAAGAGAAAAATGGTGCCGTGGTGCATGGCAACGCAGGGTCCTACTACCGGCTGAATTATGCTACTGGTTCCAATTTGACCACCTCACAGTACCTCAAGGCTGTGAACTCATATGAAGATGTGTCTTCCGGCTTCTACACAAGTTATTTTGAAATAAACGCTACTAAGCCACAGTTCGACAAAATCACAGCAACCTTTTTCGATATGGGTTCTTCCTACCTTGAACTAAATACCAGCGATACTGGAGGGGCCACCACCATCTACACCAACCTGAGCGAGAATGTGGCTATCCCAGGCGATGTGAACGGCGACGGTGTTGTTACCGCTGCCGATGTTACTGCGCTCTACGACGTGTTGCTCAACAATGACTACAGCCAAGTCGTTAACGGCGACCAGAACGGCGACGGCAACATCACAGCTGCCGACGTGACTGCAGTCTATGATGTGCTGCTGGGACAATAGTTTGCCGCACTTCGTGCTAGTTTGCCGCTCGCAGGACTCGCTAGTTTAAGACAATTAAGAACAAATATACTTAACGCTACGCGTGGGGGAATTAATGACAATTCTCCCACGCTGGTTTTTTCGCGCATCGTCGCGGTTATATAGCTTCTCTGCGCTTATTGCGTCGAAGACGCAGAGTGCTTCGAAGAAGCTATTTGTGGGTAAGACCATGCAAGAGGGTCGAAGATCCTCGCAGCTTGGTCCATACGTCATCTAATGAAAAGGTGCGCCAAAGGCGAACTTCATCGCCAATCGGTAATATGCTTTTGGGGTTCATCATCAGCAGAAGTTCCTCTTCGAGGCACGTAGTCCAGTGATTTCTAATGACCAAGCTGCGAACCCTCTGGGGTTCAATGTTGGGTCGAGTTCAAATGCCCTTTGGGCACCGCCCACCGCACTTCGTGCGACTATGGCTTTTGAATCTCCCCGAGCACTTCGTGGTTGCATGGTTTTACGATTGAAGTTGGGTCTTCGACCCACCCAGCCTCTTTGAGGCTTTTGCGCATATTCTTGTGTTTGTTGTTTTATATAAAGGGGTCGGCAAAATAAATCCTGCGTGAGCAGGCTTTTCGGCATCGATAGATGCAACTTTTTGAGAGAAAACAAAAAAAGGCTGCTTTTTTTGTGTTTTGCGAAGTTTTTATTACCTTTGTGTCCGAGAAAAAATGTCCCCATTTTTTGAGGAAGAAACTTGTGTGCGAGGCAGGCTTTAACCCTATAAACTGCTTGTCAACTTGTTTTTATTGTCAACTTTAAAAAAATGAAGAAGTTTAATTTATTGGCATTGTTGGCACTCGTTTGCTCTGTTAGTTGGGCGGGCGACACATGGAGTTTGCTGGGAGAGGAATACTATGTTGACACCCTGTTTCACGCCAAGATAGGGCCCGGAACAACTCAGACATCGCTTTATTTCACCAACGGCAGCACCGAGATGCGCGTGTTCTACACCACTATCGACATGACCAACCCGTGGCTGACGCTGCGCACCGTCAGCGGTAACGACAAAACTGCTGGCGGTGAGACGGTGTCATCAATGGCTCAGCGCAACGACGGTCCAGGCCACCGCTTCTTTGCCGGCATCAACGGTGACTTTTTCTACACCAGCGGCACCACCGCGCAAGGCGTGTCGATGGTGGGCACGCCCATAGGCACCTGCATAGGTGACGGAGTGGTGTATCGACTCAACAGCGATGAATATAAGTATGTGTTTGACGAGAACCGCAATTCCTACATCAATACGGTGTCGTTCAGCGGTTCGGTGACTCACAACGGCATAACGGTCACCGCAGGCGGCGTGAACACCGACGCCAGCAACAATGTCATCACCTTCTACAACGACCGCTACTACGGCAGCACCAACCAGACCTCGGCGTGCTGTGAGGTGGAGGCAATGCTCGTGGAGGGCAACACCTTCAACTTCCTTGAGCCGTTCAAGATGGTAATCACCGGCACACCAAGCACCACCGGCGACATGACGGTGCCCGGCGGCAGATATGTGTTACACGGACAAGGCTCCACCGCCGATTTCATCGCCGGCTTGCAAGAGGGAGACGAGGTGACCGTGACAATGAACGCCGTGACTGGCGGCACTATGATTGACCCTCGCGAGGTGGTTAGCGGTCAGCCCTGGATGCTGCGTAACGGCGAGACCATCAACGACGGCAACCCCGATATGCATCCCCGCACCTGCATAGGCTATGCCAATGGAGGGCAGACGGTGATTTTCCTTGTGGTTGACGGGCGTTCGCTCATAAGCGACGGTTGTCGCACATCGCATCTTGGCGACCTGTTGCGCTATGCCGGCGCCACCGAGGGCATGAACCTTGACGGTGGCGGTTCGACTACGCTCTACACCAGTGCGTTGGGAGTTCGCAACGTGCCAAGTGATGGTCGCGAGCGCGCCGACTGTAACGGTCTGTTCCTTGTGAGCAGTGCTCCCGATGACAATGAGATTGCCGAGATACGTTTCAAGGATTGGGTGCAGCGCGTTCCCAAATTTGGAGTATATACCCCAGTGATATACGGCTACAACCAGTTTGGTATGCTCATCGACACCAATGTGCAGGGTTTCACGCTCGAAGCCGATGAGAGTCTAGGCACTATTAAGAACGGCAACACCTTCTTTGGCACTGGTAGTGGCGATGGCGAGATTACCGCTATCTACAATGGCATTACAGCCTCGTTACCCATCTCGATAGTGGGCAGTGCTGACGACATGAGCCTCACCAACGACTCCATCATCAACGACACCTACCGTACCTACGCCGTGGGAGTGGAGAGCCAAGTTGGAGAGACCGTTATGCCTCTCGACCCCGAAGCGCTCACATGGAGCAGCAGCGACGAGAGCATAGTTGTCATTGACGAGAATACCGGGGTGCTGCAAGGTGTGCGCGACGGCGAAGCAATGGTCACCGGTGTGCTGGGCGACAAATCGTTGAGCATGAAAGTGACAGTACAGAAGCCCATCAAGCGTGTATATCCGCTTGATCCTGAGATGGACTTGAGCACTTGGAGTTTCGCCATGAGTGGAGGAAAAAACTATGAAATTGAGCCGCTTGACAACGGCATGAAAGTGATTTACACCGGTTCCAGCGCACGCGTCAACTACCTGCGCTTGAACAAGGATATTACTTTGTGGAGTCTTCCCGACACCTTGCGCGTGCGCATCAATCCCGGCGAGGCGCCTGTTACCGGCGTTACTTTCGCCCTGCGTCCCAACGGTGGCAAGATAAGTTATCAGGCAGTGACTCCAGAGTCGGTGCCTGCCAATGTGGAGACCACCATCGACCTGCCCATCGACCAGTGGATAGATGCCGACGACATGGGAAACTATCCAATTGAATTGACATATATCCAAGTCACG
>JAFYYG010000024.1 GCA_017557625.1 Muribaculaceae bacterium
CGCACTCGTTGTGAATTGCTTTCAAATTTGTATCTTTGTATTTGATAATACAACGGCGAGCATATTCCAACTTGCCCTCAATAAGTTGTGAATTGCTTTCAAATTTGTATCTTTGTATTTGATAATACAACAAAATTGAAGCGTATTCTTAAACTCACCGTGTTGTGAATTGCTTTCAAATTTGTATCTTTGTATTTGATAATACAACTTTTTCTGAGAAATATTAAGATTCGTCTCTGTTGTGAATTGCTTTCAAATTTGTATCTTTGTATTTGATAATACAACAATAATTTATAAGTTTTTATATAAAATCTAGTTGTGAATTGCTTTCAAATTTGTATCTTTGTATTTGATAATACAACTCAATATTTGTATTATTCAGGGAATCAGTCTGTTATGCGCGTTGTTAGAAATAAAAAAAGTTGTATTGTTAAAACAATAAATCCACCTCGTTAGGGTGGATTTGTTGTTTCAAAACAGTTCAAGTTGCTGTCCGCCACTTCTTGGTACATCAGGGTTTCTGCCATTGAAAATCTCCATATTGCCAAACTGTTTGTCTGTAATTGTCATAATACAGATATTGCCTTCCTTAGGCAGCATATTCTTGACTCGTTGCACATGAACCATAGCGTTTTGCGCACTGGCACAGTGCCTTGCATAGATTGAGAACTGAATCATTGAGAAGCCGTCTTGCATCAGTCCCTTTCGAAATGTGGCGTATGCCTTGCGATGTTTTCGCGTCTCGGTTGGCAAGTCGAAGAACACAAGTACCCACATTATTCTATACTCACTGAAGCGTTGACAACTGGCCATCCAAGTTAAACTTTCTTAAAAATAAGGATAGGAGATTTTGCGAGACTCGCCAGTAAAACATCGAGCAAGTGAGGCTGTAGTCATCTCGGCGGCAATCATCAGCGGGCGGCGCTTGCCGTCAATTTTCACGTCAAGTGTGGGGATTGTTAACAACTCACGCTTAATCGCTGGCGACAAGTCCCACGGGTCATCACTTTCCTTCATGATATGCTTTACGTGCACGTCAACAAAAGGCCGATAAGGTTCCATCACATCATCGGCAAGGCAGTAGGCATTATAGTTGTTGCGGTGGTGGATGCCCATAGTGGGCAATAATCCTGATCCTACGAGATTCCTCGCTATCACACCCCGTAAAATGGCATATCCGTAGTTAAGTAGGTTGTTAGGAAAAAATCCCTCACGGTCGCGTTTAAAGTTTGGTATCTCAGGAAAGAAATTGCTCCAATAATATACTGCCGCCCGACCTTCAAGGTTAAGGTTGTCATCGCTGCGCACTTCTTCGACCCATGCACGCATGTTGCCAGTTTTGCAGTTGGGCGCGCAAAGTTCGAGTGCCGACGCTTGGTTTGCAATCTTGGCTTGCACGGTCTGTTGCCATAGATTTTTCTTTAGTGGTTTGCTGCATGCCAATTGTGCCTTGAATCGCTCGCTTTGGCGAGAATGACCATCGAGGGGAAGAAGCAGACCGGTGGGCATGTGAGTGGAATCGCAAGTTATTACAGCACAGTTGTTTTCCAGCAGGTGTTCCATTAGGCCTTGGGTGATGGTGATTTGCTTGTTGTCGAGTATCACAACGCCCAAATCTTCGATGGGAAAGGTGCGGGTTTGCTCTTCCTCTCCATCCTTTCCTGGCAACCGCAGCACCATCTGAGCATTTTTCATGCTCAGATAGGCGGGGTTGCCGAAGTATAGCGTGCGTTTTATCATAGATATTCTCCTACTTTAACGATATGACCTATGTGGTTAACTCGCACCTTAATAATACCTGAAATGCCCTTAATACTACATCTTTTCCATGTTATACCTTTTAAGTTCTTGTTGTCTTCGACATTAGTTTCAAGATGATGCCTAAAAACATAATCTCCAGTTGAAAGTTTTTGCACTCTAAACAAATGAGGGCTTATCAAAGTGTGGTTAATAGGATTAGTTAAGTCAATATCGCGTGGGTCGAACCCTGTTGCCTCGTCGGGGAACACGAAATACTCATTCTGCTTCATGGTGAAAAGGAATTTCCACCCAAGTTCTTTGTTGTAATCACGGTCAACAACAGGCATATTCTGGTTCTTGCGGGCCGTGGCCTCATAGAGCGACACAACATGTTCTTGCAAGTTTCCGTCAACATCTTCAAAGATGGCAATGTGATGATTGCTTGACGTGCTCACGAAGTCGGTCGGAACTATCTCGCCATCTTTAACTATAATATTTCCATGCTTGTCTCGCTTTGGTCGAAGTGGTGTTGCTACGTTTACGCCTTTTATTGTGACGTTTTTGATGGTGATACCTTTCTCTTTGTTGAGCCAGATGGGGTTCTCGTCGAGGTTGGAGAATGCTTTTGCCGCATCGTTGCCATATTCTTTTAAGCGGTTCTCTAGTATGCGCTTAATGCCCTCATCAACAATCTTATCAATTTTAAGGTCTTTGCTGATGGGCTTTCTTACTGTGAAATAGGTTTCAAGAAACACAGTCTTCACTTTCTCTGGAACTTTTGTGCTATGATGCTCATCAATGAATAGTGGGGTCTTAGATAAAGCATTCTTTCCAGTGAACGCTTTCTTTGGGTCACCATTATTTTCTACAAGGCGTCGCATGAGGGCATCACGATAGGCTTTGCGACAAACAGTATCAATCTTCTCTACTGTGAATGAAGCACCCACTTTCTCCTCACGTGTGGCATAACGTTGCCGCTTGCCATACACAGTCTCATTGTGAAGTTGACCTCTAGGGGTCAATGTGGTTTGTGAGTCTGAGCCTTTTATCTTATTCACATTTCGTGTGGTGACTTTATTTTTGGCTTTTATTGAAACCAAAATCTTTGATAAATGTTTTATTGCTTCGGCTCTGAACTCATCAAGAGGCATCGGCGGCACAAATCTGCCGTTTTTCAGTAATACTTTCTTCTCTAAGCCATATATGTTAGGGTCTTTCTTGTCGCCTTCGTCCTTAGCATTAAGGTTATTAAGAAGCTGTATTTGAGAATGTCGAGTGAATGCAATGGTGAGTGCGTCCATAGCATGATGGCGATGGTCGTTGCGCTTAGTCCAGTCGCTAATGCGTCTCACCTCATGGCCGTCACGGTTGCGCTCTACTGTAGTCAAACCCAGTTTGTTGAATTTGTCCCAGTTGAGCTCTTTCATCACATCAACAAGTTGCCAATCTTCACGCAATCGTGCTGTAATTGAGCCGGTAGTAGTGATAACATCTCTTGAAACTTGTTGCAAAATCTCTTTTGCTTTTTTTGCTATATATTGAGAGTCGCTTAAATCTCGATTCAAGAATCCGTTCTCTATATTGTCTTCTTCGGTAAGCAAATTCTTGTACTTTTTTCGGCTACCTTCTTTGTTTAGGAAAGCGATGCGCTTCTTGAAATCTTCAACACCTTCATCTCCAGTTTTCATTCTCACATAGTCGATGGCAGTCATATTGCTTTTCTCAATATTTATCGCTCGGCTCTCTAATGTCTTATTTGAATAGGAGTCGTCAAAGACTTTGGCCTGAGGTATAATATGCTCTATATCAAAGTCACGGCTGAAAAGTTTCTCTTTACTGATATAGGTGTTAGAGTAGAGAGTTTTGTAACCGTTAGGTGCCAGTTCTTCGTAGAGTTGATACCTGAGCACATCATTTCGGGAAGGGTTAGGAATATTGAAAGGTGGCAGTGCTAATAGTTTCTTGATGTTTTCCACCTCTTTGGTTTTGGCATTAAGATGCTTGGTGGTTTCCTCTCGTTGTTTCTGGCTTTGCTTGAGTTCTCGCGCCATCTCAATGTGGATTTCATCAAATTGCCCAAATTCGTTGATGCAACCATTCACCACATGAATCATCTGGTTTATGATTTTCTCTACCACAGGGTTTCTCAAACTATTCTTTGGGAGAATCTCTAGATGGCCAGCTAGCTCTCGGTTCTCTTTCTCTTCTTTGGTGAGCGATTGCTTTGAATGGTTATAACCTGCTGCTTGGCATGCATCAGAATATACCAGACCTTCATTTTTCATGTGTGGCAAAATATTTCTTATTGCCTTTGTGCTAAGAGAACCAAAGTCTTGGATAAAAGTGACTCTGGCAAGGATAGAAGCATATTCATGGGGCAGACCTGTCAACTCGGAGATGTGTTCAACCAGTTTGCCATTGCCTGTTGGGGTGTTATCATCCTCATAGGAATACAGCAAATGCCAGAGTTTGAACATTGCATTTTGCTGCATTTCTTCGGCACTATTTCCTTCATTGAAAGTCAAGAAATCATTCTTGGCATCAAGTGTATCAAAGACAGCTTTAATGAGATGGAGTTTGTTCTCAGCATCCATCTTGTCAAATTTATCCACATCGTGCCCTGTCATCTCGACGATGTTCTTATAGGCATTGAGTAATGTGACTTGAGTGATGTTTCCTTGCAGCTTCTTATAATTTAACGAATACTCTTTATCGCTAAGTCCAAGCACTTTAAGCGCATCTTTTGCAGTCAGCTCTTTAGTGCAATATAATTCTTGATAGAGTCTTTGCTTTTGCTCTTTGCTCAATGGCAAGAATTTTTCAACTTCGTTTTCGGCAAAGAGCGAACCTATACCATCAGATTTCTTTCTACTTTTTTTTATGGTTTTGTTCTCGAGAATTAAGTTGTTGAGATCTTGCCAAATCTTGAACTCTTGATAAAGGGGAGAACTTTTGGGGCATACTCGTGGACCAGTCATCACCTTTTTGCCACAAACCACAATTTCTTTACCTTCCAACTCGCAGAAAGATATAAGGCCTTTTTGCGACTTCAACCTTCGCTGGAAGAAAATAGTCTCTCCCTCAACTTTCATTTTTAATTCGGGCGTGAGTTCTTTGTGAAATTTTGCCTGAGTGTTCCAAATGGTATTAAACTCATGAATATAGTCATTGCGATAAAAAACAATGTTCTTTAAACTGTGGTGAGGATTCTTCTTGATTAAGTCAAGCAAATATTCTCCAACAGTCATTTTGTTGATTTCAAGTTCCTTGCTGTGGTCTCCTATGGCTCCTAAATATCCACTTGAGGCGGCAATATCGCCATTAATCTCACTTAGCACGGTAACAAGTTGCTCGGGCTCAATTCTCGCCTTGGCTGCTGTAGCACGCCAGTAATAGTATGTTACTTGGCGCAACTTGCGGTCTTTTTCTTCGGCCGCTGTTATGTTATGGGCGGCATAGAACAACTTTCGAGTATCGATTTTGCCTTTGCCTTCAATTTTCTTTCTTGTCTCATCATCAAGTAGAGTGGGGTAGTATTCAGCTTGCTTGTTCCACACAGTTTCAAGCTCTGCTTGTAGGTCAGAGCGATAGAACGAAGGCTTGTATCGCTTTTGAGCTTTCAGCCTCTCATAGACATATTGACCAGGCGTGATACCTTTATTATATAGTTCACGCGCTACTGCCATGCCGTCGATTAATTCTCCATCTTCTTCGTTTGAGGCCTTGCGATTGCTCTTGTATCCTCTCTTTTTATTGATGATAAGTAGCACTCTTGCCAATTCCTCAAGAGTTATTTCTTCTTTGGCAGCTTTTGCTCGCAGTTCCATTGTCTCGTAGGTGGTGAAAGAGCCATCCTCGGTCAATATGCTGTCTTCTGAGATTATGTTATTCTCAATCAAGAGATTTTTCAGCTTGTCCCTACGTTGCTTGTAGCGTTGAAGGTTGCGACGCATACCACGCTTTAGAGTCCTGTCGGCAGTAGTTGTGATACTTTTGCCTTTCTCAAAATTTCCTTTCTCGTCAACGGTTAAAGGGTTAACTCTTACGCCAAGTTTCACGATACTGCTTTTCTCGTTTTCTTTCTCGGCTTGATTGACAACCGCCCAGCCAATACTGCTGGTACCTAAATCTAAACCTAAAATTCTTTTCATTGTTCTGATAGTTTTGCTATTATGTTGCAAATTTATAAAAAAAATGCGATTTTTTATTTTTTTGTTCGATGAAAATTTGTTCAACTTGTTTTTTTGCCTTAAATTTGCAGAACAAATTTGAAGCAATTCACAATAAGGATTATTCCGTTGTGAAAACATCAAGAGCGGGACTTTCGAGCCTCGTTCTTTTTTGTTGCGCGTGCAAAGATAAGCCTTAAAAGTGCCAAAATCGAGCACATCAAAAATAAAAAATACTAATTTCAGAAAAAGTTAAAAACTAATTGAGCATCATGGTTGTAAATTGCTGTTTCTCGTTCTTCGTTCTTCGTTTCTCGAAAAAATGGCTGCTATTTTTTCATAAAAAATGCGTTTGTTGAAAAAAAAGTTGGAAATAGTTTGCTCATATTATTGAAAAGCTGTAAATTTGTTACGAATACTGAAAATGTTGAAGACGATGAAGGACAAAAGCTTTGTTCATTGAATTATTACGGACAATTTTTACCGCCTTTGCTCTGTCGCAGGTAATTGTCATTAATAAAAGAGGAATACGCATTAGTTGTCTTTAATTGTCTTACTAGAAAGCTGTTAGAAACTTATTCACCATTACACATAATATTATTAATGAGCTATTTAAAATTTGATAAAAACTTGATGATCAATCTTGAGCAGTCTCTTACTAAGGAGATTCTCAGGACTAATCAGTCGGGGGCTTATCATTGCACCACTATTGTGGGGTGCAACACCCGCAAGCAGCATGGCTTGCTGGTGATTCCTATTCCTGAGATTGACGACAACAGCCATGTGATGCTCTCGTCGCTCGACGAGACGGTGATTCAGCATGGCGCGCCGTTCAACCTGGGTCTCCACAAGTATAAGGGCAATGTGTTCAGTCCCAACGGTCACAAGTACATCCGCGAGTATGACTGCGAGCGTGTGCCTTCCCACCTCTTCCGTGTGGGCGGTGTGATTTTAAAGAGAGAGAAGATTTTCATCACCAACGAGAACCGCATCCTCATCCGCTACACGCTTGTGGATGCCCACTCCAAGACAACATTGCAGTTTCGCCCGTTCCTGGCGTTCCGCAACGCCAACGACCTGTGCGTGGAGAACTCGGTTGCCAACAGGGAGTATCGCGAGGTGCACAACGGCATCGCCACCTGCATGTATGACGGCTATCCTACGCTCTACATGCAGTTCAACCACAAGCCGACTTTCGTCTATGACCCGCACTGGTACAAGGGCATAGAGTATATCAAGGACATGGAGCGCGGCATCCCTTACACCGAAGACCTGTATGTGCCTGGCTACTTCGAGATAGAAATCAAGAAGGGCGAGCCGCTGATTTTCTCGGCAGGCATCGACGAGGTAAACACCCGCAATCTCGCCCGCATGCACGAGGACGAGGTGCAATCGCGCACTCCTCGCACCAGTTTCTACAACTGCCTCAAGAACAGCGCCAAGCAGTTCTACCTGACCAATGACGACGGCAACTACATCCTTGCCGGCTACCCGTGGTTCAAGATTCGCGCACGCGACGAGTTCATGGCGTTGCCCGGTTGCACCATCTCCAACCATCACCGTCCCGATTTCGAGAAGATTATGGACACCGCCAAAGACGCGTTGCTGCGGTTTATCGAAGACGGCACCCTCGATAAGCACCTCAAGGGCATAGACCTGCCCGACGTGCCTCTGTGGGCGATGTGGTCGCTGCAGGAATATGCCAAGGACGCTGGTTTCCACGTTGCCCGTGAGCGCTATGGCGACCTCGTGAAGGCGATGCTCGCCCATATCATCGACGGTAATCATCCCAATCTCACCCTCGAAGCCAACGGCTTGGTGAGCACCGACGGCACCAAGAAACCGATGTCGTGGATGGACTCCACCCATCCCGACGGTTCGCCTATGGTGCCCCGCACCGGCTACTTGGTAGAGTTTAACGCTCTGTGGTACAACTCGCTGATGTTTGCCCAGGATTTGTTTGGTGATGTTGAGACTGAGCAAGAGTATGTGGCATCACTGAAAGAACTCAGCGACAAGGTGAAACCTGCCTTCGTCGAGATGTTCCTCAACGATTATGGCTATCTGTTTGACTATGTTGACGGCTCCTACGCCGACCCGAGCGTAAGGCCCAATATGATAATCGCCGCCGGCCTCGACTACTCTCCGCTCGACCGACGCCAGCGAAAGAAACTGCTCGATGTGGTGACGCGCGAGTTGCTCACTCCTAAGGGCCTGCGCACCCTCAGTCCCAAGAGCTGGGGCTACAAACCCTGGTATCTCGGTAACCCCGAGGAACGTGAGGTGGCTTACTATGCCGGCTCGGCCCGCCCGTGGCTTATGGGCTTCTATACCGACGCTTATATCAAGGTGTTCGGTCTTAATGGAGCATCGTTCATCGAGCGCATGATGATAGGCTTTGAGGACGAGATGTCGCAGGGCGGCATCGGCACGCTCTCGGAGCTGTATGACGGCAATCCGCCATTCATAGGCCGCGGCGCGGTGAGCTACGCCCCCAATGTGGGCGGTGTGCTGCGAGTGCTGCGCCTGTTTAAGAGCATTGGAGTAATAAACGCTTAAAATATTGAAGACAATAAAGGACAAAATCTTTTTTCATTTTATTATTAAGGACAATTGCCACAGCAGTGGCTCTACCGCAGACAATTGTTAGTAATAAAATTGGAATACACATTAGTTGTCCTAAATAGTCTTCCCAAAAAAACTAAATCGATATATGAAGGCTTTAATGTTTGGCTGGGAATTTCCTCCCCACATCTTGGGAGGACTGGGAACAGCAAGTTTTGGTCTCACCAAGGGAATGGCGCAGTGTGGCGACATGGACATCACGTTTGTCATTCCCAAGCCCTGGGGCGATGAGCCAAAGGACTTCGCCCGAATCATCGGCGCCAACTGCACGCCGGTGGCTTGGCGCGACGTGAATTGGGACTATGTGGAAGGGCGCATAGGCAAGGTGCTCGACCCGCAGACCTATTATGACTTGCGTGACCACATCTACAGCGACTTCAACTACATGAACACCAACGACCTGGGTTGCATCGAGTTCTCAGGCCGTTATCCCGACAACCTCCTCGAGGAGATCAATAACTACTCGATAGTGGCGGGTGTGATAGCCCGCACGGTTGATTGTGACGTGATTCACTCTCACGACTGGCTCACTTATCCTGCCGGCATACATGCCAAGCAGGTGACTGGCAAGCCATTAGTGATTCATGTTCACGCCACCGACTTCGACCGCAGTCGCGGCAATGTGAACCCCACGGTGTTCAACATCGAGAAGGACGGCATGAACAACGCCGACCACATCATCACCGTGAGCAACCTCACCCGCAAGACGGTAATAGAGAAATATGGCATCAGTCCCGACAAGGTGACCACCGTGCATAACGCCGTGGAGCCGCTGAGTCAGGAACTGCTTGATTTGGAGGTGCCGCCCAAGCATGAAAAGGTTATCACTTTCTTAGGGCGCATCACTATGCAGAAGGGTCCCGAATACTTTGTCGATGCCGCTTGGCAGGTGCTTCAAAAGGTGCGTAACGTGCAGTTTGTGATGGCTGGCAGCGGAGACATGATGGAGAAGATGATACGCCTTGCCGCCCGCCGACACATCGCCGGACGATTCCACTTCACGGGCTTCCTGAAAGGCAAGCAGGTGTATGAGATGCTCAAGGCAAGCGACGTGTATATCATGCCTTCGGTGAGCGAGCCGTTCGGCATTTCGCCACTTGAGGCGATGCAGATGGGCGTGCCATCGATTATCTCCAAGCAGAGCGGCTGCGCCGAGATTCTCAACAATGTGATAAAGGTGGATTATTGGGACACCAATGCCATTGCCGACGCCATCTACTCGATTATCAAATATCCTGCCATGTACAACCAGTTGCGTGAGCAGGGTCTTGAGGAGGTGAACCAAATCACTTGGGACAAGGCAGGCGCTAAGGTTATTGACATCTACAAGCGACTAATAACTTGAGGGTTAGAGTGCAGAGTACAGAGTGCAGAGTACAAAGAACCTCCTCTTTAATACACAAGTTTAGATGTTTTAGAAAACATGATTAATTAACAGAAAATAATAACAACCACAAAATACATAAAGAATCATGAAATCAATCTGTTTCTATTTCCAGATACATCAGCCGTTCCGCCTGAAGACCTATCGTTTCTTCGACATCGGTAACGATCATTACTACTATGATGACTTCGCCAATGACGAAATCATCACTCGCATAGCGCAACGCTCTTATCTGCCTGCCAACCAGATGCTTCTTGACATGATTAAGGAGAATGGCAAGAGATTCAAGGTGGCGTTCTCAATTAGCGGCACGGCGCTTGAGCAGCTGGAACAGTATGTGCCCGAGTTTATTGACTCGATGAAGGACTTCGCCGACACCGGCTGCGTGGAGTTCCTGAGCGAGACCTACGCCCACTCTCTCTCGTCGCTCGTTGACCCCGAGGAGTTCATGGCGCAGGTGAAGGCCCACGACGAGAAGATTTATCAGCTCTTCGGCCAAAAGCCCAAGGTGTTCCGCAACACTGAGCTTATCTATAACGACGACATCGCTGCTATGGTGGCGTCGATGGGCTTCAAGGGAGCTATCACCGATGGCGCTAAGCACATTTTAGGCTGGAAATCGCCTAATTACCTTTACAAAGCTGCTTCGGCTCCCAAGTTGAGACTGTTGCTCAAGAACTCCAAACTCAGCGACGATATCTCGTTCCGCTTCAGCAATCCCGAGTGGGCGGCTTATCCTTTGACAGCCGACAAATACATCAACTGGATTGCCACGCTGCCCGAGGAGGAGATGCTTATCAACCTGTTCATGAACTATGAGACCTTTGGCGAGCTGCAGCCGCGCGAGAGTGGCATCTTTGAGTTTATGAAGGCACTGCCACGCTTTGCCGCCGAGCATAATATCGAGTTTATGACCCCCAGTGAGGTGGTGTCGAAAATGAAACCGGTAAGCGAATTGTCAGTGATGCACCCAATATCTTGGGCCGATGAGGCACGCGACACCAGCGCATGGATGGGTAATATCTTGCAGGAGGAGGCGGTAAACAAGCTCTACTGCCTTAGCGAGCGTATCAGGTTGGTGCCCGACAAGCGCATTCGTCAAGACTGGAACTACCTGCAGGCGAGCGACCATTTCTACTATATGTGCACTAAGCACAGCAGCGATGGTTCGGTACATTCACATTACAGCCCCTACGATTCACCCTATGCCGCATTTACCAATTATATGAATGTGCTTAGCGACTTCTTGATTCGTGTGCGTGAGCAATTCCCCGAGGAGATTGAGAATGAGGAGCTTAACGCCTTACTGCTCACTATCCGCAACCAGGAGAAGGAGATTGAGGAGCTGAACCGCGAGGTGGAAATGCTGCGCAACAACATTGTGAAGGATACTACCGGCGATTTCGTGCCTAAGGTTGAAGAATCTAAAGAAGAGCCAAAGGAAGAGCCCAAGCCTAAAAAGGCTCCAGCTAAGAAAGCCGCCACAAAGAAATCAACAGAGAAAAAGGCTCCAGCGAAGAAAGCCGCAACCAAGAAACCTGCTGAGAAGAAAACTCCAACCAAGAAAACAACCAAGAAGTAATGAGTAAGAAGAAATTATTGTATATTCACGGTTTCAGGAGTTCGGCACAAAGCAGCACAATCCTCAACATCAAGGCTAACTACCACGATGTTGAAGTTCACGCTTTTGATGTGACGCATCATCCTGAGGAGTCAATCAAGAAGATTGAGGACTATATCGCTGAGCACGGCATCGACATACTTGCTGGCACGTCGCTGGGTGGGTATTACACGCTGTGCGCCAAGGTTGACATTCCAAAGATTGCCGTCAATCCGGCAATCAACCCCGAGGATAGTCTGAGTTTCTTGCCAGAGATAGGGCAGGAGGTGGAATATTACAACCCCCGTGAGGATGGTGTGCAGACGTTCAAATGCTCACTTGCCGATCTGGATGAGTTCCGTGGCATCGAGAAGTATATTACCCCTGTCACTCACATCATTGGCAGCGATAAAGATGAATTGCTGGGCGATCTGCGTGGTCAGTACAAGGCACTGGTTGGCGACCGTTTCCACGAGTCGTCACAGCTGGGCCATCGCATCACTCCAGAGTTCACAGCAATCTCCACAGGTGACTTCTACAAAGTATTATCATTGTTTCTGTAGAAACATTAGAGATTGAGAAACGCAAGTGACTGCCAGAACCTAATCGGGCAGTCACTTGCGTTATGAGGATAATTGTTGTTTTATTTCATTGCCTTGATGATGCGGCGTGTGGCTTCTTCAACCACAGAACGCTGAGTGGCAAGGTTGATGCGGATGAATCCGTCGCCAGCTTTGCCATACATGGCTCCGTCGTTGACCATTACTTTGCCGTCATCGAGGATTTTCTTTGTCACCTCGGCGCTTGTCATGCCAGTTGGAGTGACATCAACCCAAGCGAGATAAGACCCCTCCATGGGTGTAATGTGGAAGTCGGGTAACTCTTTTTCCATCATCTCGCGCATCATATCAAAGTTGCCGGCAATATATTCATTGAACTGCTCAATCCAGCTCTCGCCATGGTTGTAGGCAGCCATGAATGCCTCAAGGCCGAAGGGGTTGATGGCGCACACCTGATTGTCGATAAGCGCTTTATTGATGTCGGCTTTGATACGGGAGTTGCTGCTTACGATGAAGGCTGCCTGCAATCCTGCGATGTTGAACGACTTGCTTGGCGAGCCGCAGGTGACGCAGTTGGCTTGTGCCTCTTGCGAGATTGAAGCGAAGGGAGTGTAATGCTCGCCTGGCATCATCATCTCGCAGTGGATCTCGTCGCTCACGACGGTCACGCCATGCTTGAGGCAGAGCTCGTTGACTTTAAGTAGTTCCTCCTTTCGCCATACGCGTCCGGCGGGGTTGTGAGGGTTGCAGAAGAGTAGGGTGTGTGTGTTGTCGTCGCTGAGGGCACTGTCAAGGGCCTCGTAGTCGATAGAGTAGGAGTAATTGTCGTTGTAGGTCAATGGCACCTCAACGGGGTTGCATTTGTTGCTCTCGATGCATGTGAAAAAGCAGTTGTAAATGGGGGTGAGAATTACCACATTCTCGCCTGGGTGGGTTCCAGCTTTGAGTACGGCGTCGATGGCTGGCACCACGCCTGTGGTGTATTCTATCCAGTCGCGGTTGATATGCCAGTTGTGGCGGCGGTCAAACCAGTTGATGATTGATGTGAAGAATTCTTCGGGCACTTGGGCATATCCAAAAACTCCGTGCTCCAACCTTTGTTTCAGGGCATCCATGATGCATGGAGCAGCTTTGAAGTCCATGTCGGCAATCCACATGGGAATTACGTCGTCGTTAGGACACTGATCCCATTTTACTGAGTGTGTGTGGCGTCGGTCGATAATCTCGTCGAAATTAAATTTCTCGTTGCTCATTGTTATGTTGTGGTTTATATTATTGATTTTAAAGCAAAAGTGTAAGGTCTGTTGTGCTTGAGATTTATTTTCTGCAAAGTTAGTAAAAAGTTTTCAGTTTACAGTTTTCAGTCATCAGTTTTTTGATATGTGGCTTGATTTTTTGTCTTCATTTTTATCCATCGTTCGGAGTATAATCTTATCAGGAAGATTGAGCCTCTCACCCATAGTTCTATGCACATGGCAATCCACACGCCAATGAGACCGTAGGTGGGGGCTAACAATGCGGCGAGCGTGATGCGCACAATCCACATGCTGCCTAGGTTCATAGCACTTGGAATAAGAGTGTCGCCTGCTCCCACCATTACGCCATAGCACACTATAGAGGCACCGAAAAGCGGCTCGGCCCACGCCTCAATGCGCAAGCACTGCGCGCCGAGGTCAACTATGTCTTTAACAGGCGACATAAACGACATTATTTGTGGAGCAAAGATATACATAAGTATTCCTAACGTGGTCATTGACAGCACTCCAAGCGTTACAGTGATATGAGCAAACCGCTTGGAGAGATTGTGGCGATTGGCTCCTGTGCTTTGTCCCACCAGCGTGGTAGCTGCTTCGGCAAGTCCGTATCCAGGCATGTAGCATAGTCCTTCGGCTATGACAGCAAAGGCATTAGCGGCGATGGCAATACTACCCAATGGTGCCACAATGACAGTGGTGGCGATATATGCCCCGCACATCATCACTTGCTGGAGGCCAATGGGAGAGCCAATTTTCACAGCTTTTTTCAGACAATCGACTGTGGGGATGAAGCGCCCTTTAGTGCCTTTCAGCTTCAGGTCACGGGATTTGACAAGGAGGAAGTAGAGCATTATCAGGCATGTCACCACCTCGGCGAGCACTGTGCCTAAGGCAGCTCCCATCACTCCGAGTCCTGCTCCTGGCATGTGGATGATATGGCCTGAAATAGTGATGTCGCGGGTGGGGAAGATGAAAAGGAAGTTGAACACCACATCGAGCACGCACATCATTATATTGAGAAGCCCAGGCACTTTCATATTGCCGCTGCTTCGCAACATTCCTCCTGCCAAGAGCTCTATCTCTAAGAACGGTAGGAAGAGCGACAAGACGAAGAAATAGCGCGTCGCGTTGTGGCATATGGAATCATTGCCACCAAGCCAGTGAGGCAACTGTCCGCTAATGAGGCAACCCACAAGAGCCAGAGCCAAGCTGAAAGACATACAACTCACTAATGACTGTCGCAGCACACTACGCGCGTCATCGCTGCGATTGGCGCCAATAAGGTGTGCCACCTGCACGGTGAATCCCATTGCCGCGGCACTCAACAGTCCGCCAAAGAGCCATATTGATGTTGAGACAAGGCCAATCGATGCACTGTCGTTAGCTCCCAAGCTTCCAACCATTGAAGAGTCGATATATTGCATGACGATTATCGACAGTTGTGCTAAGATAGCTGGCGTGCTAAGGTCCACAGTGAGCCTGAGTTGCTGCTTCAAGGTCATTGGAGCACCAGTCTTTATCATGTCGATTAGCTTGTCTTTGCTTTCCATTGTCAAGGTGAGCGATTATATATAATAAGGTGTAATATGAATCAATTTGCAAAAGTACTGAAAAAACGACAAAACTATACTTTGATTGTTTCTTTTATGGCACAA
The DNA here is from genome assembly GCA_017557625.1 of Muribaculaceae bacterium. Lineage (GTDB taxonomy): Bacteria > Bacteroidota > Bacteroidia > Bacteroidales > Muribaculaceae > Sodaliphilus. The sequence goes on from JAFYYG010000024.1 coordinate 14,990, forward strand.
AAAAACCTCACACATCGGTGTGAGGTTTTTAAGTCATTTAATTCTGTTTCAGAATTATTTGTTGCGAACGATAGTTACGCAACGGCCGAGAGGAGCGCTCTGTGCACCATAAACATCGGGGTGGTTAGCGTTGTTAGTCTCGGTCTGGAGACGGCTGCCAGAGATACCCTTGTTCTCAAGAGTGCTCTTAACGCCGTTTACACGGTCGTGACGAAGCTTGATGTTGATCTCGTCGTTACCAGTGTAGTTGTCGGCCCAACCAGTGAGGATGTAGTTGTCGCTCTCGTTGTTCATTACGTCAGCAACGGCGTCAACAACTTCCATTTGTACTGGAGTGATGTAAGATTTGCCTCTTGGATAGTAGATAGTTGCAAGAGGAGCCTCTTTTCCACCAGGAGTGTTGGGGCACTTGTGGTTCTTCTTCCAGTTCAAGCAGTCGTTGAGCTGGTTCTCGAGGTCACGAATCTTGGCATTTGCCTGAGCGAGCTTGTTGCGAAGAGCATCGAGCTCGGGACCTGGATCTTTAACCGGTGGGCAGATAGGAACCACGGGAGCATTCCACTCAGTCTTACCAAACTTGTAAGCAAAACCAAGTTGAGCGCTTGGGTACTCAATCCAAGTCTTGTGACCAGCACCATCTACGTGCTCCTGAATCATGTCGAAACGGAGGTCGAGAAGGAGGTCAACGTGCTTGCCAAGAGCGAAGCTGTTGAGCAAACCAGCTTGGAGAGCGAAGTTGCGGCTGTGACCCTCTTTGCCGTTGTTGTAGCCCATGTACTTCCAGCTACCACTGCCGTCCATCTTGTCGTTGTAGAAGTTCCAGCTAGTAGAAGCACCAGCATAAACAGTAGCGTTGTAGAAACGACCGGGCTTGTAACCGCAAATCCAGTTAGTAACATTGAACAGAACGTCACCAGTTACACCGATGCGGTTAAATTTCTGGCCAAGGTAGTCAGGACCATCTTTCATTTGGTCGCCCATGTCAGTGCGAACACCAATAGCATTGTAGGTGTCGGTAGCGCCCTTCATCTGCTCGAAGTGACCGCCAATGCGAACACCCAACAGTGGAGAGAACCACTTACCAATGAACAAATTGGCCTTGGGAGCGAGGAAACGCTGACCAAGTTTCATTTTTGCGTCTCTGTAAGACATCATAACGCCTACACCGCCAGTAGCTTGGATGAACCAATTGTCTTGCATACGATTGAAGATATAGCCTTGAGCTGGATCCTCAACGTATTGTACCTCCTGAGCGTTAACTGCAGGGGCCAAGAAAAGAGCACATGCACATGCAAGTAATGTAATCTTTTTCATAGACTTACGTTTTTTTAAATAAAAATTTTTATTTGTTAAACACTAAAATAAATTATATACCTTATCAAAACATTGTGCAAATATACAGCTTTTTTTTTGATTGTTAATCATTTTCCCAAAAAAATCTTCAAAAAAAGGTCATTTTTTGCGTTTTTTGAGGGTTTTTTGGATTTCTGAGGCGATATTTTGGGGTGAAAAGCCAAATTTTTCGTCCAAAATCTTGTATGGGGCAGAGGCTCCGAAGTGGTCAAGTCCGAAAACTGTGCCTCCATTTACCACATTTTGCAGGGTTGAGGGTAGTCCAGCAGTTAGTCCAAAGGTGGGTAATTCTGGTGGAATCACTTCGTTTTGGTATTCTATGGGCTGATTTTTGAAAAGTCCGATAGATGGAATGGAAACGATCTGCACCTTGAGGTCTTGCTCTGCCTTTATGAGATTAGCTGCTTCTACAAGTGTTGACACCTCTGAGCCGTTGCCCACAAGCACAATCTTGGGATTATCATCTTTATATAATATGTATGCGCCTTTGCTGGCTTGGAGTGCGTCGTTATAGCGTGCTGCATATCCGTCGCCGTGCTGTGACGGAAGGTCGGTGATGTTTTGGCGAGAAAGAATCAGAGCAGTGGGCGTGAGGGTGTTCTCCATCGCCATCTTCCATGCCACGGTGCATTCGGCGCTGTCGGCGGGACGCAGCACTAGCACGCTGTTGCGGCCGCTATGGTTCTTGAGTTCCTCCATGAGTCGGATTTGTGCCTCTTGCTCCACTGGCTCGTGTGTGGGACCGTCCTCGCCCACGCGGAACGCGTCATGTGTCCAGATGAATTTCACTGGCAGCTCCATTAGTGCCGAAAGGCGCACGGCTGGTTTCATATAGTCGCTGAAGACGAAGAATGTGCCGCAGGCGGCAATCATGCCTCCGTGGAGGACGATACCGTTGATGAGTGCTGTCATGGCGAGCTCGCTAACACCGGCTTGGAGGAACGCGCCCTCAAAGTCGCCGCGAGTGAATGCCTTGGTCTTCTTGAGGAATCCGTCGGTCTTGTCGCTGTTGGCGAGGTCGGCACTCGACACTATCATGTTGCCCACGCCTTGTGCCAGTGCTCCAAGCACATTTGCGCTTGAGGCACGTGTGGCGAGGTTGGGCTTGTGCTCGATGGCTGCGTAGTCTATGGTATCGACTTCTCCTTTTATATATCGATTGAGTTGTGCGGCTTTCTCGGGATTGGCTTCACGCCACTCTTGTTCCTTGGCTTTGCGCTCGGCAACGATGGCGCGCAACTGCTCAGCGCGCTTAGCATAAAGCTCTGCTGCTTCGGGGAACACCTTCCAGGGATTGGCAGCGTCGCCGCCCAAGTTCTCGATGGTCTTCTCGTAGCTCGCTCCCGACTTGCTGAGCGGGTTGCCGTGAGTGCTGCATTGGCCTTCGAAGTTCTTGCCGTCTTCGGTCACACAGCCGCGTCCCATAATGGTCTTTCCAATAATTAGGGTGGGGCGCTCGGTCTCCTGCTGTGCCTTGACGATGGAGTCGGCGATGGCAACAGGGTCGGTGCCGTCAATCTCGATGACGTTCCAGTTCCAGGCGCGGTATTTCATTGCTGTGTCTTCGCAGCTCACGGCGTCGCACATAGTGGATAGCTGCACCGAATTGCTGTCGTAGAACATGATGAGGTTGCTAAGTCCGAGGAGGCCTGCCAGACGTCCTGCCTCTTGCGAGATACCTTCCTGCACGCCGCCGTCACTGATGAAGGCATAGGTCTTATGTGCAAACACCTCGCTGAAGTGAGCCGCGATGAATCGCTCGGCGATGGCGCATCCTACTGCCATAACGTGTCCTTGACCAAGAGGGCCGCTGGTGTTCTCCACTCCATGCTCCACGTCGAGCTCAGGGTGTCCTGGGGTTATGCTTCCCCATGAGCGGAACGCCTTAAGGTCGTCGATGCTGTATTTGCCGGTCATGAACAAGGTAGCATAGAGCATGGGCGACATGTGGCCCGGGTCGAGGAAGAAGCGGTCACGCGCGAACCAGCGAGGGTCGTCGGGGTCATGAACCAGGAAAGAGCTGTAAAGCATGTTAGCGAAGTCGGCTCCACCCATAGCGCCGCCTGGGTGTCCCGATTTGGCGTTCTCAACCATAGCGGCAGCAAGAATGCGGATATTGTTTGCCGCACGAGTCATCAGTTTATTATCAATCATAATTATATTATTATATGTATATATTACGTCACGAAATTACTATATATTTTAATAATGTGCAAGAAAATTTGCGATTTTGTTTGAAAAAAAAGAAAAAAGGGCACCGCAAGATGCGATACCCTTGATTATTGCAATATAAATAGGGACTATTCTGCTATTTCTTCTACCTCTTCTTTCTTTGATGGCCGACTGCCTAATAAGGCATAGAACAGAATGTAAGCGGCGCAGGCCAGCGGGATGAAATAGCTGTTGAGATAGCCCACACTGTCGGCAACTTTGGCCTGAACGAATACCATTACTGCGCAGCCAAACACCATGGTCATGAAGATGCCACTGGCGGCGGCAGTGTATTTGCCAAGGCCCTCAACTGCCATGTTGAATATTCCGCCCCACATCACCGAGGTGCAGAGTCCCACAAGGATGAAGGCAAATACGCAGACAGGAACTTCGGTCCAGGTGACACTCATTGCGGCCCAGTCAATGCCTGGAACGTTGACCTTGATGTCTTGTGGCGCGAAAATACCGAAAGCGAGAAGGATTATGGCGAGGGTTGCCACTGTTGAAACCATGGTGCGGCTACTAACCTTGCCGCCTATCGCCCCGCCGATGGTTCGACCAATAAACATCATGAGCCAATATACTGAAGCGATAAGAGCGGCAACGCCGGCACTCACGCCAACTTCAGGAGTTTGAAGGTAGGAAATCATATAGGTTGGAGTTCCCACTTCCACGCTCATGTATAGGAAGATTGCGAGTGCGCCAAGCGCGAAATGGCGATGCTTTAGAGCGCCACTGATGAGTTTGGTCTCGACCTTTGCTTGCTCAGGCTCATCAATCTTGGTGAAGAGTAATATGATGAATGCCACAACAAAGATGGCTCCGGCAATAGCGAGTGCGGGAGTTGCATCGCTGATGCCCGTGCTTTTGGTAACCTCACCAATAAGGGCACCCATTAAGATATATACGGCAACTGCCGCTGCCGAGTTGAAGGCGCCACCAATCTGAATAAACTGATTGCCAGTCTTTCCGCCACCGCCCAGCACATTAAGCATGGGATTAACAACAGTGTTGAGCATACACATGCACAGACCGCTGATAAAGGCGCCTGCAAGATATACCCAATAGCTCTCAAGTGTGCCGCTGAAATATTCAAGGGCAAGTCCTATCATGCCCACTACTAGTGCCATAAGGGCTGTTTTCTTGTAGCCGAACTTAGAAATAAGCATGCCGCTTGGAATACCCATTAGCAGATAGGCTACGAAGTTGGCGTAGTTGCCAATTTGTCCTGCTGCTTCCGAGGCACCAAACTGGTTTTTCACTATGGTGGCCATTGGGCTACAGAGGTTTGTCACAAAAGCTATCATTGCGAAGAGGAAGAACATCATAATGATAGCAATCCATTGTTTCTTTTGTTGTGCCATTGTTTTTGATAGTATTTTGTTAGTATTAAATTATCAATTGGAAGAAAATCGTGTAAAGGTATAAATTTTTTGGAAAAAACACAAAAAAATGAAACTAATATTCTCTTGCTCCGAAAATGTCGGTGCCTATGCGCACGAATGTAGCGCCGTGCTGCACTGCGATGTGCCAGTCGTCACTCATGCCCATGCTGATTTCTTTGAATGCAGGGTTGTCGGTGAAATGTTTGTCGCGCAAGGTGAGGAAAGTATTGTGAACGGCCTCAAATTCGTTGGCTACTTGCTGCATGTTGTCGGTGAAGGTGGCCATTGCCATCACTCCAGTGATGGTGACGTTACTCAAATTGTTGAATGCGCCATCATCGGCGACTTTCAATATTTCGCCTATGGTAAAACCGCTCTTTGTTTGCTCTTTAGCTACATGTAGTTGAAGTAAAACATTAACATTGCGATCAATCCTTGCAGCTTCCTTGTTAACGAGGTTAAGTAACTCAATAGAGTCAATGCTTTGGATGGTTGTTGCCCAGGGCATTATCATGCGCACTTTGTTTTTCTGCAAGTGTCCGATGAAGTGCCACTCGATGTCTGCGGGCAGTTGAGGCGCTTTTATAGCCAATTCCTGCGCGCGGTTCTCACCGAAGATGCGTTGCCCGGCATCGTAGGCTTCCTGCAGCCGTTCCACGGGGTGGAACTTCGACACAGCAACAAGCTTCACGTCCTGAGGCAATTGAGCGGTAATGCGTTCTATGTTCTGAGCAATGGACATTCTAAGTATATAATATCAAACAAACTCAACAAAAATAATCAAGTTCAACAAAATAATATTGTCGATAATATAGAAAAACTTGTTGGATTAGTTTATCATTGTTGTTTTTGTCTGAGATAAATTACTGAGTGTACTCTTATTATTCTTCTTCTTTTGCTTTCTTGTCAGCAAGTGTCTCAGAGAGATTAGCGGCGAAGACATCCATCAATGGAGTCTCGTCGATAGCGGCAATCTCGTAGTCAAAGGCAGTGCCGCGCATATTCTCGAGGAAGATGTTGAGTGCCTCTTTGAACTCACTGGCTTGCACAAGCGAGTTGCTTGAGGTGCGTTTCTCGGCAGCTGTCTTCTCGTCGATGGTTATCATATTGATTTTCACCTTGTACCAGCGGTCGCCGCCCTGATGGAAGAAGATGTCGTCAAATTTCACCTTCTTCACCGCGGTAACGGCGAACTCGCCTGTGGTGAACGGCATCATCTCTTCGGTGATGCGTGCCTCGGCCTCGGTAAACGATAGAGCGTCAACGAGATAGGGTTCAGTTGCTGTCTTTTGCGCACCAGTTTCAAGCGTGCGGTCATATTTCACTTTACATTCAAAATATGTTGCCATAATGTGTTGTTATGTTGTTGAAAATTTCTTTATATGCAATAGGTTATTTAAAAACGGCTACAAAGATACAAAATAAAGACGAGAAATCGCCGAAAGTGTGAATAATTTATTATTTTTGCACAAAATTAGTGCAAGGTGAATGAAATCCAAACTTGTTTGAGATTTTTGAACCGCAGCCTAATTTATCCAAAATTAGTGCAAGGTGAGGGCAGAACAAACGACGACGCAACATTTAGACAAAAGAACAAAAGATTTTCATAAGAACATAATCGATTATGTTTTTATGTCTAAAAAGATTATCTTACTCAGCAACTTATGAAATTTATGTTCTTATGTCTAAAAAAATCGCCGCAGCCTAATTTAACTAAAGTTTCATCGATAGAGAATATTATGAGTGATTTTTACAAGACGTTGAAGGGTGTGTCGCAAGGCATCTACAAGGAGAAGATGAGCAAGTTCATCGCCATTGCCCAGCCGGCGCAGAGTGCCGATGAGGCGAAGGCGTTGATAAAGCAGATTTCCAACAAATATCATGACGCGCGGCACTGCTGCTGGGCCTATATGATTGGCTCCCAACGCGATGAATACCTGTCGAGTGACAATGGCGAGCCAAGCGGAACGGCAGGAAAACCCATCCTGGGACAAATCAACTCCTTCGGACTCACCAACGTGGTGATTGCCGTGGTGCGCTACTTCGGCGGCATAAAACTCGGAACGTCAGGACTCATCGTCGCCTACCGTGAGGCGGCTCGCACCGCCATCGAGGCAGGCGAGATTCTCGAATGCCACGAACAGGCAACGCTCTCGTTCTCATTTCCTTACCTTGCCATGAACGATGTGATGAAACTAGTGAAAAACGGCGACCTCAAAGTGCTTGACCAACAGTTCGACAACGTGTGTTCAATGACCGTCGAGACCGATGCCGACAAGATGCCATCCCTGCGAGAGAGACTAACTAAAATCGACGGCGTGACAGGGGTGGATTAAACCCAAATTAGTCATTTCGGCGACAATGTCCCCGATTACTTGACTGCACGGTTACTCGTTCATATAAATGAGAAATGAGACTCAGGGTTTGTCCCCGAGTCTCACATTTTCTTTCTTGTGCATTTTTGCATCTTACAATGCCAGTCGCAGGCCGGTGCCATTGTGGCAGCTGTTGTCTGGAGCATCAGCACGTGAGGTTACGCGGTTGGAGGACGCTCCTGCATTCCAAGTTCCGCCGCACACTACATGTTTAGTGCCCGATGCGGGGCCAGTGGGATTAGTCTGCTCTTCGCTGGTGTAATTGCCATACCAGTCGCTGACACGTTCACGCACATTGCCGCTCATGTCATAGAGTTTCAGCTCATTAGGCGACTTTGTGGCCACCGAGTGTGTGCCATAGTCGGGGCTGCCAGAACCAACGGAGCTGGCATTATTGTAATACCAAGCCACATTGTCGATATTGTTGCTGCCGGCATACTTGTAGCCCTTGCTCTTTTTCCCTCCCCTGGCGGCAAACTGCCACTCGGCCTCGGTGGGCAAGCGGAAGTTTTTGCCAGTCATCTGATTGAGCTTGGCGATGAATTCCTGGCACATGCTCAGCGATACACACTCAACTGGGCGCTTCAAGTTGGTGGAATATCCCATGTCGCTGGTGAACCAGCTGGGGTTGTATCCCATTACCGCCATCCACAGTTCTTGAGTTACTTCTGTCTGGCCTATGCTATAGGTGCTCAACGTCACTTTGTGAGCGGGCCTCTCGTTGCTGCTGGCTTCGGTGTCGCTGTCAGGAGCGCCCATCATGAATGAGCCTCCATTAACTTCCACCATATTGAACGACACACCGTTGACGGTATAGGTGGTCACAACGATTGGTGATGTGTCGGGTGCAGGTCCCAACAGTATGTCATAAACCGCTGTGATGTCGGCGGCGGTGATGTTGCCATCTCCGTTCTGGTCACCGTTGACGACATTGCTGTAGTCATTGATGAGCATCGCGTCGTAGAGTGCGGTGACATCGGCTGCGGTCACCGTGCCGTCACCGTTCACGTCGCCTTCAACAACGGGTGGTATATATTCTTCAACCGTGTAGCTGTTGTATTTGCCGTTCTCACCAGTGAATCCGTCGTTGCTGTCGTAGATGAGATAGAACTTCTGGTTGCTAAGACGGAAATATATGTAGAACGAGTCTCCGTTACCTACCTCAACGTAGTTGGTCGAGGATGAGCTTCCGTCGCCAAATAGCATGCCTTCTCTTAAATAGGCTTTCTTTTTCTTGTTGTAAATTTTGTATCCCGAAGATTGTGTCCCCACGAAGCACCACAGATATTCGTCGGCAGTTGAAGATGTTGAGGACACATCTATTTCAGAGTAGTAACCAGCTACAGAATAAATGTATAGGCTGCTGGTCTTCAGATAATACCATTTTGTTGTCGCCGACGACGGATTTGTCGTTGGCACAAAAGGCAACGCTTGCGCTGTGATGCTTCCCAAAAGCAGTAAAGAGATAAATAAATACTTCTTCATCTCATCATCTGTTTCCTAGTAAAATGTCATAAACAGCTGTGACATCGGCGGCGGTGATGTTGCCATCTCCGTTTTGGTCTCCGTTGACGATGTTGCTGCTGTCGTTGACAAGCATATAGTCGTAGAGTGCAGTGACATCGGCGGCGGTGACATTTCCGTCACCGTTCACGTCGCCAGGAATAACGTCTCCTGCAGTGACCCCAGTTGTTACTAGTTCGCAGTCGAAGAAGGCACCACCAAAGTTTTGCTGCATATACACTGCTATCACATTTTTGCCTCGGTGGAATGCTGAAGTGGGGATACTGTAGCTTTCGTGCGTGTTGGCAAATGTACTTCCGTATGGCGTTTCGCACCAGCCTTCTTTGTTGACCACTTCTTGTCCGTTGACATACACTACCATATTGTCGTCGTGCACGCAGTTGAAGGTGAAAGTCGCATCGTTGGCGATTTCGGTCAAGATGAGGGGGAATCGCATCCAGTAGCAGTTATACTCGTCATACCAGAATGAATTATAACGCAGCTGGTATCTCGGTCCATCGGTGTGTCCGGGATTTGCTGTTCCTAGGGGCAGATTGAGCCAATTGCTGTCGTTGAAACCAGGAGTGTTCCAGCCTTGAGGGGCACTGGGCCAAGTTCCGTTTGATTGGCGATAGTCATGTTTGGCCTTCACATAATGTGGCACTCGTTGGCTGTTATAAATCAACCTTGTTTCACCCACCTTAATGCCGCATTTGGTGCACACGCCATCGGAGAAAAAGTGATTTTCATCGGGTGGCACCAATTCAGACTTTTTGGCATGACATTCGCTACATTTTAAGTATCTTTCGCCTTCGGCTCCGCAGGTCGAACTCTTGAAGTCATATTGAGTCCATTGACCATGGTTTTGCTTGTTAATCCATATTTCACTAAGTCGCACGCCGTTATATATACCTGCACCTTTAATGCATGTGAACTTGAAATAACGGAACTTGCGCGTGTCGTTCACCGGAATGACAACCTCGGTCAGGTCGACGAGAGGCATGGGGTAATCCATTTGGGTGTCGATAAGTGTCCAGTTATAGAAGTCGTTAGAGCCCTCGAGTTTCCAGCTGCGAATCATGTATTCATACACATATAAAGCGTCCATAGCTGTAACCAGGCTGTATTGTTTCACTGCCACAGGCACGCTGGCTTGCATCACCACATAAAAGTTATCGGGACTAGCCTGGAAGTAAGTATCGGCATTGTTGTCAAGCGCAAATTGGGCGGTACAGCCATATTGTTCGGCACCTCCATACTCAACGCAGTAGCCCACACCATTGGCATCGTAGCGTGTGAATGTGGGATTAGGGTTGGGACCTGAACTCTCCAACTTGGGAACGGTAAATCCGTAGTAAATTGTTGCCATTTCTTTGCCGGGATCTTTATTGGTGGCCGTGGCGGTGATATGTTGGTCTTCATTGGTTCGCATGATTGTGTGGGGGTTGTTCACTTCGTTATTGCCGATATAAAGATGCACTTCACCAGTTCCCGTAGCAGTGACGACACAATGGTCGTTGAATGTTTCTACGTTAATATCCGGTAAATTACTTAATGTAGAGCCCTGTTCCACAAAGGCCTCGGTTACTGTGAAGTAGGAATCCTTTCCCATGGTGGTGTAAAAACCGTTGCTGGCACTGTAACACAGGTAGTTTTTGAGTGTTGAATTAAGCATCGTATAAATGTAGAAACTGTTGTTGTCTCGTGTCTCTACTTTGTCAATAGATGCATCATTGTAATTGTTGGAAAGAAATTCGCCGGCATACAAATATTTTTTTGTAGCGCGGTTGTAGATTCTGTATCCACTACTGCTGTTTCCAACAAAGCACCAATAGTAGGCATCATTGTTCTGCGAAGATGTGCTTGCGGCAATGTCGGCATCACCACTTTGTGAGGCGTAAACAAAACGGCCACCGGTTTTCAGATAATACCAGTGAATTGGCTTGGTTTCTGGACTGGTAGTGGGCACAAACGGAAACGCTGCCTGCGCCGTGGCTGCCATGAGCAGCAGGGTAAGCGATAATAATAGTTTTTTCATGTCTTTATGTGTTTAAGTTAGTATTTTCTTTATTAAAGGACAAAGGTAGTTATTATTTTAGGAATTACAATTATTCTGATGGAAAAAATATACAATCACCTTGACTTGAAAAGATTTCTGAAAAGATTTCTACACAAAAGCGCCTCCACCGTGTGAGTGGAAGCGCCTTTGGTAATAGGATGACATTTATTTAAATGCCCAGAAGCACGTCATAAACTGCAGTTACATCGGCGGCAGTGATGTTACCGTCTCCGTTCTGGTCACCGTTGACGACATTGCTGTAGTCGTTGTTGAGCATCACGTCGTAGAGCGCTGTGACATCGGTGGCTGTGACAAATCCATCGCCATTCACGTCGCCTGGAATGGCACTCGACGTGTAGCCGCTTAATGCCAACTCGGCGAGTTGGAACACATAATGGTTGTTTTGCCAGCCACCCTTGCCGCGAACTTCGCTCACCTCGAAACGGAAGAACTGGTATTTCTTATTGATGCCACTGATGCCGAAGCTATAGTCGGTGGTGTTAGAGGTACCCAGCCCTAAAGCATCGCCATCAGTGACATCGACGATGGTTGTCCAGGAGTCGCTCTCCTTGGCCTTGGCATAGATTTTCCACTTCTTGGGATTGCGGCCTTTCCAACTTTGGGTGTCGTTGCCAGTAGTCATGGTGTAACTGGTGGGTGTGAAAGCCACATCGCTCTTGAAGTCCACCCAGATTGTCTCCCATGACCCCGTGCTGTTGTCTACGCACCACTTGGTGCTCTTGTTTTTGTCAAACAGCTTATAATGGTCTTCGGCTGGGTCGGTCTGAACGTTGTTTGGTGTGTGTACGTCGTAAGGAGTGAGCGTGACATCGGTGACAGGGACAGTTTCTTCTTCAACAAGAACCTCAATGGCATTGAAGGTACTTGCATAACCCATTCCTGTCGAGCCTAATGTGCCACCATTAGTCTCATAAAGGTAATATTTTCTATTATCTCCGGTATGAAAATAGCAGATATAGAAGCCACTATCGTCTTTCTCCTCAACATAGCTTATACGTGAATTGTTTATGTCAGATTCAAGATACTGCCCCTGTTTTAGATATTTTTTAGCAGCTCTGTTGTAAATCAAGATTTTATCGGGTGAGGTTTGTACAAAGCACCAAAGGAAATTGTTTTCAGTTGATGCCGTTGAAGATAATTGAATTTGATCATCAATATCTCCTTCTGGGTCATAATAAACGTACTTGTCATTGACTTTCAGCTGATACCAGTGAATGGGAAGAGTAGTGGGGCTGGGCGTTGTAACAAACGGTGTTGAAGAATCTTCCATGTGGATTTGGAAGGTGGTCAACACACCAGGAGTTGGTGAGCCGCTACTGCCATTTCCATGGAACTCAGCGATTATCTCGCCATTAGGTTTCGTTAGAACGTAGCCACACTCATAAGCGAATTTTCCTGCTACCCAAACGAGGTCGTAGTCAACGCCGTAGCACAGTTTGAA
>JAFYYG010000025.1 GCA_017557625.1 Muribaculaceae bacterium
ATTGTGCATTACAAGTGAGGTCGCCAGCGATGTTCCACGACTTCTCTACAGGCACTTCCACAAAGTTGGCTCCCATCTCATTGGCGATGTAATGAGCCATGTGCTCGTTCTCGTCGAGGTTATAGGTGCAGGTGCTGTAAATTAGCAGTCCTCCAGGCTTGAGTGCGGGCCAGATGTCACGGAGAATCTCACGCTGCCGAGCGGCGCACTGTGCCACTAATTGGGGCGACCATTGCGACACCGCCTCTTCGTCTTTACGGAACATGCCCTCGCCGCTGCATGGTACATCGGCAGCTATGATGTCGAAGACGTTTTCGAGCCTTCCGAGCGTTTTGGGCGAGTCGTTGGTGACAAGGCAGTTGTCAAGTCCCCATTTGATGATGTTTTCTCGCAGAACTTGTGCTCGAGGTGTCACTATCTCATTGGCGACGACTACGCTCCCTTGTGGCAGGGCTTGCAGGGCGGCTGTGGTTTTCCCCCCCGGAGCAGCGCACAGGTCAAGATGATTAACCGGCTTGCTGATGAGCTTCTTTATGACATGATAAATGAACATCGACGAGGCATCCTGCACATAATAGCTGCCAGCATGGAAATGCGGGTCGAAGGTGAACTGAGGGCGCTCGCTCAAATAGGCACCCGTAGCGCACCACGGTACCATCTCTAGGGCAGCAGGTGGCACGAAGCCTTTAGCGTCATTAAATCTCACGGAAATAACTGGCTCACCGCTTTCAATGCTTTGCAGCATAGCTCTAGCCTCGTCACTAAGCAAGAGATTGTTAATCCGTCTGATAAAGTCCTCATTTATTTTCATAGTGCAAAATTAGTGCAAGTTGAGAGCAGAACAAAATGAAAAACGAAGTTTTTTATTTTTTATGCCGAAACGCCGCCTAATTTATCCAAAATTAGTAATTAGTTTTCAGTTTTTATGTATTAGTTTTTAGTTTTTTGAAATAGTGGTTGTTCTAATTGTAAAATGAAAAAAAGATAATAATAATCGCTATTGTTGTTTTATTACAAAAAAATGCATAACTTTGCCGATGAGAATTATTTTTACTATTAACTTATGAGCACGCAAGACATTAAAATTACTATCGCTGAGTATTTCAAGACCCAACCGGTCTTGAAGGCATGGTTGTTTGGGTCTTTTGCTCGTGGAGAGGAAACTCCAGAAAGCGATGTGGACATTTTGATTGTTCTTGACAAATCACAACCTGTTGGGCTGAAGTTCTTCGGAATGTATGAAGATTTAAAACAGTTATTAGGTAGAGATGTTGATTTGGTCACAGAACGTTCATTAGCTGATTTTGCTAGAAATAGTGTTGAACAAGATAGACAGCTGATATATGAGAGAACATCTTAAAGATTTTGACCGATTACAGCACATTTTAGCGGCGATTGAGCGTATAGAGCGCTACACTAGCGGGAAATCATATCAAGATCTTGTTGCTGATGATATGATGTATTATGCTGTAGTCAAAAACATTGAGATTATTGGCGAAGCAGCTAATATGCTCACATCTGATTTTGTGGATTTACACTCTGAGACTCCATGGAAAATGGTTAGAGGTATGCGAAACTACATTGTGCATGAGTATTTTCAAATTGATGATGAGGTCGTGTGGGATGTAGTGGAAAACAATTTGTCAGAACTTAAAGACCAAGTTTCTCGTTACTTGCGAGAAACCGATTGGAACGAATGGGGGCAAACAAACGACAATGGCTAGTTATGACACTGAAGGCAATTATATTGACCAGTATTATTTGCGCGATGTCTAATTTGTTGATATTCAGCACAATATTACCCCCCCCATCAGCCTTCTAGGGCAAATTTTTTATTATAATTAATCTATATACGGCACATCCCGGCTTGACGGTTGGAATGTGCTGCTTGTTTATGTAATTAACTCATTATTAACGATAAAATTGAATTGACATGAAAAGAAAACTCTTACTATTATTGACTATTGCCATCGCATGTTTTGGCTTTATCAATGCGCAGTCTTCAATTGCGGTAAAGACTCAAGAAACCATAAAAGCGGCAATCAACGGAGATGCCAAAGCTCAAGACGTTTTTTGTGAGATGCTCTATTATCAATTATTCGACAAAGCATCTCTTACTGCCGATGCGGTTTCTAAAGTTCAAAAGTTGGCTAATGAAGGTCAAGCGTGGGCTCAAGACATAATGGGAGAAGTATGTTATAGTGGTTTGGCTGGATTTACGAAGGATGAGGCAAAAGCGCAAGAATGGTTTCAAAAAGCGGCGAATCAAGGATATGCTTGGGGAATAACAACATGCGGTACTGTTTGCAGAAATAATAAAGATTATGACAAAGCACTGGAATATTACCGCAAAGCTGCCGATATGGGGCATGTGGCGGCATTGACTGGTTTGGGACAACTATATCAAGAAGGCAATGGAGTAGAAAAGAATTTAGGAAAAGCATTGGAATATTATCGTAGTGCAGCAGACAAGGGAAGTGCCGTATCAATGTTTTATCTTGGATTTATGTATTTCTCAGGCGATGGTGTCGAAAAAAATATTGAGGAATCAAAGAAATGGCTCCTAAAAGCAGGTGAGGCTGGTTTAAGTTATGGCTTCTCAAATCTTGGTGGACTCTATAATATGTCTGAGGATTATAGTATAGCAATGGAATACTTCCGTAAAGCTGCTGATATGGGGAATGGTGAGGCTATGTGCCAGATTGGATTGTTGTATGATTCAGGAAAAGGTGTTGCGAAAAATATCGATACTGCAAATCAATGGTATCTCAAAGCAGGGGAGGCGGGTGATAGCAATGGATACTTAAACCTTGCAAATAACTATAAATCTGCCAAAAATTACGACAAAGCAGTATCATATTTCCACAAAGCCGTCGAAATGGGCAATGAGGATGCGATCAAAGAAGAAGCGAACTTCATAAAAACAATTGCTGATGATTATTATTCTGCAGAAGACTATGCTAAGGCTTTGGAATACTATTGCAAAGCAGCTGATTTGGGGAATGCAAGTGCAATGAACCAACTCGGAATGATGTATTATTATGGTCTTGGTGTTACTAAAGATCTTGTGAAAGCACAACAATGGTATTCACAGGCAAGCGAGAAAGCAAGCGTGATGAAAAAACTATATAATTTGCTGCCGCCTCACCCCCAATTCAAGCCAAATATTCCATCAGACCATAACGCTAAACTAGACGTTACTCTCAGAAAATTTATTGAAACGAATGAAGATAGAGAGTATGAAAAGAAAATTATTGATAATGTATATAATAACTACGGAACTTACCTGGCAAGTGCGATAGTGCAACACATGATAGATTACATGAATTTTTCTGCATTCTTAAACAGCAAAACTTATATTTTGACAGAAAACGACCCAAAACTCGGCAAAATGATAGAAGGGTTCGGTCCAGACTTTTACAAAAATGTGACTCCATTTTCAGAACATATACATAAATGGTTAAATAATAATTATTCGCCATTGATTTTTTTCGCATTAAAATTTGATTTGAAGCCTAAAGCCGATGAAGTTATAAAAAGATTGGATGATATGGCAAAAAATAACGAACTATTTGATAAGAAAAATATATCAGAATATCTTATACTCAGCAATAATTATACACGAGAAAAAACAAATGGTAAAATTGATACTCAAGCACTATCTGATATTATCGCATACAAAATGTTTCTATTTGATGAACTTATGTTTCTAAATTCACTAGACAGTTCTGGTTTATCATATTCTAAAGGGCATTTTGAATATAATCATAGGTCTATAAGAGACTATTTTGAAATGTGGATGGACTCTGTATCTCCTGAGTCATTAAATAATTAGTTTATTTAAGCATTATATGTCTCTGAGAGTTCTTAATATTTTTTTGCAAAATATTGGCAAACCGTAAAATGTACTGGTCTTAAATGGTGTCCTTACAGGAAAAGTTTCTTGCAAATTGGCGATTTCCCTAAAAAATGCAAAAAAAGGGGACGATATTGTTTGTGCTAAGAATAAAATGTGTAATTTCGTCAAAATTATTAATAAAAGACAATTAAGGACAAAGAATTATTATTTTTTATTAAGGACAATTGACACAGACCGGCAATTCTAACGCGGTCAATTGTCAGTAATAAACAGTATCTAACGCAAAATTATCTTGTTCTTAATAGTCTTATCAAATAACAACAATTTAATTCTAAAACGCACTCTCTATGAAGAAGTTCTCAAAAATTATTCTGGCAATTGCAATTGCACTTATTGCTATTCCTAATGTGCAAGCTGATCACTTGGTTGTGATCAGCGCGAACGACACTCACAGCCAAATCGAGCCTAACGGCAACCTGGGCGGTCTTTACCGTCGTCGTGCCGCGATGGATGAGATTCGTCGAAACAACAAGAACGTGATTGCCGTTCATGCTGGTGACGCAGTGCAGGGAACGCTCTATTTCTCTTTGTTCAGAGGTGAAGTTGAGTATGCCGCCATCGACAGTCTGGGTTACGACATGATTATCCTTGGCAATCATGAGTTTGACAATGGTATTGACGAGCTTGCCAAGTATTACAAGAATATTAAGGCTGTGAAGCTGTCGGCAAACTATGACTTCAGCAACACTCCGCTTGCCGATGTGCTGCAGCCTTACAGCATCCGCACCGTTGCTGGCAAGCGCATAGGTTTCTTCGGCATCAACGTTGACCCCAAGGGCCTTATCAGCGACGATAAATATGAGGGCATGGTCTATCTGGACAACGCCGTGGTTGCCGATGCCACCGCCAAATACCTCAAGGAAGTTCAGAATGTGGATTTCACCGTTATGATTTCCCACATTGGATATTATCCAGAGGCTGTGGGACTGGTGGGCGACTCAATCATTGCCACTAAGTCGCACTATATCGACATGATAGTTGGCGGTCACTCCCACACCCTTTTAGAGCCAGGCGACCCCCGCACTCAAGTGAAGAACGCCGACGGCAAGATTATCACCATCGGTCAAAACGGCAAGACCGGAAAATATATCGCCACCTACGACATAGACCTCGATGACTTCAGCGTGAAATATGGTCAGGTGAAACTCGACAAGTCCTTTGACGCTAAGGCCGATTATCCCGCTATGCAGGCCTGGATGGCACCTTATAAATTCAAGGTTGACAGCGTGATGAACAATGTGCTCGGCACGTCGGCGCGCAAAATGAAAGATGGCAGTATAGCATCTCAAAACTGGCTTTGCGACGCCGTGATGGAGATGATGCCAGGGATCACAGGACTGAAGAAGATTGACGGTGTTATCATGAATAAAGGTGGTATTCGCCAGTCTATGCCCGAGGGCAATGTCACCGAGGGATTGATGGGTTCGATGTTCCCCTTCGACAACCGCTTCGTTGTTGTGGAAGTTCTTGGCAGCGACTTGCTTGAGGCTCTTCGCGTGATGGCGACACGTGGCGGTGACGCCGTGAGCAAGGAATTCTATGTGGAATACACTGGCGATGAAAGTAATCCAAAGATTACTACTGCCAAACTTGGCGGCAAGAAGATTGACCCTAAAAAGAAATATTTGATTGGCACCATCGACTACCTTGCCAATGGCGGCGACCACATGGAGGCTCTCGGCAAGGGCGCGCGTCCATTTGTTGACACCGTGCCTTACGGCGAGCACATGAAGAACTACATCAAAGCGCTAACCAAGAGCGGTCGCGTAGTTAACGCTAGCGATGATGCCCGCATGATAAAGAAATAAAAACGGCGAATTTTGCAAATATGACTAATTAACGCAACTATTCAATAATGTCACCATTATCAGACAAAAACAACAAAAAAGACAAAAACAAAAAGTATTAGAACAAAATTATTTGTTGAATTTGTTGCTCTTTGTTGTGCTTGTTTGATGAAAATGCGGTGAAAAAAGATTGCTGAATAGTTATGCTTGTCCTCTAAATTAATAAGAAAAAATTGTGAAAAACCACAGACAATCACTATTGCTGACGCTTGCTGCTCTCTTGATTGGAGTGCAGCAAGCATTGGCTGTAAGACCCTCCATTCTCAACCGAGCCAACTCACAAAAGATGGAACAATGGGTTGAGACAACTTATTCAAAGATGTCGCCTCAAGAGCGTATATCTCAAATCATGATAATGGCCATCAGCCCCAACAGAGTTGATGAGTCGAAGATGCTGGTGGAGAAATATGTCAAGACTTACAAAGTAGGAGGACTGATATTTGAGAGCAGCGATATTGCCACTCAGGCAGAAATCACCAATTGCGCCCAAGCGATGTCGTCAATTCCGCTCATGATTGCCCTTGATGCCGAGTGGGGCTTGACGATGCGCCTGAAAGACGCTCCAGAGTTTCCTCATAATTTGCTGTTGGGTGGAGTGAATGACGACCAGCTGCTCTACGAGTACGGTAAGGAGCTGGCTCGGGAATGTCGACTGATGGGTGTGCATGTGAATTTCGCTCCTGTTCTCGACGTTCTCGACCGTGAAGGCACTGTGGTTGGCTCACGATCATTTGGTTTCAGCCCTGAGGTTGTGGCACGTCATGGCGTGGCGTTTGCCAAGGGGTTGGAAGATGGGGGAGTGCTGTCCACCGCGAAACATTTTCCCGGTCATGGCTCTACGACAGCCGATTCCCACAAGGAGCTACCGCTCCTTGACAAGTCGTTTAAAGAAATGCGCATGTATGATCTGGTACCCTTTGACAGTTATGTGAAAGCAGGTCTTGGTGGTATGCTAACCGCACACATCGATGTTACCTTCTTTGATGACGGCACAACACCATGCTCAATGTCGAAAGACTGTGTAGAGGGGTTGTTAAAGCAAGATTTGGGATTTGAAGGTCTGGTATTCACCGATGCCCTTGACATGGAAGGCGCCAAGTCAATTCCTGGTGATCCTTGCGTCAATGCCATCTTGGCAGGCAATGACGTGCTGCTCATGCCCCGAGACATTGAGGCGAGCATTAATGCTGTTATGGCCGCCATCGAGGATGGCACAATCAGTTGGGGCGATATTGAAAGCCGTAGCAAGAAGATGCTGCGATATAAATATGCTCTCGGGATTATCGACAGTGCCAAGACGCCTATTGATGTCAACAAAGTGGCAAGCCAAATCAACACCCAGTATTCTCAAGACCTCAACCGCCGCCTCATCGCAGCCGCGGTAACTGTCGCGGTCAATAAAGGCAACATCTTGCCTATTAAGAATGTGGAGAATGGCAAAATTCAGGTTTTGACACTTGGCGTTGGCAATATGTTCCAGAAACGATGCTCAAGTTATGCTAACATTAAGTGTTGCAACGCTTCATCGGCAGTAAGCGCCAATTATAGTGAACTGATTATTGCCATTAGCAACGAAGCTTATATTAGCGAGGCTCTTGCTGCCGCAAAGAAGTGCAGAAATGTGACGGTTGTGGTCCTTGACTCGCCCGAGAAGATGCTGCATTATGCCGACTTGGTGACAGATTCCAATATAGATGCAGTGGTGATGGGCTATGGCAATAACGAGGTGTGGCAAGACTATGCGGCGCAAACCGTCTTTGGTGGTAGTCCAGCTAATGGTGTTTTGCCCGTGACAATAAAGTCGAGAAATAACAACAAGGTGCTTCATGCTGGCGATGGCGTGAAATATACCGCCACACGACTTGGCTACACGCTGCCTGTTGAGGTTGGCTTTAATGACAAATTGTTGTCAAGAATAGACTCAATCTGCAATTACGGCATCAGTCAGAAGGCATTTCCCGGTTGCCAGGTTTTGGTGGTGCGACATGGCAAGGTTGTGGTAGATAGTTCTTATGGTGAGATAAACTTCGATTCGGGTATCCCCGTCACCGACAACACGCTCTTTGGGCTCGCTTCAGTGTCTAAAGCCTCCGGCACGCTGAGCGGAATCATGAAGCTCTATGACGAAGGTAAGATAAAGCTCGATGAGCCAGCCAGCAAATATATTGGGGGCTTGCGCGACACCGACAAGAGTGACCTAACCTTCCGTCAATTGCTGTATCATGAGACAGGTATGCAACCGTCATTGAGTATGTGGGAGATGATGTTTGATCCAAATACATATAGCGGCAAGCTAATCATCAGCACGCCCAATGATGTCAATACCATCAAAGTAATGAAGGACGCCTATGGCAACAAAGATGCGAAACTTCGCACCGACATCCTCGCAAGCGAGCCTTCAAGAGAGTTTAACATCGCTATTGCCGAAGGCATCTATGGCGGCAAGGTGACTTACGACTCAATTATGGCCCGTATCTATCACTCAAAGCTGCGCCCCAACAAGAACTATTGCTATAGTTGCTTGAACTTCTGCCTGCTCGCCGATGCCTTGCAAAACATCACCCATACCGATATGGATGCTTATCTTGACAAAAACATATTCGGCAAACTAGGAGCTTATCATACCACTTACCGTCCGTTGAACAAATTTGCCCCCGACGACATAGCTTATACTGAAGTGGATACCTATCTTCGCAAGCAGCACATTCATGGCTATGTGCATGATGAGTTGGCGGCGTTTTCGGGTGGAGTGCAAGGCAATGCCGGACTTTTCTCCAATGCCAACGACCTCGCCAAGCTCTTCCAGATGTGGCTCAATGGCGGCGAGTATGGTGGTGTGACCTTTTATAAGAGATCTACTGTTGACACCTTCCTCAAGTCGAAGAGTCCTCGCTCGCATCGTGGTCTTGGCTTTGATAAGCCCAACCTCAAAAACAAAGATGCGTCGAGCACTTGCGACGAGGCCACATCCGAGACTGTTGGTCACACAGGATTTACCGGCACATGCTACTGGATAGACCCGAAGAACGACATGATTTACATCTTCTTGAGCAATCGTGTGTGCCCCACTCGCGACAATCCCGCATTCTCGCGTGTCAGCGCCCGCTCTCACATCCACTCGCTGCTCTATCAATCGATAGTTGAATAAAAATACTCACAAAACTGCCTACTCAATGAAGAACCTATCGTCGTGGCTATTATTAGTATGTGTGGTGATAACGTCATGCAACAACAACTTTCAGCTGAGTGTGCATTTCCCTAATCATGACTTTGATGGCAAGAAGGCATATTTGACCAACTATGATAGTGGCGATACTATTGACAGCGAGACTGTGATAGAGAAACAGCTGATACTTGACGGCAATGTTGATTCGGCCTTTTTCGCTCGATTAATTTTTGAGAACAATCGTTTGGATCTAGTAATAGAAGAGGGAGAAATAGATGTAGAATGGGGCGTTGACCTGAAAATAACGGGAACACCTCTTAATGAGAAATTTAATGGCATAGTTAGGCAGCTCGACAGATTTGAGCAGGAATGGCAGAATATCGCACGACTAAAACAGAATAATGAGATTAGTGATGCTGAAGCTCAACGTAGAGAAGATGTACGAAAGACAAATCTTCTGAATTGCTTGTTTAACAACTATCTTGCAAACAAAGATAATCCTATAGGCGAATGGGCATTCACGCAGTATGTGGTTGAAGGCGACTTCACTCCCTCTGAGTTGGAGCTGGTGTTGAAGAAGGTTCCCAAGCGCTATTTAAAGCTGAAACGAGTGCAGAAGGCTGTCAACAATGCTGACGCTCAAGAGAAGACCAGCGAAGGCAAGAAATATGTTGATTTCGAGGTGAAAACATCCGATGGTAATGTCGAGAGGTTATCGCAGTATGCCGGCGATGGTGTGAATTACACACTGCTCTATTTCTGGGCAAGTTGGTGCAGCTCATGTCAGAAGGAGATCTCTAGTCCCGTAGCCTACCTGTATGATGAATATAAGGATAATGGCTTGAAAATTATTGGCGTTGCACTGTGGGATGAGCCATCAGCAACACAAAAGTATATTCAGGAGTATTCAATTCCATGGCACTCTATGGTTGGAGATAAAAAACTCAGCGAGCCAGCCGATATCTACGGGATATCTGGCATCCCATACGCAATTCTAATATCTCCCGATGGCACTATTGTCGCTCGAGGCATGAATGGAGACGCGCTGATAGAACGGGTTGAGGGTCTTTTAAATAGCAAATAATTGCCATAATGCTCAATCAAAAGCATTTTTTGTGATAGAAAATGGTGTTTTTTCTTTGTTGACTATTGTCAATTATTGATTAATTGTATAATTTTGCAACCGTTTTTGAGACACAACAATTTACACTATAAAACAAGTAAGAAATGAAAAAAATTATTTATCTGTTAACGCTCTCTATTGCGATCGTTAATGTTTCATGCGCATCTTTGTTTTCGGCTGCCAATGGTGATTGCAGTTGCACTTGCCCTGCATGTCTTAATTGCGCACACAAGCATCATGCACTTACTGCTGAGCAATTAGCAAAACAAGATTCGTTAAATGCTGTAAAATCGTGGCATGATGCCGAGCTCGACTCTCTGCTCAACATGGACTATACGATAGTTCATTATGATTCAGACCCAGTACCCTACAAATGGGATCCAGATGAGGTGATATCTACTCCACAAGAGACTCTCATGGCATTGTTCAAGACTGGCAATCCAACGACTGGTGGCGATACCGAATATGTTCTTAAGGAAATCAGTACCAGCACTAAGGTTAATGATATCTATTTCTACTTCAACACTAAGGATGGTGTGCCTGAACCACTGAGATTCGTTGTACATTTCTATGCAGATGACCAAATCAATTTTAATAAGCTTCTTTTTAATATTGATGGTTTTAAATATGAGTATGTGCCAACTGGCATCAAGCGCACAAATGATGGCAAGTTCTATTCCGAGAATTTTGACAATGCTATGAACGAGGATTCGCGTGATATAGTGGCGGGCTTGGCTCATTGCATGAGTGCCGATGTGCTACTTGTTAGCGAGAGAGGCGTGAATCACCGCATTTACTTCAGCGAGGCACAATTAAAGCACTTTAAAGAGACTTACGAGCTCTATCGCAAGATGGGAGGCAAACTGTAAATCAATTTTTACAAGATAAAACGATAAAAACAAATCGAGGGTGTGGAAATCCGCATCCCCGATTTGTTTTTTAGATAAACCTCAAAAATGGATTGTCAAATTAGATCAAAGTAACATCAATCTGCTTGCCTTCTTCGTCAGAAGCTACGTTAACTTTACCTTCACGGGCGAGCCAACCGATAGCAGCAAAAATCTCTTTCTCTTTAAGTTTAGTTACTTTCTTCAAACCTTTCATGTCTTGGGTTCCATTAGCCTCGTTCAGTGAGTTCCAAACGGCGCCTGCCCACAGACCAATTGTTTCAACGTTCATAATAAATTAATTTATGTAAAACTTATTGTTTAATAATAACGGTGCAAAATTATATGTTTTATAACATATACTCAAAACAATCAATTAATTATTTGTGTATTATCGCCTGCAATCGTTTTACATAATCTCTTGTGAAATTCAATAATATTGACTAATTTTGTGCCAAAATTCCAATACTGATTAAATGCAACAGGGATTAGTGATAAAAAATACTGGCAGCTGGTATATTGTACGCACTTCTGATGGTACTGAGCGCAATTGCAAAATTAAGGGGAACCTGCGACTAAAGGGGTTCCGTTGCACTAATCCTGTGGCGGTGGGCGACAATGTGGAAATAGAGGTCAAGGAAGATGGCACAGCGTTTATACGTTCTATACTTCCTCGCAACAACTATATAATACGTCGAGCCAGCAATCTTTCTCGCGAGTTCCAGATTCTTGCTGCCAACATTGACATGGCAGTGCTTGTGGTCACTCTTGTTAATCCTGAGACAAGCACTGTGTTTATTGACCGCTTCCTCGCCACCGCTGAGGCCTACCGTGTGCCAGTGACCATCGTCTTCAACAAGATAGACTTGCTCACAGAACCCGAGGACCGTGAGTTGCTTGATGCTATTATATATTTATATAGGAGTATTGGCTACTCTGTGGTTCCAATGTCTGTAGTTACGGGAGATGGTTTAGATTTGCTGTGTGAGAAGCTGAGAGGAAAGACTGTGCTGTTTAGTGGTAATTCAGGAGTAGGGAAGAGCTCTATCATCAACTTGCTGGTGCCTAACGCCAAACTCAAAGTCGGCGATATCTCTGAGGTACATCATACGGGGATGCATACCACTACATTCAGCGAAATGCTCGACATCCCTGGCGACAATGCAGGACACATCATTGACACCCCGGGAGTGAAAGGCTTTGGCACCATAGACTTTGTGAAAAGCGAGGTGGCACAC
The DNA here is from genome assembly GCA_017557625.1 of Muribaculaceae bacterium. Lineage (GTDB taxonomy): Bacteria > Bacteroidota > Bacteroidia > Bacteroidales > Muribaculaceae > Sodaliphilus. The sequence goes on from JAFYYG010000025.1 coordinate 12,181, forward strand.
TATTTCCCTGAGATTTTCAAAGTGTCAAAGGAATGTAAATACAACAACTGCACCCATACCCACGAGCCAGGCTGCGCCGTGCGTCAAGCAGTGGAGAACAGCCTCATCAGCCAGTCACGATACAATAGCTACCTAAGCATCATCGACGACGACGCTCCTGACAAGTACAGGAAACCATTCTAATCAATTCTAAAAGCATGATTGAACTCCGCTGTTCGCATCATCAAGTTTAACTAAACTTGAATTTCCTTGCATAATTCCTTTTATTCACTATTTTTGCAGTTTTAAAGCATAAACCAACGGCAAATATACGTGATAAACATCAATAGATATCACTCATTCTTTCAATATGCTTCTTGTAACATATTGAACATCAACAAATCGTTCCCTGCGGTGGAATTCGTGGTTTTTATTCAAAAACGGTCCCGATTATTTTGACAGACAGACACACAGCCAAGCCAGCCACAGTATTATATTATATGTTTGTATGTCTGTATGTCTTCTATAAGGAGCTTCCAGTGTATCAATTGAGAAAAATATGTCACGTATGTTCTTATATCCAAAAACAAATCGCGGCGTTAGCCTTAGTGTAATTTGTGTAAATTTGTGTAATTCGTTGAACTTTCAAGATAGAAATGCATAATTTTATCTTGAAAAATAATAATGATGTGCTGTTAGAATCGGAAATAACTTTGTAGTGTAGCGAAGCGTAACGGAGAAGTTATTCTGATTTTAACAGCGGGTCAGCAGGCAATGCA
>JAFYYG010000026.1 GCA_017557625.1 Muribaculaceae bacterium
TCCCACCCTTTTGGAGGAAAACCGACTTGCCGTCGTCGCAAACCCAGAACCTCAGTTCGCCAACATTAAATGTAACATTAGCAGTGGCATTCATGGCGAGCATTGCCATGGTTGCAATTAAAAATATAAATCGTTTCATAATAATTATTTATTATATGTTTATGTTGTTTATAAAATCACAGCTTGAGTGTCAATGTTTTACGGCAACGTGGTGGCTTGACACTTGGTCTCCGCAATACACCTTTAATATATAGTGACCGTCGTTGATGCTTTCCACGTTCATGTAGTTGCCGCCGTTGCGGGCAACGAGGTTGCCGTTCAGGTCATAGAGTTCCACGCCCTGTATGTAGCCCGCTGCGCTTGCCATGATGTAGTCGCTCGAGGGAACGGGGCCCACTTTCACATTGGCGTTGGGAGCTGACTCTGGCGCAGGTTTGATTGCGGGCGCCGCGTTTGTGACTCCAAGCAGGACGTCGTAAACCGCCGTGATGTCGGCTGCGGTGATTTCCCCGTCACCGTTGAGGTCGCCATTCACTATGTTGCTGTCATCGCCGTTGAGCAGGAAGTTGTAAAGCTCAGTGATGTCGCTTGCAGTGACCTCGCCGTCGCCGTTCACATCGCCATAGACCGCTACCGACTTCTGGCTCTTGAGCAGGTTGTCGAGCTTGATGGTAGCACTAGAAATCTTAATGGGGGCTTCGGGATTGTTGCCTATAAATATTGATTCAATCTTGTAGGTCTTGTCGCGCTTTAGGTTTCCTCTGCCTGTGATATAACGCCATCCGTGGAAGTCAATTTTTCCAAAGTCTATGATTTGGTGATCACTGTTATCTGTGCTACTGAGTTGGATATTGATGTCTACATTGCTCATGTCGCCAAAGATGTGCAAAGAGAGTTCTTCGTCACCAGCTATTGTGGCTTCGGAAATGGCAGTGCTGGTAAATTCGTATTGACCACCCTGAGGAGAACATGGATATTTAATTTGCAGCGACTTGCTGCCAAAGAGCTTGTCGGTCGAGTTGCTGAGCTGAGTGTTTTCAGCGCCGTTAGAGGTTGCTGTCACCATCAAGAAGGTGCTTGCGTCCTCGAAGCCCTCGATTAATGTTGCATCGGGTTTCTCTTCACCCGCGTCAACAGCGGTGAACTTGTGCACAATGGTCTCAGGCAGGTGGATTCCCGCGGTGTCGCACATTTCATTCAAGATGGTGAGGGTGTATTCCTCGCCGGGAACCATGGTGCTGGCAACTGGGATGCGTATAAATCCGAATGGGTCAGTGTTCTTGCCAGTCTTAGTGCTGCGGCGGTTATAAGTCAGAAGGTTTCCGTCCTTGTCGGTGAGGAGTATCTTGTCGTAGTAGTAGCTGTTGTTGAGCATCGAGTCGGTGCGAAGCTCAATAGTGGCAGCCTTATAGTGAACTGGGTCGCCTTCATGCGGGAAGATGTCAATCACCTCAAGGTGCTTGCGGTAGGTGGTCTTGAACTGTAATGAGAATGGCTCTTGCAGTCTCATGCCACCGCCATGCTCGGCAGTGGTGTCGAGAGTGACGGTGTAGAGGGTGTTGATGTCGTAGGCGTCATTAGGCTCAAATACCATGCGGTAGTTGCTGTCCTCCCAGCGGAAGTGGCCCTCTACTGCTGGTTCGATGTGGAATGCGTTTTCGGTGACCTCGGTGTTCATGTCCCAGTTGAACTCGAAAATCACGGGGGTGTTGGCTTTGAGAGGCGCGTCGCCCTCGTTCCACACAGGCGAGTAGTTGAGGACTTCGGGAGGTGTCTCGCGCACTCGCGCGAGGTCGAAGTTGCAGTAGCTGGAGTGGTTAGCCTGGATGGTCACCTGCTTGGTCTGAGAGAAGTAGTGCTCTTGCTCCACCCTTATCTTATAGTTGCCCGGGTCGAGCATCTTGAAGGCGTAGATGCCGTTGTAGAGGTCGTCGGTGTAGCAAGTGTCGAGCGGGTTGTCGTTCATGTCAAGCAGGATGACGGTGGCGTTGCACACTGGCTCGCGGTTGTCGTCGCCAAACATGATGAAATCGTTGAGCACGCGTGGCATGCGGTTGTCGCGGATGTTGCCCGCCACACAACCCTTGCCGAAGAACGAGTAGCCGAAGTAGTCATCGGCGCCGAGCGAGAAGTTCCAGCCCTCCATCCAGCAGTAGTTGTCGTTCATCAGGCGATAGGTTTCGGGGATGTAGTCGTGGAACGAGCCTTCGCTGAGCATCGACACGGCGTTGTTGCCGCGCAGCACGCCCAGTCCGGCATTGTGCCAGTCGGGGTAGAAGGTGAAGTCGCCGGCAATCTGGTAGTTGCTGGTCCACACGGCGGCGGCGTTCACCTGCAGGCGCTCCATGAGTGTCTGCGAGAGCACATCGCTGTTGGCCACCACTGGCGAACCTGTGTAGCCGCGGTATAATGCGAGGATGTGGTTGCGGCGTGCCGCCACGCCGGTGGCGTTGCTGTGGATGGCGTAGAAAATGTCGGCACCGCTTTCATTGCACAGTCTCACGATGGTTGATAGCGGGAGGTCGCTGTTTTCATCATTGGTCACGCGCGACATGCTTGTGGTGTATCCTTTGGCACGTAGGCAGTTGTTGAGGGCGAAGCCTTTTTTGAGGTTGGAGTTCGACTCCCAGTACCCCGAGGTGTCGCCTGCCGCGAAGGGATAAATCACCACGTTTCGGTCGTCACTCTCATGTCCACCGTGACCTGGGTTGATATATACGTGTGGCATATAATTGCCACCCACACCGGTTATTGCAGTAACAGTCACTGCAACGGCCATAATCAATGCAAATGTAAGAAATGACTTTTTCATGATGTGTTGCAGTGTTATTCGTTAATGTCTATTGTTATCATTGTAATGTTGCCGTCGATGGTGGTGTAGGCAATCTTGCCGCCGCCCGAGGTTGGCTGCATGGTCATCGACGTTTTTGGGGTCAACTCATGGCGGAATGTGCCATCGGCTTTAAGCAACAGAATCTGCGACGAGGTGAACTGGTAGCCGTCGTCGCTGGCGTTCTGGGCAACGAGGTAGTCGTTGTTGTACCAACACGGCATCTCGTAATTGCCTAGCTCGGAGAGAACCTTGCCTTGAAGGTTGGTGACGATGATTCCCTTGCCAGCAGCGAAGAAGGCAATCTTGTCGCCTTTAGGCGAAACCGACGACCACAGGTAGCCGGCATAGCTCTCAACGGGGGTGTAGCGGTTCTCCTTGCCGTTGATGTTCACCACCAACTGCGAACCTGTGGTATAGACACTCACGCCGCGGTTGCTGGCGGTGGCAAAGGTGTGCTTCTCGCCGTTCATCGCTACGCCTTTAGTGCCAGTCTCGAGGTGCACGGCGCCGTGCTGCGCCTCAAGCACCACGTCGTTAGTCTGGCGGGTCATGTCGTAGCGCATTCCAGTGCGGAACACCAGGCGGCTTTGCTCGTCAACCTTGCTGGTGATGTAATACACTTGTCCGTCGTTGCTCCATTTGGCATCAAATCCCGCGCCGTTCTGGTCGCTGATGATTGTGACGGCTTGCGTGTTCAGGTCAAGCATCTTCAACCCGTGAGCATCGACATCGCTGTAGAGCAATCGGTCGCCGCTCGCGTTCAGAGTGGGGTAGAAGGCCGCCTCAACGCCCCTCAGCAGCGGAGTGCTCGATGTCACCTTCACTTGCTGAGCCGAGCCTATCAGCACCCACGCCCCAAGGAGTAATAGTAAAGTTCTTTTCATTGTTTGGATATTTTTAATGTTAGTTTTTTCACTGGTTTTGTATGTTTTTGCAAAATTAGTGCAAGTTGAGGACAGAACAAAATGAAAAACGAAGTTTTTTCATTTTTTATGCCTCGACGCAGCCTAATTTATCCAAAGATAAATGTAAAAAACGAAAAAAGTAAATTTCATGACTTTTCTTTTCTCAATTATGAAAATGACCGCTATTTGAAAATAATCAAACGAATAAAAACGATAAGAAATAACCACCTAATGACCGATTTGGGTTTATCCGATTCGCAAATGCTATAGCTTTAGCTGTTTCTGTATTCCATAGGTGTCATCCCGAGATGTCCTTTAACGTATTTCCCGAAGAAGGATGTGTTGGTGAAGCCCACTCGGTTGCACACTTGCTTGATGCTCAGGTCGGTTTTTTTCAGGTAGAAACGAATGTCCTCAAGCACTTGTTCTCTAATCCACTCACTGGCTGTCTTTCCCGATATTTTCTTGCAAATCGAGGTGAGGTGCTTGGGTGAGATGCACAGTTCACTGGCGTAATAGTCCACAGGTCGGTATTTTACCTCACTGTTGTGCAACATCTCAAGAAATCGTTGGAAGTGGGAGTTCGACAATTTTGTTTCTTCGTTAAGATGCTCATCGGGCAGCATCATCTTCATCTTCCCGCACAAAGTGAGAATCCCTGTGGTAAGAATAGACTGAATTATCTCGATTCCGAAAGGATTTTCATGTCTGCGTTCAACAGCACTGTTAAGCATATCATAGAACATTGATAACATCTCCAAGTAATCATTATCAAGCGTTATGACATGGTGGTGGTGAATATACATAACATCATTCCATATCACCATCTTCTCTCGAAGCAGACTCTGTAGAATGCTGTTGGTGAGGAATAGAGCCTTCAGGTTAAAGTCAGGACTTACCATGATATCAGTTATCAGTACATTCTGCGGGATTATCGCCACTTGGTTTTTCGATAATGATAATTGCATATTATTCATCCTTGCTTGAATTTTTCCATCGGTGCAAATCATTATCACATTCATCGCAATGTGGGCGGCATTAATCTCGGCAAACTTTTGAATGCTGTCAACAATCACCATGTCGTTGTCGGAGTAGCCAATTTTCACCTCCTCCTTTTCGGCTAATGATTGAAATGTTATTTCCTCGTTTCGGCTCATTTTTTTCTATTTTTGTTGCAAAAGTAATAAAACCTGATAGAATACGACGTTTTATTTGAACATTATTTTGTTCCATTTATAACCTTGAGCAAAATTCAACGCATTTTCGGACAAATTAAACACGCGAAATGGACATTATATTAATACTTTTGCGCATGTTATCTAATGTGAGTTTGACGAAATATCTATCTTTGAAACAATGTATCAGCAAGCTTATTTAAGCCGTTGGAGAGTAGAGGTAGAGGCTTACATGTTGCGGCGTTTCATTGAATTCACCGTTTTTGTCAGACGATTAATTACGATAAAAAAAAACGAGCGCGGCCTAATTTTGAGAGAACAAAGTGGAGTTGCGGCTTTAGTGACAAATCGTGGAAATTTGTGGTTTTTGCACAATTTGCCGTTTTTCTTTTAAAATCTTTGCATTTGTCCTTTCTTTTCTTTATATTTGCAGCCAAAAGAGCAATTAACTAACAATCCATAAAATAAAGCATTATGAAAAAGATTCTACTTCTTCTTGTGGCGATGCTTGCCACAACCACCGTGTGGGCTGCGGCCACGGACTTCATCACCGACGTGATGGTGATTGGCGGCTCGAAAAGCGAGGTGAACAACCTGAAGACGACTTACATGAATCAAGGCTGGTTGTTCATCGACCAGGACTTGAACGCGGGCTGTGGCTCGGGCAGCGACTACATCTACATGCTCTACAAGACGGGTGATAACACGAGTCAGGATGCCGGCGCGTTTATCACCGACTTCTACATCAGCACCGAAAGCGGCACCGTCCCCGACAATTTCGTACACAATGGCCGCACCTATACCCTTGTGCCCTACGACGGCAGCACCTATTTCAAGAACAACAAGGGAGACCTTAACAGCCACTGTGGCTCGGGCAGCGCCTATATCCACCTCTATTACCTCAAGGACGACAATGTGAATTACAGGTCCACCGCCGTCACTTCCATCACTTTCAACGACACCCAGAGCTGGGCCATTGGAGCGAATGGTGGCACCACAGGCTATGACCTGAACACTGGTGCCGGCGGCGATTATATCTACATGCACACCGCCACTGCCGCAAAGGGGTGGACGGTCGCCATAGACTCCAACAGCAGCCAGTGCATCATCACAGGGTATCAAGGCACCAAGACCAATAAGAGCTCTCTTACCGTGCCGCTCTATATCGACGGAGCGAAGGTGGCGAACTTCGATGGCTTGGACTTCAGCGAGTTCACCAAACTTGAGACTCTGGCTTTCAATGATAACACCATAATCAGCCAAATGCCGTCGATGCAGGGATGCTCCAAGTTCAAGCATGTCAATACGGGCAGCGCCGCCGACAAGACCCCGAATTCTATGACAAGCATCCCGGCTTCGGCCTTCGTGGGCACGGCCATCGAGAATATCACGCTACCGTCGGTCACAAGTGTCGGTGCCAATGCGTTTCAGGGATGCGGCACACTGAATAGTGTGATATTTATTCTATCAAATGTCACGATTGGTGATGGCGCTTTCTCTTTCATTGTAAAAGCAGGAGGCGCAATGTGCCAAATCACTTATCGAGGCTCAATTGATAAATGGAACGGCATGATGGTCATGTGTTCGCCAAGCGTGATTGTTAATGGCACTAGCACTAGTGGAAACAGCGCATGGTATTGCGGCTGGTGCGGTGGAGGTTCCTCAAGCAGCTATAACCGTCTCTTCTGGAAACTCGATGCCGCCGGACAGTTGAAAATAGATTGCGCCGACAACAGTTGGACCAATCATCTCTCCGACCAGGTCATTGTCATGAAGGAATGGAATAAAAATTTAGTAAAATCTCTCACTCTTGACCATGTTTACTCTTTCGGAGTTCAGGAATTCAGCAATCATGCCAATCTGAAGAATGTGTATATCAACCCCACTTTGAATTCCATAGGCAGTAGTGCATTCTCGGGTTGTAACTCTTTGACTGATGTGTGGTTCGACGGTACACAGGCGCAGTGGGCCGATGTGGCGAAGGGGAGCAGCTGGAAGCCCGATGCCACTAATGAGCATTGGCGCTGCACTGTGACTTTCAACGCCAACGGACACGGCACCGCTCCCGCATCTCAGACACTCTGGAGCAACTATGACAAGGCGACAGTACCCACTCCACCAACGGCCGCTGCCCACTCCTTCCAGGGATGGTTCACTGAGGCAGCCTGCACCAACCCATGGGATTTCAACACGGTAGTTCCTGGCGACATGACGCTTTATGCCAAATGGGTGCTACGTTACACCTTCGACACCACAACTGGCGAGCTGAAACTCCTTTGGGGCGAGTTCAACAGTGGCAACAAGTGGGGAGACGATGTCCCTGCCGAGGCAGTCAAGAGCGTCACCGCCACCAGCCAGGTGAGCTTCACCGGCGACTGCTCGGGACTGTTCTATGGCTTTACCTTTTGCACGAGCATGGATTTGGACAGTGTAAACACCAGCATTGTAACCAATATGAGCAGAATGTTCGAAAACTGCGGAGGTGGCCTCACCTTGTTCAATATCTCAAGATGGGACACCGGCAATGTCACTAACATGAAAGGGATGTTCGAATATTGTTCGATTTCAACCTCCATTAACAACCCTTTCAATATCTCAAACTGGAACACCAGCAATGTTACAGATATGAGCGACATGTTCCATGGCTGTATATTTAACACACACTCTCTCGACATATCAAACTGGGACACCGGCAAAGTTACTACAATGAGGGATATGTTTTTTCACTTATCTTGCAACCAACCGCTTGACCTATCGGGCTGGAACACAAGCAATGTCACCGACATGTCAGGCATGTTTAATTCCTGCACTATCACCCCATCGATCAGCATAACAGGCTGGGACACCGACAAGGTCACCGATATGAGTGGCATGTTCAATGGCTGCGCTGGTCTAACCACCATCTATGCTTCCACAAGCTGGAATGCAGGGGATATAGAGTATTCATCTGCCATGTTCACTGCTTGCTCAAAGTTGGTTGGCGGCATGGGCACCACCTTCGACAGCAACTATATAGACAAGACCTATGCCCGCATCGACCGCGGCACTGCCGACCCGGGCTACTTCACGGGCGTGTTCACCCTCACCCTGCCCAAGAATGTGACCGCCGCGGCGACACCTGTCTTCACGCTTGGCGACACCACCAGCTACTACACCGCCGGCACCACCGTGACCCTTACCTACACTGGCGATGTGCCTGCTGAGTACTGTCATTTCTTTGTCAACGGTGAGGAAATCAATGGCAACACTTTCCAGATGCCGTTAGATGATGTAATTGTCACTGTTGGTGGTCCACGCTACGTCTTCGATAGCGAGACCGGCGAGCTGAAACTCCTCTGGGGCGAGTTCAACAGTGCCAACAAGTGGGGCGACGATGTCCCCCCACATGCTGTCAAGAGCGTTACCGCCACTAGCGAAGTAAGCTTCACAGGCGACTGCTGGCAGATGTTCTATGATTTCTGTTATTGCGAGAGCATGGATTTGAGCAAGGTCAACACCAGCAATGCCACCAATACGGGCTTTATGTTCCAGGAATGCGCGAACCTTACCTCGCTTGACCTCTCGGGTTGGAACACTTCCCGCGTCACCGAAACGCGCGGCATGTTCTACTGCTGCGAAAAACTTTCTAAGCTCGACATCTCAAGCTTTAGCACAGCCAGCGTTAGAGATATGAGATATATGTTCTCTTACTGCATTAGATTGACCACCATCTATGTTGGCTCAGAGTGGAGCACCGAGAGCGTCACCCAATCAGATGAAATGTTCCGTTGGTGCCATATGCTGGTGGGTGGCATGGGCACCACCTTCGATGAGAACCATATCGATATGGAATATGCCCACATCGATGGCGGTCCCGAGAGTCCCGGCTACTTCACCGACAAGAATGCCGTGGTAGTCGTGCCTGGCGACGTGGACGGCGACGGATACGTGACTACAGTTGACATCACCGCCATCTACAACTACCTGCTCAGCGGCGATACTACCTTTATCGCCACCAGCGATGTCGATGGCGACGGATTTATCACCACAACCGATATTACAGTGATTTACAATATCCTGCTGGGCAATTAGTCAATGCACAATGCTCAATGCATAATGCACAATGCTCAATGCACAATGCATAATGCATAATTTAGCGCCCTTCGGGGCGCTTTTTGTTCCCCCTCGTTGGTTTTACCGCTTTGCTAGTTTGCCGCTTCGCTGGGCATTAGATACCAGAAGGTCGCGCTACGCGCTCAAAATTGAATAAAAATTGAAATGAAAATTATTCAACATATTTGTTTCGGCGGCTATGAAATTTTTTTTAAAAATTTTGATATAATTTTAAGCGCAGCGCCCACCGAGCCTCAAGGGCTTTTCGACATCGTTAGATGCAACTTTTCGAGAGAACAATGAGGAGTCGCGGCTTTAGTGACAAATCGTGGAAATTTGTGGTTTTCGCGCAATTCTCCGTTTTTTCTAAAAAACATTTGCATTTTTTGTATTTAATTCTTTATATTTGCAACCAAAATCAATCAAAAAGAGACTGATTAGTCATCATCAGAAAACTGAAAACTAAAAACTGACAACTAATAACTCATAACTAAATACTCTCTTCTCATGAAAAAGCTATTTTTACTTCTCTTGGCGCTGATTGCTACAACTTCTGTATTGGCCGAAGACTATATCACCGACATCATGGTGATTGGCGGCTCAAAGAGTGAAACGAACGCCCTGAAGGCCTCTTACACGGAGCAGGGCTGGACGGTCATTGACCAGGACCTGAATGCTGGCGCAGGTGGTGACTACATCTTCCTGCTCTACAAGAAGGCCAGTGAGGTTAATGCTACTTACGGCACTTTTATCAAAGACATCTACATATCTTCGGACAGTGGCACGGCTCCCGACTATATTGTACACAATCGCCGCCCCTATGAGCTCGTGCCCTACGATGGCAGTGACTATTTCAAGAGCAGCAAGGGAGACTTGAACTGCCATTGCTCTGGCAGCGACTACATTCATCTGTATTACACCATAAGATATCCTGGTGTAGACAACGGACAAGACTACACCACTGTAAAATCTATATATTTCAACAGCACTCAGGCTGGCGCAGTGGGCGAGAACGGCGGCACCACGGGCTATGACCTCAACTCTGGTGCCGGCGGGGACTACATATACATGCACACCGACAAGTCGCAGGGATGGACATTCACCAAGAACTCTGATGGCACTCAGTGTTATATAAACGGTTTTGACGGACCCAAGACAACGTTGGCCTTTACTCGCATACCTACAACACTCGACGGTGCGCAGGTGGCCAACTTCGTGGGGTCGGTATTCAGCGGGTTCACCAACCTTGAGGAAATAATTTTTTATGAGAACACTATAATCAGCCAAATGCCGTTGATGCAGGGATGCTCTAAGTTTAAACATGTGACGACGGGTAATAATAACTTCGACCAGACTCCGTCTTCCATGACAAACATACCTGCTTTTGCGTTTGCAGGAACTGCCATTAATACGATAAACATGCCATCGGTAACCAATATAGGAGAGCATGCGTTCGAGGGAAGTGGACTCAAACAAATAACCCTTCAACCGTGTTTGATGGAAATTGGTTCTTGTGCTTTCCAAAATTGTAACGCTTTGACCGACATTTACTTCGACGGCACACAACAACAATGGAGCAATGTGACAAAGGGGGCAAATTGGAAGCCAGATGCCACCAAGGAGCATTGGCGCTGCATTGTGACCTTTGACGCTAACGGCCATGGCGTTGCACCCGAGGCACAAACTGTTTGGAGCAACCAGGACAAGGCGACAGAACCTACTCCACCAACCGCCGCTTTATATGTCTTTCAGGGCTGGTTTACCGAGGCGGAATGCACCCACCAGTGGAATTTCAACACGGTAGTGAATAGCGACATTACGCTTTATGCCAAATGGTACCCACAATACACTTTCGATAGCGAGACCGGCGAACTGGCACTCCTCTGGGGCGAATTCAACAAGGACAACAAGTGGGGCGATGACGTGCCCGCCTCGGCCGTCAAGAGAGTAATCGCCAACAGTGGTGTGAGCTTTACAGGCGACTGCACAGAGCTGTTCAGCGCATTCGCCCAATGTGAGAGCATGGATTTGAGCAAGGTCAACACTGACAGTGTTACTAACATGAGTGGCATGTTCTATGGCTGCTCGAGCCTCACTTCTCTCGACCTCTCGGGATGGAACACCGCCAATGTCACTGACATGAGCTGGATGTTCTACAACTGCAATGACATGACCTCGTTAGACCTCTTGGGTTGGGATACCGGCAATGTCACTGACATGATGAGGATGTTCCTCGACTGCTCAAACTTAACTACCATCTGCGTTGACTTAGGATGGCGTACCGAGAATGTTACAAGTTCAACTGAAATGTTCAAGAACTGCACCGCTATAGTAGGCTACATGGGAACAACCTACGATGAGAACCATATCGATAAAGAATATGCCCGCATCGATGGCGGTCCTGAATGCCCAGGCTATTTCAACACAGGAGGTCCACGTTATACTTTCAATAGTGAGTCAGGTACATTGCAGCTCCTCTGGGGCGAATTCAACAAGGACAACAAGTGGGGCGACGACGTGCCTGCTTCGAAAGTCAAAAGTGTCACCGCCACCAGATATGTTAGCTTCACGGGCGACTGTTCGATGCTGTTCAGGGCATTCGGCCAATGTTGGTGCATGGATTTGAGCAAGGTCAATACCCGCAATGCCACCAATATGAGCAATATGTTTTTAAGCTGCACAAGTTTGACTAACCTCAATGTCTCCGGATGGGACACAGGCAATGTCATCGACATGAATCGTATGTTCTTTGACTGCTGGATACTACCATCTCTTGACCTTACAGGTTGGAATACCAGCAATGTCACCAATATGGAATATATGTTTTGTAACTGCATGAATCTTAACACCATATATGTGAGTCAAATGTGGAGCACTGAGAATGTCATCTATTCGTATTGTATGTTCGATGACTGCACCGCAATAGTGGGCGGCATGGGCACAACTTACGATAGAAACCATATTGATAAGGAATATGCCCGTATCGATGGCGGCCCCGACTGCCCAGGCTACTTCACCTCTGTGATGCCACGTTACACCTACAACAGCACCACTGGTGCACTGGCGCTCAACTGGGGCGTGTTCAACAGAACCGACAAGTGGGGCGAAGATGTGCCCATTGAGGAAGTCAAGAGCGTCACCGCCACTAGAGCAGTGAGCTTCACGGGCGACTGCACAGAGCTGTTCTACAATTTCACCAATTGTACGAGCATGGATTTGAATAGTGTCAACACCAGCAATTTAACCAATATGCCATTTATGTTCCTTGAATGCCATAACCTTACCACTCTCAATATTTCGGATTGGAACACGAGCAATGTAACCACGATGCAAAATGCGTTTTCTGCCTGCCGAAACCTCACCACTCTCAATATTTCGGATTGGAACACAAGCAATGTAACCATGATGCTTGGAATGTTCGAAAATTGCTCTAATTTGACCACCATCTATGTTGGCCAACAGTGGAGCACTGAGAATGTTTACGGTACCGCTTCATCGGGTATGTTCAGAAACAACTATGCATTGATTGGCGGAATGGGCACTACTTTTGACCCTAACCACATAAATAAGGAGTATGCCCGCATCGATGGCGGCCCCGACTGCCCAGGCTACTTTACCGATCCGAATGCCACAGTGGTAGTGACAGGCGACGTGGACGGCGACGGATATGTGACTACGGTTGACATCACCGCCATTTATAACTACCTGCTCAACGGCGACGAGACCTATCTCTCCACCAGCGACATCGACGGCGACGGCTTTATCACTACAACCGATATCACCGTAATATACAATATCCTTTTAGGAAACAAAAAATAAGTGTAAAGTGTTATGTAGGGACAAGGCACGCCTTGTCCGTTAAGTGTTAATTGGGCTGACGCATTCATTAATGCATAATGGGCAATTCAGCCGTAGGCTGACCTTTGTGTAACCCCCAATACCGATTGCCAAGTGAGCGCAGCGAAGCGCAGGTAATCGGCATTGGGGGTATAACAGCACATAGGGAATAGTCGCTGAAGGCGACCCCATGGTTGCGCTCATGGAACTTGGACGAAACAAGGAGTCGCCGTTGGCGACGAGTGTGTGGAGGTTTTCAATCCCCCCCTTTGACGCTTATTCCGCTCGCTATCGCTCGCTTCACAAGCGTCAAAGGGGGTTGCTCAGAGGTCAGCCTCCGGCCGAATCTTATGTGCTACATTATCTCGGTCATTCGGTCATGTCAAACAACTATCACAACCTCATTTCGCTAAATTCACACGATTCGCCGTTTTTATTCAAAAAGCTGCGAACTGATTTCGTCAAAAATGCGATTAAGCGAGACAAAGCTGAGCTTGCTCAAGACCTTGCGAGCGTGAGCATTTTATTCAAGACATGACAAGGATAACAAAAATTTAATTGTTTGTGTTTGTTATTTTTTGTTGCCTTTGTTTGACAATCTGAATGTTTTGTAGAATTCGCATGATTTGCTGATTTTTCTCTTTAAATTCTTTGTTTTTTTGCAAATTTTCTTTATATTTGCAACCGAAATGAAGTAAAAAAGATTAACTAACAACCCATAAACTATTAGCGTATGAAAAAGATTCTACTATTTTTCTTGACTTTGCTCACGGCGATGACGGCGTGGGCGAGCACCTTCACGGTGACCAACGACGGCAACAATTTCATCATCACGCGTAACGGTTCCGGCAACGAGACCGTGTATTACCGCACGGTGAATCTCTCGGCCTTTGCAGGCAAGAACTACACCGAGAGAACAGGTGAAATTAGATTTGGTTCGACCCAAACCCAAGCTACAATCGATGTCGCTGAAACCCCCAGCGAAATAGATTCATACTTTAATGACAGCCCTCTTGTGAACAATTTGGCGTACGCTTTTCAAGTAGGTTGTCATACGCGCACTTACCGCTTTGAGGTGCTCGACAGTTACGGCAATGTGCTAGCCTATCATGACCGTGACATAGAATTTCCCGAAAGATACCAGTTTAATGACGCCTATTTGAATAAGAGTGTTACCGACCTGATATATTTCACTGACGATGGCGAAATGAAGTCATACTTTGCCAACAAGTATGTTGATAGGACTCCGACTAACTACGGTGGAGGATGGATTAAGGTTACAGATGCAGGATATAGTCAAAATTGCTGGCGTTTTAAGGTAGACCTGTTTGGTGCTGGTACTTGGGTACCGTCCTACTATGCCGAATCTTTAGGCATGTTTGTGTATGCCACAGTCTTTTTCACCCAAAAGGAAGAAAACGATGGCTATCAGTACATCCAGATTATTAAGCAGAACTACAATGATTACGATGATAATGACCCCGACGGTGCAGTCAATGACCCCGAAGTCTCAATGTATAAAGCATGCTTTGAGTTGAGCAAAAGTGGCGTCACAACCAGTGAGCATTACCAGTTCTTCCCGCACCGCTACGATTATGTCAACAAAGCGGCCGAAGAGGAACATAGCATCTCTCGTTATGAGTTTGATTACAACAACAGCTACCTTTGGCAGCAGAAATTCAATAGCAATGAAGAAAGGCCAAGCACTTCGGGCTCGCTGGTTTTTAAGCCGTATTCGACTAATTTTTATGTCCGTTTTGATGCAGCTGGCAACGGCGATGATAACTGGTATTTCAAAGATCTCAAAGCCCGTATGGCACTGGTTGACACAGTCACTCCTTCCATTAACGAATACAAAGTCTCTGGCGGAAGGCACAGTAAGGGCAACAGAATCTATGTGAGTGTGGCGTTCAATGAAATGGTTAGAGCTAGCAGCACGACCCAACTCAACACCAATTGGGGACCACTCAACTATATAGAAGGCAACGGCTCCAATGTGCTCACCTTCAGTGGTTTCATCAGCAACAATGCCAGTGGCACTTTCACCGTGAACAGCTATAGTGGATATATTACCGACTGGGCCGGCAACGAATATTACCGCACCATCAATCATAACTTTGGTACCACTCTCGATGTCAACACATACTCTATCACATATCAACTTAACGGCGGTTCCCTGCCATCAGGACAAAGCAATCCCACCAGCTACACTGATGCGAGTCCTGACATCACGCTGAACAACCCAGTTCGCGAGGGTTACACCTTTAAGGGCTGGACAGGCAATAATGGCACCACACCAGAGATCACCGTCACCATTCCTACCAACTCAATTGGCAACCGTACTTACATCGCCAACTGGGAACCAATAAACTATAGTATCACTTACAATCTAAATGGAGGCTCACTGACTGCAGGACAAAGCAATCCAACCACATACAATATCGAGACACCAACTTTCACACTTAACAATCCCCAAAAACCAGGTTACGACTTTAAAGGCTGGTCAGGCAGCAACGGCAGCACTCCAAATGCCACCGTCACTATCGCTCAAGGTTCTACGGGCGACCGCAACTACACCGCCAATTGGGAGCTTCCACGCTACTCCTTCAATAGCACCACCGGTGAGCTGGTTCTTCTCAGGGGTGAGTTCAACAGCTCCAATAAGTGGGGCAGCGATGTGCCAATCGATGCCGTCACGAGCGTGACAGCCACCGATGAGGTGAGCTTCACAGGCGTCTGCGCAGAGCTGTTCCGCTATTTCTCTAATTGCACGAGCATGGACCTAAGCAATGTCAACACTAGCACTGTTACCGACATGGCTGCCATGTTCAACAGTTGTCCAAACCTTGAGACGCTTAACGTCGCGGGATGGAATACTGGCAATGTCACTACCACTAACGCAATGTTCTACGGATGCTCAAGCCTTAACTCGATTGATGTCTCAGGATGGAATACAGGGAGCCTTTCCAACATGAGCGGCATGTTCTATGGGTGCTCGAGTCTTACCTCACTTGACCTCTCGGGGTGGACCACCAGCAATGTCACCACCATGGCGGCGTTGTTCCTTAATTGCTCAAATTTGACCACAATCTATGTTGTTGAAGACTGGGATACTGGGCATCTCTATGATTCGGCTGGCATGTTCTATGGCTGCACCTCTTTGGTGGGTGGCAAGGGCACGACCTACGACGAGAACCATATTAATTCCGTGTATGCCCGCATCGACCACGGTCCCAATAACCCTGGCTACTTCACCGACGCGAATGCTTTGCCGCGCTACACCTTCGACAGCGCGACTGGTGCCCTTTCGCTCAACTGGGGCGAGTTCAACAAGGATGCCAAGTGGGGCGACGATGTGCCTCCTTTGTCAGTCATTAGCGTGACCGCCACCGATGAGGTGAGCTTCACCGGCGACTGTACGCAGTTGTTCTATGGTTTTGAGAATTGCACAAGCATGGACTTGAACAGCGTCAACACCAGCGAAGTCACCAGTATGAGAAATATGTTCACTGGCTGTGTTAGTTTGACTTCGCTTGACCTCTCGAACTGGGACACAGGCAATGTCACCGATATGTACTGTATGTTCCTGCAATGCAACCACCTTGACTCGCTCAACCTTTCAAACTTCAATACTGCCAACGTCACCAATATGGCTCTCATGTTTGATGGCTGCAAGAAACTTAAATCGCTCAACGTCTCGGGATGGGACACTGGCAATGTCACCGAAATGTATAATCTGTTCTGCAGCTGCTCGAGTCTCAAAACCCTCGACCTCTCGGGCTGGAGTGCCGGCAATGCAACTCAGTTGATGTCTATGTTCGCTCTTTGCGATAGCCTGACCACCATCTATGCCGATCGAGATTGGAACATATGGAGCAACGCTAACTCAAGTGGCATGTTCGGCAGTTGCACCTCACTGGTGGGCGGCATGGGCACGATATTCACTTGGGATCACGTTGGTGCAGAGTATGCCCGCATCGACGGCGGTCCTGATAGTCCAGGATACTTCACCGACCCGAATGCCGTGGTGGTTGTGACAGGCGACGTTGACGGCGACGGATACGTGACTACAGTAGATATCACATGCATCTACAACTACCTGCTCAACGGCGACACTACCTTCCTTGCCACTAGCGATGTAGATGGCGACGGATATGTGACTACGACAGATATAACCGTAATCTATAATATTCTTCTTGGAAGCAAAAAATAGTTAATCACTGGGAGAGCGTCTGGAATTAATGCACAACAAGGGTGTGTCAGTTGTTTTTTTGACGCACCCTCTTGCAACGTCACAGGACAGCAAAAACAGAAGACAATGGAAGACAGGAAATATGAAGTTGAAGAGGTGGTTGCGGTGGTTGACCGTGACCGATATGTGCGAGAGTTTCGTGATGTGGCGACCTTTGAGGGGTGCTGCCGTGCATGCCCAAACTATGGCAGACGCTGGGGATGCCCGCCGTTTGACCATGACACCCTTCAAGACCTATTGCCTTACAACAAGGTGATGATAATTGGCATGAAACTCACGCCCCATGATGAGCGGCTGCCGCTTGAGCAGGCTCAGGAGTTGATGCGCCCCGAGATAATGCGTGTGAACAAACGCTTGTTGGACTTGGAGCGTGAGAAGAATGGTCTCGCTTTTGGCTTCGTTGGCGATTGTCCCTACTGCAATGGCGCACCCTGCGCTCGACAGCAAGGCAAGCCTTGCCGACATCCCGATGTGGTGCGCCCCTCGCTTGAAGCTTACGGCTTCGATATTGGCAAGACCACAAGCGAGTTGCTTGGCATTGACATTCAGTGGGGAGGCAAGCACATACCCAAGTTCCTGACCATAGTGTGCGGCCTGTTCTTTAATTCATGATGCGCAATATGAGGTTTATAAGATATTGAAAATGTGTAAATTACTCTTAGCTGGTTTGATTAGTGTGCTTTAATCAAACAGGGTTGCGAGTTTTTGTAGTAATTTTGCGCTGTGATTGATATCGATGAGAAATATATGATGCGGGCGTTGCAGCTGGCACGCCAGGGTGGGGGACACGCCTCGCCCAATCCTATGGTGGGCGCTGTGGTGGTACATGACGGCATAATCATTGGCGAGGGGTTCCACCGCTGCTGCGGCAAGGCTCATGCCGAGGTCAACGCCATCGCTAGTGTGCGCAACCATTCGCTACTGCCGGAGAGCACAATTTATGTGACCCTTGAGCCATGTTCACACTATGGTAAGACGCCACCGTGTGCCAAACTCTTGATAGAAAAGAAGATAAGGAGGGTTGTTGTTGGCGTTCTCGACCCCTTTGAGAAAGTGAGCGGCCGCGGCGTGACGATGCTGCGTGAGGCGGGCATAGAGGTGGTGGTCGGTGTGCTTGAGCGTGAATGCCGAGAGTTGAACCGCCGCTTCTTCACCGCCCATACCACCGGGCTGCCCTGGGTGTTGCTTAAATGGGCGCAGAGTGCCGACGGCTACCTCGCCAACGAGGATGGCACGGTGCGTTTCAGCACGCCGCTACCCATGTCGCTGATGCACCGTGAGCGCGCTATGGTCGATGCCATCGTGGTGGGAGCTGGCACGGTGAAAATCGACAACCCATCGCTCACCGTGCGCCATTGGAGTGGCAACTCGCCCCTGCGTGTGGCGCTTGACCGCAACGCTTCAATACCAGAGACCTGTAAATTGCTGAACGACGGCAACAAAACTTTGATTTACAACGAGAAAAAGGAAGATGTGAATGGCTGTGTAGAGTGGGTGAGACTCAATACCAGCGAACCGCAGTCATGGCTCCGCAACCTTTACTCACGCGGCATCACCAGCGTGATGGTGGAAGGCGGCGCCAATGTCCTCCAGCAGCTCCTCGACACTGGCATGTGGAACGAACTGCGCATCGAGGTCGCCCCCATCGCTTTGGAAAAAGGAATTAAAGCCCCAGCAGTGGATTTAAGCCCCGCCGTCCGCCAAGATATTGACGGCAACACGATATTCAGAATTGAGAAGTGAAGAAAACGTTCCCTTTTCTTCCGAGAAAAATCAAAGCTCAGCCCATTTTGAATAATTCGCTCAATTCGCCGTTTTTATTGTTGAATTGGCACCTCTTTTTTGAGTTTGTTTGATGATAATGCGGGCAAAAAATCAAGCTCGCTGAATGGTTGTGTTGATTTGGCTTCTTCGTTAAAAAGGTGTAAAAAATGGGTTTTTGCCTTTTATTATCTTAATTAAAGAGTGCGCATTGGTATAATAATACTAATTTTACACGCTTAAAAGCGGGCATTGAGCAAAATTATTGATAATAATCAACTCAAAATGCCCTGCACCTCAACAATAAAAATAAAAAAATTATTTTATATTGTATTCGGTTTGCACTAATTTTGTTGTAACTTTGCAAGTTATTTTTAAAAACGAAAGAAAATGAACAGACAAATTCCATTATATCTGATGTTTTTCATACTATTGGCAATGTTGGTAGCATCATGCAATAAGAAAGATGAGCCCGAAACATATACCGATAGTGAATATAGTACTTACTCCACTACCTCAACATTGGTGTCGGCATTCTCCCTACAGGCTAACACCAAAATTATCAGTGGACTCGACTCAGTGTCTTTTGCCATAGACCAAGACAAAGGAGAAATCTATAATGCCGATTCTCTGCCTTGCGGCACGCGTGTGACAGCTCTGCTTGTAAATGTTACATGCGCCAGCACAATTGCCTCAGCGAAATTTATCGTGAAAAATGGAACAGTCCAGAATGACACTACAATAGACTATAAGACCAGCAGCACTGATTCTATCGACTTCTCGGGCGATGTGACACTGCGAGTCACCTCCTACGATGGACAGCACACTCGCGACTACAAGGTGAAAGTTAACGTTCACCAGCAGGAACCCGATGTGATAGTCTGGAATGAGAACCGGCGCCGCGACCTGCCAAACGTGTCGTCAACGCTTAAAGCGTCGAAAACCGTGACACGCGATGACGAGTTCCTGTGTCTGGTAAACGATAACGGCACCTATGTGCTCAGCACCGCTGGCGACCCGATGGCTGGCACCTGGAACAAGACCGTGCTGGCATTCCCGTTTGTGCCAAATGTGTCGAGCTTTGCCGCCACCACCGATGCCCTCTATATCCTTGACGAGACAGGGGAGCTCTACAGCAGCGGTGACATGGGCGCCAACTGGGCCCACTGCGGCGTGGCATGGAACACCATAATTGGCGCATATAATGACCGTGTACTTGGCGTGAGGAATGACGGCACGTCGTGGGTTCATGACGAGTATCCGCAGCGTGCAGGCTTCGTACCAACGAAGATAGACGACAACTTCCCCGTGAGCGGTATGAGCCAGCTGGTGATGGCAAGCAATGAATGGACCGCCAACCAGCAGGCGATGTGTGTCGGAGGCGTGCTCGCCACTGGCGACCTCACCAATGCGGTGTGGGGATATGACGGTGAGCAATGGGGCTTGATAAGCTTTGGCGGAGATGTTCTGCCCGCCATGAGCGACGCCTCGCTCTTTAGGTATTACACCTTTACCCAGTCTTCCACTTCGGCAACTCCTGTCCAGTATGTTACATGGATGGTGGTAGGCGGCAAGTTGGCAAGCGGCCGCCTCAACACCACCACCTATGTCTCCCGCAATCAGGGCATCAACTGGAAAAAAGGCGATGACGGAGTGCAGTTGCCAACTGCTATTCCGCCATTCAGTGGCGCACAGATTTTTGTGTTTGACCGCACACAGAGTGCCAGCGCGCCTCGCATGAATGCTTACAACCCTGGTCATGTGACTCCAGTTAATGAGTGGGAATGCTCCTACATCTATCTCTTTGGAGGATATGCTGCCAATGGCGGTGCCCTCAACAATGTGTGGGAAGGCGTGTTGCGCCGTCTCACCTACAAACCAGTATTCTAAAAAAAATTAATTAATGGCTTGTTGCTCATTGAAAATATACTTTTTTGTCGCTAAATAGCGTTTTTTCAAACAGTAATCAAGTAATAAGATATGGTTGTGATGAGAAAAATCGCTATGATAATGACACTGACGCTCTTGGGATCTATGTGCGCCTGGAGTCAGACCTATCGCTATGAGATAGGACCAGCTCTTGGTGTGACTGGTTACTTGGGAGATGTGAACAAGAGCAACATGTATAAGATGCCAAGAGTGGCAGGTGGAGGCATATTCCGTTATAACATGAACTCTCGATTTGCCTTCAAGGGAAATCTGCTATATGTTAACCTCGCTGGCGACAGCAAGAATATAGAATCGAAGTTCCCTTTTGATGAGCACTATAGCTTCACCTCACATGTACTGGACTTGGGTGGACAGGTGGAGTTCAACTTTTTCCACTTTGGCGACGGACCGCGCTACAAGCACTACAAGCGCATCTCACCTTACATCATTGTTGGCCTAGGGGCGGAGCTGGCGTTTGCCAATGGTAACACGAGTTTTGGCTTTGTGATTCCGCTGGGAGCGGGAGTGAAGTTCAGGGTGAAAGAGCGTCTTAACCTGGGGTTTGAGTTTACCATGCGCAAGTCATTCAGCGATAAGGTTGACGGCATCACCGACTTATATGGCTACAATCATGGCATTGCCAAGAACACCGACTGGTATTCCGTGGCGATGTTTACCGTGACATACGAATTCAGCAAGCGTTGCGTGAAATGTCATTATATTGAATAATTTTAAATGGTTAACAACAGAGATATGTCATCGATAGATAAAATAGACCGCACCCGATTGCCAAAGCATGTTGCCATCATTATGGATGGCAATGGGCGTTGGGCAAAGCAGCGAGGACTGATGCGCTCTATCGGTCACGAGAACGGAGTGACTACGGTGAGACAGATTACCGAGATCGCCAGCGAGCTGGGAATAGGATTCCTCACGCTCTACACCTTCTCGACCGAGAACTGGAACCGACCTCAAGACGAGGTTGACGCGCTCATGAACCTTGTGGTGGTCGCGATTGAGCAGCAGACGCCCGACCTCATCAAGAACAACGTGCGGCTCACCGCTATAGGCGACCTCGAGCGTATGCCCGACTTTGCACGTCAGCGTCTCGTCAAGTGCATGGACGACACCTCGCACTGTACGGGATTGGTGCTCTGCCTGGCATTGAGCTACTCTTCACGATGGGAAATCGTGAAGGCTTGCAAGGCATTGGCACAAAAAGCTGTGAAAGGTGAGATTAGTGTTGACTCTATCGATGCCGACCTCTTTTCGCACCATCTTACAACGAGAAATATGCCCGACCCCGACTTGCTAATCCGTACTGCTGGCGACGAGCGCATCAGTAATTTCCTGTTGTGGCAGATAGCATATAGTGAACTTTATTTTACCGACAAATATTGGCCCGATTTCACAAAAGAGGATTTTTGCGAGGCGATTTTCAGCTACCAACAGCGTGAACGTCGCTATGGAAAAACAAGTGAGCAACTGATGGCAAACTAACACAAAAAGATCAAACAATACAAATATGCGATATATCAAGTTCTTAATAGTCTTTCTTGCGGTAATGGCGCTTGGCACGACAGTTAGTCGCGCTCAAGAGTCATACACCTTGAATGATACAATTTTCTACCCGAAACTCTCCTTCAACGGCACTCCGTCGAAATATGAGATTGCTGGCATAAAAGTCACGGGAGTTGACAACTATGAGGATTATATCATCATAGGCTACTCGGGATTGTCGATTGGCCAGCGCATCGACATTCCAGGCAATGACCTCAAAAATGCTGCCAAGCGCTTCTGGCATCAGGGGCTGTTCTCCAAAGTGCAAATCAAAGTGGAGAAAATCTATGGCAACAAGGCTTGGCTTGAGTTCAACCTGCGCCAGCAGCCTCGCATCTCGAAGGTGAACTTTGTGGGCATGAAGAAAGGCGAGCAGAAAGATATTACCGAGCGACTGGGCAACCTTGTGGGCAACCAAATCACGCCAAACATCTCCAATCGCATTGAGCAAATCATAGAAAAGTATTATGCCTCCAAAGGTTTTGAGAATGCTACCTGCGAAGTGCATCAACAACCCGACCTGAGCAAGCAGAACGAGATGATTGTTGACATCGTAGTCGATAAGCATGAGAAAATCAATGTGCACAAAATCTATATCGAAGGCAACAAGGTGCTCAGCGACGGCAAGTTGAAGCGCACCATGAAGAAGACCAATGAGAGCGGTCTTCTAAACGTCTTTAAGTGGTTCAGCCAAAAGAAATTTGTGCGTTCCGACTACGAGGATGACAAGCAGCGCATTATTGACAAGTATAACGAGAAAGGATATCGTGATGCCGTGATAGTTTCTGACAGCGTAGTCAAGTATAACGATAAATCGGTTGACGTTTACCTCAAAGTTGATGAAGGTCGCAAGTATTATATCTCTAACATCAGCTGGGTGGGCAACACTGTATATCCCACACCCACACTCAATGATGTGCTGGGATTTGAAAAAGGTGATGTGTATAACCAGAAACTGCTGAATAAGCGCACAACTGAAGATGACGATGCTGTGGCAAACTTATATATGAACAACGGCTATCTCTTCTTTCAGCTTATCCCCACTGAGACCAAGGTAGAGGGCGACTCCATCGACCTTGAGATGCGCATTTATGAAGGCAAACAGGCCCGCATCAATAAAGTCGTCATCAATGGTAACGACCGTCTCTATGAGAAGGTGGTGCGCCGTGAGCTTCGTGTTCGTCCCGGTGAACTCTTCAGCAAGGAAGACTTGGTTCGCTCGGCGCGTGAGATTGCTCAGACAGGTCACTTCGACCCAGAGAAGATGGACATCCGTCCCGATCCAAACGAGGAGGATGGAACTGTAGATATCATCCTTAATTTGGAGTCAAAAGCTAACGACCAGATAGAAATTTCGGCAGGTTGGGGACAGACGGGTATCATTGGCAAAGTGACACTTAAGTTTACCAACTTCTCTATCAAGAATCTATTCCACCCATCGTCATATAAGGGCATAATTCCTCAGGGCGATGGACAGACGTTCTCGATTAGCGCACAGACCAACGCCAAGTATTATCAGGCATATAGCATCTCCTTTATCGACCCCTGGTTTGGCGGCAAGCGTCCAAATACGCTGCAAGTGTCGGCATTCTACAGTCGCACCACAGGTATCAACTCGTCGTTCTACAACAGCCAGTATCAGAACTACTATTACAATTATATGTATAGTGGTATGTATAATGGCTACAACAATTATTATGGTAACTATGGCAACAACTATTATGAGAATGCCTATGACCCAGGCAAGTACCTGCAAATGGCAGGTGTGACAGTTGGTTTCGGTAAGCGCCTTAAGTGGCCCGACGACTACTTCACTCTCATGGCCGACCTTAGCTACCAGTGGTACAGCCTTAAGAATTGGGAGTACATGTACTACATGAAGAATGGTGTGAGCAACTCGCTCGTGTTGGGATTAACTCTTTCACGCAATAGTATTGACAACCCGCTTTACACACGTCGAGGCAGCTCTTTCACCCTATCGTTCCATGCTACTCCCCCAGTTAACCTCTTTGGCAAGAAAGATTGGAAGGCGTTGAGCGAAGCAGGGACCGATGCTGCAAAGAAAGACCTATATCGCTGGATAGAGTACTGGAAACTTAAGTTCCAGGCTAAGACCTATACACCGCTCACCGACCCCAACGGCCGATGGACACTCGTGCTTATGACCCGTGCCGACTTCGGTCTGCTTGGCAACTGGACCCGACACGTCAAGTCTCCATTCGAGACCTTCTATGTGGGCGGTGACGGTATGAGTGGTAGCTACACCTATGCTACCGAGACTATTGCCCTTCGTGGTTATGAGAACGGTGCCTTCACGCCTTACGGCCAGGAAGGTTATGCTTACACTCGATTAGCAATGGAGCTTCACTTCCCGTTGATGCTCTCAAATAGTGCTACGATCTATCCCCTTGTATTCATTGAGGCAGGTAATGCCTGGACAAGCGTTGGAAAGTTCAACCCATTTGACTTGAAACGCTCGGCTGGTGTGGGAGCTCGCATCTATCTGCCAATGATTGGCATGATGGGTATCGACTGGGGATATGGTTTCGACAAGGTTTACGGTACCAAGGGCGGCAGCAACTTCCACTTTGTGCTAGGACAAGAATTCTAAACTAAGTGATAAGCGTTAAGTTTTAAAGTTAAGTAATACTAGAAATCATAGAATATCCACAATATCTAGAGTTTTTAGAAAAAAACAGGCATTAAACTTTTAACTTAAAAAGCAGTCAAAAACAAGCGAAATATTAACAAATTTAGATACATAACAGATAACATGAAAAAGTTTGCATTATTATTAGTGGCGATGGTCGCCTGCATGGCGACAGCCAGTGCACAGAAGTTTGCTCTCGTAGATATGGAGTATATCCTCAAGAATATCCCGGCCTACGAGATGGCCAATGAGCAGTTAAATCAAGTGTCGCAGCGATGGCAGCGCGAGGTTGACGAGCTCAAGAAGGCCGCCGATGCCATGTATAAGAACTATCAGAGCGAGTCGGTGTTCCTGACCGATGACCAGAAAAAGAAGAAAGAAGAAGAGATTGTTGCCAAAGAGAAAGAGGCAATGCAGCTCAATGCCAAGTATTTTGGACCGCAGGGAGAGCTTTTCAAAAAGCGCCAGTCGCTCATGAAACCCATCCAGGACGACATCTATGCCGCAGTGAAGAAGGTTAGCGAGGAGCGAGGACTTCAGGTGATCTTTGACCGAGCCTCATCGCAGAGCATCATCTTTGCCTCACCCAATATCGACATCAGCAACCAAGTGTTGGAGAAACTAGGATACTCGAAGTAAGTGATAAACCACTAAACACTATACTCTCCGCTCTATACTCTCCACTCTAAAACTGAATATTATTATTTTTATTAAATAACCAATAAATTGATTATGTTTAAGAAATTTTTACTCGCAGTCCTCGTGGCTGCACCCATGTGCCTGAGCGCACAGACAATGAAGTTTGGAGCTGTAAATCCAATGGAGATTTTTAATGTGATGCCCGAAGTAGCTACTGCCAACAACACACTGAAGGGTGTACAAGATAAATATGCAGCTCAAGCTAAACCCCTTGAAGATGAGCTGCAAAAGAAACTTAACGAATATGAGGAATTGGCTAAAAACAAAGCCACGGATGCTCAACTCGAAGCTAAGCAGAAGGAATTTGAGGATCTGAAGACCCGTTATGACAACTTCATGCAGACTGCACAGAAAGACCTCCAGCAACAGCAAGAAACTCTGCTTGCTCCCATTCAGAAAAAGTTGATGGATGCTATCACTGCTGTTGGCGCCGAGGGCGGTTATGCTGGCATCTTAGATTCCTCTACTCTCCTTTACCGAGGCAACAACATCGAGGATGTATCAGCTAAGGTTAAAGCCAAATTGGGCATTAAGTAATTACACAGATATATTGTAATAAAAATGACTTGAGGTGAATTTCATCACAAGTCATTTTTTTGTTTTCACAACAATGAAGACTTGAAACTCTTTTGAGAGGAGAATAATCTCTCACCACCGAACCACAATTGTGAGATGGTGATTCTAATGTTGATTTGCGGAGTTCGTGATCTCATTAGTATATGGAAAGAAGAAGCGAGATGAGCAGTGTGTTGCCATCTCGCCTCTTGCTGTTGTCAAGTGTCGTTATTTCTTCTTACCTGACTTGTTGTTGCCCTTATTATTTTGCTGTGTAGTGGTGTTGTTTTTGTTGTTGTTGTTCTGCTGAGTGGTGGCGTTGTTGTTCTTATTGTTTTTATTGTTCTGCTGAGCAGAAGTGTTGTTTTTATTGTTCTGTTGAGTGGCAGCGTTATTGTTCTTATTGTTTTTGTTGTTCTGCTGAGTAGAAGCGTTGTTTTTGTTATTCTGCTGAGAAGAAGTGTTGTTCTTGTTGTTTTTGTTGTTCTGTTGAGTGGTAGCGTTGTTATTCTTATTGTTTTTGTTATTCTGCTGAGTAGAAGTGCTGTTGTTCTTGTTTTTATTGTTTTGTTGAGTAGAGGCGTTATTGTTTCCTTGCTGCTTAGGTTGAGGGTGTTTCTTGGCATATCCCTTTTCGGGGATGATGAGATTCTGACCTATCTCAATGTGGTCGCCAGTAATATTGTTGGCTGCGCGCAAGTCATCTTGGCTTATGCCATACTGATTAGAGATTTTCGTGATGTTGTCGCCTTCTTTTACCTTGTGTTTAGTGCTAGTTGGCTTCTTTTCCTCTTTCTTGGCAGTGTTTCCCTTGTTGTCGTTTTTGTTGTTCTTGTTATCGTTTTTTGTGTTTTTGTTGTCGTTTTTAGCGGTGTTGTTATTTTTGTTGTCGTTTTTAGCGGTGTTGTTATTTTTGTTGTCGTTCTTGGCGGTGTTATTATTTTTGTTGTCGTTCTTAGTGGTGTTGTTATTCTTGTTATCGTTTTTTTGAGAGTCTTTATTGTTCTGTGGTTTATCGGGCACAGTCTTTGGCTGTGTCTTTGGCTGTTCTGGTTTTGGTGGCACCGTTCTTGGGTCACTGCCGTTGTGGCCACTACGACCACTGTTGCTATTGTCATTGTTGTAGCCACCTCCATTATTTCTGTCATTATATCCACCACCATTATTCCTGTCATTATATCCACCTCCATTATTGCCGCTGTTGTATCCACTTCTGTTATTTCCACTATTATTGTTTGCGGCAACTAATTCTTCTTGTCCGCTAGAAGAGCCCATCACGGTTTCATCGATGAATGAATTCATGTTTATCACTTGCAGTACTTGTCCTGTGTGTAGCGTGGTGGATGTCAGGTTGTTGAGCTCTTTGAGCGCGTCATATTCCATGCCATACCGGTCGGCAATCTCTATGAAGTCCTCACCTTCGGTGACGGTGTGGTAGATGATTTTTTCAGGAGGCTCATCTCCATCAATTAGTACTCTCACATCACCAGGTTTCACTTCTCCTCTTTGCTCATAGATATTCTTTTGGAAGTTCATTATGCGGTCTTCGGCCATAATGTAACTGTAGATTTGCTGTGAGGGCAGGGCAAGAGTGAGAGGTCTGGTCTCACTGCCGTTAATGACACCCTTGCGATATTGTGGGTTAAGGATTTGAATCTCGTCAAGTGGAATATTGAGCACCTGCGATATTTGGTCGAGGTGTATGCGCTTGGTTACCGACACAGTGTCGATGATAAGTGGTTTCTTGGTGAGAGTAGGATTGATGTTGTGCTTTTGGTAGTAGTTCATCACATAGTTGGCTGCAATGAATGCTGGCACATAACCGCGAGTCTCACGTGGCAGGTAGTTATAAATCTCCCAGAAATCGGGCTTCTCATTATCAGTGCCTGCGCGCCTGATAGCCTTGTTGACGTTGCCTGGGCCGCAGTTGTAGGCGGCAATGGCAAGTGACCAGTCGTTGTAGGTGTCGTAGAGCTGCTTGAAATATACAGCCGCTTTTTCGCTCGACTTGTATGGATCTCGACGCTCGTCGAGTTGAGAGTCTACAGTGAGTCCCACCCCCTTAGCGGTAGTAATCATGAATTGCCACAGTCCACCAGCTCCGGCTGGCGAGACGGCGTTGGGGTTAAGAGCCGACTCAATAATGGGTATATACTTGAGCTCCAGAGGCATCTGGTGTCGCTCGAGAGCTTCCTCAAAGATGGGCATGTAGTAAGGGCACATTCCTAACATCTGCGCCACGAGAGTTCGACTCTTAACCACATATCGCTCAATATAGCTTTTCACGATTTGGTTAAAAGGCATCTCTATATCGTCAGTGGAAATGGCTTTCAGTCGCCTGATGTATTCGGCATCGCTCACCAGTCCGTAGTCGCGGCTTTCGATACCTGACTCGTCGATAATGGCGTAGTTTTTCAGATACCAGTTTTCCATCATCTCATTAGTGTTGGTCTCAAAGCTCGAAGGATAGACAATGGCGTTGTCGGTGATTGACTCCTTAATCGAAAGAATGTTCTTGGCGTTAGAACCAAGGCACGTAGTCATAAACGTGATTGCTGTTAATAATAGAACTTTATACTTCATACGCTTTTATTGTGTTTTCTTGTTGATGTTACGTGTTTGTTAAAATGAGAACGCACATCCCAACCCAACTGAAGGTAATGGGGATAAGGAGTTCTCAATAACTGCCGGTCGCAACTGCATCGAAAGGTCGTCGCTCACGTCAAAGTGCATCATCGAGGCATCTACATAGGCATCGATGACGTTGAGCAAATAGACGGCGGCAATGCCAATGATACAGATGTCGCGGTACCGGCGATAGTAATCCTTGCGACTCTTTAGAGTGCTGGTGAGCCAACTCTTGTCGAGGTCGCTCTCCTTGACAGTGGGAGGATAAAAGTCCATGTAGCTGCGCGTGTTGGGGTCGTTGTCGGTGATGTCACGGTAGGCCTTAGAGTAGTCGTTGAGCATGCGGTTGTTCCACGACGTTCCGTAGGTGAGTCCCACAAAGGCACCAATCACGATGGGTAGCTTCCAGTAGCGTCGGTTGTAGATTTGACCAGCTCCTGGACAGAGTGCCGAGAGCCACATGGCTCGCATTGGATCGGGATTGAACTTGAGTTTC
This sequence comes from Muribaculaceae bacterium, assembly GCA_017557625.1. GTDB lineage: Bacteria > Bacteroidota > Bacteroidia > Bacteroidales > Muribaculaceae > Sodaliphilus. Next base: position 29,373 of record JAFYYG010000026.1, read on the forward strand.
TCGTTGACAGTAGGCTTCACTTCTTTGTCGAGCGTTGCGCTGAGCATCATAGTGCTGTCGGCCACCACAATGGTATCGTGTGGATAGCCAAAGTCATTGTTCTGTGCTTGTGCCGAGCAAACGATAGCAGCACACACAAGCATGAGTGCCAAACGTGACGCTAAAAATGATATGTTGCCGTAGTGTTTCACATCAAAACTCATAGTGAAATGCGCTCTGACTTCCAGTGAGGACCGAAGGATAGAGTGCATCACACGTCGTTATTTTTCTTTTAAACGGTCAAAGATACTAATAATTCTGTCAAGTTCATCATCGCTGTTAAAGGCAAATGTTATTTTTCCTTTACCATTGGTGTCACAAGTCATCTTCACCGGCACGCCAAAAGCCTTAGTCAGATGGTTGGTGAGGATGCTGAAATCGGCGGTGTTGTGGCGCTTGGCAGTGTCTTCTTGAGGCTGTTCACCTTTTTTAATGATTTCTTGATAATGCTTAGCAAGCTGCTCAACTTGTCTAACAGATAAACCTTTTTTAAGTGTCTCGTTATATAATTTTAACTGCAAAGCAGGGTCGGTGACCGAGAGAATAGCACGAGCGTGGCCCATGTCAAGCTTCTTGTCGCGCAGCCCTAATTGCACCTCGGCGGGAAGATTGAGCAGACGGAGGAAGTTGGCAATGGTAGTGCGTTTTTTGCCGATGCGTTCGCTTAGGCGCTCCTGTGTGAGGTGGTACTGGTCGATAAGTTTGCGGAAGGTGAGGGCAATCTCAATGGCGTTGAGGTCCTCGCGCTGAATGTTCTCGATGAGTGCCATCTCGGTGAGTTCAGTGTCGTTGGCGGTACGTATGTAGGCGGGAAGGATGTCGAGTTTGGCGATTTTTGCGGCTCGATAGCGTCTCTCGCCCGATATTATCTGGTACTTGCCATTGTCGAGCTGTCGCAGTGTGAGTGGTTGGATGATGCCGAGTTCTTTGATTGATGCTGCCAGTTCGTTGAGTGCCTCTTTATCAAACGATGTTCTGGGTTGGTTGGGATTAGGCTCAATGTCGCTGATGGGAATATCATTGATTGCCGACGAGCCACTAAACTGTATCTCGTCCATTGAATCCATCGAGATAAGTGAGTCTAAGCCGCGTCCTAATGCGTTTCGTTTCATATACTATTTGGTTTTTATATAGGGGTGGGCTAATAACGGTTAGAAATTATAGCACCACGAAAATAATCAGATTGCAAAGATACAAAAAAGGCTGAGAAAAACTCAGCCATTTTTATAAGATTAACAAGTTTTGAGGGGTTGTAACAAGGTGCCGACAGTCCTCATTCACTGCGCGTGTCTCTCTCAATAATCTCCTTGGCGAGCATCAGGTGGCTGATGGCGCCGCGGCTTTGTGGGTCGTAGAGGATAGCTGGCAGACCGTGGCTCGGCGCCTCGCTAAGGCGCGTGTTGCGAGGTATCACAGTGGTGAATACCATGTCACCGAAGTGCGATTTCAGCTCCTCATAGATTTGGTTGGCAAGCCTCAGTCTTGCGTCATACATGGTGAGCAGGAATCCCTCGATGTGAAGCCCTGTGTTGAGCTTCGATTTGATGATGCGAATGGTGTTGAGCAGCTTGCTGATGCCCTCTAGGGCAAAGTACTCGGCTTGGACAGGTATGATGACGCTGTTGGCAGCTGTCAGCGCGTTGACAGTTATTAGTCCCAGAGATGGGCTGCAGTCGATGAGGATGTAGTCATAGCTCTCGCTCACTTCCTTGAGGCTGCGCGCCATCACCTTCTCGCGGTTGGGCTTTTTTATGAGTTCAAGCTCAGCTCCCACGAGGTCGATGATAGACCCCAGAACATCAAGGCCTTCGATGCAAGATTTCACTACTGCGCTTTCGATGGGGTAGTCATCAACGAGACATTCATATATAGAGGCTTGCAGCTGCTTGGGGTCGATACCAAGTCCCGATGTTGCATTTGCCTGTGGGTCGGCATCGATGAGAAGCACCCGCTTGTCGCATCGTGCCAGCGATGCTGCTAGATTGATAGCTGTGGTAGTCTTTCCTACGCCCCCTTTTTGATTGGCTAAAGCAATTATTTTTGTCATATTCTAGTAAACAAGCTAACAAGCAAACAAGGCAATTGTAGATGTTGTCGCTTGTGGTTTTTCTTCAATTTTTTACTTTATTCTCTATTAATCCCTAATCCCGAAGCGCTTACGAGCTCTGAATCCACAAATCATTTATTTTTCGCTTGATGGCCATGATGTTGCCAAATGAAATGAGCGACATGATGATTACAGCCACTATTAGTGAAAGGTAGATTTTACCGCCACTCACGTCCATAGCTTTGAGCATGGGCATGTAGTAGGCGCGCATCAGCAACATGAGGATTATCGACACCACCATCACGGCGCAGTTGATATAAATAACCATGTTTATATAGGTGCGCGACACTTGGTTGGGAGAATATCCCAGCACTAGCAGGTCTTGCAGTTTCTTGGTGTTCTTCTGCAGGAGGAGGTAGATGCTTAGCATCAGGATAAAGAACGCAAGAACGCTGATGATGATACCCACTAGAATGACAATGCTCACGATAATGTTGAGGAAACCTTGAGCCTTGCTTTGCTGCATCTTGTCGCCAGCAACCTGGTAGCCATGGTCTTTGAAATAGGAGGCAATCCTTTCATCGCCAGGACTGTTGACCTCAACAATGAGCCTCGAAGGGTTACGTTCGATGCCAGAGCCAAATTGCTCGTTGCTCCACTTCATGAAGTCCTCAGGAACGACAATGGTGTTAAGACGTGATGAGAACCCGATTATTATGCCCTCAAACGACTGCACATTGCCATTGCCGCGAAGTGTGAACTGTAATTTCACAGCCTTCGACACTGCCAATTCGCTAGCCTGAGGAAGACCTTGGCTGGGTGCGAAGCCAAAGTTGTAGAGAGTGAGATAGTCTCTGGAGATGATTACAGGAATTTTGGGGTTGTTGGGGTCAAACTTCCAATGTCTATCGGTGACATCAAGGAACTCGTCGGGCAACGATTCAAAGAACATCATTGTTCGCATACCCTGACCATTCACGAGGATACTAGCTTCTACGCTGTAGTCGTTGCTTGAGAATTTACCTACTTGACGGCACCAGGGCTGTTGCTCAATATCTTTAATGTCTTTGGCTTCAAATTCGTTGCTCGACTGGAGAACGGTCGATGCTGTCGATACCTTGCGTGTTATAATCATATAGTCTTTTCGTAAGAAGCTGTCCTCGTCTTTAAACAAGGGTTTCACGTCCTGAAAGAACTGCACCGCCAGGATCACGATAGTGAGTCCCACAAGGCTGGCGAGCGAGAACCCAATTAGCTGCGATTTGCTGATGTGAGTGCGCAACAGTTTCCACATTAGTCCGCGGCTGCTGTGGTCGGGATTGTTTTTGATATCTTTCTGGCTCATAGCTTGAATTCTTTGTCAACATTAATTTTCACGTTGTTTCCCACCGAGGTGGAAATGATGCCTGCCCCTTGGCGCTCAGCTTCGGCAGTAACCATCTCAGCAACAATGCGATTGTTGGTGTCGTCGAGGTGGCTTACTGGCTCGTCAAGCATGATGAAATCGCAGGGCTGACACAGTGTGCGAACTATTGCTACACGCTGCTGCTGGCCTATCGAAAGTTTCGCAACAAGGCTGTCAACTTTCTCAATAATACCCAACTGCTCCATCATCGCCAAGATCTCTTTGCGGGATTTGAAATTAGTGATGCTGTTTTTGAGCATGATGTTTTCAATCGCCGTGAGCTCAGGAAACAGACGCATCTCCTGTGCGAGGTAAGCTATATGATGAGTGCGCACCTTGCACCACTCATCAACGCTTAACTCTTTTATGTCTCGGCCGTCGAAGGCGAAAGTGCCACTGTAGTCGATGCGGTAGCCATAGATGTAGCTGCACAGCGATGACTTGCCGGTGCCGCTCTCGGCGCTGATGAGATATTTCTTGCCGCGCTCAAAAATCACTTCGCGAAGCCATATCTCGCTGCCAGTATCTTCGCGGCCAGCAAAGACTGCCGGAAGAGTGTTGTGAAGTGTGATAGTGTTCATTTTGTTGTTAGTAAGATGATTGTTGAGTTTTCAATTTAGTCGTTGAGCAATAGATGTTGACTGCATTGAAAATAACTTGCAAAAGTAGCGATTTCCTCTCAATCGGCATTCATTATTTAAGTATTTTTAAAGTAGTCAATCTCCTTATGCTCCATTCATGCCTATTGCATCTTTCGTGCCAAAAATAAGAAATCCTCGACATCACGTCGGGGATTGCTAAACTAATTAACCTTCTAATACCATTAACATAAACCTTAAACAATTAAATCATTCGTCATCGCGACGATACATTTTTTCTGTTCTGAATACTTACTTATGAAAAATGTATTCAGAAAAAGGATTTGCAAATATGATGCCAATTTTCTCGAAATTCCCTGATTTCAGAGAATTCAGGCAAGAAAACATTTAAAATTAACATAAATTAACCATCTAACGTGGTGTTTCGTCTTATTCCACTTTAATAAATGCAAAATACACTGCCATGACAAGCAGGGTGAACGACACAAAGTGGTTCCAGTGCAGATGCTCGTTTTTGAAGAAGATTGTTACAAATACGGTGAAAACCGTCAAAGTGATAACCTCTTGTATCACTTTGAGCTGCATCAAAGAGAATGGACCGCCGTTGTCAATAAAACCAATGCGGTTGGCGGGAACCATAAATGAGTACTCAAAAAGGGCTATACCCCACGAGAAGAGGATTACTGCGATAAGCGGCCAGTTGGTGCTCACGCCCATCTGCTGCAGCTTCAGGTGGCCATACCAGGCGAATGTCATCACTATGTTGCTCACGCAGAGCAGGCCTATTGTGGCAAGTGCTGTCCAGTTCATAGTTGTTTTTTTATGCGCGATAATCACATCGCTGCGGGTTAGTAAATTTCAAAAAACGGCTGCAAAGTTACTGCTTTTTATGGGATTTAAAACCAAATGTGGTCTTTTGTTTTTTGGAGGGGAGTAAAAAAGAAGAAAAAGGAAATGTCTTCCTTTTCTTCATTTTTATCTTGTGGGCGAGGAGACCACGGCAAGCCGTGGTATAGAGAACCTCGTTGATTTTTATTGCTTTTTCCTTTATGGCTCGATACGGATGTCTTCATTGAGGTATGGCACGAGTCGTCCTCTGAGGGTGATTCGTCCGTTGCCTAGTGTTGGGAAAACATCGGCGACAGCTTGGTCGCTGCCTTTAAACAATGTGATGGTTACGCTAGCGTTCATTCGTCGCCCAACCATCATGTAGGAGATGATGGTGTTTCCCTTCTTGTCGTACTTTAGTTCTTTGCGGCTGATGTTTCCATGCAGCGTTACACCTCCCAGCCCGTTAGCACCGGCACTCATGTTGTTGAACGCCACCTGGAAGATGCCTTTGTCGCCTTGCATAAGCAGGAAATTGGTGTTGTCGTTTAGTCCTAACTCATATCTCCCGTAGCTGTTGCGCACTTCGGTGGCTTGGAGCACGAAATATCCGTCATCGGCAGCAAGCTTTGCTTTGAGGTGATAGATTGAGTCAACAATTTCCTTGTCTTTCTTGATGCGCTCTTTGCGTTCCTTCTTTGTCTCGTTTTCGGGAATAGGCGCTGTCTCGCCTATTACATAGATGTCGTCGTCATAATTTTGTGCCCATGATGTGGCGGGCACACAAAAAACAGCCACTAAAATCAGTGAGAATATTAGGTTGAAAGTCTTCATAATTACAAGTGTTTTTAGAGAGTTGTTGCAAAATTACACATTATAAACACACAAAGCACCAAAATACTGCATCAAATATTGTTTTTTTTTGTATTTTTGCAAAAAAATCTTGAAATAATGAAAAATAGCAGTTTCTCTTGGCCTCTGAAAATCCTGTTCCTGTTTTGCGGAATGATGCTTGCCTTGTTTGTTGTGGCAATGGTTATAGTGTTAATATTTGGCCTTGACGCAACGAGTGTCAATTCAGTGATAACGATGTCGGTTTTGCAGAATCTGGTGGCGTTTATCTTGCCGGTTGTGATGTTGGCTATAATGAACAAGAGAGCAGAACATATGCCGTTGTCACACACGATGTGGATGACCAAGGGTCCCACGTTGAAATCCATAGCTCTTGTGGTGCTGGTATGGATAGTGGCGATGCCCGCCATGAACTATGTGGTGGAGTGGAACCAGAACATCGAGTTCCCCTCGTGGCTGCAAAGAGTAGAGGACGCGTTGCGTGATATGGAGGATCTAGCTGCCGATACAACTAGTGAGTTGCTCAACACTGAATCGGTGGGCATGATGATATTTATGGTGTTTGTCGTGGGCATCTTGACTGGCATGGGCGAGGAGATTTTCTTCCGCGCCGGTTTGCTCGGCTCGATGCTGCATGGCAAGGTCAACAAGCACGTGGCAGTGTGGGTTGTGGCAATTATTTTTAGCGCTATCCACTTTCAATTCTTCGGCTTTGTGCCCCGCGTGCTGCTTGGCGCATGGCTTGGCTATCTGCTGGTGTGGACTGGCGAGGTGTGGACTCCTATAATTGCGCATGCCCTCAACAACGGCTCGATAGTGCTTGTGACGTTTCTTGCCAATCAAGGCTTTGTGTCGGACAATTTCCTGGAAACTACTGGCACTGGCAATCACTGGATGGCCCTTGGCAGTGCAGTGGCCACGGTGCTGCTGTTGGTTGTGTTTATGAGGAAACCCGTAAGAACAAATAATGACTTGATGACATGAGACGCTTGATGATGCTACTGCTGGCGATTGCCTTTGTCACTGCCAGTGCACAAGAGGTGATTTGCCACCGTGGATATTGGGATGCCGATGGCTCGGCACAGAATTCCATTCGGTCGCTTGTGAAAGCCGACTCGATAGGAGCGTGGGGGTCGGAATTCGACGTGTGGATGACCGCCGATGGCGTATTGGTGGTGAACCACGATGCCACCTTTGAAGGTGTCACCATCGAGACTGCCAAGTGGAAGCAGCTCAAGGATAAGCGTCTCAAGAATGGCGAGCCGCTGCCCACACTTGAGCAGATGCTCGAGTGCGGCAAGGGGTTGAAAACGCGCCTCATCGTCGAGATGAAGCCACACACAAGCCGTGAGCAGGAGCTTGAGGCTGCGCGCAAAATAGTGAAAATGGTGAAAAAAATGGGGTTGGAAGACCGTGTGGAGTATATCACTTTCTCATTACAAGGTATGAAAAACCTCAAAGAGCTGGCTCCAGATGGCACGCCGGTCTATTATCTCAATGGCGAGTTGTCGCCATTGCAGCTTGCGGAGTTTGGCATGGCGGGTATCGACTATAGCATCAAGGTGATGCGTGAGCATCCGCAGTGGATCGACGAGGCGCACTCTCTAGGCATGAAGGTGAATGTGTGGACGGTGAACAGCGACCGCGACATGGAGTGGTGCATCAACTACGGCGTGGATTACATCACCACCAATGCCCCCGAGAAATTGCAGCACAAATTGTTGCCGTAAAACCGCAACAATTGAAATGTCAAGAAAAAAACTAATAACTGATTACTGATAACTGAAAACTATTTACTATCTTTGCCGATTGATAATAAAAGTACAGAGTTTTTATGCTACTCTTAAAGTCATTTGAGAAATTAGGCTCTTATTGCGCGCTGATGTGGCGAAGCATCGGCATTCCCGACAAGTGGCGGGAGTTTTTCAAGCGCTATATGGCTGAGATATATAAGTTGGGCATCGATTCCATCCCCCTGATTTTGATTGTGTCGCTGTTCATCGGTGCGCTGTGTACGCTGCTCATTAAGCTTAATATCAGCAACCCGTTGTTGCCTCGCTACACGGTGGGCTTGACGACCCGTGAGATTATCCTGCTGGAGTTCTCGTCGTCGATATTGTGCCTTATCCTCTCAGGTAAGATTGGCAGTAACATTGCCAGCGAGATAGGTACCATGCGCGTGACGGAGCAGATCGATGCCCTTGACATCATGGGTATCAATAGTGCCAACTACCTGATAATGCCCAAGATAGCTGGACTGGTGACCATAATGCCGTTTCTGGTGATAATATGCATGGTCACGAGCCTCTTTGGCGGTTTTCTGATATGTGTGATAACGGGAATCATTGACACAGACACATATATATATGGTATTCAGACGCTCTTTATTGAGTGGTATGTATGGTTTGCCTTGATAAAATCGCTGTTTTTCGCTTTCATCATCTCGAGCATATCGTCATTCTACGGCTACACTGTGAAAGGCGGCTCCATCGAGGTGGGCAAGGCGAGTACCGACGCCGTGGTGATGAGCAACATCATGATTCTTCTCACCGATGTGCTGTTGACCAAGCTGTTGATGATGTGATGATGTTAACATGATTAATTATTTACTATGATAGAGGTAAAGAATGTTGAGAAGTCGTTTGACGAGGATGGTGGCAAGAGGCAGGTGCTTTTTGGCATCAATGCCAAGTTTTATGACGGCAAGGTGAACCTTATTATCGGTCAGAGCGGCTCGGGAAAGACGGTGCTGGTGAAGAACCTGGTAGGACTGTTTAAGCCCGACAGCGGCGAAATCCTGTATGACGGCCGCGACATCACTAAGCTCGACACCAAACAGATGAAGGAGCTTCGCAAGGAGATTGGTATGCTTTTCCAGGGTTCTGCGCTCTTTGACAGCGAGACGGTGATGGGTAACGTGTTGTTTCCCCTCAAGATGTTCTCCAAGATGAGCAACGCCGAGCAGCGCGAGCGTGCCCAGTTCTGCATCGACCGTGTGAATCTCACCGGCAGCGAGAACAAATATCCGAGTGAGTTGAGTGGCGGTATGCAGAAGCGTTGCGCTATTGCTCGCGCCATCGCCCTGAACCCCAAGTACCTGTTCTGCGATGAGCCAAACTCGGGCCTCGACCCTAAGACCTCAATAGTGATTGACGAACTGCTGTTTGACATCACCCATGAGTTCGGCATCACCACCATCATCAACACCCACGATATGAATTCGGTGATGGGCATTGGTGAGAACATCGTGTTCATCTACAAGGGCCATGTGGGGTGGGTAGGCAACAAGGACGAGATTTATAACGTTGACAACGAGAACCTCAACAATTTTGTCTATGCCACCGACCTTTTTGCCGATGTGCGCAAATACCGCCTGAAGCACGGCTACAAGCCCACTCGCATTACGCAAAAGTGACGTTAAACCTTTCTTGATGAAAGTTATCTAATATTCTTAGAAAATATTTTACAATTAACAACACATTTTTTATTTTTATGAAGAAGATATTTTTTGCATTCATGCTTTTGCTCGCATCGGTAGTGGCTGTTAATGCGCAAAGCCTTACAGGCAAAGTGTGGTTTACCAATTCGTCTATCGATCAAAATGAGTCAAGTTTTGTGCTTTTCTTTGAAGATGATGGCACTTGCGTCGTAGCTGTAGCTTCCGATCAGGTCATGAATGAAGGTGGCATGAAGATGACAATCAGTGTAACAGCAAAGGTAAACGGCACTTACACTCTTAACGGGAAGGACCTGAAAATGAAACTTGACAATGAGAATGTCGATTTTACTGTTGACTATGATATTGAAGGTGTTGATGCCTCGACCAAGAAGATGATGGACTCCATGATCAAACCCGAACTTGAGAAGCAGAAACCCATGCTGAAAAATGAGGTGCTTAAAAGCATACCAGATATGGGCAACTTGACGGTTGTCACGCTTAGCAACGATGAACTGGTGCTCGCTAACGAGGATGGTGAGGAATTGACTTTCAATCCGGTACTAGACGAATAATCTACTCACATTGAACATATTTTTTTATTAACTATAATTTTATAATCATTATGAAAAAAACATTATTTGTATTGACATTGATGCTTGCATGGGTGATTACCGCTCAGGCACAAAACTTGACAAGAACAGCTTGGTCAACCATGCTTCCTGGTGAAGAGGAGGTTGAGTTGGTGTTGAACTTCGATAACGACGGCGAGTGCTACATGATTCTCACTCACGAGGAGTATGATGAAGACTCTGAGATGATAATTAGAGTGTCGATGTCGGTTCCTGGAATCTACAATAAAGAAGGTCAGGACCTTATCATCAGCTTCAACAAGAAAAAGGCCGATGTCAATATCGATGTGGATCTTTCGAATGTTGATCCATCAATGAGGAGTTTGATGGAAAAGATGTTAAAGCCAGAGCTTAAAAAGATGGAAAAAGAAGTCAAGGCCGAGATGCTTGAGATGGTTCCTGCTATGTTGGACAATGTGAAAGTGGTGCAGGTAACTCCTAAGGTGCTCGTTCTTGGCACCGATGATGGTGATACCATGACTTTCTATCCCACTGCAAAGGGCTGATTTCAGGAAACAAATTTTATCAGATGAGGACGCGGCAATGGCTGCGCCCTCTTTTTTTGTACGCCGCGTTTGCGACGCAATACATCAACATCACCCAGGACTTGGGGCTAGTTCTCTCTTATCATCATTCTTTTCCCTCTCACCTCTTCCCTCTTGTCCTCTTTTTTTATAGAAAAATATGTCCTTTTCGTTAGGATAGTTCACGAGAAATTATTAACTTTGCAAGCGAGATATTCTGTTCGTCTTATGCATATCGTCATAGCTGGAAATATTGGTTCAGGGAAGTCAACGCTCACGCGGCTGTTGGCTCAGCACTATGGCTGGACTCCGCGCTATGAGAGTGTGGCTCACAATCCCTATCTCGAAGATTATTACCACGACATCCAGCGGTGGTCGTTCAACCTGGAGGTGTATTTCCTCAAGGAGCGATTTCGCGACTTGCTGGCAATATCGCAGTCGCAGGGTGTAATCCTGCAAGACCGCTCAATCTTTGAGGGAGTGTATGTCTTTGTTGCCAACAACCGCGCCATGGGCAACATCTCGGAGCGCGACTTTGCCACCTATATGGAACTCTTTGAGCACATGCTCTCAATCGTGAAGTTGCCCGACCTGATGATTTATCTGCGTTCGTCGGTAGAGCATCTGGTGGCGAACATCCAAAAGCGTGGCCGCGATTATGAGCAAACCATGCAAATTGAGTATCTTGACAACCTCAATCGCCGCTACGAGGACTTTATCACTAACCACTACAAGGGACGTGTGATGATAGTTGATAAAGACAATCTTGACTTTGAGAACCGCAGAGAGGACTTCGTCGGTATCACCAATCGCATCGACAGCATACTCTATGGACTTTTCCCGATTCAGTAGGGCAGAGGGGAGAGTTGAGAGGGGAGAGTTGAGAGGTGCTTTGATTGCGAACCCCGATTTTCGGTCTCTGAACCCTGCACCGCAGGTGCAACTTAAAACTTAACACTTAAAACTTAACATTTAAGAATATGCATATAGCAATATCAGGAAACATCGGTTGTGGCAAGACCACATTGACGCGAATGCTCGCCGAGCATTACGGCTGGGAGCCACGTTTTGAATCAGTGACTAACAACCCCTATCTTGCCGACTTCTACGACGACATGGAGCGGTGGTCGTTTAACCTGCAAATCTATTTCCTCAATAAGCGTTTTAAGGACGTGGTGGAAATCTCCAAGAGCAGCGATGTGATTATCCAGGACCGCACCATCTTTGAGGATGCCTGTATTTTCGCACCCAATCTTCACAATCAGGGCAAGATGAGCGACCGCGACTTCGAGACCTATCAAGACCTGTTCCAACTGATGATGTCGCTGGTGGAAAAGCCCGACCTGATGATTTACATCCGCTCTAGCATCTCGACGCTGGTGGGGCAGATTCAAAAACGCGGCCGCGAATATGAGCAGACCATCCGCCTCGACTACCTGCAAGGATTGGAACGCCTCTATGAGAAGTGGATAGAGGAATATGACGGCAAACTCATCATCATCGACGGTGACAACTGCAAATTCGGCGACCGACCTGAGGACTTCGCCAAAGTCACTGACCGCATCGACGGACTGCTCTACGGACTCTTCCCGATAATGTAGTTTAAAGGAACGTCTCTAAACTCTTTACACAAACCTCTAACCTAAAGAAATGGAAGAAGACAAGATCTTTGAGCGCGTTGAAGTGACTATAGAGGACAGGATATGCTTTATCGTGATGAATAACCCTGATAAGCTTAACTGTCTTGATGATAAGATGTGCAGCGACATTGTCAAGGCGCTGGGCTATGGCTACAAGAATGAGTGCGTGGCTATCGTAATCAAGGCGAAATGCCACAAGGGAGTGTGGAGTGCCGGGCACGACATCCGTGAACTGCCGCAGGATGGCAGCGACCCGCTCGCCTACGACGTGCCTATGGAGCGCATGCTGCATCAAGTGCAAGAGGTGCCTATCCCCGTGATAGCCTGTGTGGACGGCACTGTGTGGGGCGGAGCGTGTGACCTGTGCCTGAGCTGCGACATGATAGTGTCGTCGAGCAATGCCACGTTTGCCATTACGCCAGCCAAAATCGGCATCCCTTACAACGCCTCGGGAATCATGCATTTTGTGAATCAGCTTGGTGTGAACAAGGCGCGCGAGATGTTCTTCCTTGCCACGCCCATCGAGGCAGAGGATGCGCTGAATGTGGGCTTGATAAACCGTGTGGCGCCTCTCGAGGAACTCAACGATGTGCTTGAGCAGCATTTCTTGGCACCGCTGCGTCGCAACTCGGTGATGTCGGTGAGTGCCATCAAACGCCAGTTCCGCATTCTCCTGAAGTCATCATCGGTAATCTCCAGCGAAGGCTTTGAGCGCATCAATGCCTATCGCACGCGTGTATATAAAGGTGCTGACTATCTTGAGGGTATCAACTCCTTCCTCGAAAAGCGTCCACCCAAGTTCACCGGCAAAGCCAGCGACCTCGACACACGTTCGTTTGAATAGTATAAGGGAACACTGATTCATTAAACCCCAATCGGTCATTAGGCGACGCTATGTAGTTTTCCTGCTTATTTATGCCATAACATTTCTCTTTTGGATAAAATGCTCACGCCCGGAATGTATTGAGCAAGTTCAACTTGAATAAATCAGGCTGGAGTAGGCTCTTTTATTCATGGTTTCAGAATAGTTTCAGAATCTGCTTTTTTCAGAAAAACTCAATACTAAAATCTGATAAATGAAAACTTTTCATTATCTTTGCAAGATGATAGCACTAATTCTTTAAAAGGAAATGATAATAGTTCGCACCAAATATCTGCCGCCGTCGCGCAACTACTCTGCCATCAATCTGTTTGGTGTGTTTTTTGTGCATCCCGATGTGGCGGTTACTAAACGTCTCATCAACCACGAGAGCATCCACACGGCTCAGATGCGCGAGATGCTCTATTTGCCGTTCTATATCATTTACATTATTGAATGGTTTATCAAGTTGTTTTTCAAGGGCAATGCCTATAGCAATCTGAGTTTTGAGCGCGAAGCTTATAAGAACGAGGGCAATTACAACTATCTCAAGCAACGAAAGCATTATGCCTGGGTTAAATACATCCGTAAGAAAAAGATAGCAAAGAAACCAAAACCGAGAAAGAGATTCCGTAGATATATCAACATAAAAAAATGACACAATGGATAAACACGATATTGAAAACTATAAGGCCGAATTCATAGACCTGCTGAAATCTACAGGCCGCGAGGGGATTGATGACCTTATCGAGATGCTTGATGACGGCAAGATGCGCTTTTTTACCGCACCAGCAAGCGTGAATCACCATCTCAACAGCGACGGAGGACTATTGGTACACTCACTCAACACCTGCAAGGCTGGCCTCAAGCTGCGAGAGATGGTAATAGCCATGAAGCCCGAACTTGAAGCTCAGCTCGACCGCGACAGCGTTATTGTTGCCACTCTGCTTCACGACATCTGCAAGGCCGACATCTACAAGCCCGCCATCAAGAAGCAGCGTGGCGCCGACGGCATTTGGCGAGAGGTTAACAGCTACGAGGTGAGCTACGGCAACTTCCCCATGGGTCACGGCGAGAAATCGGCGATGCTCGCACTGATGAGCGGTTTTGAAATCTATGACGACGAGCTGCTTGCCATCCGTTGGCACATGGCGGCTTGGGATTTGCCTATGCAGAGCGTGGAGTTGACAAGATGTCTCAATACCGCCCGCGACGAGCATCCATTGTGCTCGTTGGTAAATCTCGCCGACGGCATCGCTGCCAACCTGCTTGAGTGGGAAACATGATTAAGTGTTAAGTGTTAAGTTTTAAGTGAGCTTCCTTTAACTCCTTTAATTACTTTATAATAAAGTTATGAAACTACGATTTATAATTACTTTATTGCTGTTTGCGGCTTTTGGCAGTGCTTTGCAGGCTCGCGATATCACAGCACAGCGCACTCAGAAGGCGATAGATCGCTTTGTCGATGACACGCTCATGCGCCATGCTTCGGTTGGAGTGATAGTCACCGATATCAAAAGCGGCAAGATGCTAGGTGGGCGCAACATCAACTTGGCTTGCATCACGGCTTCGACAATGAAGACCGTTACCTCGTCGGCTGCGCTAGAGTTACTGGGTGCCGACTTCACATTTGCCACTCCTGTATATCTTGAAGGAGAAATTCACGTCAACACCCTGCGTGGCAACCTTGTGATAGTGGGCTGTGGCGACCCGACGCTTGGCTCGGTATATTTCAAGGACAACCTTGATATTGTACACGAAGTGGTGGAAACCCTCAACAAGCAGGGCATCACCACAATAGAGGGCAGAGTTATTGTGGATAACAGCCTATATCACTATCCAGCCTACAACGGTGACTGGTGTGCCGACGATCTCGCTTGGGACTACGGCATGGGCTTGCATGCTCTCAACTACTGCGACAACCGCATGAAGTTGGTGTTCACAGGCAAAGGCGACGGCACTGCCGAGAACGCACATTTCGAACCAAATGTGCCTGGAGTGCAAATCATCAATCGCATGCGTCCTGGCAATGAGGATAACGTGGGTGTGCTGCTTGAGTATGCTACCCCGGCAATCATTCTCACAGGCACAGCAGCCGACACTACCTATTACTTTGACGTGGCAAATCCCACTCCCGATGCGCTTCTTGCCGACAGCCTGAGCCGCACCCTCGCCAATTCAGGAATAAGAATCGCCAACAAGCAGTTTGCTTCAAGCGATCGCCGCTGGCTCCTCCTGACTCACAAGTCGCCTATTCTCTCCGACATCATTGCGTCATTGCTTGAGCGTAGCGACAATATGTTCACCGAAGGCCTGCTCAAAGCAATTGCCGTAAACAGCCACCGTAAGCCCACCGAGGCTCAAGCAGTGGAGGTCATTGACAGCCTATTCACGGCACGAGGCATTGACACATCTGGTAAGTTCCAGTATGACGGCAGCGGTTTGGCTCGCAACAACAAAGCTCCCGTCAAGTTCTTTGCCGATATGCTATCCTACATGTGTGGCCGCCGTTTCGGCTCGCATCAGCTGCGCCTTGTTGATTTGATGACCCGCATTGGTATCAACGCCAAAATTGGCACCCAGATTCCAGCGTCATCGGTTAGCGGTATGATTGCTTCCAAATCAGGCTCCATGCGCGATGTGCAATGCTATGTGGGCTACTTCCCTGCCGATGAGCCGCAATATGCTTGGGCTGTGCTCGTCAATAACTGGCATGGCAGTCGTTCAAATCTCAAAGAGATGATTGACCGGCTTTTGCTCGGAATTTTTGCTCCATAAAACATAATTATCACTCATACATACAATCCGCATAATGAATACTACTATCGACCAAATGCTCACTAATGTCTATGAGCTAGAGGGATTGCTGCTGGTAATTCAACGCCACAACGACAACATCCCACAGTTAGTAATTGACAGGTTCAAGGAAAAAGCCCAGCAGATAACTGCCGCGGCAAGCTTGCTTGACTCATTGAAGAAAACCGAAGAAATTCCTCAATCAAAACCTGTGCAGTCAAATGTTTCTCCTCCAGTCCAGCCTGAGAAGCCTGCTGTTGCTCCGTCAAAGCAGCCTGCAGTTACTCCTCCTGAGCACCCCTCTGTTACTTCGCATGTGCCGCACAAGCAACCCATTTTTGCGCCATCGGCACCTATTCCACCTTCTCAGGCTACAATCGTGCCGCCACCTGTTAAAGAGCCTGTAATAGAGCCAGTTCTTGACACTATCATAGAACCAGTTCCCGACAACGCTATAGATTCATTTCCTGAGCCAGTTTGTGATACAAAACCAATTGTGCAAGTTGAGGAACCTTTCGCCCCTCAAGATTACCCAATGCCCGATATCACTGCGGCATTTACAATCAATGACCGTTTCCTGTTCCAGCGAGAGCTCTTCGATGGCGACAAGCAAAAGTATGCCGACGCAATCTCTGTGATGCAGCGACTTGCTAACATCGACAAAATTAAGGGATTTATGACCGACGTACTTGGTTTAGATACCAGTAACGATGTGGTCAAAGAGTTTATGAGACTTATTGAACTGGGTCTCAAAGGATAAATCCACACATAAATTGTTAAGTGCTATGTGTTAAGTCTCTAAACACTAACAAACTCTAATCAATCATGGCAGGAAAACTCTATATGGTGCCCACGCCAGTCGGCAATCTAGACGACATGACGATGAGGGCAGTGAAAGTGCTCAAGGAAGTGGCGCTTATCCTTGCCGAGGACACACGCACCAGTGCTGTGCTGATGAAGCGTTACAATATCGATACGCCAATGCGCAGTCACCACAAGTTTAATGAGCACAACACTACCATCCCCATCATTGAGATGCTGAAAGCGGGTGAGAGCATAGCGCTTATCTCTGATGCTGGTACTCCAGGCATCAGCGATCCTGGATTTATGCTCTCTAGAGAGTGTCGACGTAATGGCATCATTGTCGAGACTTTGCCTGGACCAACGGCCTTTGTGCCAGCACTCGTCAACTCTGGGCTGCCGTGCGATAGGTTTGTCTTCGAGGGATTTCTTCCAGTTAAGAAGGGTAGAGTGGCGCGTCTAGGAGCTCTTGCGCAAGAGCAGCGAACCATGATATTCTACGAGTCGCCTACGCGGTTAGTGAAGACCTTGCAGCAGTTGGCCGAAACCTTTGGCAGCGAGCGCGAGGCATCGGTATGCCGCGAGATTTCTAAACTCCATGACACCACTCACCACGGCACCCTCGGCGAACTTGTCGAGCATTTCACCCACGAGGCACCGCGAGGTGAGATAGTAATCGTTGTGGCAGGCAAGGAGAGCGAGGCTCACATCAAAATTGATAAGTATGCCAAGTTCAAGAACAAATACAATCAATGCGATGAGGACGCTTAACCATCTCATATTGATATTATCAGCGATTGTGGTGGCAACGGCTTTCACAGCCTGCCGACACAAGAACAAAAGCGGCGATGACGAGCAGCCGCACGTGATAAGAAGCAATGACGAGTTGCGGCTACAGACACAAGACACAATTGCAGCGTCACAGCAGCTTAAGAATTCGCTCAATGACATTGCAAATGAGGTGAACGAAGTCTTGGATGAGACAATCATCCTTGAACAGACTATCAATTCCACCGATATCTCGCAACTTACACCGAGCAAGAGGGCGAAGTTGCGCAACGAAGTGTTGGTGAAAAAGAACGCCATTCATGAAAAACGCAAGAGACTTGAAGAGATAGAAACCGCAATAGGCACTCTTGATGAGCAGAGCAAAACCGAGATGATGCTTGCTGTCAATGACTTGCGGCAACAGCTCGACATGCAGAAGTCGAGGATTGAGCAACTTAGTGCAAAACTTCATTCCTCTACACCACATATCAATGACAAAATCGAGAAAACCGACTCTACAGAGGTCAATAACCAGCCTGTCGAAGTGACGCAAAAAACTGTAGAAGACGATATTAATCAGAAGGAGCAACGTGAGGTGCTGAACAACGAGCTCAACGAGTGTTATTTTGCCATTGGCACAAAAGAGGAGCTGAAAAGCCACAAGATAATTGACTCGGAGTTCCTAAAAAAGACTAAAGTGATGCAGAGCGGGAACCTTTTAATTTCTTATTTTACAAAGGCCGACAAACGCACGCTGAATGAGATTACTATTCCCAACAAGAATTTTACGGTTCTCACCATCCACGATGCTAAATCCTATTCAACTCAAGAGACCGATGATGTGACAATCATCAAAATCATTGATCCAGCGCTGTTTTGGGAATACAACAATTACTTCGTAGTGTTGATTGAATGATAAGAAACACGAAAGAAACGAATTAATTTGCCACAATAATTCATGGAATCACATGAAAATAGTAATAGCCATCGACAAGTTCAAGGGGAGTGCTACTAGTCATCAGCTCTCACAAGTCATCGGTGAAGAAATACATCATCTCTACCCCGATGCTCAGGTGCTAGAAGTTCCCATTGCCGATGGCGGTGACGGTACCTTCCAGTGCATAAGGAGCATAATAGGGGAGAAGGCTATGACGCGCCATGTGAGCGTGACGGCGCCGCTACAGCAACTGCCGCATGTTGAGGCACAATATATCATTGACGGCGATACCGCCTACATGGACCTTGCCACGGCAAGCGGATTGGCGCTAGTGCCCTATGGTTGCCGCGATGTGATGTCAGCCACCACATTCGGTACCGGTGAGATGATTTTTCACGCTGTCAACAACGGCGTAAGGCGCATTGTGCTGGGACTTGGCGGCAGCGCCACCTGCGACGGGGGAACAGGCCTACTCGCTGCCTTAGGTTTTAGGTTTCTCGACAAGGATGGCAATGATTTATACCCCTGCGGTTACAGCCTCTCAAAAATTGTTAGTATCAACAGCGATAACGTTAACAACAATGTGCTTAATGCGGAATTCACGTTGCTGAGCGATGTCGATAATCCTTTGTATGGCGACAAAGGAGCTGCACACATCTTCGCGCCTCAAAAAGGCGCGACACCGCGACAGGTAGAGCTGCTTGATGAGGGGCTTAAACACTTTGCCACATTCCTTCCTTCACATATTGCCCATCAACCAGGCGCGGGGGCGGCAGGCGGCGTGACAGCGGGAATGATGGCGATGCTCAACACTAACGTCAAACCTGGCATAGAAGTCTTGCTGGAGATGGCACATTTTGACGACATCATCGCCGATGCCGACCTAATCATCACCGGCGAAGGACGCATTGACGCTCAAACCCTTCACGGCAAAGCACCGGCAGGAGTGCTGAAAGCAGCCCAGAAAAAAGGAATCCCCGTCATCGCCCTCTGCGGATGCATTGCCCCAGATGCCGACACTACCAGTATGGGCTTCAAACAAGTAATCGCAGTCACTCCCTCCGACATGCCTTTAGAACAAGCTCTCAATACTGATATAACCCTACAAAATGTCGCCACAGCCACAAGAGAAATATTATTTTCGTTTTTTATGTAGCTGGAATTTGCATTATCGGGAAAAAAGTCCTAAATTTGCTTGCTTGTTATGTTTTATAAAGTTTTATGCTATGAAGAAGGTTAGTTTTAATGTCCAGAAATGGACAGTGAGAGTTATAGTTGCAGTTGGTGCCTTGCTCGGCATCTCGGCTTGTTGTCACACCAAGAAGGTGGTGGAAGATGACAACTTTAACAACAATAATAACATGCCCCCTATTCATAATCTCAAATACGGGCCTCTCGTTGATGTGCATTACGATACTCTTGTCAGGAAATATATCGACGAGAATGGTGAAGTCAAATATGATACTATATCATCCCCAGAAAAACCTAAGACGTTAAAACCATTAACTCCTGAAGATGAGTAAACTATGAAAAAGATGAGCTTTAATGTGCAGAAATGGGGCGTGAGAGCGCTGGTTGCCATTGGTGCACTGCTTGGTATTTCTTCATGCTCCCATAAGATGGATTTAAAATCGGTTGAAGGAGTCTATGGTCCGCCTCCAGGATACAATCCTCCGAACATAAATGTGATTGAGGACGTGTATGGTCCGCCAGTAGAGAGGATTGACAGTGTCAGGGCAACAGATGAGCTTGAGTTGAATCAGGATAAAGATATTCAATAATGAAGAAACCGACATTTTTAGTAAGAAAATGGATGGTGCGCGGCATTGTGGTGATTGGCGCTTTGATTGGCTTAACGGCTTGCCAACCAACTCACAAAAAGCATCACAACACTCATAAAAAGCATTATCAAGATGATGAAAGTTCCATCTCGGATGACGAGAGCGAGAGCAGCGAAATAGAGGTGATTGAGGATGTATATGGTCCGCCAGTAGATGAGGTTGAGACAGTCTATGGACCACCGTCTTATTTCGATGACAATGAGGGTAAAGTGGAGCCCGAAATTGTTGATGAACAAATGCCATCATAATAAGGCAAAAACGTGAAAAATGAAAACTCGTCAACTTATAGAACTTGAGAAGACACGCAACGAGAGGCGGTGGCTTGAGAAGAACCATCCGCTGCGCCAACTCTTTTGGGAATGCACATTGCGTTGCAACCTGTCGTGCCGCCATTGTGGCAGCGACTGCCGCAAGGTGTCGGTGACGCCCGACATGCCTCTTGAGCACTTCCTTCCCGTGCTCGACGATGTGGCAACGATGATAGAGCCCAAGAAAGTGCTGGTAAATACTGTTGGAGGTGAGCCATTGGTTCGTCCCGACATTGTGGAATGTGGCAAGGCAATTACCGACAGGGGATTTCTGTGGGGCTTTGTGACCAACGGTGTGCTTCTCACCGAGCAGATGCTGCGCGACCTGCTAAAGGCCGGTCTGCGCACTGTGGCAGTGAGTCTCGACGGTCTTGAGGATGAGCACAATTGGCTGCGAGGCGGTTCTTTTGACGGTGCAATGAGCGCGGTGAAACTTCTTACCCGCACCCGCAATCTGCTGTGGGATGTGATTACTTGCGTGAACCAGCGCAATTTCTCCACTCTGCCACAACTCAAGCAGTATCTCATCGACGCCGGCGTAAAGAAGTGGCGCATATTCACTATCTTCCCGCAAGGCAGGGCAAAGCTCAACAACGAACTGTTTCTGAGTCCTGAGCAGTATGTGGAACTGATGGATTTCATCGTCTCAACACGCAAAGAGGGCAAGATTAACCTTTCCTACAGTTGCGAGGGTTTCTTAGGTGACTATGAGGGAGAAGTGCGGGGACACATCTTCCGCTGCGATGCCGGCACGATGACCGCGTCAATACTTGCCAACGGCGACATCAGCGGCTGCCTTAGCATCCGTTCGCATTACAATCAGGGTAATATATACCGCGACCGTTTCAGCGACGTGTGGAACAACCGCTTTGAGCTGATGCGCGACCGCCGATGGATGAAGCATGACGAGTGCGCCAAGTGCAAGGCGTGGGACTGGTGCGCCGGCGGACCGTTCCACCTGCGTGACGACGATGGCAACATGATGCACTGCAACTACCTTACAATCTGCAAAGCGAAGAAATGAGGATCGGGGATCGGGGATAGTGAATCGGGAATCGGGGATCGGAACGCCGCCTCTCAACTCTATACTCCCAACTCTATCCTCCCAACTCTACACTCTGCACTTTAAACCAATACTACTTATGAAGCGAATACTTTTTGCTCTTATGGCAATGATTGGCTTGAGCCTGATGGCGATGGCGCAGTCGTCGAGTCACCAGTATGTTACGGTCGTGGCCGAGCCTGACCATGCCGACTGGACCTACCGCACCGGCGAGACAGCGCATTTCACCGCCTACGCCATCAAGGAGAACGTGCGCATGCGCGACACCGAGATAACCTATAGTTACGGTCCCGACAAACTTGATGCAGTCTTTACCAAGACCATCAAGACCGACCACAACGGCGTGGCGCACTTTGATGTGCCAGGAGCCAAAACACCCGGGTTCACCAGCGTGAGAGTTAAGGTGGAATTTGACGGTCGCACATATAGTTCTATGACCAATATCGCCTTCGATCCTTACAACATCAAACCCACCACCACAATGCCCGATGACTTCGAGCAGTTCTGGGGCGATGCGATGAAAAAGGCGAGTCAGGTGCCTATGCAACCCACCCTGCGCCACAGTGACGAGGAGAGCAACGACAAGGTGGATGTATATTACCTGCGGCTACAATCTTACAAGAAGGGCAACTATGTGTATGGTGTGCTCACAGTGCCTAAGACCGAGGGACGCAAACCCGCAATCTTGCGATTACCTGGCGCTGCCGTGCGTTCTTTCAACGGTCCCAATGAACTCGCCTACGAGGGTTTTGTGGTGTTGGAAATTGGCGTTCACGGCATTCCCGTTGATCAAGACAAGGAGATATACCACCAACTCGAGGCCGGCGCATTGGCGGGCTACACCACGATGGGCATCGACAACCGCGACACCTATTACTATAAGCGTTCTATACTTGGATGTGTTCGTGCCGTCGATTACCTGTGCACGCGCGATGACGTTGACACCACCCGCATCGCCACCTACGGCGGCAGCCAGGGCGGTATGCTCTCGATAATGACGGCGGCGCTGAGTCCGCACGTGAGTGCTTTGTTCGCCTATTTCCCTGCTTTCTGCGATGTTACGGGTTACTACCACGGTCGCGGTGCCGGTTGGCCACATCTGTTCCGTGACCCCAACGAGCCAAACCTGCAAGCGCGCATGAAAGTGTCACGCTACTACGATACCGTGAACTTTGCCCGCATCCTGCGGGTTCCTGGCTTCTATGCTTGGGGCTTCAACGACCCTGCTTGCTGCCCCACATCCACTTTCAGCGCCTATAACGTGATTACAGCACCCAAGCAGTTGCAAGTGGGTCGTGACACTGGCCACTGGCTCTACCCCTGGCAAGTGGATAACGCCATGAAATGGCTAAAGACCCAATTCCACATGGAATAGGTTAGAGTACAGAGTATAGAGTGCAGAGTTGGGTGTATAGAGTTGAGAGGCGGCGTTCCGATCCCCGATCCCCGATTCACGATTCTCGCACCGTAGGTGCAAACGCTAGTGCTGCTCCGAGGGCGGTGCAGTATTCAGCGTGGGCGGGGATGTGGAATTTCACGCCATAGATTTCCTCGATGCGTGGGAACACCACAGCGCATTGCGGCAGACGGGTGAGGTTGCCAATCAGCACAAAATCCTTCACTCCTGTGTTGAGTTTTGACAGTACGGCAGCCGAGCCAATCGACTCCAGCACCATGCAGATGATGCCAAGAGCCACATCGTTTTCACTAGGGGTAATTTGACGCACCTTGCCAAAGAGCGATGCCGTGGCATGCAGCGGCAGGCCCTCAAGGTCGGTTTTACAGATGTCCTTAATTTGAAGGTTTATGTGAGTGATGTCACCGTTCTTTGCCAGTTCTATAACGTCAGTGATGTGGTCGGTCTTAAGTAGCAGATGAGCCAGTCCCATCAATGTGCCGCCGCCAATGCCGATGCCGCCCAAGTGCTTGATAACGTCGCCGTCCACGCTCACCAGCGTTGTTCCAGTGCCCATCGACACAACAGTCAAGTTATCTAAGCCGCTGTCAAAGCGTGCGCCCAGACCGTCGGCCTGGAACTCATCGGCCTTGCTCGTGGGCAGGCCATAGATGGGAGTTGTCACACCCGAACTGCCAACACCCGTGAGCATCACATGCTCGATGTCGGCGAGCGTTATGCCGTTGTCGTAGATATACTTGCCAAAAGCTCCGAAGAGCGAGGTAATGGGGTCGGCAGCAGTGATAAACATAGGCGAGAGAATCTGCCCATCGTTGAGTCCCACAATCTTGGTGGTGCTTCCACCCACATCAATTCCTATTACTAAGCCCATAATATTAATTTTTTATTTAATTATCTCTCTGCTTTTCACGCGCTGAGTATAGTTTCTTGAAAAATGGTTATCGGTTGCAAATTTAGTAATTACTTTGTAAAAACGCAAAATCAAAGCGGTATAAGACCTGTTTTTTTCAAAAAATAATTGGTAAAAAAACGTTTGCCACAAAAAATATCGCTAATTTTGCAAAGTAGAAAACCGCTATCTTTTTGTGCCATTTTTGAGACAATGACCAACATGCGTTTTTCTTCTCTAGTTTTTATCGTTTAAAAAATATATTATGAACTGTCAAAGTTGTGGAAATAGATTAAAACCAACTGATAAATATTGCACTTACTGCGGTCAACAGATAGGCAATAGTCAAAAGAAAAAGCGCATTTGGCTAGCACTTATTTTATCGATTCTAGTCTTAACTGTTGCGGTGTCTGCAGTTTTCTTTTTTTGGTATGTAAATAAATTCCGCCAGACATCAACTGTTGAGTTGAAATTACCAGACATCAATAAAGGAGATAATTCAGTTAATGACAATGATGCTCGTATTTCTGAATCAATCACATTCATTATTGACGGCACCAACAGTAAAAACCAAACTTGTAATGACGGAGTCATATATTATTATGAAGGTAAGCCAGACTTGAATACCAGTGCATTAAAGGAAATAAAGATTGATTCCGTTCGCTTATTACTTGCCGAGAGGAACAATGAACTTATTTCAGAAATCGACAAAATAAAAAAAGAATGGTCGAAAGGCAATATTGACGATGAAAAGTACAAAGAACTCGTTAAAAAGGCACGTGACACCCAAGCGGCCGACCCCAATGCACATAGAGTGATTGTTACGATTAAACCAACACCCAACGCCATTTATGCCAACGTGGTTAGGATGCTTGACGAGATGCAAGTCAACCATATCACAACATATCAAATAGAGGCACTAACCAAGGAGGACTCTATTCTTTATAAACAAACAACAGGCTATCCTATTAGATCCAAATAATCAAAAAATATATATTATGGAAGTAAATATATGTCCAAAATGTGGCAACATATTTAATGGTTCTGAAAAATACTGCTCTAATTGTGGTGCTAAACTTCTACAGGAAGATGGTGCAGACCAGCAATCATTTAAAGCCAATAAGACTCTATTTGCATCAAAGCGTCGAAAAAACACAATTGTACTATTGTTGATAGCAGCACTCGTGATTTTTGGCTCTATATTGGCCTTCTTCATGTTGACTTCAACATTTCTTGAGAAAGAACCCGTTCAGGTCATCACACCACCATCATTGAGCGAGGAGAATGTACCCGAAGAGAAATTTGTACAGATACTTATTGCCCCTGATGGTAAAGTTTATTTGAGTCTGGCAGGTACTAGAGACGAAAGTGTTCTACCTTCTGAAAAATTCAGAGAAGAGGTGTTGACTACTGCCTATGAACTTTATCGTAATGATAACCCGAATGCAGAGGTCCTTACTCCAACTCAAATTACAGAATTTGGAAAAATAGGAACATTTGGTGTCCCAATGAACAAATTGCTGCAATGGCTTGATATGAGTACGGGGGAGCGTGATGAGATGTTGAGAAAAGAAGGAATTCCTATAGAAATTACAAAAGATCATCCAAACAGCCGCACTAATGAGTTCCAATATTGGTTGAGTGCAATAAAGCAAGTCTTCAGTAAGTATGAGATTGACAAATATTTGCGTGATGGAAACTCAATAGTAATCAAAGCAGAACAAGACACAGCGTTCGACAAAATACATGTTGTAATGGAAAACTTGCAGTCGGCGCATTTAAACAAGTTTATTCTGATGACTTCATTCAAATCGGAGATGGAAAGGGAATAAGCTCTATTTTAATAAAATGAAAAAGATAATATCCAATGACATCGTGACGCTGCGGTCGCTTGAGGCGACCGACCTTGATGTGCTGTACCAGTGGGAAAATGACTCTCGGCTGTGGACGGTGAGCAACATCATGGCGCCGTCGCCCAAGAGCTACCTGTGGCAGTACCTACAGAATTATGACAGTGATATTTTCAACACCCGCCAGCTGCGCCTCATGATAACGCTCACCGAGACTGCCGAGCCGGTTGGCACCGTTGACCTCACGAACTTCGACCCGTTCAACAACCGTGCCGAGTTTGGCATCATGATAGACCAGGCCCAAGTGGGCAAGGGCATAGGCGATGCGGCGTTGAAACTCACCATAAGCTATGTGCGCGACTACTTGGGCTTATTCCAGTTATATGCCTTAGTTCCGGAGAGCAACACCGTGTGCATCACTATGCTCAGGAAGCACGGTTTCACTAGCTCTGGTCTCCTCAAGAAATGGATTAACCACGGCACCGAAATCCACAACGTGGAAATGATGCAGCTGTTATTTTGAGCATAGCAATGAATATAAAATACAGATTATCTCGACTTTTATCCAGGAAAGACCATATCTCTAGACTTCGCTCCTTTTCCGCCAGCCGCTGGCCTGAAGCATTGGGTACGATTCATGGAGTGAGACATTGGGACAGGGTGGCAAAATTCGGCGAGATGCTTTTCGAAGCAGGCGCTGACAGGGATGTGATATTGGCCTTTGCCTACCTTCACGATTCCGAAAGAAGGAATAATGGAGAAGATATTGACCATGGGAAAAGGGCGTCTAATCTCATTGATGCCATACGCCACTCTCAGCTCTACTTTTTGAATGATTCCCAAATAGCAAAGCTTAAACGTGCATGTGAGCTGCACACCGTAGAACACCGAACCGGTGACATTACAGTCGACATCTGTTTTGATGCCGACAGAATGGATTTGTTGAGAGTGGGCATTAGACCTTTGCCCGATAGAATGGCGACTGTTAAAGGCGCTGAATTGGTCTCCAATCCTGATTATGCTGGTTTCTATGCTGAAATCAATCCTTTTTATATAGTTAGGCTATGACCGTTTTCACGTTATTGATATCGCTCTTGGTGTGCCACTTCTTGGCTGATTTCTGCCTTACCACATCACAGATGATTGAGGCGAAAGCTACTGGAAAGCACTTGCAGCACATAGTGTTGCACGCTGCTGTTCATGCTGTAATGATGGGTGTGGTGCTATTGGTGTTTGGAGTGTCTTCTGCGGTTGTGGTATGGTTGTTCGCTTTTGAACTTATCACACATCTTGCAATAGATTACGGTAAAGGCTTTTTAGGCCGCAAGTTTATGGCATTAGGCGACAACACCACGAAACCGTTTTGGGTGCTATACGGTTTCGACCAGTTGCTGCATTTGATGGTGGTTGTGGCGATAGTGTATTTTGCGCTCTCTTAGTTCATGCTCACGTCATCGGGCCAGTTTTTCCATAGCTGATATTGTTCGCCGAAGCGGGCTACGGCATTTTGCCATATATTGTCGTTGTCGGTACTCATCACGAGCGATGCAACGTTGCCTTTCAGAACCGCCCAGTCGTGGCGCTTGACTTCGCTGTCGAGCTGACCTACTGTCCAGCCGCTATAACCTACGATAAATTTCACCTTCTCGTTGACGTTTTCTCCGTCGGCGAGGAACATTTTAATTATTTCGAAGTCTCCGCCAAAGAACACGCCTGGTGCCAATTGCTCGCTTCCAGGAATGGAATCTTTGCCCAGGGAGTGCAGAAAAAACATCATGTTGGTGCCCACTGGTCCGCCAAGGTAGAGCGGAATCTGTTCGTTGCACACCACGTCGGGTACCATCTCGTTAAGGGTGAAGCGGGTGGGTTTGTTAACGATTACTCCCATCGAGCCATCCACGTTGTCGTGGTCGACGAGAATAGTGATGCTGCGCTTGAAGCAAAAGTCCTCCACAGTGGGTTTCGCCACAAGTAGTGCGCCCCGTGCAGGCTCGGGCTGATTGTCGAGCAAATTGAATATGTCGAGGTTTAAATCTTCCATTTCGCACGCAAAAATAGTGCAAACCGAGAGAAATACAAAATCAAAAATGAAGTTTTTAATTTTTATTTCAGAGGTGCCGCCTATTTTATCAAAAAATAGTCAATAATTGCAATTTTTACAAGATTTTTGGTCAGATATCAAGAAAAAACACTAACTTTACACGCAATTTAGATAAACACTCATGAAAGTACTTAAATTTGGAGGAACATCGGTAGGGACAGTAGAGTCTCTTCGCAATGTGAAATACATTGTAGAGAACCAGGAGGAGCCAGTTATTGTTGTGGTCTCGGCACTTGGCGGACTCACCGACACGCTCATTCAGGCTGCGAATTTGGCAGCCAAAAACGACATCGCTGCTTATCGCATTGTGCAGGATATTACCGCGCGCCACAATGAAATTATGAACAAACTCATTACTGGTGAGCAGATTGACGACGCTCTAAACCGTGTACGTGCTCTTTTCTATGAATTGAGCAATGCCTATACCGACATCTCACGCAACGAGGAACTCACGGAGGCCGACCTAGAGGAAGTGGTTAGCTATGGCGAGCGTCTGTCCTCTCTTATTATCAGTCTTATCATTGACGATGCCACCTATTTCAACTCCCTCGAGATAATGCGCAGCTCCAATCATGAGTGTGACCTGGAGGCGACTAATACCAATATCGCCAACACGTTAGGCAAGTTTAAGGGAAAAGTGGCTGTGATGGGTGGCTTCATCTCCCGCGACAGCAAGAGCCGACGCATCTCCAACTTGGGACGTGGCGGCAGTGACTACACAGCAGCCATTGTCGCTAGTGCACTCAATGCCGACAGTTTGGAAATTTGGACCGATGTTGACGGTTTCATGACCGCCGACCCAAAAGTTGACCCCACCGCTACTGTCATCCGCCAGATGACCTACGAACAGGCGCAAGAGATGTGCGACCAGGGTGCAAAAGTGATTTATGCCCCCACCATCAAGCCCGTGGCCGAAAAACACATCCCCATCTGGGTGAAGAACACCTTCAACCGTGGTGCGTTAGGCACGCTTATTGCTGATTGAGGATGATTTAGTCCTGTATGTTGCGATGGCATCGCAACAAACGGAACATGAACTGAAAACTTAAAACTTAGAACTAAAAATTGGCTTATCCTAAATTCATCATTACCCAAGACGGTCATCTCAGGCTTGGGATGGTCACTTTGCATCGTCATCTCATGGTGCCTGGTGACGCGTGTCTTGGGGGAGGGTATTGGTACATAAACCATGGCACTCGGCAAGTGGAGCTGAGTGGCGCTTCGAGCGACTACGGCAAGCCGCAGTGGCACAAAATCGACAAAGTAATACTCCCTCGTGACTACGAGGGTTATACTTTCACATGGCTCATAAACGGCAAGCAGCATCCCTTAACCGAGATGCTGCCTGTAGAGTATGTGTAGAAAACCTCGTTGTTACATTACTTCACGAGAATCTTGCGGCCTTTTACCACGTAGATGCCGGGTGCGAGGCTGTTGACGTCGCTGGCTTTAACGTTGTGAGCCACGCGCATTCCGAGCACGTTGTAAACGTCGATGATGTCATTGGCGGCGGCAATTTCGTTGATGCTGGTAACCTCACCGGCTCCCAAGTGGTTGGGGGTGAGGGTGAATTGCTGGTCGCCTGGGATACTGATGTAGCAGCGTGTGGCATAGAAGAACGCCTTGTCATTGTCAATGGAGGTGAAGTTGGCGTCGCTGTTGTTGATGGCGAGGATACCGTAAAGTCCTTTGCCGTCGGTCTTGAATGCCGCGCCGTTCATTGTCAGTTCCACGCCACAGTCGGTAGTGAATGTCACCTTTGAATCTTTGCTAGCCACTTGTGTGTTGGCATGGAATTTTTTGGTGCCGGCTTCTCCCGGATAGTAGAGAATGTAAGGTTTGTTGGCTTCTATACCCTCTGCTTTGCAGTCTTGGAAATTCAGCACGATTTCTGTTCCTTGTTGAGTCACACCCACCAGTTTCTCCAGTTTCACGCCCATTCCCAGAGCGTCGTCAATCTCCTGCTCGGTCATTGCGAAAGGCATTGAGATGGTGTTCCAACCGGTGAATAGGTATCTGTCGGCCGTCACATTACAAAGTTGGCCATCGTAGCGTTCTACAGAAGTGCCGTTGTAGGTGCTGATATTCAGCGGTTTTTGTGCCATGGCGGTCAATGCGAGTCCCGCCAGCGCAATCATGCAAAATAATTTTTTCATAATAATACGTTTTATATTGGTTAAACTTAATTTTTTGTCTTTGGTTTTAAATATTGTCGCAAATGTAAGCAGAAAAAATCAAATTGTCAACAAATGTCGCTTAAAAAATACTAATCAATTGTCTCTTTGAACTTTTTGCGTCGGAAGACGAAATTTCGGCCCAGGTATTTCTCGCGCACAACGGGATTGACGGCTAGTTCCTCGCTGGTGCCCTGGAAAAGGATTTTCCCTTCGAAGAGCAGATAGGCGCGGTCGGTGATGCTTAGAGTCTCGGGAGCGTTGTGGTCGGTGATGAGGATGCCTATGTTCTTGTGCTTAAGACTATATACGATGCTTTGAATGTCTTCTACGGCGATAGGGTCCACACCGGCAAACGGCTCATCAAGCATGATGAATCGCGGATTAATGGCGAGGCATCGGGCAATCTCGGTGCGTCGTCGCTCACCACCACTGAGTCGGTCGCCCAAGTTCTTGCGCACTTTCTCTAAATGAAACTCTGAGATTAGCTCTTCAAGCTTGTTGCGCTGATACTCGGCACTGGTGTTTGTCATCTCCAGCACAGTGCGTATGTTGTTCTCCACGGTGAGTTTACGGAACACCGACGCTTCCTGCGGCAAGTAGCCGATACCTAACTGCGCGCGGCGATAAACGGGCAGCTTGGTGATTTCAACATTATTTATATATACTCGACCTTCGTTTGGCGTGACCAGTCCCGTTGTCATGTAGAAAGTGGTGGTCTTGCCGGCACCGTTAGGCCCCAGCAGTCCTACAATCTCGCCCTGACGCACGTTGATGGAGACATGGTTGGCGACGGTGCGCTGGCGGTATTTCTTCACCAGGTTGTCGGTTTGTAGCACCAACTTACCCTCATCACCGCATTGCTTGAGCATAGCGGTCACCTTGTCGTTGACTTCGGTGATTTTCTCCTCGCTGGTGAAATCATCGCCTATCGCCACCGGCACTTGCTGGGTGTCGTCTTTCTTTTTCTTGTCGCGGTTATTGAAAAGTTTCATAAGTGGTTTTGTGACGAAAATAGTTCGGTCACTTCTTCAGGTAGAGGCGAGACTTGATGTAGTCGGTGAGCAAGTTGATGGCAACTTCGTTGTGTCCTCCCTCGGGGACGATGATGTCGACAAATCGCTTGCAAGGCTCGATGTGCATCAAGTGCATGGGTTTGAGCACGCGCTGGTAGCGGTCAATCACCTCTTGCGCTGTGCGTCCGCGCTCGATGCAGTCGCGCGAGATTACGCGGATGAGGCGGTCATCGCCGTCGGCATCGACAAACACCTTGATGTCCATCATCTTGCGCAAGCGTGGGTCACTCATAACCAAGATACCTTCAATGAGCACTACATCGTGAGGATCCATGTGCACCGTCTCTTTTTGACGTGTGCAGGTGAGGTAGCTGTAGGTGGGCATTTCTATTGACTCGCCCTTCTTTAGCATCTTCAGGTGCTCGAGCAGCAGATTCCAGTCGAAAGCTGCCGGTTCGTCGAAGTTGATTTTCTGACGGTCTTCAATTGGGATGTGACTCGAATCCTTGTAATAGGAATCCTGAGAGATTATGCCAACTTCACCTTTTGGAAGGCGTTCCATGATTTTGCGTACTACGGTGGTTTTTCCCGACCCTGTTCCGCCTGCGATACCAATGATAAACATAGCTTTTAAGTATTTAGTTTAGTGATAATCAGCATTTCACGATTTTGCCACATTGGTGCAGCTGAAGATTGAGTAATCACACATCCATGCACCAATGTTTAAAATCTCACAAAGATACACCATTTTGACTAGAATTTCAACACTTGAGGGAAAAATATTATAAAAATTTCTCTATTGTTGGCTTTCTTGGTTATCCTTTTTCTGTTGCGCCATTTTTTTGCGGTAGGCTTCTAAGTAAAGGTGCTGGCGGTGACGACGGGCGGCTTCTTTGCGGGCCTTCCGCTTCAGGAAGTCGTTATGGTGGTTTTCTAAGTAGTTGTCGGCCATAATTTATTAATTCATAATGCACAATTCATAATGCACAATTGAAATCTCCGATTTCCAATCCCCGATCTTCGATCCCCGATCCCCGATTCACTCTTTAGAGAACGAGTCGCTGAAGAGTGTGCGGTTGAGGATTGAGCGGCCGAGGGTTAGTTCGTCGGTATATTCAATCTCGTTGCCCACGCTCACGCCTCGTGCGAGGATGGTGATTTTTACGTCGGGGTAGGGCGCCAGTTTGCGGTAGATGTAGAAGTTTGTGGTGTCACCTTCCATCGTTGCGCTGAGGGCGAGGATTACCTCTCGGACCTCTCCGCTTCTCACTCGCTCGGCAAGGCTCTCAATCTCAATGTCTTGTGGTCCTATGCCGTCCATGGGCGAGATAAGTCCACCCAGCACATGATAAAGTCCGTGATGCTGACCAGTGTTCTCGATGCTCATCACGTCTTTCACGTTCTCGACCACGCACACGGTGCTGCGGTCGCGTTTTGGGTTGGCGCAGATGGGGCATGTCTCGGTCTCGCTGATGTTATGGCACACCCGGCAGTAGCGTATCTCCTTGCGCAGCTTGATGATGCTCTCGCCAAAACGTGTGGCGCTGTCCTCAGGTTGCTTGAGCAGGTATAGCACGAGCCTCAGGGCCGTCTTTCGCCCTATGCCTGGCAGTTGCGCAAACTCACTGACGGCATTTTCCAGAAGTCTTGAAGCAAATTCTTGTTCCATAGTGCAAAGGTAATAAATAGTTTTCAGTTGTCAGTTATCAGTTGTCAGTTTTTTGCTCATAAGGTTCAACCTAGATTCGTCCCTAAACTCAAAAAACGATAAGAAAAGGCAAACCGCCGTGAACGATTTGCCTTTTTGATTCCCACAAAAGTGGGTGATTGTGTGCGTGTTTCTTAGAAGGTGAACTGCACGCGTGCCTGGCCAACGTGGAAGTTCTTGTCGTAGGGCAAGAAGTCCTTCTGGAGCTTGTGGTAGGTGTAGTCAAACATCATTTGAACATACTTGTTGAAGGAGTAGTTAATACCGAATGTGAAAGAGTTCACTTTACCACCACCCACACTGCTGCTGGCGTATGGCCAGTCCTCCATGTAGCCGTTGGGATAGTACTGGTTGCGGCCTACTGCATAGTACTCGCCGTCGTTCACGTCGTTGAGGTTAGTGTAGTTATAGCGTGCCACAATTTCAAGAGCCTTGCCACTTAGACCACCCAATAGACCCTCGCTGAGGTTGTACTTGTATGGGTTGCCAAAGATAAGGAAACCTGCCTCTACATATCCGCCGTGGAAGCTGTCGCTGCGCAGTGGGTTGGCAGCAAGCCACCAGTCATAAGAACCCCAAGTGTCGATGTTGTTGTTGCTAGCCTCCCACAGGGTGTTGCTGTCGCGTTTCTTGTTGGTGTGCTTGTACATGTACTCGCCACGCAGGAAGAAGCGGTTGTTGTGGTAGAGCAACTCAGCACCAAGGTCAACACTGTTGTCAATCCAGGGAAGTTCGCAAGAAACGAACTGGTCATCCTCGTCAACATAGGTCTCAAGGCTTTGGCCCAGATAGAGGGTCTTTTTAAGAACGTTGTTGGTGGTCACGCCACCGCCAAAGCGCTCATAGCGTGCGTTAAAACCAATGTGGAGGGTCTGGTTGTCGTCGATGATTGGGCGAACCAAGTAGCGACCGGCGACTGTGATGCCGTTGAAGCCCGACTCGATCTTGTTGTAGGCATTCTCGGTGAATACACCTTGATAAGCCATAAATTTCTCGCTGTTGTACTTATAGCTGATACCTAGCTCACGGCCTTCACCTAGAGCGTTGGAGCTTCCAGGACGAGAAATGAAGTGGTAACTACCTAGTGAGGTGTTGCGCGCCATTGTTCCGGCTGGATCGTTGTAGTAACCTACCTTGATTGAATGGGCGTCGCCATTCTCGGCATGTTTGGTGTACTGCAGGAAGATGTTCTTCTGAGCGAATTTTCCCTTGCCAAAGCCAAAGTCGGCATAGAAATACCAGTCTTTGTAGCTCATTGATGTGCGGATGCGTGCATCGGTGATGGCTGCACCGCTCTGCAATGGAGTGAAGTCGGAGTTGTAGTAAGCCGCATCGGCCATCATGCGCGCACCGATTGTGAAGTGCACGTCCTTCTCGTTGTTGTCAACCTTTAATGTTGGATCAGTGTCGAAATCCTGTGCGTTGGCAGCGAACGCAAAAATCGCCAAAGCAAAGATTAAAAAATATTTTTTCATACCAATATATTTTCTTAAATGATTACTAAATAAACTCTTTAAATGCTTTATTCAACTGTATTTGACGATTTTATCAATATCCCAGACGAACAAGGGTTGCCTCAACATCGGGAACAACAGAAGGCGCTTGAGAGTTGTCATACTTCTGACCAGGATGGAACGGGTTTGGAAGGTTGGCATTGCAACGGAAACCGTTCTCAATCATATAGCGCAGCGAGATCTCCGAGCGGTTGGTGAAGAATCCGTCCATGTAAACGGGCACGCTCTTGCTACCGGTGAAGTTGGTATAGGCGGTGGCGGGCACTGTGAGTTGCAGCACGTCGTCAAACATGGTGGTGTTGCCCTGTCCGTAGTAGTCGGTGTAGTAACCCATGTATTTCGACATTTGAGCGTAAGAGTCGAATGAGTATGGGTGGTTATACATGCCCGACTTGCGAATCATGTAGGCCTGCCAGGGTTGGTTCATTTCAGGATAGTTGTTAGGAGCACCACTGATGGCTGGGCCAATGATGTGTGCGCCGTAATCCTGTCCATAGCGGATGAAGTCGGCATAACCTGTTGGGGTGTCATAAGCGATGTCGGTTGCGTAGGGGGGATCGCTGATCCAAAGAAGGAAGCACATGGGCACTTTACCCTTGAATACGTCGTAAGCGCGATGCAGAGCGTCGAACGAGAAGGTTTGAAGGATTACCTTGCCGTTGGTGTTACCTACATTAACCTTGCCTGCTTTGTAGAACTGGGTGTCGCTTGATGGGTTGGTGATGATGTTCCATCCGCACTCGGCGAGCACGTTGTAAACACGCACCTCCATGTCTTTTGGATTGAGCCAGCTCTCTTTGAACTCAATGTAGATGCCGGGGCGGTTGCCTGTGTCCTGCTCGTCAGCTACATAAGCGTTGGCGAAATCATACTCCACGAAGTCCATGTACTTAGCGGCATAGCCATAAGACACGCTGGGGTCATCGCATTTCACAGTCTTCTTCTCGCTGTTGTAAATCTGCTCAAGGGTCATGTTTTTGTATTTGTCCTTGATTCTGTAAGGAAGAATACGCACACCATTGGCATCGCGTTTCAGTTTCTTGCCTTCGGCAAAGGCAATCTGGTCTTGGATTGCCGACACATAGAGACCGTTGCTGTAAATCAGACCGTCTTTTGTGTCGTTGATTCGGCCAAGCTGAGTGGCGGCATAGGAGTCGCGTCCCTGCTCACGGGTATCGTTGGCGCGGTTGAACCATTCGCCGGAGTCAAGCATAAGAAGCTCGGCATAGTAGTACGACATGGTGTAGTAGGTACGGAAGTCGTTCACGTCGCGCTGATATTGAGCTTCAATATCGGCCTCGCTGAAGTGTTGACTGCCATCAGGATTCTTGAATGAGCGATAGAATGCCTTGCGGATTTCGGTGGGAACATAGTCGGAGAACATGCTCTGGATGTTGGTAGTGCGCTTTACGTTCTCGTCATGGTTGGCAAGCACGATACCGTCTTTGGTAGCCTGCATGTCACTCTCAAGGTAGTCGGCGCCCATCTCACGAGCCCAACGCCAAGATGCCTCGGTCTCTTCGGGGGTCCAATAGATTGAGCCGCGGTGTGCTGCAACAGCATACAGGGGCACATAGTCACGCACCTTTGCCATCTCGGCAGACAGTTGAGAAACCTCAATTCTGCGGGCATCGGTGTTCTCATTGGTGAACTGCTGCTCTTCGGAGCAAGAAGTTGCCAGGGAAGCGAGCAATAAGCCAGCAACGCCTAATCTAATGAAATTTTTAATCATAAGTTTGATTGGTTTGTTGGTTAATATAAATATTAATTAGTGTTATTCTTCGGTTTTCTCTTCAATGTTCTCTTCTTTTTTTGGAAGGTGCTCGCCCTTGCGGTCGGCAACGAGGTATTGCTCCTCTTTATAAGTCAACGCCATGAAGAAGATTGCGAGAACGCAAGCTATCATTAGCAGGATAAATACCCATGACCATCCCCACTTGTCGGCAACAAAACCGAGCAATGAGTTGGCGAGCAAGAATGTACCGAGCACATATCCCATGAAACCGGTGAATCCTGCTGCTGTGCCTGCTGCATTCTTTGGCGCGAGGTCAAGAGCC
This sequence comes from Muribaculaceae bacterium, assembly GCA_017557625.1. Taxonomy (GTDB): domain Bacteria; phylum Bacteroidota; class Bacteroidia; order Bacteroidales; family Muribaculaceae; genus Sodaliphilus. The sequence continues at coordinate 65,474 of JAFYYG010000026.1, forward strand.
TGAACACCGATAAGCATCACAGGACCGTAGATGAGGAAGCCAATAGCGATGAGACATCCCACTACTACCCACAGGTTGCCCAAGTTTTGCCAATAAATAATAATTGCAATGATGATGAGAGCCATAAACAGCATAGTGGGCATCGCGCGACGGCCCTTGAACACCTTGTCGCTGAGCCAGCCGCAGAAGATGGTTCCCGGAATGGCTGCAAATTCGTAAGCAAAATAAGCCCATCCAGCACTCTTAATGTCAACGCCATGGTCGCTCAAGATGGTAGGAGCCCAGTCAAGGCATCCGTAGCGCACCATGTAGATGAATGAATTGGCGAAAGCAATGAACCACAAGAACTTGTTGGAGAGAACGATTTTGAAAATCTCCTTGATTTTCAGAGTTTGCTCACTCTTCTTCTCATCGTAGTTCTTTGAAGCTGAGCCGCTCCACTTCTCAATAGATTGAAGCCCGCAAGATTGTGGGGTGTCACGAATGAGTACATAGGCGATAATTGCAATAAGGACTGCAACGGCAGCGGGGAAGGCGTAGGTTCCTATTAGGAAGTACATCTTCTCGTCGTTGCCATAGAACCAGCTGCCGAACCAGATGGCGCCGTAGGCTGCCATTGGTCCTACGAGGGCGCCACCCACGTTGTGAGCGCAATTCCATACACTCATCCATGTGCCGCGTTCCTTAATTGAGAACCACCGTGTCATTACACGTCCGCACGGAGGCCAACCCATGCCGTTAAACCATCCAACGAGGAAGTTGAATACACCCATCAATAAGATTGCAAGTCCCTTTTGGTCCTTGAAAAAATGGATGGGGACAATCATGAACGCCATGGCTGCCGCCGAGAGAATCAATCCCAACGGCAGGAAGCGACGGGCATTGCTGCGGTCGCTGATACTTGCCATCACAAATTTTGAGATACCGTAGGCAAGTGCGTTCATACCTAACACAGTACCCATCTCGCCCTTGGTGAAGCCAAAAGGCTCCAGCATGGGGATTGCCATCGACAGGTTCTTTCTAACAAGATAGAAACCGGCGTATCCGATGAAGATACCGATGAACACCTGCCACCTTAGTCGGCGGTATTCGGCGTCGGCCTCAGGCCCTGTTCTTTCCGGCTTGAATGCCGGAGGAGCTAAAAATTTACCCATTTTGTTTAATAGATTAATTTTAAAAGGTTAATATTATATTTTTATTTCGCGATTAGTCTAATTTGTTGAGTTTTCTTGTTGTTTCCACATCAAGCGCTTCGGCGATAATTGAGATGGGGTTCATCACAGGTGTCCCTGTTGACATCTCAATCTGCCACTTGCAGGTTTCACAGTCGGTTGCAACGCAGTCGGGGGTCACTTCCTTGATTTGGTCGAATAGCCCCTTGCCTATGGCTTGCGAGCGTTCGTAGTTCTCTTTCTTGAAGCCGTAAGTGCCGCTGATGCCGCAGCATTGCGACTCAAGCATCACGAAGTCGATGTCTGGAATCATGCGCAGCAGCCGTGTGCTGTAGGGTGCCCAGCCCATGCGTTCCATGTGGCATGCGCTGTGATAAGCAACACGTTTGTGGTAGTCCTCACGGAAAGCGAGTTTTATCTCTCCTTTCTCAATGAGTTGGAACAAGAATCGTGTGGCAAGGCTGATGCTGTCGCGCACGTCGTGGTTGTCTATGCCAAGCAGGTGGTCATACTCATCGCGCATGGTGAATGTGCAGGTTGAGCTGGTGGTGAGCACTTGATGTCCCTTTGCGATGGCTTTGCGCATCGAGGTCATGTTAACCTCGCCTTGGCGCTTAGCCTGCTTGGGCATGCCGTTGGCGATAAGTGCCACGCCGCAGCATTTCTCCTTCTCAAGCAGGTGCACTCCGTATCCCACGGCGTTCATAACCTTGACAAAGTCCATGCCCAGTTGCGGGTAGTTATAGTTCACATAGCATCCGTGGAAGTAGCTCACGTGCTTGTTGAACTTCTCCTGCTCAGAGGCAGCGTTTTTCTTGAACCATGACTCAAACTTGCGGCTTGAGTAGTCGGGGAAAGTGCGGTGCTTGTCAATTGCCATCACCCCATGCAGCACGGCCTTCATGGGCTTGAGTTTGAGGATGGGGTTGGCGATAGCGGCGAATGGTGATGCCATAGTGCCCACAAAGTCGGTGTTGGCTAGCATCATATCGCGCAGTTTGGGGCGGTGGGTGTTGTACTTGATGCGTGCTGCCTGGATGATGTCGCCAATGTGCACATCATTTGGACACGCCACCTCGCATCGCTTGCAGTTGAGGCACATCTTGAGAGCATCGTCAAAGAACTCCTTGTTCTTCAAGCGATATCGCTCAGCGTCGGGACCCGCTTGCTTGGGTCCAGGATATTCGGGACTCACCGCCGATACTGGGCAATAGACGGTGCAGATAGAGCATTTCAAGCACTGTTCAAAGTTGTTGACGCTCACGTTTTGTGTCTGTGTTTCGTTTGCCATAATCGTCGGTGTTATTTGATGATGTTATTTGCTGCTTGTAATGCTGTGAGCATATCCACGCCCCCAGCGTCGAGGCGCTTGATGCTGTTGTGGCCGCTCAGTATGGAGCCGGCAGCATATAGATTGCTGATTGTCGTTCCGTTGCGCATGCAACGCAGGTTCTCGTCGGTTTTGACTCCCATTTCCATATAGGGCTGGGCATCGGTTACGTCGATTTTTGCCCAAGTCTTGCGGTCAAGGCCGAGATCGTCAACATCGACTCCTAAAGCAGTCTCGTACACATGGTTGTAGTCGGCTCTTAAGCCACGGCTCATGAACGAGCCTGTTGCGAGGATGAAATTGTCGGACTCGAGTGTTGTGCCGTCAAGTTTGGCGGTTTTCACACCCTTAAGGATGTTGTCTTCAAACAGACCTTCAGTCACTTGGTCGCCAGTGAAGAAAGTGCCGCCCAGGGCAGTGAAGCGTCTGCGCAGCATAGTCTGCATCCTCACGCCGGGAACCGATGGTGGCAGCGTGGCGACAAATTGTGCAGGAGTTTTTATGAGTTCGAGCAAATGTTTGCTGTTTTTATCATTTGTCATTCCCAGAACCGCTGGCAGCAGCACCATGTCATAGTCCTCGCCAGCGACGCTATTGACCTGGTCGGCGAGTTTGGCAGTCAGGTCATTGTTTCCTATAACCTTTGCGATATTTGTGGCGCGCATCTCGGTGGGACTCTTGCGAAGTTCTTGGAGCTCTGGCAGGGTAACGGCTTTTATATCGACTTCTACGCCTTTGTCACGCAAACCTGCTGCAAGGAACTTGGTGGGGAAGTCAAGGTAGTTTACAATATTCACCAGTGCCACTTTGCGCCATGGCATCTGGTTGGGGTCTTCAACAGTAGCCATGCCTTCCATGCTCAACCACGTGGGCATCAACCCGCCTATGGGGGTGATGCGCCAGTGGTTGGATGTTGCATTGCCAGTAGTGGCGATTCCAGCTCTCTCGAGTAGTTGTTTCGCCATACCAGCCAAACTTGACACGTTTTCGAGTTTATTATATGGATGTTTACTGTTTACTTCTTTAATGGCATCAAGGGGATTATAAATGTCGTTGCCCTTCTCGTCGCAACCTAATAGGTCGAGAGAGCCGCTGCCAAAGTGCAGTGAGCTTTGTCCCGCACTTACAAGAGCCACATCTTTACCTGCCTCGGCAAGTGCTATGCCTGCGGTGAGGCCACTCAGGCCTCCTCCTATTATAATGATGTCAAATTTCATAGTATTCTATCCTCCTTTCATTGGCTAGTTTATCAACGCCCAAGAGACTTTGATATATTGTCGCGGTGAGTTGGGCTTCGGCAAGGTTGTCGCCCCAAGCCACTGGCTGCATGCCCTTCCAGCGCTCGTTGATGAAACCGTTGAGGTCGTTAATTGCTTTTTTTGCGCTCTTGTCATCGGTGCACATCACCCCTGCTGCACGGCAAGCGCAAAGCTCGCCTTGACAGGTGCCCATACCCACACGAGTGCGTCGGCGCAGATTGATTAGGTTGTGAACATGGAGCTTTGTGACTGCATATTTCACTTCACCTACACTCACGCCCTCGCATTCACACACCAGTGCGTCGCTAGCAGCTTCACCTCGTTCAATGGCGTCGTTGAGAGTTCCGTGCCGCCCTTGTGCCGCCTTTTGTGAGAAACTGAATCTTTTTGTCTCTTCCTTGGGCTCGCTTCCTGGCAGTGGAGTAGTGGCAGTCTCACAACTCTTGTTGATGTTGAGTTTTTGGCAAACGAGATTTGTGACCTCTTCGGCCATAAGTCGGTAGGTCATCATCTTGCCGCCAGTAATGGTGATGAAGCCGGCAAGGCCGTCACGTTTCTCGTGGTCGAGAGTGACAATGCCGCGGCTGATGCTGCGTCCGCTTGGGTCATCGTCACTTGCCACCAGAGGCCTCACTCCGGCATATCCCCTAAGAATGCGTGTCGAACCCAGCGACGGAGCCAGTTTCATTCCCTCGGCGAGCAATTCTTCAACCTCTTCGGGGGTCACTCGCATGTCGTCACATTCCTCAATGGGAATGCGTAAGCTGGTGGTGCCGATGACACAAACGGCATCGTCGGGAACTAGTATGTCGGCGTTGGCAGGCTTGCGGCAGCGATTTATCACCATGTTATTGACGCGGTGTCCGAAAATCAGCAACGATCCTTTTGCTGGGAACATGTTAATTTTCACGCCAGCCATCTGTGCTATTACTGTTCCCCATATGCCTGCAGCATTGACGGTGACAGTGGCATAGGCGTCAATGGTGTCTCCGTTGTGGTTGTTGCGCAGCTTCACGCCCGTCATTCTGTCTTGCTCGATGATTACATCAATCACCTCGTGATAAACAAGAACCTCGGCGCCATGCAGCTGGGCGTCGAGAACATTGGCCATTGTGAGACGGAATGGATCGACCGATGCATCGGGAACTTTCACTGCGCCTATGAGTTCGGGATTTACCGAAGGCTCCATGAGCATAGCCTGTTTCGGGTCTATTATTTCGGCTTTGATTCCCGCTTCGGTGCACTTCTGCACAAAAGTGGCTTGGAAATTGATGTCATCTTCGGGCAGGGTAATGAAGAGTCCGTCGGTTTCCTCAACGCAGTGCCGAGCGATTTTTCGCAGAATCATGTTCTCTTGAATACACTCTTTGGCACTCTCGTGGTCGGTGACGGCATATCGAGCGCCGCTGTGCATGAGGCCATGATTGCGTCCGGTGGCTCCCGTCGAGAAGTCATGCCTCTCAACCAGTAGCACTTTAAGGCCTCGCATGGCGCAATCGCGTGCTGTTCCTGCGCCTGTGATGCCTCCGCCAATCACAATCACGTCGTAATGATTGTTGTTTACTGTAGTCATTTATGTTTTCGTTATAATTGAAGTTGTTGATTTCCGTCAATGGATTGAGGGTTTCTTGTTTGTGGCGTAAACAATAAAAAATGGTCTTGTTGTGCGGGTAAAATGGTTTCGAAACGCAACCATTGTTGTTTTATTCCGCAACAAAATTAGATAACTTTTTTTAAATAGCAAAATTTTTCACTACTTTTTTTCATAAAAAAGGCGTTTTTTTTCTCTCGGGCAGAAAAAATATGCTCTTAAGCAGTGTTTTTTGGCTTATTTGAACTATAATTTGTCAATAAAATTCCGTAAAAAATATATATATTGAAAAAAATGCAAAAAAATTTGTTTCTTTTATAAGATTATACTACTTTTGCAACGAAACTAAAACGAAAGTATAGCCCTCACCTTATATAATTTATATAAAGTCATGTTAAAGAAAAAACGCCAAGAACAGATACTTGAGGTGCTGCTCAAAGAAGAAGCCATCAGCGTTGCCGAGCTGGCTGAGATGCTTGACGTCTCGCAGGTGACTATCAGAAAGGATCTGACTGAACTTGAGCAAGCCAATAAGCTCTATCGCAGCCATGGCAAGGCTATAATCATTAATCCTTTCACGTTTAACCGTTCAGTAAACGAGAAGGAGAAAATCGCTGTCGAGCAGAAAGAGGCAATAGGTCGCGAAGCCGCCAAACTTATCGATAAGGACGACTCTATCATCATTGCTTCGGGAACAACGATTCATGCCTTGGCGCGAAACATCAAGCCCAAGCACCGGCTCACTGTAGTGAGCGCTTCGCTGCCGGCAAGCGACATCTTGTCGCAAGACGAAAACAATGACATCATCCAGTTGGGAGGAACGGTTCGCCACAGCAGTCTCTCGGTGGTGGGGCAGTACAGTAAGCAGATTCTGGAAAACTGCTCGTTCTCTAAGCTTTTTTTGGGAGTTGACGGCATAGACTTCGACTTTGGCTTCACCACTACCGACATGCGTGAGGCGGAACTTAATCAACAGATGATGCGGTCGGCTCAAAAGGTGATCGTGCTTGCCGACTCAAGCAAGTTTGGCAAACGAGGATTCGCAAAAATCGGCAATATCGATGACATAGACCTTATCATCACCGACGCAGGAGTCAGCGCCAACGTCATCAACCAAATCAACGAACACGGAATAGACCTCATTATAGCAGAGTGATCAAATATTAAAAAAAACGTTCGCAAATTTGCAAACACGGAATATTTGTAGTAATTTTGCAGCACGATGATTGTTGTTTTTGAAAAAACATATCTTCAAGAGTTATATGTTCATGGCAGAGCCAGTGACAAGAAACACCGGTTCCAGCCTACAGTTGTGAGCAAATATGTGAAAGTAATAAACTTGATGAAGCAACTTGAAAATGTCCTGAGCCTCACAAAATTTGGCTCGCTACACTATGAGAAACTTCATGGAAATAAAGATGGGCTTTCTTCGGTAAGGGTTGATAATAAATATCGAATAGAGTTTAGAGAGACCATTAAAGAAGGAGAGCAAATCGCAACCATTTGTAGTATAACAGAATTGTCGAATCATTATCAGTAATAAAAACTATGTCTTTAGAAGGTATCAACCATAATATGATAGCCAACAATATGAAACCTTTCGTCCCCACTCACCCAGGTGAGGTGCTGAAGGAAGAACTGGAGTTTCGTGGAATCTCACAACGCGGATTGGCTCGAAAACTCGGCATTTCTTATTCGGTCTTGAACGAGATGCTTAATGGAAAAAGAGCGCTCAACACCCAACTGGCTATGATGCTTGAAGCGGCACTCGATGTCCCAGCTGCTCCACTGCTCGCCATGCAGAATGAATACAACATGCTGGTGGCTGAGCGAGATAAGTCATTCATGAAACGACTCAAATACATAAGAAAAATCGCCGCCGCATTGTAAAATACAATCGCGACATAAACAGTATAAATCAAGCACCGTGCTGGTAGTAGCCAACACGGTGCTTATAGTAGCTTTTAGGGACTATTGCCCAACTCCTAAAAGAATATCATAGACAGCTGTTACATCGGCGGCGGTTACCACACCGTCACCGTTAACGTCGCCATAGACTGGTGTTCCGCCACTGCCGCTACCTTCTTCTAAGATGTTTAAGAAGTCGCTCCACGGCGCAGTGAATTGATAGTCCTCAACTTTACCTGCTGGCACATAAAGTTTGCAATAATTCGTAATGACTCCTTGAAAAATATCAACGCCATAAGACACACTTTCAGGATCGACAATCTTTGAATAAATGGTTCGTATTTTACTGCACCCCGAGAAAGCACTCGTACCTATCGAAGTCACAGAGTTGCCGATGGTCACTGAGGTCAAGCCAGTACAACGATAGAAAGCAGAGATGCCAATCGAAGTCACCAAGTTGGGGATCGTCACCGAGGTCAAGCTAATGCAACCATTGAAAGCAGAGTTGCCAATCGAAATCACTGAGTTAGGGATCGTCACCGAGGTCAAGCCGGTTAAACCATTGCAAAGAGAAGCAGGAATGTTTTCTACTTCATTGCCGAAATTAAAAGAAGTAATTCCCATTAAGTTATAGAATGGAGCACCATTCGCAATTGTGAAACAGTTTTTCGCATTCCATGTCACCGAGGTCAAGCCAGTGCAACCAGAGAAGACATAGCGGCCAATCGATGTCACCGAGTTGGGGATGGTCACCGAGGTCAAGCCACTGCAATAATGGAAGGCACCGTTGCCAATCGAAGTCACCGAGTTTGGGATGGTCACCGAGGTCAAGCCAATGCAACCAGAGAAGACAGATTGCTTTATCTTTGTTATCGAATTAGGAATCACAAGATTGGTAACCTTACTGCCATTAAGGTAAAGATTGTGGGCATTAAATAATGGATTTGAAGAATCGTCATAAAAATCAATGTTGCACCAAGCAGCAAGGTCGCTGATGTCAACCGATGTCAAGCCAGTGCAACCAGAGAAGGCAGAGGTGCCAATCGATGTCACCGAGTTGGGGATGGTCACCGAGGTCAAGCCACTACAACCAGAGAAGGCTCTTTCGCCAATCTCTGTCACCGAGTTGCCGATAGTCACCGAGGTCAAGGCAGTGCAATTATAGAAAGCAGATTGGCCAATCGAGGTCACTGAATAGGTGCTCCCATTATAATTGATACTTGAAGGAATTGTGACATCCCCGCTAAGATTTGAGTAACTGCAATCACCAGCTATCTCATACGTTACAGTCACACTCGTGCCGTCGTTGTTAAAGTTGTAAGCAATGTCATCAACCATAAAGTCATAGGCACTGACTTGCAAAGAAGCTGTTAGTAGAGTTATCAAAATGAACATTAATTTTTTCATACGCTTGGAATATTTAGTAGTTAGTAAAATGCATTTTAGAAATGGTTCTACGAGATATCTCGAATTGCTGCAAAGATACACATTATTGTGATAAAACACAATAAATTGGCAACAAATCACAAAAACAATTCAATTTGTGTCTTAGTTGTCATTTAATTGTTTGTAATTGTTTGAAAAATCGAACAACGAGCATCTGCGACTTAAAAAACTTAAAAACCGGCAGGATAATTTTGTCGGTTTTGAGTTTTTTTGTACTTTTGAAAACTTGATTCTAAGTTAACGTAAATTGTTTTATTAAATACTTACCTTTATGGAGAACGAGAACATTATTATCCCCAGTGAATATGCCGACATTTGTCCCATTCAGGACAAGGATTTCCACAATGAGATGTCGATTCTGGTAAATGAGCCCATGTTCAAGCAAATTGCTAAAATCGTCATGCCTCAGTACAACTACACGCAGCTTAAAATGTTGCTGTTGAGCCTTAACTCAAAATATGACTTGCAGACAAAGGTGATGAAACCATTCATTGACGGCTTGCTCGCCAAGACATCAAAGGGTCTTACCGCCAGTGGTCTCGAGAATCTGGTTAAGGATGTGCCTAACACTTTCATCACCAACCACCGCGACATCGTTCTCGACTCGGCGCTGCTGAGCTACCTGATGCTCGAGAACGGTATGGATAGCTGCGAGATTGCCATTGGCAATAACCTGTTGATATATAACTGGATTACCAAATTGGTACGACTCAATAAATGCTTTATCGTGAAGCGCAACCTGGGCCGCCTGCAAACTATGGCCGCTGCCCTTCAACTATCGGCATATATGCATTTCGTGCTGAAAGAGAAGAATGGCTCTATATGGATTGCACAGCGTGAGGGACGCTGCAAAGACAGCAACGACCGCACCCAAGAGAGCCTCATCAAGATGCTTACTTACGGCAACCGCGACGTGCCGTTTGTTGAGAGCCTCAAGGAACTCAATATCGCACCAATAGCGCTTGCTTATGAATACGACCCCAACGACCGTCTCAAGGCGCGTGAGTACCTGCTCAAGAGCAAGAACCCCAACTTCAAGAAGACTCAGGAAGACGACCTTATCAGCATGAAGACTGGTATCGCCGAGTTTAAGGGAGAGATTCATTACTCGTTTGCTCCATGCATCAACGACAAACTCGACCGCATCCCCGCCGACCTTGACCGTCTGCTCACCGTGCAACGCATCTGCAACATCATTGACCATGAGATTCATGCCAACTACAAAATCTTCAAGACCAATTACATGGCTCATGACATGCTGTTTGAGAATACCGATTTTGCTGAGCATTACGCCAGTGAGGAAGCTAAGATATTCAACGACTATCTCAACGGCCAGCTCGACAAGATTACCGACATCCCCGTGAGCGACAGCGACCGCAACTACATGTTCAAATATATGCTGCAGATGTATAGCAATCCATTGACAAATCACATCGAGGCGGTGGGGTAATCATAATGCACAATTCATAATGCACAATTCATAATGCACAATTCATAATGCACAATTCATAATGCACAATTCATAATGCACAATTCATAATGCACAATTCATAATGCACAATTCATAATGGATTAAATGTTTTAATTCCTTTAACTCTCTTTGACTGCTAATTAATGACTATAAAATGGTTTCCGCTTATTGCGCTGCTTGTTGTGAACTTTGGCCTTGATTTGTGGCTGTTCCGCAAGTTCAAGCGTGACAAGAAGTGGCCACGGCTTAAGAGTGGCGCTCATGCTGTGCTGTCGCTGGTGCTGCTGGCGATGATGGTGGTGGCGATATCCATCCCTCGTCGACAATGTGAGAACGGCACTTTTGTGGCTATCATGTGGATGATGTATATTTATTACACCTTCTATGTTCCACGATATCTGGCGGCAGTTATATGGGTTCCTACTCATCTCAAGAAAAGTGGCAAGCGCACCCGCAAGGTGGGCGGCATCGCTGCTACAGCTGTGGGCGTGCTGGTGTTCATCTATATGTGGATAGGGCTCTTGGTCATCCCTTATCATGTGAATGTGGAGCGTGTGGAGATGGAGTTTGAGAATTTGCCCGAAGAGTTTGACGGTTACCGTATCGTTGTGTTTAGCGACACACATCTAGGCACCTATAACGGCGACACCAAGTTTATTCAGGAGTGTGTAGATAGCATAAATTCCCTCAAACCCGACCTGATTTGCTTCACAGGCGACCTCGTGAGCCGCCGTTCTGATGAGGCATTGCCCTTTAAGCAGATACTCTCCAAACTTAATGCCCCCGATGGCGTTGTTTCGGTGTTAGGAAACCATGATATAGGACATTATTATGATTGGCCTAGTGAGCAAGCCAAGCAAGCCGATATTCAGGCTCTAATCGATTTTCAGAAAGAAATGGGGTGGACGGTTCTTGTCAACAATGATAGCATCTTGAGGCGTGGCTCCAGTGAGATTGCTGTAGTAGGTACTAAGTGTTTTCTTGGCTGGCCCTTTCCACAGAAAGGCTACCTTGATACAGCCTATGTGGACTATGACAAGTCCGACCGCTTTGTCCTTTTGTTGCAGCACAATCCTATGCAGTGGAAGCTCGACAAAGCTTATCAAAAACGGGTAACGATGTTGCGGTTGTGCGACAAAGTTGACCTGATGCTCTCAGGTCATACTCATGCTATGCAGTGCATGATGCCTTGGTTTGGCCGCAACATCTCGCCAGCATGCTTCAACAATGAGTTTTGGGGAGGCACATATGTTGATGGAGACCACAAACTCTATGTCAACATTGGCATTGGCATGGTGGGAATGCCGGCCCGTTTAGGCAATGCTTACCCTGAAATAACCCTTATAACTCTCAAAAAACGAGGTGAGTGCATTGTTGATGAGAAAGGCAAGAGAATAAGGGATTAAGTTTTAAGTGGTTCTAGAATTTTTAGAAAAAAATAACTGAAAAATAATAGCTAAATAATGGCCGATAAGATTTCTACTTTAATATCACAAGAACTTAATATTCCGCTGAATCAGGTGTCTAATACGGTGAGCCTGCTTCGCGATGATAACTCAATTCCGTTCATTAGCCGCTACCGTAAGGAGGCAACAGGAAATCTTGACGAGACTCAAATCCAGTCAATTGATGCCCGCATGGCTTACTATGACGAGCTTCAGAAGCGTAAATCGACAATTCTGAAGACCATCGAGGCGCAGGAGCAGCTCACCGAGGAACTTTCCAACCGCATCCTCAACTGCTGGGACGCTACCGAACTCGAGGACATCTACCTGCCTTACAAGCCTAAGCGCCGCACCCGTGCGCAGGTGGCTCGCGAGAAGGGATTAGAGCCGCTCGCCAAGATGATTATGGCGCAAAAGGGTGGTGATGTGAACCAGATGGCATCAAAATTTGTGGATGGCGAAAAGGTGCCGAATGCCGACGAGGCGATTGACGGTGCCCTCGACATCATTGCCGAGTGGGTGAATGAGAATCAGTCTGTACGTAACAGCGTGCGCCGCTCGTTCCGTTACGATGCCATTCTCAACAGTAGCGTGGTGAAAGGCAAGGAGATAGAAGGCCGTAACTATGAGTTCTACTATGACTTCTCCAAGCCTTTGAAGCACATCTCGTCGCATCAGCTACTTGCCATTCGCCGTGGTGAGAAGGAGGGTTTCCTCAAGGTGAGCATCGACATCAACAACGACCGTGCTGTCGATAATGTGTGCCGCATTGTGGTGCGCGGCAAGGGCGAGACATCGCAGCTCGTGGAGGAGGCTGCCGAGGATAGCTTTGACCGCCTTATCAAACCCTCGATAGAGAACGAGTTTGCCGCTCTCTCTAAGGAACGCGCCGATGCCGAGGCGATAGAGATGTTTGCCCAGAACGTGCGCCAGTTGCTCTTTGCGCCGCCACTGGGCCACAAGCGCATCCTTGCCGTTGACCCTGGCTTCCGCACCGGTTGCAAGGTTGTGTGCCTCGATGAGAACGGCAACCTGCTGCACAACGATGTGATTTATCCAACTGCACCCAACTATGACATAGAGGGTGCTACCAAGAAGATTCATAATCTCGTAGAGACCTACAAGATTGATGCCATTGCACTTGGCAACGGCACCGCCAGCCGCGAGACTGAGAAATTCTTGAAGCGCATTCGCTATCGTCGTGATATCAACGTGTTTGTAGTAAGCGAGAATGGCGCATCGATATATAGCGCCAGCAAGATAGCCCGCGATGAGTTCCCCGACAAGGACGTGACCGTGCGCGGCGCTGTGTCGATAGGTCGCCGTTTGCTCGACCCGCTCGCCGAGTTGGTGAAGATTGACCCCAAGTCGATTGGAGTGGGGCAGTACCAGCACGATGTTGACCAAACCAAGCTCAAAGAAGCGTTGAACTATACTGTGGAGAGCTGCGTGAATAGCGTGGGTGTGAACCTCAACACCGCCAGCAAAGAGCTGCTCACCTATGTGTCGGGACTTGGTCCAACATTGGCTCAAAACATTGTGAACTATCGTGCCGAGAACGGCGATTTCCACTCGCGTGAGGAGCTGCTAAAAGTTCCAAAACTCGGTCCCAAGACCTTCACTCAAGCAGCTGGTTTCCTGCGAGTGCCCGAGAGTGACAACCCTCTTGACAACAGTGCGGTGCATCCCGAGCGATATGCCCTGGTCACCAAGATGGCGCGCGATTGCAACTGCACCGTGGCTGAGCTGATTAAGGACAAGGAAAAGCGCAACCTCATCGACATCAAGCGTTATATCTCGCACGACGTGGGCGAATTGACCTTGATAGACATTATGAAGGAACTCGAGAAACCTGGTCGCGACCCACGAAGCGAGGTCAAGGCGATGGAGTTTGACGAGAGCGTGCACGAAATCACCGACCTCAAGCCTGGTATGGAACTGCCGGGAATTATCACAAATATCACACAGTTTGGAGCATTTGTGGATATCGGCGTTCACAAAGAAGGCTTGGTGCATGTGTCGCAACTAAGCGACAAACGGGTGGAGAATCCCGCCAAGGCGGTAAAACTCAACCAGCATGTGCGAGTCCGCGTGGTGAGCATCGACCTTGAGCGCAAGCGCATCGCCCTGTCGATGAAAGGCGTGCAGCAGAATAAAAATAATTAAAGCATTTTTGTGTATTCGTGGTTTGTGTTTATTTCTTTGCATTCTAAAGACTAAACACGAGGAAATGAAGAATGTTGAATATTGACTATAATAGTTTCTCTTCAGAATATGAGTGTAATGGAAATTTAAAATTGTAAGGCTATAAAATTTTGCAAAAAAGCAAAATAGTATTACTTTTGTGCAATAATTCTTTGTTTAACTAATTAAAATTGTTCAATTATGAAAAAATTCAATTTTGTGACTTTGGCATTTGCCATTTTGGTGCCTATGCTTTTTGCCAGTTGTGGAAACAACGATGAATTGGTTGGAAACTATGAAGTTGATAAAAAAGACATCACAAAAATGGTTGGTCAGCTACCTGGTGGAGCAGAGTTAGGCTTGAAATTATCTCTGAATAAAGGAGATAGTGCGTTATTGGCTTTTGTTGTAAATGGCGACCTTATGATTCCTGAACTTGAAAGTAGTGTTAAAGTTTCATTTGATGTGGAATACAATGGCAAGTGGGATTATAGTGGAATTACCAAGCAAATCAAACTTGAAATGAATGAAGGTGAATTTAAAAACATCAAAATCGAGAGCGATGATGAGTTGACACAGGCATTTATGAAGGCCGATGACGCTGAAAATAAGTTGAAGGAGATTCTTATGAAAGACCCTCAATTTAAAGATTTGAAAAATATATTTAAGGAACCTGGAGCTCTAAATGTTAAAGAGATTCAAGATGACGGCTTCATTGTTGAGGGTAATGATGGTAAGGGTGATATAAAATTCAATAAAGTGAAATAATTGCTTTTGGGAAAATCGAGATAGAAAAACAAAAAACATGGAATCTTCACTTGCTGGTGGGGATTCCATGTTATTTTACTGGCAGTTCCAGGGTCTAGACTTGTTCTTTGGGCTTGGTTTTTTGCTTTTCAAGGATGTCGAGTGCCATGTTGAGGATAGTTGGGTCGTCGAGGACAACGATGCCCCCGTCGGGACCAGGTTCAACGTGCACGCCCATGTGAATGCCGAAGTCATAGTTTGACCCGCCAAAGTAGTTTCTTACTGTTTGAACGCTAAGGTTCAACTTCTCGGCAATCTCGTGTGTAGAGCCTTCAGGCAGACTAGCCTTGATGCGGCGAAGCTCATTGAAAGTAATAGTCTTTGGCATGATAAATATTGATTTTATGATTTAGAATAACTTGTGTCTTTAAAAATTGCTATAAAGGTAGTGATTATTTTTTAATGTAAAAAGAAAAACGCTTTGTTTTTGAAAAATATTGTAATGATTACTGCTAAAAAAGCAAACTGATTATCGTTTGAAAAGACCTAAAATATTATAGATGAATTCGTTGTTTTCGATAAATAGTGTCATGATTAGTGCTATTAAAGCCAAAAGAGCAACGTTAGCCAGTAGCGCAATGATCATTTGTCTTGTCTCGCCTGGAGTGAATGAGATGTCGAACCAGAGAGGATATTTCTTTTTCAGGCGTTTGGTGATGTAATATACTATTGCAGCTGCGGTGACACCGAGGACAGCACCGCACACGATATCGCCAGGATAGTGCACGCCTAGATAAATGCGGCTGTAGCACATGAGCGACGCCCATGCTATCATAAACCATGTGAAGGCTCGGTTTTTGAATATAAAAGCAAAGAATAGAGCTATGCCAAAGCAGTTAGCGGCATGGCTCGATACGAAGCCGAATTTTCCGCCGTTGTAACCGTTCACGAGGTGAACAGTGGCTTGCAGGTCGGGGTTTCGTGATGGTCGCAGCCTTGCCACGGCAGGCTTGATGATGCTCGCCGATACCTGGTCGGCGATAAGAATCACTACTCCCACCGCCAGCAGTACCGCCAGCATTTTTCTCCATCCTTTCTTCTTATAAATCATGTAGAGCAGCATCAGTATCATCGGCAACCATGTGGCGATTACCGTAACCAGTGCCATGAAGTTGTCGAAATACAGAGCGTGCCAACTGTTGATGGTGGTAAATATGCTTGCGTCAAATTGCTGTAATGCGTCCATTTGTATTTCTTCTTGTCCGTTTGTCTTCTATATTATCTCAAGATCAGCTTTTTTCATCCAACCGTTTTTATTACTAGTCTCTATCTTGTACCAAATACCGTCGTTGGAGTTTTTGTTGTCTAAAGAATCAACAATTTCCACCTTGGTGCCGCTCGGTAGTTTGAACTCCTCTTTCTCGCCTTGACGTGGAGATTTGTTGGCTGGAGCCTTGTCGGTCATTACAATGGCATATATGGTCTTGCTGGTGTGATGATACATGTAATAGGAGCTTGCTAGCGCCAGCAATGTGAGAAATCCCAGCACAATGGCTCCAAAGAATCCTATTTTCTGCAATGCCACACTACTAGCAATACGGTAGCAGGCAATGCCGGCGAGCATTAGCATAAAAAGCAATACGGCAATTATTGCCCAGCTGTTGCTTGAGATGTGACTCACCAATCCCGAAAGCAGATTGATGAAGTAGTTAGATCCAGTTGTCTCGTTGATTTTTGCTTTCTCATTGACAAACTTGAGGTTGAAACGTGCGTCACTATTGCCAGGTTCGAGTTTAAGAGCCTTTTCATAGTTTAGTATGGCGTGTGCACGGTCATTGAGACGATAATAGGCATTACCCAGATTATATCGCAGTTGAGTCGACTCGCCATCTCGCAATGCGCGCTCATACATTTCTATAGCTTTTTTGTATTTCTTCTGGTCATAGGCTTTGTTTCCCTGGTCTATGTAGTCGATGCCACTGGCCAGTGCAGTCACTGCCATGAGCACAAGAGTAAGGAATATTATTAGTCTATTTCTCATTTGGTAGAGGTTTTACTGCGTTTAATCTTTTCTAATTGGTCGATGAGCTGTGCGCATTTGTCATATACGGCCGGCATGTCGCCATCGTCTAGAGATGGGGCGTATTGAGCATACTCGCAGGTTTCGAGCATTGCACGCGTGTCATCGATGTGCTGTTGCTGGAATCCAAATTGCTCCATCTCGATTGCAATATTGTCTTTGCTAAGCTCCGAGATGGGAATAGTAAGTTTGTCGCTGAGATATCCCCACAGTGCGGTGAGCGCCTCGGTATAAAAACCATTGCTGTCGTGCTTGCTGAGACACTCTTTGGCTTTCTTGAGGCGTCGTTGTGCCACCTTGCTGGCACGTCGGGTTCGCATCAGGGTGGTGTTGGCGTGTGTCTTTTCAATCTTGCGGTAAACTGCTAGGCCAACAAGAGTGAATAGCAAAGTTGCTGCAAAGATGAGCCAGTACCACCATTTTGTGATAAAGAAACTCTGGTTTTTGCTCAGTGATATCTTATCGGTGTTGATGGGACGTATGTCCATGTCGTGAAGGTCGGAGGGTTTGCCCTCGCCTTTCTCCACTTTAAGGTTGCTGCCATTGACCTTGATGCTGTCGTATTGCTCAGTGTTTGTGTTGAAAAATACGAAGTATGTATCAGGAATATCAAAATTTCCTACATGCTGCGGGATGAAAGGATAATCAAATGTCACATTTCCGCTCATGTCGTCACCGTTGGGGCTTAGGTCTATCCTGCTCTGTGGGTCGTAAGTGTCAAACTCATTAGGCATATCCACAGTAGGGTTCTGAATATACTTGAGGTTGCCAGTGCCGCTCACGATGATGCTGTAGGTGGCTGGTGAGTAGGTCTTTAAATTGCGTGGGTCAACTTTAGATGTTACTGTGAACTCACCCACGGCACCGCTGAAGTTGGCAGGTTTTGGTTCAGGTAAAGGTTTGATATTGACGCTTGCCGTGTTGCTCTTCACTTGAATGTCGATAGGCTCAGGTCGGGAAATTTGTCCCATGGGAGTGCTATACACATCATATTGCACTAGTTGAGCATCGTAATTTCCTGACGTGATGGTAAGTTTTCCCGACTGTTGCGGATAAAGGATGCACTTCTTGAGCACGGCGGTGAAATATTGCTTTCCGTTGACGGTCTCAATCTGAGGCTCATTGTTTTCAAAAGGAAGATCTTCAATAAGGAAACCATTGAATGTGGGCTGAAGAGTGCATTGGAATCTTGACACGTTGTAGCGAGTGTAAAGCTTGATAAGGCACACTACAGCTTCTTGTTCATATACCACATCTTTTGAAAGGGTGATTTTTACGAAGAAATCATTGGCTTCCACATTGTTGCCAGCAGTTTGATTCATCGGGTCGGTAAAGTCGGTGTCATTGCTGGGGTATGATGGCTGTGGTGTAGATGGATATTGTGGAGATGCATTGCTATTGCCACTTGATGGAACTATTTCTATGATTGTAGCTTGTGTGCTAATTCTGTTGCCGTTGGCAATTATAGTGGCTGGAGGCAGAGTGTGCTTGCCTGGTGTCACCGCTTCGTAGAGCATGGTAAGCACCTGCGAGTAGTTGGTCGTGGTCTTACCATTGATTGTTCTCACACTCATGCTGGTAGAGACTGAAGGGCCGAAAAGCAGATTTGCGCCATCAAGGTTTGGGAGCGAGGGGTTGGTGCCCTCAGCGCCTTCAAGCACATATTCTACCCTGAATTTTCCACCCACTTCCACTTTAGTGGGTGCTTGCACACGGAATGAGACAGCATGCGCAGCAAGCGTTGAGAGTAGTAATATTAATGAAATTATGTGTTTTTTCTTAATCATTGCAAAGTGTTAAGTGTATATATATTGTTGTGTTGGAGAAAGTAGCTACCACTTGTTGCTGCTTGACCGGCGTTCTATATATTCTTGCTTACTTTGTCCTTTGTGAATCTTTTCCTGGACATTGTTTTCTTTATCTTGTACGGCTTTAAGAATCCGTTGAATATTCTTCTCATCGAGATTTATTTGTTCATCTTGTGAAACACTTAATTTCTGTTCTTTATCTCTTTCTCTATTTTGGTCTTTATTTTGACCTTGTCCTGACTTCTGTTTCTTTGTATTTTCTTTTTCTGGTCCTTGACCTTGTTTCTTCTTTTGTTCTTGGTCTTTTTTGTTTTTTAAGTCGTTCAAGTTTCTTAAATCACTTTTATTTTTTAAGTATTTCATTCTTTTCAATTTCTTCGATTTTGTGGTATTATTATTGTCTTTGTCGTTATTTTCATTAATAGAGCTTCCATTATCTTGTTTCTGTTCTTGTTGTTGCTGCTGTTCATGTTGTTGCTGTTCTTGCTGTTGCTGTTCTTGCTGTTCTTGCTGTTGCTGTTGCTGTTCTTGCTGTTGCTGCTGTTGCTGTTCTTGCTGTTGCTGTTCTTCCTTCTGCTGCTGTTGCTGTTCTTCCTGTTGCTGTTCCTGTTGCTGATTTTGATTCTGCTGTTGGTCTTCTGTGGAATCTTCGTCTCCACCATTTTCATTATTTTTGTCTTCTTCTTTTTTGTCTTCTTCCATTTCGTCTTCTTCCATTTCGTCTTCTTCCATTTCGTCCTCTTCCATTTCGTCCTCTTCTAAGTATTTCAGCTGCGCCATTCTAAGGTTATAGCGTGTCTCATCATCGTAGGGATTGTGACGAAGTGAGTATTTATAAAGAATGATGGCATCATCATAATACCCCAGCTCATATCTTATGTTTCCCAAATTATGGTATGCCATAGCTATAATCGTTGAGTCTTTTGTTAGTTCAGTCACTAGATTGAAGAGGCTATCGGAGCGGACCATCATATCCATCTTGAAGGTGTCATCTTCAGTAGATTTAAATTGTTTAACAAGCGACACAGCCCAGTTATAGTTTGCTGCTGGAGAGTTGGGGTTCACCTGTGCCGCTTTTTTATACATAATCTCGGCCTCTTCATATTTTCCTTCTTCAAAGAGTTTGTTGCCTTCTTTGATGAGTTGTCGCTCTTCCTTGTTCTCGATAACAGGAGTGTATTTATCTTTTTTACCACACCCAGTCAGTAAACACATCGCTGTGCTTGCTATAGTAGCGATTATCAATGATATGATGATGTTATTCTTCATTGTTGTTTTTTGCTTTTCGTTTAAAGAAGCTTTTCTTTGCCAGCCACTTGTTTCTATTGTTCAGTAGTAGCACACTAGCGATAAGCAGCGCCAGTGCTATCCAAGCGAAAATCGGGAACTGCTCTCCTTCACGGCTGTAGGTGTATTGTGACAGGTTGGTTGCATCAAGTTTCTTTAGAGACTCGTCGAGTGCTTTCACGGCATCGATGGCATCACCCTTGACCATAATGCCTCCTCCCGCTTTGGCGATTTCTTTGGCCTGGTCTTCGTTGAAGCTTGTCATTGCTATATCACCGTTGTCATCTAGCATCCACCTTTGTCCATCATCAGTTGGGATGGGAACATCGGCTTCGCCAATTCCTATCACGTTGACTTGAATGTTTTTTTCGTGAGCTTTCGTTGCTGCCTCATTGGCATCGCCCTCAAAGTTCTCGGCATCGGTGATGAGTATTATGGCTTTTGACACTTTCTCGTCTTGCGAAAACGAGTGCATTGACAAGTCTATGGCGGCAGCGATATTTGTACCCTGAAGCGAAATGATGTCGGTGCCGATGTTATTAAGAAACATCTTAGCGCTAGTGCCGTCGATGGTCAAGGGCATCTGCATCAACGCTTTGCCGGCAAATACCACAAGGCCCACTTTGTCGTTATGCAATCGGTCTATGAGTTTTTCCATCACCATTTTGGAACGTTGCAGTCGTGAGATGCCGTTTTTGCTCGATGTGCTACTGGCGTTCATTGAGTTTGACACATCCATAGCAATTATTACCTCAATGCCTTTGGTCTGTCCTTTGACTTTTTCCATAGCCCCAGCCCGAGGACGTGCCAGCATCACAATCACCATTGCCAACAGTAGCAGGATGATAACGAGTCTCACCATTGGTTTGCGGCTTGACACGTCGGGCATGAGTTCTTGCAACTGCTTTTCTTTTCCAAACTTTGCCAACTTGCGCTTGCGGGCCCACCTGTCTAGCAGGAACATTCCCACAACTGCTGGCAGCAGGAACAGCAGGTAAAGATACTCGGGATTTGCGAAACTGAACATGATATATCTTTAGTCGTTTTTTGTCGTGAATAAATTATGGAATAGTCCTCAGCACAGAGTATCTAATGATTGCGCATAGGGTAAGTATTATTAGCAGTGCCAACGCCCAAGGTTGATAGGCGTCGTCAATGTTGTTGTGGCGCTCAACAGCGATGTGCGACTTTTCAAGTTTATCGATTTTGGCAAATATCTTCTTGAGCATTCCCTCATCAGTCGCCCTGAAGTATTTGCCACCAGTGGTCTTTGCAATGCTTTTGAGCATGTTCTCGTTAATATCAACTTTCATATAATCATGGCCTACAATTTGGCCTGTATTTTCGTCAATTAATGGCATTGGAGCCATACCTTTGGCACCAACGCCAATGGTATAAATCTTAATGCCTTTACTACGAGCTGTTTCGGCCGCCGTTTCGGGATATACAATACCAGAGTTGTTGCTGCCATCGGTGAGCAGGATGATGCTCTTTGACTTGGCTTTTCCTTTGAGGAGGCGACTAGTGGCAATGGAGATGCCTTCGCCTATTGCGGTGCCGTCTTCAAGGGCAAACATCATCTTGATATCCAGGCTGTTGATGCTGTTGATGAGAGTGGGTTTGTCGGTTGTCATGGGAACTAGTGTGAAGGCATCTCCTGCAAAGACTACAATTCCGATGTTATCGCTGGTGCGTCCTCTCACAAAGTCGCTTGCCACCTCTTTGGCGGCATCCAGTCGGTTGGGCTTGAAGTCTTCGGCAAGCATACTGCCGCTCACATCAATAGCCAGCATGATGTCGGTGCCGTCAACATTGCTCTGTGACCAAGAGTTGCTGGATTGTGGGCGGCACAAGATTATCACCAGGCAAGCCAACGCCAGCATTTTCAGGGCAAACAGCACGTGTTGCATCCACACCTTCCAGCTTGTGTCAATTTTGTTGAAGGCGCTGGTGGTGGGGAGTTTAAGAGTGGGGTCACTTTTGCGGCTCTTCAGCACGTGCCATGCTGTGAGAGGAATTATCAGCAGCAGAAGCCACAGCAGCTGGGGGTGCATAAACTGCATATCGCTTATCATTGCTCTTTTTCCTCCTTTCCTGCGGCATTGCTGTGACTTTCTTCTTTGCCTTCTTCTTCAACTGGCATGGGTTTGGTTTGTTCCACAAAGTTCAGAGTGCGCTCGAATGCTATCTCGTTCTCGTTGGCAAGGGTTTGCATCTTTGCAAATTTCACATAGTCGGCAATCTCAAGAACTTCGCTAAGCTGGTCTTTTACTTGCAAGGCTTCTTCATTGTGCTTTATTTGCTCCATAATCTCGCTGGACGTCATCTCCACAGCATTGATGCCAAAGCGTCGGTCGATATAGACCCTCAGGATGTCGGTGAGACAGGAGTAGTATTCTTTATGCTGTCCATTCTGCCATAGCTGACGCTCTTTTAAATTGTTGAGTGCAAGAATCGCCTCCTCGTAGGGTGGCAAGCGCTTCTTCTCGTGTTTAAATGGGTTGATGCCCTTTTTAAACCACTTGAAGTAAGCAAAGATGAGTAAAGCCAATGCGGCGAGTCCAGCAAGCCACGCCCACCAGTGGTTAGCAATGACATTGGGTATGTAGTCAACGATTTTGAATGGTACGTCCACAATGGTTTTGTAGTCTTTTATTTCACCATTGACATCTACTTTCATAGCCTCAACTACCAAGTGCTCTTGGTTGCTCACCACGGTATCGCCATCTACAAAATATTTGATAGGCGGCAAGTCATATTCGCCTGGTTCAAAGGGTTGTAGGGTAATGGTCTGTGTTATTTCCTCGCGGTTGTTGTCAATGCTTTTAATCTGCATCTTGTCGCGCTTCACGATTTCGATGTCACCCAAAGTGTCAATATTGGAATCCAGGATAATGCCAGTGAGTGATTCATCTTGCACGATGTTTATGTACAGTTTCACGGTTTTTCCCATCATCACCTTTGCCGAGTCGAGCTTGACGCTGATGATTGTGTTGCCGGCATGTGATTTCATCGTCGGCACGCAGAGCAAAGCCAGTAACAGAATGCGATATAATAGTTTTCGTGTCATTGAGAATCAATAGTTTGTGTTGTGATTTATTGAGGAAATATTATCCACGGCGCTTAAAGATTGCCATCAGCGACTTGACATAATCTTCATCGGTGGCTACTTGCGCCATGTCAATATTGCTGCGATGCATGATGTCGGTCATCGCCTGCTGGCGCTCATACCACCATCGGTCGTAGGCCTGTCGCACGCGTCGGCTGCTGGTGTCAACCCATCGTTCTGCTCCCGTCTCGGCGTCTGCCACTTTCATTAGCCCCACGTTGGGCAGCTGTGCCTCACGCTTGTCATAGACCTGCACGGCAATCACGTCGTGCTTGTGGTTGGCTAAAGACAGGCTTTTGTAGTAGTCTTTCTCGTCAAGGAAGTCACTGATTACGAATGCTGTGCACCGTTTCTTGATTGCACTGGTCATGTATTCTAATGCTAGATTGATGTCGGTGCCTTTGCTCTCGGCTTGGTAGTTGAGAAGTTGACTTATTATCAATAAGATGTGTTTTTTTCCTTTCTTGGGAGGAATGAAATTCTCGACCTTGTCGCTAAAAAGCAGCAGTCCCACTTTGTCGTTGTTTTCGATGGCAGAGAAGGCGATAGTAGCGGCAATCTCGGTCATCACGTCGCGCTTCATCTCGCCTAGAGCGCCAAAATCCTTGCTGCCGCTCACATCAACCACGAGCATCACGGTGAGTTCGCGCTCCTCTTCATAGATTTTGACGTAGGGGCGGTTTTGTCGAGCGGTGACGTTCCAGTCGATGTCGCGCACGTCGTCGCCATACTGATACTCGCGCACCTCGCTGAACGTCATGCCACGGCCTTTGAATGCCGAGTGGTACTCGCCAGCAAAGATGTTGTGAGACAGCCCTTTTGCCTTAATCTCAATCTTGCGAACCTTCTTTAGCAATTCACTTCGTTCCATCCAATTTCATTCAAGTTTCTTTAAATTAGAAACTTGAGGTTTAGAAGTTAGTGTTTAGTGTTTAGAGATGCATTTGATTTCAGCCTCATTGTGCATTATGCATTGATTATGGCACTGCAATCTTATCGAGGATGCTACTGATGATCTCGTCTGCGCTTATGTTGTTGGCCTCGGCCTCATAGGTGAGCCCTAGACGGTGGCGCATCACATCGTGGCACACGGCAC
The DNA here is from genome assembly GCA_017557625.1 of Muribaculaceae bacterium. GTDB lineage: Bacteria > Bacteroidota > Bacteroidia > Bacteroidales > Muribaculaceae > Sodaliphilus. The sequence goes on from JAFYYG010000026.1 coordinate 89,407, forward strand.
GCACGTCCTCAGGGATGACATATCCACGACCACGCAAAAAGGCGTAGGCTCTCGCTGCCAGCGCCATGCTGATTGAGGCGCGAGGAGAAGCTCCAAATGAGATAATACTCTTGAGGTCATTGAGGGCATAGTCCTCGGGGAAACGTGATGCAAATACGATGTCAACGATGTAACGTTCAATCTTTTCGTCTATATAGATTTGTCGCACTACGTCGCGCACGTCAACGATGTCGGCGGGGGTGACTATGGGTTTCACATCAAAGCAGGTGTTGTCGATGTTCATCCTGATTATTTCTTTCTCCTCCTCACGACTGGGGTATCCAATCATCACCTTCATCAAGAATCGGTCAACTTGCGCCTCGGGCAGGGGATAGGTGCCTTCTTGCTCAATGGGGTTTTGGGTCGCCATCACCAAGAATGGATCATCAAGGGTGAAGGTGTTCTCGCCGATGGTCACTTGGCGCTCTTGCATAGCCTCGAGCAATGCGCTTTGAACCTTGGCAGGTGCGCGGTTAATCTCGTCGGCTAGGATGAAATTGGCAAACACTGGACCGCGTTTTACCTCAAACTTCTCCTTTTGTATGCTGTAGACCATAGTGCCGATTACGTCGGCTGGCAGCAGGTCGGGGGTGAACTGGATGCGACTGTATTTGGCATCTATCAATTGCGACAGGGTCTTGATTGCTAATGTCTTGGCAAGTCCTGGCACGCCTTCAAGCAGCACATGGCCGTTGGCGAGCAAGGCAATCAGCAGGGAATCTACCAGATGCTTTTGTCCCACGATGGTCTGGTTCATTCCTTGTGTGATTGCGCTCACGAAATTGCTCTTTGTCGCTATAATCTCATTCAATTCGCGAATGTTGACTGATTCACTCATAATGTGTGTTGTTTATGTTGTTATAGTTTTTTGTTGCAAAATTATCATTTTGAAGTTTACCATAGCTCATCTTGCACGTTAATTAATAATATTTTTGAGTTACAAATGTTAAATTAAACACTATTTTAACTTAAGGCCCTATTTTTGAAAACATTTCTAAAAAGAAATAAGAAGTCAGAGGCCGTGACTTTTGACCCCTGACTTCTTGCTTCTTACCTTTGCACTCTGCTCTATTACTTCAAATCTTCGGGTGTAATGTCGAAGCCCATAAACTCATCGCCGGTGGCTTTGTTGACATATTTCACGGTGATTGTGGCGCCTTTGCTTTTGATGGTGGCATCGCTGGATTTAGTGCTTTTTTTGAACTCTTCAACAAATTTGTTGTATTCAGTTAATTCGTCAAAATCTTCCTCGCTTTGTCCTGCGGCAAATTCTATTTCTTTGACCATAGTCACGGTGTTGGTTGTGGCATCGTAAGTGTAGTTAGCATCGGGGTTGGCATGTTCCTCTGTTACAGCCTTGTTGAGCTGGTCAACCGTTTCTTGTGAGGGTGGGGTAGTGCTGTCAACGTCATCTGAAGCTCCACTTGTGACAGTGGCGCTTGATGCGGGTTGACTGGCGTTGGTGTTTTCGGTTTTGTTGTCACAGCTGGTAATAGATATAGCCAGCATGAAGCTAAGAAGTAGTGTTATCTTTTTCATGAGTTTGTTTTTATTGCTGATATAAATCGAATATTTCCGTTAAAGTCATTGTAAACTTGAATGTTATTCAATCCTGATTCTCTCAATGTGTTGCACACTTGTTGAGCCATTGAGCGGTTTATCTCTAGGTAGAGTCGTCCACCATTCTTCAAGGCTCGGCTTGCGTAGGCGGCAATGGGGCGGTAGAAGAGCATTGGATCGTCGTCGGGGACAAAGAGCGCGCAGGCTGGCTCATAGTCAAGCACATTGCGTTCCATAGAGGCTTTCTCGCTCTCGGTGATGTAAGGCGGATTGCTCACGATGATGTCCCACGCCTCACTTGGGGCGCGACATGAGAGGATGTCTTGCTCAAGAAATTTTACCCTTGTCTTTAGTGCTTCGGCATTGTGTTTTGCTACTTCAAGGGCTTGTAGGCTCACATCGGTAGCAGTGACTTGGGCAAATTTCAGCGCCCTTGCCAGCGAGATGGCGATACATCCGCTGCCGGTGCCTATGTCAAGCACTTCGAGGTCGGTGGCTGGGTTCTCGTCAACTATCATATCAACTAGTTGCTCAGTCTCGGGGCGGGGTATGAGTACTGCGGGAGTCACAGCGAAACTGTGCCCATGAAAGCGCGCCTTGCCCAAAATGTATTGCAAGGGCTCCTGCCGCTTGAGGCGCTCGATGATGCTTGCCAGTCGATTGCCGAAAAACTCCGGCAACTGCTCGTTCTCGCGCATTATCATATCTACTGGCTGCCACAGCAGCACTTCTTCGAAGATAATCCGAGTAATGCTCTCTATCTCGCGGCTGTCGTAACTAGCGCCAAGCTCGCCGCGTAACAGCAAAATCGCTTCTCGTGTTGTCATATAAGAGTTTTGAGTTGTCAGTTTTTTTGTCTAAACTCGCAACTGATTACTGAATACTGATAACTGTTTTTTGCGTTTTAGCTCACGAAAGTAGAAAAAATATTCAAAAAGTGAGCAAAAAATCGTGAGAAAAATTGTTTTTTGAAGAATTGTGTTTAACTTTGCAAAAATATCACAAGAAACTCAAAACATAAAAGTACTATATGAAACTCCCTATCGATACATTAAGGGACTTGCACACTCCGTTCTACTGTTACGACTTGTCGCTGCTGCGCCACACACTCAAGGTCATCAATGATGAGATTGAGGGTTATCCATTTGTCGTTCATTACGCTCTTAAGGCAAATGCCAACCCGGTGATACTTGGTGAAATTGTTAAGGCGGGGTTCGGCACAGACTTGGTAAGCGGTAACGAGGTGCTGGCTGCGCTTGACGCAGGGTTCATCGCAAGCAAGATGGCTTACGCTGGAGTGGGGAAGACCGATTGGGAGATAGAGGCCGGTATCGACAACGACATCTATTGCTTCAACGTGGAAAGCGTGCCCGAGATGGAGGTCATCAACGAGATTGCTGCTCGAAAAGGCAGGACGGCGGGTATCGCCATCCGCGTGAACCCCAATATTGACGCTCACACTCACCGCTACATCACTACGGGCACAACCGACAACAAGTTTGGCATAGACATTCCTGTGCTTGACGAAGTGGTGGAAAAGGCTGTGAATCTGCCAAATATCCACTTGCGAGGTTTGCATTTCCACATAGGTTCACAGATTACTACTTTGGAACCATACAAGATGCTTTGTGAGAAGATTAATGAGTTGGTTGAGCATTTTGAGAAAATGGGTGTCAAATTCGAGATGATAGACGTTGGCGGCGGTTTAGGTGTTGACTATGAGAATCCTGAGGAGAACCCCATTGCGCCGTTCCATGACTTCTTCGACGTGTTCAAGCAGGGACTTAAACTGCATGAGGGACAGAAAGTTCATTTCGAACTCGGCCGCTCGATAGTGGGGCAGTGCGGATCGTTGATTTCGAAGGTCGTTTTCGTGAAGGAGAACTCTGTTAAGAAATTTGTGATTCTCGACGCTGGCATGACCGACCTCATCAGACCCGCGCTCTATAGCGCACATCACAAGATTGTGAATCTCACCTCGCAAGAGAGCGACATGGAGACCTACGACGTGGTGGGGCCCATCTGCGAGTCTAGCGACGTGTTCAGCACCGATGAGCGACTCCCCCTTACCCATCGCGGCGACCTCATTGCCATCCTCACAGCAGGCGCTTACGGCGAGTCAATGGCAAGCCGCTACAATATGCGCGACCTGCCACAGAGCAAGTTTATTAAAGGATAAAGGAAAAGGACAAAGTAGGAAGGACAAAGTACAAAGTACAGAGTGCAAAGTACAGAGTGCAAAGTGTGAAGTGTAAAGTTCTTTTGTTTTTTGATTCTTGGATTTATTATGAACAACTTTGAGCGACTTATTTCAGGCGACAAACCTGTACTTGTTGATTTCTTCGCCACTAGGTGTGGACCGTGCAAGATGATGCACCCCATTCTTGAAGAACTTAAACAGAAGATTGGCGACCGTGCCACTATCATCAAAATCGATGTAGATAAAGCACAACAGCTGGCTATGCAATATGGAGTGCAAGCAGTACCCACACTGGCTATCTTCAAGCAAGGGCAACTCGTATGGCGAGAATCGGGAGTCCACTCCGCCCAGCAACTCGCCCAAGCAATTGAGCGGTTTGTGTAGCACCTAAAGTCGAAAAATGGCAACGGCGGAGCCGTTGCACGGCGAACCTCGCGTGATGCACGTTATTCTATCGTTTCCACAAGGAAGGATACCGGCCTGAAGCCGTCGTTGCAGGAGATCATGGCGCTGTGGGGATTTTTCATCCATCCGTCGAAGAAGTTGCCGCCGCCTTCGGCGAGATCTTTCACCCAGGGCAGCAGTGTCTCCCATGCGCTGTCGCACATTCCCTCTGGTTGCTGGCAGTTCTCAACGATGAAGGTTCTGCCCACTGTCATGTCGCAAGTGTGCTCGATGGGATTTTCATACTTCTCCATCAGGTCGTTATAGCACGCCATGCGCATCACTGTTATTTTGATTTTCTTCATGTCATTGTCAGTTTTGTGCAAAGGTAGAACTTTTTTGTGACGAAAATAGTGGAGATTGTGAAAAAAGTGATACCTTTGCGCATTATGAGACGATTTTTTGTGATATTATCAGTTTTGGTTTCCTGGTTCTGTGGTAATGCTCAAGAGTTGGATTCTATCGCCTATTTTGACCCCGATGAGGTGTTTGTCGTGGCTAATGATGTGGAATCGCAGGAGCGCTTGGCGGCGTGCCAGATGGTGGCAGGTGAGTGGCAGTATGACAAACCCTACGTTCATGCCGACGGCGCTTCGGTGATGGGTAAGCTTGGCAAACCCATCGCCAAGAGCAAAATCAAGAAGAAACTTGAAAAGGCATATAAGAAAATGAAAATCAACAAGCGATGGAGCTCGATGACGCTCACCGAGGATAGCGAGTGGAAGATGAAGGTGCTGGGACTGTCGTTTGGCGGCAGTTATACCTACGATCCCGAGCAGGAGCAGCTAACGCTTCGATGGCATGGCATCCCTCTCAAGTCGCACACCCATCGCGACGGCAAAAAACTCTATATCGCCTTCGACATGGACCGCCTGTTGGTTGTCCTCAGTTTCATCAGTAGCATGAGCAGCAGCGAGACGCTGAAGTCGCTGTCGTTCCTGAGCCAAAACTTCCGTAATGTGACGGTGGGATTTGAGATGAAAGCCATTTTAAAAGACTATTAAGGACTATATCAAAGAGGTTTTTTATTAAGGACAATTGGGAGCGGAAACTTTCCGTAAAAAATATAAAGGCGGCACACATTGATGCCGCCTTTATTTTGTAAATGAATATATTTGAAATTTTGAGTTACTTCTTTAGCATCTTGGTTGTTGTGCGTGTGCCGTCGGTGTATTCGGTAACTACAATGTTCACACCATCGAAAGGAGTGTCACTTACAATACCAGCTACATTAACGTATTTCACGCTCTTGACCTGAGCATTGCCAACACTAACAATGCTAATATTAGTGATGATGTTCTCTTGATCTCCTGGATCGAAGTCGAATGGATAAACTCTATAGCTGCCGTCGGAAGTATAGCCGCCAGGAGTGTGACCTGTCTCGCCATCTTTGAGCGATGAATAACCAGCTTTTTTTGGCATGGGTTCAGGTCTTTGCACGATGGCTTTGAACTTGTAGGCAGTGCCAACAACTAAGTCATCATACAGACTATGAGTTTCGCCTGTTGTTGGGTCCTCGGCATACATATTATTGAAATCCCAGTAAACATCAATAATGCCAGGGATATTGGCGGGATTACCCGATGAAACGTCAGGTAACTCAAAGGTTGTGCCGTTCCACACTGCGAAGGTGATTGAGCAAACCTCTTGAATCTTGGGATTCATGAAGAAGTAATGCTTGTCGGCCGTGTTGGTAGTGTGCCCAGTAGCTTGACCATTAAGGTTCTCTTGCAGGAAGTTGGCCGGGCAATACAAGTTCAGAGGATACTCTAAGCGGCCATTGGTTTCCAAGCTTGAGGTTGACATATCAAGAATGTAGTTGTACCTGTTGGCATAGACGCCTTTGACGGTTTCTGCCTTGATCTTCCAGCCAACATATTCTTGTATGGTGCTATACAAATTGGTGGGTTCATTGCGGTCACTGCCGTTGTTGAATCTTAATGCAATCCAGTTGCTCTGATCCCAATCGCCATTGAATCCACCACTAACAGTCATGAAATCCTCGTAGTTGTTGGTGTTGTAAGTAGGATTGATAGAAGTGGCTTGGTCTTTACACCACAGGTAAACACTGCCCCAATTGTCCTCGGCGCAAGCAACAGCGATAAGCTCGTCGCTGATGGTGTATTCTTGCCACAGAGAGCCTTCTTGGCAAAGGTTGGCAAGAGAGATTGGTTTAGCGCGATAGTAGAGGCGTATTCTTGTGTGATGATCATCGAGCGGATAATTCCAGTTGTGGCAATCGAAAACGCCATCAGCAGTGTTGTAAGATATGTTGGAGTTATCATGCTCGAGATAAACATAACCAGTGTGCCCGCCATTGTAAGCCCAAACAAGATCTTCTGGATTTTGTGGCTCTTGTGTTCTTACAATAGCTGGGGTAGGTGGATTTTGATCCCAATTGGAGACATGTCCAATAGCGTGGTAATAGTAGCCGTCATCACCCTTGAGGAAGCCCTCGCGCCATGAGCCAGAGCCTTGTTCATACTCAAGTGAGAATATTTTCACATCATCACTATTGACTGTTGCGGTCTCATAGGTTGGGTCAAATGTGATATTGTTCTCACGAGGCAATGCAACGAAGCACTCATTTGTGGCATCGTAAGCACCTACAACCTTGTTGTAGTCATCGTCGACGATGATATACTCATACATACTTACGAATAAATCTCTGTTGTTTGTCACCAGTTTCCAGTCGCCCATAGCGTAGGTGTCGTAAGTGACACTTGCTATCTCGCTCAAGTGCCCATAGACCTCAGCCACAGCATAGATGGTGTGAGTTCCAGGACCAGGAACAAAGACATTGCCCCAGCCCCAACCATCATCATAGCGTGCACCTTCGCTCTTAACAGTATTAGGATCTGTAGGTGCCGTGCCGGGATCTACCAAACAATAGATAATTGCTCGGTCTTCGTATTCACTCCACACTTCAGCATAGAAGTCCTCGGGCATCAGCTCACCTGACGGGGGCCAGAACTCGGGAGGATTGGGAGTTATGATTTCACCGCGGGTGTAGAGCGAGACTTTTGGAAGGGTGCTTGTGCTGGCATAGCAAGAGAACAACGGCGAGCCATTGTTGGGATTGTATCTCAAATCATTTCTTGTGTTGTTGCCTTTGAATACAATGTTGGCATATACGATTCCGTCTTCGCCTGCCTCAAAAGTGATTGCTGCCTTCGCGTTATCATTTTTCTGAACTCCTGTCCTCAGCCAGTTGTTATTAGAGGAAGCGGCATAGATGTAACCGCCATCTGCTTTGAAGTACCATCCCGAGGCATCGCCTTCGAGTTTGAATACTTGTGTGTCATCATTTGTGACTCCAGCAACCGAGAAATAATCTTCAAACGCAATAGAGGTCGCGCCACGGTTATTCCTGTTCTGGGTGGTGCTCATCGTCATGTGGTCATTGCCATAATAGTCTGGATAGACAATGATGTACTCATTGCCGTCAACAAGTTGTGAAGCATCGGTAACGAGATCCCAAAGGCCTGCAGCGGTAGAATGATGTTTGTAAACAACTTCAACATGCACAGGGAATGGAGGCATTCCGAATGAATAGCTGTTGTTTTGATTCTTCTTAATGGTGAGGGATGTTGTGCCGCCATTGTTGTTGGTGAATGTGGCATTAACCCCTATAATCCTATATCCGTCTTCAATGTCGGTGATGTTGAATTCCACGGTTTCGCCCACTGTGGCGAAGTTTGGACCGTTGTAGGTGCCATGTTCACTAACAACTGTGATGGGATATCCACCAGCATAGAAGTTTGCGGTCACCTCTACATCGGCATTTGGCATCTCAAATGAGTAAACACCATTTACTGGTGTGAGCTCATTTTCAATGACTGTGACTTCTTCATCAACTGTGACACTATATTTAACTGTGATACTGTGTAAAGTGTATCCATTCCAAGGAGTGGCCTCGAGTGTTACCACTTCGCCAGGCAATGCCTTAGTTGCGGTGTTGCCGTCAACCTTTGCTTCAATAGTGCCTCCAGCCTTGTAGGTGTAGCCTGTCTCTTGATCGTATGCATTTGGCACATCGCTGATTGCGGTGCAGGTAATGTTGCGAGAGGCTTCCACTGTGAGAGTTGACAGAGCGTTGTTCACGATAAGGAGATAATCGCCGGCGGTCTCCATGATGAAGTCGCCATTGTCGGTCACGGGTATGTCTGTATTGTAATGCTCTGATTTAATCACCCATCCGCTACCGCCGTGATGGTCGCCCCATTCATCGGCGAAGCCGAATTTGCCGTTAGCGGCGATTTCCTGCGAAGTGGTCCAGCCATTATCGGTTGCTGTCATCGGAGCCAATTCCCAACTGTTGTTGTCGCCTTTGTAGTAAAGCAAGGCTTCACGGCTCACGTTCAGAGAGAGTGTGTTATTGTTGAGATTGATTGTGAAGTTGGTTGGACCTCCAATATTAAGCTTGAAGTTCTTTCCAGCGTCACCAGTTTTCAGCTCAATATTGGAATTGACAGTTCCAGTGATGCCGAAATAATCTCCTGCCTCTCCACCATACCAGGTGTTGGTGTTGTCATCAACATGGACAACTTTGAAGAAAACACCGCCCGAAATGTTGGGGAGATTGGCGTTGAGGGTGTAGGTCCCGTTCTCTTCGGTGAATTTGTAGCGGGCATCCTTTACAACCCAAGTGGTTCCATCACTCTCCATGTTGAAGTTGCCAACGAGATAATAGCCGTCTCCTGGATCTATCATAACTTCCTCATAAGCCAATGGCATGAACCTTGCATCGTTGTTCCAGTTAGTGACACCATAGATGTTATAGGTCTTGCCAACGATTGGCGTCTCCACACCAGGGAAGGTCTCTTGCAGTGAAACGGTCTCGCCGCCTACATTAATTGTCATAAATTCGCCTGGCTGCTCAATTAATGCGTTATTGATTAGCGCATAGATGAACGGGTTGTTTTGGGTTACCTGCGATGGCGTAAGTTCTACGGCATTGAGCTCGCCAGTGGTGGTGGCTTCACTCATGTTCTGCAGGTTTGTGAGCTCCACAGCGCCATTGTAGGTGATTTTTTTTGCGATGAAACCAGCAGGAATCACGTCTTCGGTAGCGTAGTCGGGCATGTTGTCAAAGAAATGAATACCACCTGTTGCATCCTGAGCATATAGATGCTTTCCGCTATCACCGCCCTTGCCACTAACTACCAAGTTGCCTCTGAACTTGAATTGCGTGTCATCGGCAAGGGCAAGAATCTCGGCGACAGTAGCGCAGCTTGGTCCGAAGGTAGCAGTTTCGGTAGCCACCTCACTTTCGTCACCATCGAGAACAGTCTTGGCTTGGATAGTGGTTGAGGTGCTGAAAGTGGGAGGGTTGCTGCTGTCATACTCTGTCCACTCTCCATCATTGAGCTTGTACTGAATTGTAGCACCTGCTTCATTTGTGGTAATGTTGGCAGTCACCTCATCGCCGTCGTAGTATGGCGCACTTGGAGAGAGGGTGATGGTGGGAGAATCTAAAGGAACTTCCCATTCGATAATAACATTTGCAAGATAGACTACGTTGTTTATGGGGCGAAATGAAAGGTATTCAAAATCGCCTTCTACAGTCAGAGAATTGGAACCTCCATATTCTATGTAACCTAATCTTGTACCTTGTTTACTGGTGTTATAAATATCTGCAGTAGATGAGTAAGCTGAATTCTTACCGTAAAAAACAAGTTTATCTCCACTTGCGGGGTTGTGCCAAGTTACAGTAATCTTTTTTACTTTACCGCCTGAAGCAGTTGTCATAACACCTGAATTACTGCTATTTCTTAACTGAATGGTATTGCTCGAGCCAGCACAGTTTCCTGCATAAACAGCATCGGAAGTAGCTTTTTTGCCACTAAAGTCTGCATAAGAATTACCAGTAATCCCCGTCGTTTTATACGACAGGACATCTGTAACAGTCCTTGCCCCAGCTGTTGTGAAAAACAGCGTGAGCAGTGTTAGAAATGTAATTAATTTTTTCATATGCTTTCAATTTTTATGGTTAGTTATATAATTAGTTAATTTAATGTGTCTTATGTAGTCTGTTGAATGTCTAATGTCAAATAATTCTTTTCCACGATGCAAATTTATAATATTTTTCTTAAATCCTACAACAAATAATAGATTTTTTTCGACAAACAATTAGAAATCCTAAATGTGGATGTTTGTCTATTTTTTTCGCTTGTCATTATTTTGTTCAAAATTTTTTAGTTTCTAAAATAGATTTATGGTAAGAAATATTCAAGAGAACTTTCTGCTAATGCGACCTACAGCACTTTATATGGATAGATGATAAAAAGACCCGAGTCGGATAGTCGATTCGGGTCAAATATTTTCAGAAAAATATTGAAAAAAGAGTTTACTTTTTAGGAAAGCCTCGGTGGGAGATTAGGTATTGGCCGATTTGCACTGCGTTGAGGGCAGCACCTTTTTTGATTTGGTCGCCTACTACCCAGAATGTAAGGCCGTTATCGCTGCTGGTGTCGATGCGTATGCGGCCCACATATACGGGGTCTTTCCTCGTGCAGGTGATGGGCATGGGGTAGGTGTTGCTGGCTGGCTCGTCCATCACCACGATGCCTGGAGCGAGCTGCAATGCGGCGCGTGCCTCTTCGGGTGAGATAGGTTCCTCACACTCAATCCACACCGCCTCGCTGTGGGTGCGCATCACTGGCACACGCACACAGGTGGCGCTCACGCGGATGTCGCTATGCATAATTTTGCAGGTCTCGCGCACCATTTTCATCTCCTCTTTTGTGTAGTCGTTGTCGGCAAAGATGTCGATGTGGGGTATCACGTTATAGGCGAGTTGATGCTGGAAGTGCTTCACGGTGGTTTCGAGTTTGCCATGGGCAATCTCGCTTTGCTGCAATGCCAGCTCGTCCATCGCCTGCAGTCCGGCACCGCTGGCGGCCTGATAGGTAGCCACTTGCACGTTTTTGATGTGCGAGATGTTATCGAGCGGTTTTAGTGCCACCACTAAGATGATAGTGGAGCAGTTGGGGTTGGCGATGATGCGTCGTGGTGCGTTGAGGGCGTCGTCACCGTTCACCTCGGGCACCACCAGCGGCACGTCGTCGTCCATGCGGAACGCGCTGCTGTTGTCAATCATGATACAGCCATATTTTGTGATGGTCTCGGCATACTCCTTCGCCGGACCGCCCCCCATCGACACAAAAGCGATGTCGATGTCCTTGAAATCGTCGTTGTGCTGCAACAGCTTCACCACATGATCCTTGCCACGGAAGGTGAAGATGCGGCCCGCACTACGTGCCGACCCAAATAATACCAGCTCGTCAACAGGGAAATTCTGCTCATCGAGCACTCGCATAAACTCTTGTCCCACAGCGCCACTCGCGCCAACTATAGCTACTTTCATTAGATTATTATGTTTATAAGATTTTGTTCAAGTTTCGCCACAAAGTTATAAATTTTTTGTATAAATAGCAAGTTACGTGCCACAAATTGCACGGCTTGCCTCGGTAGTCATGAGAATGTAGCCATGAGAAGCCTTGCGCTGAAGCTTGTCATGCTTCAGCGTCACTTAAGGATGCCGTTTTATCCATTCAAGCCTTTGTGTTAAAAGTTTCTTGTCCATGCTTTTTTCTTTTTGCAAATATAGAGATTTTTACCTTTTTTTTAAAAAAAATGAGTATCTTTGCACGTTTTATTGGAATAAAAACCTATTTATGATAAATAATTATGAAGAAACTTTTTACCTTTTTACTGATTACAGTTATGGCTTTTAGCGCCAGTGCAGAGGAGTTGGAGTACTACACTCTAGGGATTTGTGGAATTCAAATTGACAGCTACCTTGCTCAGCCTCAGAACCTCACTCGGATACTTACCAATCAAGGCTATTTGCAGAGTGGAACAGTGGGTTTCGACCCTCAGACCTTTACACTCACGCTCAACGATGCGGTGATTTCCTGTCCGAAAAGCATTATATATATTAGTACTCATGGTTATAGTGGTTATACCGAAGTTACCAGCCTTGAGATTTCGGTGAATGGTAATTGTGTGCTAGAGACCGATTCCAGCAATAGCAATATCAGTTGTATTGAATCGGTTGGCAATGTGACGACTACTCAGGACTTCATCTTCACAGGCGACGGAACCCTCACCATGACATCGGGCAATATACCATTTTTGACAGTTAACAAGAGTAGGGTGCTATACCGCTTCAATGGTCCTGACGTCACGATAAACGGCGGCAATTATGGTATTTACTCAACAAATACCTATGACGTTAAATATGAGATGCTCAAAGGTTCTGTCACTGTTGATGGCAGCCGTCTTGCAATTTGGAATTTTTTTAATGCCGGTGCCGGAATCGCTGGAGAGATGGAGTTTGGCAATGGCATGGAAATTATTGAGCCAGAAGGCGGGCACCTTGTGTTTAACCCCACTATGTACAGCGGCGGCGTGATGATACAGGACGAAAACAATACAGCTGCCAAGCATGTCAAGATAGGTGTCAGCGACTATGGTTTAAAAGTTGGCGATATTGCAGTGACATCTATTAACCGTGACGATATCCTGGGCGACGGTAAGGTAACCTACAATCCCGAGACCAATACCCTGACCTTGAACAATGCCACAATTACCGGCGATGATTGCATCAATGTCGCCAAAACGCTCTCGGGTCTGAAGATTCTGGTTCAAGGCGAGGTGACACTTAACGCCACCCATGTCGCTCGCCCCGCCATCTATTTCAACAATAGCGACAACACCATCATCCAAGGCGTTTCATCTAACGGTGAATATGCCAAGCTCAATATCAATGTGCCCGATGGGAACTACGTTACACCGGCAATTTACTACATTAGCTACTATGGCAACGACGAGTATCGAGCCCATATCAAGGATATCGACATCCACATTACCGGATCGGCCTATATAGGTTCAGATAATTGGGACGAGTGCCTTACTATTGATAACTCAAATATCATATCTGATGCACCTAGTGGCGAGTTTTACGTGATTTATGATGTGCAACTTGTTAACTGTTATGTGGCACTGCCCGAAGGAGGATACTTCGATAGAGGGCAGTTATGCAATGCTCAGGGCCAGCAATACTATGGACCGTATCAAATATTGCGATCGCCAGCGGTTGCTGTTCCTGGCGATGTGAACGGTGACGGTCAGGTTACCGCTACCGACATCACCGCTCTCTATAATTTCCTGCTCAACAACGATGACAGCAGTATAGTCAACGGCGACCAAGATGGTGATGGCTTTATCACCAGTGGTGATGTTACAATTGTTTATAATGTTATTTTGGGAAATTAAGATAAGACTTTAGGTGAAAAAAACGATATTTACATTGATAGCATTACTGCTGCTGGTCTCTCCACTTGCAGCTCAGAGAACCGATAGCGTGTCTAGCCGCAAGAAAGTAGCGGTGGTGCTAAGTGGTGGCGGTGCATTAGGAGCCATTCATGTGGGAGCGCTCAAAGTGATTGAAGAGGCAGGGATGCCGGTCGATATGGTGGTTGGAACCAGCATGGGAAGCATAGTCGGGGCATTGTATAGCGTGGGTTATAGCAGTGACGACATCGCCACAATGTTCCGCACAATGGACTGGGTTGATTTGTTTCTTGACCGTGATGCCCAGAATCGTCTCACTCTAAGCGAACGTGATGACCAGAACACATATATCTACGAGCGCGACTTCTACGTCGGGGGCAGCAAAGACCCTCAGCCAGGCGGCGTGATACGTGGAACCAACGTGGAGCGAGTCTTTGGCTACTACTTGCAGGAATATGCCGACAGTCTCAACTTCCTGCAAGACCTGCCGCGACAGTTTGCCTGTGTTGCTACCGACCTTGTGACAGACGAGCAGGTGGTTCTCACTAATGGATCTCTAGTCAAGAGTATTCGTTCCAGCATGTCAATTCCAGGAGTGTTTACCCCGATGCACATGGGCGATAAGATACTTGTTGACGGTGGCGCCAAGAACAACTTCGCAGCCGATGTGGCGAGACAACTGGGAGCCGACATCGTGATAGGTGTGAAATTTGACGATGTGATTAATCCCAACAGGCAGTATCGCTCGCTCATGGATGTGATGGAGCGCACGGCAGGCAGCGATATTACACGTCGAGCCGATGAGAACGAGAAATACTGCGACCTGCTTATCAAGGTGCCTGTGACGGGATATTCCAGCGGCAGTTTCACGAAGAAAGCTCTCAATGCCCTCATGCAGCGTGGAGAGGATGCCGCACGCAATAAGCTTGACTCCTTGATGGCACTCAAGACTCTTGCCGGAGGAAACCACGTTCTCAAAAACGTCAAGCCTCTTCATGAAATCACCACTTTGCTTGACATCGAAGATGATGAGCGTGGCCTGCTCGATTTGCGCAAGAACAACACTGTTGTGGCATCAATCGGAGCTAGGTATGATAACGAGGACATTGTCGCATTCCAGCTTAACGGTCATTACTATATGGGCGGCAAGGTGAACAAGGATCTTGACATGACGTTGAGATTGGGATTGCGCTCCATGCTCAGGCTGGGTTTTGACGTGGAACCCTGGAAGTTCAAGAAAATGGGCTTGGGTTATGAGATATGGTATAAATACAGCGACCTTTATACACGTGGCCATCGCAGCGCCAACATGTCGGTCGTCTATCAGAATGCCAACGTGAAACTCTTCTCGCTCGACGCCATGAATTTTGACTGCGAACTTGGAGTAGGGTGGGAGCATTACCACTTCTTTAAAGGTTTGTGGAACGAGCATAATGAGATGACGTTCAATCCTAATGAGCATTATTTCAACTATCATCTGCGCTTGCGCTATAACAATGAGGACAATCGCTACTTCACACGCAGGGGCATGAGGGCAGAGGCGCGGTATGCCTATTATACCGACAACTTGGCTCAGTGGAAAGGGCATAGCGGGTTCTCCTCACTCATGGCGATGTGGCAGATGACTTTTGCTCTGGCACCAAACACCCACATCCGCCCAAGAATTCAGACCCGCATGGTGTTTGGTGATGATCTGCCAGTGACTGCCTATAACGTGATTGGCGGTCCCACCTACGGCAAGTATTTCCCACAGCAGCTACCGATTGAGGGCTTTGGACATGCCGAGTTTTTCGACAGCAAGTTCGTCAGCGCATCGCTGCGCTTGCAGCAGCGCATCACAGGCCGTCACTACGCCATGCTTGATGCAAGTGTCGCTGAGCATAACAACAAATTGGGCGACATCTTCGACCGCAAGCCAATTTGGGGCGCGCAGCTGAGTTACTTCTACAACAGTGGCATAGTGGGTCCATTAGGATGCTCACTAGGTTGGAGCAGTCACACCAAGCGAGTGCATTTCTATGTGTCGCTGGGATTGGAATTCTAGATAAAGTATGAAGTAATAAGTATGAAGTAAGAAAGAAATAAATGTAAATCACCCGGTTATGGAGGATGACATAAAAATCATTAAATCAAGAAATTTTGCCAATGCCGAGTTAATTTGAATTTTGTCATCAATAATTAAAACCATCAAAGACGGCAGCGACTAAAATCTATTATTTCCTTCTTACTTCCTACTTCTTCCTTTCTCATTCCTTCTTCTTTTAAAATTACTTGTATTTGTCTCGCAGGTTATAGATTGCTTCATAAATGGTGCGGTCAGCTTCGGTGAGGGCGATGCCGCGGCGTGACATTACTCGTTCGGCAGTGGCGAAGAAGGCGTCAAGTTTCACATTCTTGAATCCCGCCATGTCGCTGCCTTCGTGGAAAGAACCCACAAATGGTCGTGGGAACCCTGAGCCATGCAGGTTGACGCCCACGCCCATCACTGTGCCAGTGTTTATCATGCAGTTCACTCCTGTCTTGCAGTGGTCGCCCATTATGAGTCCGCAGAACTGTCGCCCAGTGCGCATGAAGCGTTTGCTGGCATAGTTCCACAGCTTCACCTCGCTGTAGTCGTTCTTGAGGTTGGAAGCCGATGTGCCTCCGCCAATGTTGCACCATTCTCCAATTACGGCATTGCCCACAAAACCGTCGTGAGCCTTGTTGCTGTAGCCCAGGAACATCACGTTGGCAACCTCGCCTCCCACTTTGCAGTAAGGGCCGAGCGTTGTGGCGCCATACACCTTGCACCCCATCTTCACCACGGCGTGGCGGCAGGCGGCGAACGGAGCGCGTATGCAGCTGCCCTCCATCACCTCGGCGTCGGCACCTATATATATAGGTCCCTCGTTGGTGTTGAGCATCGCTCCTTCCACCTTTGCTCCCGGCTCGATGAATATCCTTGACTTGTCGCCAATCACAGTGCATGACTTGGAGACGGGTTGCGACTTGCGGCCGGCGGTGATGCGTTCGAAGTCAAGCTCCATCGCCGCTCCGTTCTGCTCAAAGATGTCGTAGGGGTAGTGAAGCATGATGGGCTTTGCCGCAGGATGTGTCACGCTGGTGAAATGACGGTTGTCGAAGTCGCGAGCAGCGCCACGGAAGGCTATCAGTTCCTCTCCCAGCATCAGCGCTTCGCCGCTCTTGAGCGCCAGTACCTGCTGAACGAGCTCTGGGTTAGGCAGCACATGACCTGCAATCATCAGGTTGGCGCGCCGTGCAACAAGCGGGAACTTCGCCTTCAGATAGGGCGTGGTGAGGAACGAGTAGGTCATCTTGTCATCACCGATGGCGGCTTTCCACTTGCTGGCGATGGTGGTGATGCCGCACCGCAGCATGGCGGTAGGGCGGGTGTAGGTGAGAGGCAGCAGGTTCTTGCGCACCTCATTGTCGTCAAAGAATATTATGTTGCTCATAATGGAGTAATAAAATTTTGTGCAAAAGTAGTGTTTTTTTTTTACACACTAGTTTTTTTCATTAATTTTGTGGTCAAAATAGAGTCTTCCGTCTATTGTGTCTGTTGCGTTGCAACGCAACAAACGTGACAGTGGAGGTACTATTATATTATAATAAGGTGTAAACGACTAATGGAATTTCAGGAATTAGATATTAAGGGTGTGTGGCTTATCAAGCCTCGGCGTTTTGGTGACAGCCGCGGATACTTCAGCGAGACGTGGAAGCAACAGGAGTTTGAGGCTCATGTGGGCAAGGTGAACTTCGTGCAGGACAACGAGTCGCTTTCGTCCTACGGTGTGCTGCGTGGCCTGCACTTGCAGCGCGGCGAGTGGAGTCAGGCAAAGCTGGTGAGGGTGTCGATGGGTAAAGTTCTCGATGTTGCACTCGATCTGCGCCCCGGCAGCCCAACCTGGGGCAAGCATGTGAGCATGGTGCTGTCGCACGACGGTGGTGAGCAAATGTTCATCCCTCGCGGTTTCGCCCACGGCTTTGTGGTGCTGAGCGATGTGGCGCAGTTCCAGTATAAGGTCGATAACGTGTATGCCCCTCAAAGCGAGATGACCATAGCCTTTGACGACCCCGATTTGGGCATAGACTGGGTGATTGACCCTGCCGAAATGCTGCTCAGCGATAAAGATAAGAAAGGAACAAGGTTAAAAAATATTAAATCTGTAGAATTTTAGTAAATTTCATGCTTTTTGTGAACTCCCTGAAATCTACCGAGTTAGGTGGTTTCGGGGAGTTTACATTATATAATAATATGGTCATATCCAAAAACTGAGCCCTAAAAACATTTGGTTATTAGCCAAATAGTTTGTAACTTTGCATCGCTTTTTGGGCAAAAGGCATCCTTTGGCTTTGACTAAATCACTGATTTAGTGAGAGATGAATAGGACTGCGCAATTCCCAAAGGGCATTTTAGAAAATTTGTGCAAGCCGTGTGAAATAAGATTTTATTTCCGAGGTGCCGCCAAATTTATGGAAACTAAGTAATAATTTAAAATTTCAAACAAAGTAAAATTAAACTAAGATGCCAACAATTCAGCAATTAGTAAGAAAAGGTCGCACTTCACTGGAGAGTACCAGCAAGTCGCCTGCTTTGGATTCTTGCCCACAACGTCGTGGCGTGTGCGTGCGTGTTTACACCACCACCCCCAAGAAGCCAAACTCGGCTATGCGCAAAGTTGCACGCGTGAGATTAACTAACGGAAAAGAGGTGAACTCTTACATTCCTGGCGAGGGTCACAACCTTCAGGAGCACTCCATCGTGATGGTTCGCGGTGGTCGTGTTAAGGACCTCCCTGGTGTACGTTACCACATCGTTCGCGGCACACTCGACACTGCAGGTGTAGCAGGCCGCACCCAGCGCCGCTCAAAATATGGCGCCAAGCGTCCAAAAGCTGCCAAGAAGTAAGCAGACCAATTTTTTACTAGAAACAAACAAAAAAATTTAGAAACTTAGTTTTTGATTATTGGATTGATTTATTTGGGTTGAGTAAATGGCCGAAGAGTCGGCCGTTGAAGAACAAAGAAGCAAACAACCAAGCGGACAAAAACTACAATTATTTTGAAAAAATGAGAAAGGCTAAGCCAAAGAAAAGGATCATTTTGCCCGATCCTAAGTTCGGTGACGTGCGAGTTTCGAAATTCGTCAATCACCTAATGTTAGATGGTAAGAAGAATACCTCTTACCGCATCTTCTACAGCGCCCTCGACCTCGTGGGTGGCAAGATGAAGGATGCTGAGAAAGCTCCTCTTGAAATTTGGAAAGAGGCTCTCGAGAAGATTACACCTCAAGTAGAGGTTAAATCTCGCCGTATCGGTGGCGCTACATTCCAGGTTCCTACCGAGATTCGCCCCGATCGTAAGGAATCAATTTCGATGAAGAACATGATCAACTTCGCACGCAAGCGTGGCGGCAAGACTATGGCCGACAAGCTCGCTGCTGAGATTATGGATGCTTACAATGAGCAAGGTGGCGCGTTCAAGCGCAAAGAGGACATGCACCGCATGGCCGAGGCAAACCGCGCATTTGCTCACTTCAGGTTTTAATTGAGAAAAAGGAATCATAGAGATGAAAGCTGACGAGAATCTGAAGATGACACGTAATATCGGTATCATGGCTCACATTGATGCCGGTAAGACTACCACTTCGGAGCGCATATTGTTCTACACCGGCCTTACCCACAAGATTGGGGAGGTGCATGATGGTGCAGCTACTATGGACTGGATGGTCCAGGAACAGGAGCGTGGCATCACCATCACTTCGGCCGCTACCACAGCTTTCTGGAACTATGATGACAAAAAGTTCAAAATCAACCTTATCGACACCCCAGGACACGTTGACTTCACCGTTGAGGTGGAGCGCTCGCTGAGAGTGCTCGACGGTGCTATCGCCACTTTCTGTGCCGTGGGAGGCGTGGAGCCTCAGAGCGAGACAGTGTGGCGTCAGGCCGACAAGTACAATGTGCCACGTATCGCTTACGTCAACAAGATGGACCGTCCTGGCGCCAACTTCCTTGAGGTTGCCCGCCAGATTCATGACGTGCTGGGCGCAAACCCATGCCCCATCGAGTTGCCAATAGGCGCCGAGGACAATTTCAAGGGCGTTGTTGACTTGGTGAAGATGAAGGCGTTGTACTGGCATGACGAGACAATGGGCGCAGAGTACTCAGTAGAGGATATCCCAGCCGAAATGCTCGACGAGAGCCAGCAGTATCGCGATGAGATGCTCGAGAAGATTGCCGAGTTTGATGAGATCTTGATGGCAAAATACTTCGACGACCCCTCCACCATCACTGAGACTGACATCAAAAACGCGCTGCGCACCGCTACATTGCAGATGGAAATCGTGCCTATGCTGTGCGGCAGCTCGTTCAAGAACAAAGGTGTGCAGCCACTGCTCGATGCTGTGTGCGCTTACCTGCCCAGTCCTGAAGACGCCGATGAGGTGACTGGTCATGCCATCAACGACCCCGACAAGCAGGAGGCACGTCGCCCCCTCTTCGAGGAGCCTATGTGCGCCCTCGTGTTCAAGATTGCCACCGACCCCTACGTGGGACGACTCGTGTTCTTCCGTGTTTACTCGGGTCAAATCGACGCTGGCAGCTATGTCTTCAACTCGAGGTCGGGCAAGAAAGAGCGCATCTCGCGCTTGTTCCAGATGCACAGCAACCACCAGAACCCTATGGAGACTATAGGATGCGGTGACATAGGCGCTGGAGTAGGCTTCAAGGACGTGCGCACCGGCGACACCCTCTGCGACGAGCAGCACCCCATCGTGCTGGAGGCTATGGACTTCCCCGAGCCAGTGATTGGCATCGCAGTGGAGCCAAAGACCCAGAACGACCTCGACCGTCTTGGCGTGGGCTTGCAGAAGCTCGCCGAGGAGGACCCCACTTTCCAGGTGGAGACCAACGACGAGACCGGCCAAACCATCATTCGTGGCATGGGTGAGCTTCACCTCGACATCATCATCGACCGTTTGCGCCGTGAATTCAAGGTTGAATGCAACCAGGGTTTGCCGCAGGTTAGCTACAAAGAAGCAATAACCAAGGCCGTGGAGCTGCGTGAGGTGTTCAAGAAACAGACTGGTGGACGTGGCAAGTTTGCCGACATCATCTGCCGTGTGGAACCTGCCGACGATGACTTCGAGGGTACACTCCAGTTCATTGACGAGGTGAAGGGCGGAAATATTCCCAAAGAGTATATCCCCTCTATACAGAAAGGTTTTACCACAGCCATGCGTAATGGCGTGCTTGCCAACTATCCCATGGAGCGACTTAAAGTTACCGTCATTGACGGAAGCTACCATCCGGTCGACAGCGACCAGCTCTCATTTGAGATTTGTGCAATCCAAGCATTCCGCAGGGCATGCGCCCAGGCAGGTCCTGTCCTTCTGGAGCCCATCATGAAGGTTGAGGTGGTGACACCCGAAGAAAACATGGGCGATGTGATTGGTGACCTCAACAAGCGTCGCGGACAGGTGCTGGGAATGGAAACCAGCCGCACTGGATGCCGCATTGTCAAGGCTTTGGCACCGCTAGCCGAGATGTTCGGTTATGTGACTGCCCTCAGGACAATCACATCGGGACGAGCCACTTCCACAATGTCGTTCTCTCACTTCGCGCAGGTGGGCACCGCAATAGCTCAGAAGGTGCTCGAGCGAGTGGGTGGAAGAGTAGATTTACTGAAATAACTTTATTTTTTTAACAAATATGAGCCAAAAAATCAGAATCAAACTAAAATCTTACGATCACAACTTGGTTGACAAGTCGGCCGAGAAGATTGTCAGAACAGTTAAGAGCACTGGCGCCGTGGTTAGCGGTCCTATACCCCTGCCCACCCACAAGCGCATCTTCACTGTGAACCGCTCGACTTTCGTTAACAAGAAGTCGCGCGAGCAGTTCCAACTGAGCGCCTACAAGCGCCTCATCGACATCTACAGCTCAACCGCCAAGACCGTTGACGCTCTGATGAAACTTGAGTTGCCCAGCGGCGTAGAAGTTGAGATCAAGGTGTAGTGACAATCTCCCACACCAGTTTTATTAACCAATCCAAGTGATTAAAGTAAGTAATTTTTAAAATTTAAGAGAAATGCCAGGATTATTAGGAAAAAAAATCGGAATGACATCCGTTTTCAGTGCCGACGGCAAGAACGTGCCGTGCACTGTTATCGAAGTTGGTCCTTGTGTAGTTACTCAAGTGAAAACAATTGAAAATGACGGCTACGAGGCTTTGCAGCTTGGCTTCATCGAGAAGAAAGACAAGCACACTACCAAGCCCGAGGCAGGTCACTTCAAGAAGGCTGGAGTAAAGCCACAAAGACACTTGGCCGAGTTCAAAGGTTTTGAAGGTGAGTACAACATGGGTGACGTGTTCACCGTTGAATTCTTCAATGACGACCACTATGTTGACGTGATTGGAATCTCCAAAGGTAAGGGTTTCCAGGGCGTTGTTAAGCGCCACGGTTTTGGTGGTGTAGGCCAAAAGACCCACGGTCAGGACGACCGCTTCCGTGCACCAGGTTCTATCGGTGCATGTTCTTACCCAGCAAAAGTGTTCAAGGGCATGCGTATGGCCGGACAGATGGGTAATGAGAGAGTTACTGTTCAAAATCTCGAGGTTATCAAGATTTTGCCTGAGAACAACCTCCTCATCGTGAAGGGCTCGGTTCCAGGTAGCAAAGGTTCAATCATTTCAATCTTGAAGTAAACTATGGAATTAGCA
>JAFYYG010000027.1 GCA_017557625.1 Muribaculaceae bacterium
AAACAACATAACACAACAGCCTGCATTGGCTATTGATATTGAGAAGGACAGACTCTCTTATCTCGTTTTTGCTCATGGCATGAAGCCTGCGATGGCGACGATAAACTTTGACAATGGCGGCAGCGACTTGAAGCAGGCATTGGAAGCAGCGGTCTATGACACTCCCCTACTGCTTGACGACTATAGCCACACCACCATAGCCCTGCACTCGCAGCACTTTGTGGTGATGCCAGCGGAACTCGTGCCAAAGGCCGAAACAGTCTTTAAGGCGTCTTTCTCAAGTCTTGAGGGCGAACTGATGACATGCAAGGTAAAAAACACCGATGCGGCTATCGCCTGCGACGTGCCACGTGGCGTGACGGCATTTCTCAGCCGCACCTTCGGCAACCCCGAGCTGCTGCACCACCTCGCGCCGCTCATCGCCTACTGCGCCGAGGCCTACGCCGACGACAACGGCTGCCTGCACATTAATATAAATAAGGAGGAGGCTCACATCGTGACAACCCGCAACGGCAAGCTGCAGCTCGCCAACACCTATCCCTGCCGTTCGGTGGACGACATCATCTATTTCGCCCTGGCGGTGTTCAAAGAGTGCCGCTTCGACAGCCGCGCCGACAAGATTTTGCTCTCGGGCGATAACGAACTACGCTCACAGCTTGCCGAGCAGCTCCGCCAAAGGGTGGCCTACGCCATGCCCGAAGTGTTCCCTGCCCAGGCACTGGCACTCGGCAAGGAGGCCATCACTTTCCCATTCAACATAATAACAACAGCACTTTATTAGTTCAGAATAATTATAAACAAGTCGTAGACTTGATAATGTGCGAAAAATGCGATTAAGTGAGTGAAACTAAAGCTTGCTTTGAAGTTTCAGAACGTGAGCATTTTATCTAAACACATTGTGGAGTGAAGCGACACTGTGTGAATATGCGAATAATCAGCGGAAAATATGGACGGCGTCGATTTGACGTGCCAACCAACATCACAGCGCGACCCACTACCGACATGGCGCGCGAGAACCTCTTTAACGTGCTCAACAACCTCGTGGATTTCGACGGCATGACAGCTCTTGACCTCTTCTCGGGCACTGGTGCCATCAGCTTCGAACTCCTCTCGCGCGGCTGTGCCAGCGTAACGAGCGTGGAGAAGGCCTCCACGCAATATAATTTCATCCGCAAGGTCAAGCAGATACTCAAGGAGGAAAACCTAATCCAAATAAAGGGCGACGTGTTTAAGTTCATCGGCTCTTGCACGCGTAAGTTTGACCTCATCTTCGCCGACCCGCCCTACGACCTGCCACAACTGCCGCAGCTCCCCGAACTCATCCTCAACAGCCAGATGGTGCAGCCTGGCACGTTGGTCGTCGTTGAGCACTCCAAAGCCAACGACTTCAGCCACCTCCCCCAGTTCACCCAGCAGAGAGTCTATGGCAAAGTCCATTTCTCGTTTTTCCAAGTGTAAATCCCAAAGTTTCCACAAAGTCAGACTGAGTCTGACAGAACTGGACACCCTCCACTCTCCACCCTCTACTCTCCACTCTTAACCGCCATTATGCAAAAAAGGCCGCCCCGAAATTGGGAGCGACCCTTTTATTGATTAGTGTTGAAGGAGCCGTTCCTCGTTCCACGATCCACGTTCCTCGCGCCGCAGGCGCTAAAAAAAGCCGCCCCCACATTGGGAGCGACCTTTTTATTAGTGATAATTAGTGTAAATTAGTGGTTCGTAATCATTTAAAGATCTTCTTCACAGCGGTGTGAGTTCCGTTGCTGTAGCGGGTAACCACAATGTTCACACCCTGGAATGGAGTCTTGCTGGTCATACCTAGACCGTTAACATACTCTACACTTACCACCTCGCCATTAACATTCACTGTGCTGATGGCGGTAGCTGGATCCATAGCGCTGTCAGCATTCAAGTTCATAGCCTGAACAGTGATGTCTTCGCTCGGTTGGGCCGCTCTTGACACACCATATTCGTATGTGTTGCGTTGAATAATCGCGGTGAACTCGTACAATGTCTCATCATCAACCAAATCCTTACTTGTGTCTCCATCTTCATTGTAGCTCCAATCAACATAGAATGCGCCATCAAATCCAGTGCTTTGAGGAACGGTGAATAAACCGGGAGCACCATCGGGAACTTCCCATTTTGCCCATGTGATGGTGCAAATCTCATTAGCCTTTGGATTCATGAAGAAGTAGTAAGTGTCGGGGTCACCAATAGTCTGAGCGCCATCGCTGTTAGGACTGGTGTAAGCAGGAATGAAGTTCGTAGCGCAATACACGTTTGGAGTGAATGGAGCAACTTCTCCAACCTCAAAGTTAAGGTCAGTAACCTCAAGCATGTAGTTCATGTCGTCAACAAAGGTGCCAACAACAGTACCAGCAATGATATAGTGAGGTTGTTTCTCTCCACTATTCGAAGGAACAGCTTGCATTGCCTTAATTAAACCAGTCTGAACAGGAAGCTTAAGGATTACCCAGTTGCTCTGATCCCATTCGTCAACCTGTGCGCCCTGCTGCTTCATAAAGTCAACCTGACCATCCTTAATTTGAGTCTTGACAATAGAATTGTTCAAGTCTTTACACCACAGATAGACGCCATTCTCGCCCAGATCACGGTAGTCAACTGCGATAAGCGCATCGCTGACAGTGTAAACCTTGTTCAAGCCGTCTTGACCACTAGCGCAAATCTCGGCAAGAGTAGCCTCCTCGGCCTGAGCCTCGAGGGTGGTGAAGAAAACTGGAAGTGTCCAGTCGGTAGTATTATTGTTATAGATACCTTGAACCTCTACCTCATAGTCGCTTTCCGCAGAAAGACCAGTAATGGTTTTGGGAGATGTGACGTTATTAACTGTTGTCCAGTTGTCTCCAATCGATACAGCATCAATGAACATGAAGCTCTGGTCGTAGCAGTTGTAGTGGCGGAATGCGATATAGCCTGGAACACCATTGTAGGCACTCAAATCGAAGGTGAACTCTGTCCATTTATTGGTGTTTGGAGTCAGAAGATCATCGGTAAGAGGCTCGAAATCTGAAATGTCAGTACCATTTGTCGATACATAGATGCGATAAGTCTCAGGATAATTAAGCTCATCCATTACAAAATACTTGAGCATGCCTCCAAGCTCAACCTGTGGACTGATAAGCCACTGGTCGGGGGTCACAGCACCAACAGTACTGTTAATCCAGCTTCTTGACATTACTACATTGTTGCCTTCAACAGCTGTATAAGAACTGCTGAATTGAGTAGTAAGGTCTGTTTGACTCCAGGTGTAACCGTCACCATCACTGTCGATAACAGTCCAGTTGCCGGGGAATGTTTCAAAGCTCTCGAAGAAGGTGATTTTGCGGTAGCGCAGGTTGTAGCTGTCTTGTGAGCCATTCCATGTTGCCTTTGCTGTGTAGGCTGTCACGTCAGAGACTGCCAGATCAGTTGGCATTGCATCGGCTCTCAGTGTAGTGAAGTGTACCGAATTGGTCCAGTCAGAGCTGTCATCGGCATAAACTGCCTGTACCTGTACCTCATATTCGGTACTTGGGTTCAAACCAGTGATGTCTTGAGGACTAGTGGCATTAGGAATGGGTTCCCATTCACCAGTAGTTGTTTCGTGACCGATGGAGACATCATCAATAAGGAGGTAATTACAGTCATTGCTTACATGATGGAAAGCGATATAGCCGGTCTGGTTTTCGTATGCACTCAGGTCAATGCTGACTTGAGTCCAATCACTAACAGCGGGAGCTGTTGCCATAGATTGAAGGGTGACAGTGAAGTCGCTTTCCTGATTACCAGTTGTTGAGAGCAGCACTGCATATTCGTCAGGATATCCAGAGTTTGTACGCACCCAGAATTTAAGTTTTTTGTCAAAGGTCACCTGGGGTGTAATCAGCCAGTTGTCGGAATTATAAGCTATGTTGTTCGTCCAGCTCCAAGCACTTGCCACATAGTTTCCACTAACAGCTTCAAATTCCAAACCACTCGGATTGTACTGATACCAGCCATTGGTGTTGGGAGATTCACCATCGGTATAGACGGTCCAATCATTAAGTCCACTCTCGAAGTCGTCAAAGAATGTATTAACCATGCCACCAACCTCGCGATAACGCAGGTTGTAGCTCAAGGCGTTTTCATTGCCATCCCATGTAACCTTTGCACTACGTGCAGTGATATTGTCAACAGCCACATTGGTGGGTTTGGGATAAGCTGATAGCTCGTAGGTGAATGTAGTCTTGGGGATAAAGTTACGCTGGGTAGCCGTTACGCTTGAAAGTGAAGAGGTGTTATAACCTTGAACCGAAGCGCCAGACACGATCTGGCCATAGAATTTACCTGTACCTGAACTGGAATATGAGCCTTTGGTTGTGTTATATACACCTACAAGCAGGTTGCCGCCACTATATTCGTACGTTGTGGTGAAATTGATGTTCATTGTTGACTGTGTGCCGTCAAGTGAACCCTGGTAAACCATCGTAGCACCAGTTGTGCCACTGAAAGCAGAAATGGAGGCAGATTCCACTTCCTTAACGAACACTTGAAAATTGGCATTGCCCCAGCTTGTATTAGCAGGAGTACCCAGATACCAAGTCAGTCCTGTAATAGTTCCGTCTTTCATGTTTGCAAGTTGATCTGCTGGGATGACAAATTCACACTTCAAGTATGCATCACAATAATAGCCGTAGATTGGAACTAAATTACTTGTCGTTGTTCCGTCATACACGGTCAGTGTCGTGGTCTCGGCTCTGCCTGGCAAGGTTGCCAGCATGCAGAGCAAGGTAAATAAAAGTAGTTTAAATCTCATGAGTTTTAAAATTTTGTTGGCAAATCCGCATTGTATCGGATTCCAGGTTAATAAATATATAAAATTTCTGATTAACTAGTCAAAATAACCATTCGAATTTGCAAAAATATGCATTTTATTGCATATCTGCTATTTTTTTCAGTAAAAAGGCTTATTTATTTAACAAAAATTACCTAAAATGATAGTTGTTTTAAAGCAGGCGCGTGAAACGTGGAAGTGGGAAAGTGGAAAGGTCCCTTCATTAGACTCATGAAGGGCGCACCACGCGACAAGGGTGATCTCGCAAAGTTGCACCTCTCGGTGTCGCAAAGCCTCGCAAACTCGGTGTTTTAAGATATTTCGGCGTGAGTTGGCTTCTCTTTTAGACATGAGTGACAAGATTTTTCAAGAGTAACAAGAAATCCTGTTTTTCTTGTGTTCTCCTGTTTCTCCTGTCTCTTTTAAGACATGAGCGACAGGATTCTACATGAGAAACAAAAGGTCGCCCCCGCAATGGGAGCGACCTTTTTTATAGAGATTGTTATGCCTAAAGTCTATCGCCTATCTTCGATAAACGATAAACCA
>JAFYYG010000028.1 GCA_017557625.1 Muribaculaceae bacterium
CAGTTGTTTAAATTAAATTCAGCATTTGACACAACCTCATGTTTTATACAATAGGGGAGTGTTGCGGTTGTATTTTTATGACAGAGTGGGTGGAATTCAGTTTCTTGGTGAGAAGATGAATCGTGAGCGCACTCGGGTGATACCATCGGCGTTGATGTCGAGGCGCACATCGCAGGGGTCGCTGTCGTTGATTGCGATTTCGGCGTTGCTGTCGTAATAGGCCTCCTTGACGAACGCCAGTTCCATGCGCTTTACCATATTGCTCGCGTGGTGCTGCATGGGGAACTGGTTGACGAGATGCTCGATATAGCGCACGGTGTTGACGTGACCGTTGAAGTCGATGTCGGAATAACGGAAGCGGTGGCTCTCGGTTCTTGTTGGCTCAAACGGTCTCAGTCGGCTTTGTGGCTCGATAGGGCAGGGGCGTTGCGATACATTCTCGCTGATGTAGCTGAGTTTTGAGATATCCACGCTCTCGCGAGTGCTTAAGTTGATGACTACCCAGATAGTTCTCACATAGCCAATGGGGTTTCCCTGCTGGTCGTCGATTTGCATGTTGCGCTGCGAGAAGTGGCGGTTGTAATCCTCCACCCAAGTGGTGAGGGTGTAGAACTCATCCACGCGCGGGTAGCGTTTCATCTCGATGGTGACTCGTGAGAGCACCCATCCCTGGTTGTCCTCGATAAGGCGTGAGTAGCCCACTCCCCAGTTGTTTGCATGGTTGGTGGCTACTTCAATTATTCGGCTCATCAGCAGCGTGACAGGCATCTCGGCCTGCGGGTTACACTCTCCTGCCGAGAGATAGAACTGCTGCTTGTATTCTTTCATCGGTTATCGGTTATTGGTTATCGGTTATTGGTTATTGTAAGAGCCACTCTCTACTCTCCACTCTCCACTAAATCACTTAATTCCACAGTGTTTCTTAAGCTCTTTAGTGGTGCTGTGTTTCTTGCCGTTGAGGTCATAGATATATTGGTTCACGTTTTTTGGCACAATTTTCTTGGCGTTGTCGAACTTTTCAGGATTGGTGATGCGCGTGAAGACTACCCGCTGGATTTTTGTCTTGTCGCAGCGGCCCATGCCGTAGCCCATCTCGGCGGGGTTCTCGCCAGGCCCGTTGCTGCTCCAGTAGGTGACGTAGCCCTCGCTGTCAATCCCCATGAAGATGACGCTGTGGCCGTGCTCCTGCAGGTCGCCTTTGTTGCCGTTGTCGCCGATTTTGGCTCCGCTGTCGTCGTCGCGGTTCCAGAAAATTTTCATGAAATCGCCCGGCTTAGCCTGTTGCCATATGGGGAGGTTGCGCCACTCATCGTCGGTGAGGTAACGCTCGTTGGGCTCTTCCTTGCAGGCATCGGTCTTCGCGCCACGGTAGGCGGTGAAATTATAGCCCGCCTTGAGCTCGTGAATAGTCACCGCTACAGCCGGTCCGTTGCCGTTCATTCGTCCCCAGAATCCCTCGCCGTCGCTCTGGTAGTAGCCTTGAGGATTCATGTTATCTACGATACCAACAAAAGGCTTCATCGCCAGCCATGCCTCTCTCGATATTTTATGGTCTTTGTCCCACATCAGCAGGGCTTTAACAAGGGCGAGATAGGTTGCGCTGGAGCAGAATGATGGTTGTGCCTGTTGCAGGTCAATGACTGGCCAGGGGTCGGCAAGTGTCATCTGATAGGCCTGGTGCAGCCCTTTCCAAGCAGTCTTCTTGAAGGTGTCGTTAGGCTTGGCGCCGGTGTAATAACCGCCGTTTTGCGGGAACGAGTCAACTGCGGCCAGCACGCACCGCTGCCACTCCTGATTGATTTTGTTGTCGTCGCCGGCGATAGCGATAGGCGCTAATGCTATGGATATTAAGATTGAAATTATAATTGAGCGTCTCATAATGGTTCATTTTTATTTTGCGCCGCAAAATTACTCAAAAGTTTCTAAATGTAAGTCTTAATAATGCTTTATTTTTATAAATAATATAGTTATTATAATATTGTGTATAAGAAAAAGTAGTACCTTTGTGGTCGTTTTTAAGAAACCATTAATAAATTATTGAAAAAGACTATGTTCAATATATTCAAAAAGAAATCTAAAGAAGACGCTAAGTTGTTCTACCACACCGATATGCACTGCCACATCCTGCCAGGAGTGGATCACGGCTCACAAGATGTTGGCGAGTCGCTCGAGATGCTCAAGGCCGAGCTCGACATGGGCATCACTCATGTGATATGCACGTCACACGTCACAGCCGAGACCTTTGAGAACACCCCCGAGACTTTGAACGCCGCATTTGATGTGCTGAAGGCGGCGGTTAAAGAGGAGGGTCTGCCCATTGAGCTTTACCTATCGGCCGAGTACCGCATCGACGAGTACTGGACCAAGGAATATGAGGCAGGTCACCTGATTCCCATGCCTGGCAACCGCATCCTTCTTGAGAACTCCTTCGTACAAGAGCTGATAGGCATCGATGACATGCTGTTTAATTTGCAGATTGAAGGCTATTTCCCCATCCTCGCTCACCCCGAGCGTTACCGTTACTATAGCATGAGGAGAGAGCGTTACAAGGCACTCCATAATGCCAGCGTGAAGTTCCAGGTCAACATTCTGTCGCTAACCGGCTACTTTGGCAAGACAGCTAAAGAGACCGCTCTGTGGCTCATCCAGAACAACCTGTGCGACATGTTCGGCAGCGACATGCACAACATGGAGCATGCCGATATCATCAAGGACTACATTAGCAGCAAGGAGTGGCGCAAGCTGTGTGAGAAACACGATTTGCCCCACCGCATCATCAACGACCGCGAGTTTGGCATCTAAACACGATTACCTTCGTTAATCCCGCTTTATGGCATCATTGAAGATAAAAAGACTTTACTGGTTCATGCTAAAGACATTCTTGCCTTTATTCATGATGACCTTCTGCATCTGTCTTTTTATCGTGATGATGCAGTTCCTGTGGAAATATATCGACGAACTGGTTGGAAAAGGCTTGGGCGTGGATCTGATTGCCGAGCTGTTCTTCTATGCCGCGCTGTCGATGGTGCCACTGGCACTGCCACTGTCGATACTTTTAGCGTCGCTGATGACCTTCGGCAACTTGGGCGAGCATTTCGAGCTCACAGCGATGAAGTCGAGCGGCATCTCGCTGCTCAAGGTGATGAAGCCGCTCACCGTGTTTATCGCTATGGTGAGTGTGGGGGCGTTTTTCTTCCAGAACGATGTGCTGCCGCAGTCACAAGTGAAGATGTGGACACTGCTGTTCTCGATGCGCCAGAAGTCGCCCACGCTCGACATCCCCGAGGGTGCCATCTACAGCCAGATTCCGGGATATAATCTTTATGTGAAGCAGAAGAATCCCGAGAATAATATGCTCTATGGCGTCCTCATTTATGACGTGTCAACCACTTCGACCTATCCACGCATTGTGGTCGCCGACTCGGGAATGCTCAGCATGGACCCCAGCAAAACTCACCTTGTGCTCTTGCTGCATCATGGCAACTGGTATGAGGACCTGTCGCCCGATGCCACGATGAGTAACGAGCTAGGTAGTGACATGTACCGCCGTGAGGCGTTCAAGAACAAGGAAATCATCATACCTTATGATGACAACTTCAACCGTATGAACGACGAGACCATGCGACAACAATATATAGGCAAGAACATCACCGAACTGCGGCAAACTATCGACTCGGTGAGTGCCCGTGTTGATAGTGTGGGCGATTTGGTGAGCAAAGAACTCATGTCAATGCCTGCAGTGGGAGTGCCTTCTATGCGTTTGGACCGAAATGGCGACAGTCTCGTCACAATCCCGGTGAGGCCCGTGGAGATGACGCGTGTGATAGACTTCGACTCGCTCATGGCAACACAGACATCTTATGTTCAGCAGTCAGTGACCAGTCAGGCAATCTCCAACTTGAAGATGAACAAGCAAAACTATGAGTTCAAGAATTACATGACCGAGGAAGACCGGTTCATAATAAGGCGTCACGAGATAGAGCTGCAAAAGAAGTTCACGCTCTCGCTCGCCTGCCTCATTTTCTTCTTTATAGGAGCGCCACTTGGAGCGATAATCCGAAAAGGCGGTTTGGGAACACCTATTGTTATCTCGGTGTTGCTCTTCATTGTCTATTATGTTATCGACAACATGGGCTACAAACTGGCTCGAGAAGGGCGATGGCAGGTGTGGCAGGGCATCTGGCTCAGTTCGGCGGTGCTGCTGCCGCTGGGCATATTCTTGACGCATAAGGCAGTCAACGACTCGGCAGTATTCAACCCCGATGCTTATCGCAACTTCTTCAGGCGGCTGCTGGGACTTCACCAGACGCGACACCTCGAACTCAAAGAGGTTATTATCGAGGAGGTTGAGAATAGCGTTGCCCAAAGCCGTGTGGCTGCCCTCAAGGAGCAGTGCGAGCAGTTCCTGGCGCGCTACAAGTCCCGCCAAGGCTATCTCGCTTATTTCCAGAATGGGTATGACAAACAGCAGCTTGATTCCCTCTCACAGGAGATAGAGTCGGTGGTTGACTACCTGTCCAACTCCCGTGACCAGTTGTTGCTCAACAAAGCGATGGATTTCCCCATCCTGCGCAAGATGCTCACTTATCACATCACCAACTATAAGCATGTGGGTACTGCGCTAGCGGTATTGTTCCCGATAGGCGTGCCGCTTTATCTGGTAGGCACTTGGCATCAGACCAACCTCAAAAAAGAGGTGGCGACGGCATCAAAAGTGTGTGACGAGATAACCCAGATATTGAACTCTAATCAGGAAGACGAAAACCAATAACCGACAAACGATAAACGAAGAATATGACAACCGATAACAATGATTTTAAGCTAAATACCATTGACGAGGCTATTGAGCAGTTCCGCAAGGGAGAATTTGTGATAGTAGTCGATGACGAGGACCGCGAGAATGAGGGCGATTTCATTATCGCGGCAGAGTGCATCACCGAGGAAAAGGTCAACTTCATGATGAGCGAGGGCAGGGGAGTGCTATGCGCACCGGTAACTGCCGAGCGATGCAAGCAGTTGGGACTGACTATGCAGGTCGATGACAACACGTCGATGCTGGGCACTCCGTTTACCGTCACCGTTGATAAACTCGACGGATGCACCACTGGTGTATCGATGCACGACCGGGCCGAGACCATTCGCCACCTCGCCAATCCTGCCGCCAAGCCGCAGGACTTCGGGCGACCTGGGCATATCAACCCGCTTAGGGCGCAGGATAAGGGTGTGCTTAAGCGTGCAGGTCACACCGAGGCGTCTATCGACCTCACCCGCCTTGCCGGGATGCAGCCTGCCGCCGCACTTATCGAGATTATCAATCCCGACGGCACAATGGCGCGACTGCCGCAGCTTATGGAGGTAGCGCAAAAGTTCAAAATGCCCATCATCTCCATCAAAGACCTTATCGCCTACCGCTTGCGCACCGAGAAGATTGTAGAGGTGGGAGAGACGGTGGACATGCCCACTCAGTACGGGCACTTCAAACTCATTCCTTTCAAGCAGCTTAACAATGGTGTGGAGCATATAGCGCTCATCAAGGGAGAGTGGCAAGAGAACGAACCACTGCTGGTGCGCGTGCATTCGTCATGCGCCACGGGCGACATCTTCGGCTCCATGCGCTGTGAATGCGGAGAGCAGCTCCACAAGGCGATGCAGATGATAGAGGACGAGGGCAAGGGTGTGATTGTGTATATGAGCCAAGAGGGGCGCGGCATAGGGCTGATGAACAAAATCAAGGCCTACAAGCTCCAGCAGGAAGGATATGACACCGTGGATGCCAACACACACCTCGGGTTCAAGCCCGACGAGCGTAACTATGGCGTGGGAGCCAATATCCTGCGCATCCTCGGAGTGAAAAAGATGCGACTGATGACCAACAACCCCAAAAAGCGCGTCGGACTTGAGAGCTACGGTCTGGAAGTGGTGGAAAACGTGCCCATTGAAGTCATGCCAAACAAGTACAACCGCTTCTACATGCAAACCAAAAAGACCCGCATGGGCCACGACCTGCATAACGTGTAATGTTAGTGGTGATAGGTCAAATTAGCCCAATAGGCCCAATAATACATTATTATTAGGGGTTATTTGTGAAAATTTGTGGCTGTTGTCGTACTTTTTCAGGAAAAAATGCATAAAAATTTTAAAATGTAGTGATTAATGATTATTTTTGCATTTTATTTCGGAAAACAAATAATTTAAGAGTATATGTTTTAAAATTATCAAGTATGAAAAAGTTTTTATTACTTGCTGTTGCTGCCATGACATTGAGTGCAGCATCGGCACAGGTTACCGTTGAAGGTAGCAAAATTTATGACAACATTTCGGTGACTTTGAAGGGCGGAATCGTATCGCCTTTCCAGCACTATGCGTTCTGGAAGGCTGCTCGTGGCGTTGGTGGTCTTGAGCTGCGTAAGCAGATAACACCAGTTTTGGGTCTCGGTGTTGAGGGCGAGTGGTCTATCAACACTTCGTCGTGGACTAAGGGCTATGGTGAGCACACCTCTGTGTGGGGACCTCACAGCAGCACTATCATCGACCACCAGTTGGTTGGCGCTTTTGGTACTGTGAACCTGTCTAATCTGCTTCTAGGTTATGGTGGCATGCCCCGCACACTTGATGTGGAGGCAGTGGCTGGTGCCGGATGGTGGCACGCCTATAAGACCGGGGAGGTTGTTGGTCCAGATGAGGAGATGACCGATTTAGCCGACAAGAACTCGTGGTACACTAAGGCTGGTGTGAACCTTAACTGGAATATCGGTGAGGCAAAAGCTTGGACTTTGTCACTCAAGCCCGCTGTTGTGTGGTACATGGGCCGTGGCGCTTCTCAGCAGACCAACGTGTTTAACGCCAACACAGCAGCTGTGGAGATTGAGGCTGGTATCACCTATCACTTCAAGAACCACAACGGCGCACACTACATGACTCTGTGCCCCATGCAGTACACCCAGGCGGACCTCGATGCCATCAACGCACAGGTTAACGACCTTCGTAGTCAACTGAGCAAGGCATATGCCGATGCCGACGCTGAGCGCGCACGCGCAGCACGTCTGCAGAAAGAGCTCGACGAGTGCAACAAGCGTGAGCCAAAGGTTATCACCCAGACCAACGTTGTTGACAACAGCGTAGAGAACCTGGAGACCAACGTTTACTTCGAGATTGGCAAGAGTGTGGTAAGCACAGCTCAGATGCCTAACGTGGAGCGCGTGGCAATCTTCCTGAAGAATCACCCCGATGCTACTTGCATCATCAAGGGTTATGCATCGAAGGACGGTCCCGAAGACCTAAACATACGCCTCGCTAACGCCCGTGCAAAGACCGTTTATGACCTGCTCACCGGCAAGTATAAAATCAAGGGCAGCCGCATCCAATATGAGGGCAACGGCATCAGCGAGATGTTCAGCGAGCCCGAGTGGAACCGCGTTTCAATTTGCACCATCCAGAACAAGATAAAATAAAGTTAGGAATAATCAATGAATAATCAAGGAGCCTTGCGCGATGCGAGGCTCCTTGATTTTGTTCTTAGTGTTTCTAGATATCTAGGTTTTCAGACAATCTAGACTTTTTAGAATTACTTGATTCTTAATATTTATCCTTCCAGGTCATCATATTTCTGGAAGAGGAAGTCGTTGTAGGGGAAACGCTGGGTGTGTATTAGCTTGGCTTTCTCGTAGAGCAGTTGCTTGAGGGCATCGATGTTGATGCGTTTCTTGGCGCTGATGAAGACGCAGTTGTTGCCCATACGCGACATCCAGGTCTCTTGCAGTTCCTCGAGGGGGATGTTCTCCCGCAGTCGCGGGGTGAGGTCGTCCTCGTCTTTTTCGACGTAGGTGAACTGGTCGATTTTGTTGAAGACCATTATCATCTCCTTGTCGCCGGCGTCGCACACGTCTTGCAGGGTGCGGTTCACCACTTCTATCTGCTCCTCAAACTGCGGGTGCGAGATATCAACCACATGAATGAGCAGGTCGCTGTCGCGCACCTCGTCGAGTGTGGTCTTAAACGACTCAACCAGGTGATGGGGGAGTTTGCGTATGAATCCCACGGTGTCGGTCAAGAGGAACGGCAGGTTGTCAATTACCACTTTGCGAACTGTGGTGTCGAGGGTTGCGAAGAGCTTGTTCTCGGCGAACACGTCGCTCTTGCTGAGCATATTCATGATGGTTGACTTGCCCACGTTGGTATAGCCCACGAGCGCTACACGCGTGAGCTTGCCGCGGTTCTTGCGCTGGATTGTCTTCTGCTTGTCCCAGTTCTCGAGCTTTTGCTTGAGGAGGGAGATTTTTTGCTTGACGATGCGGCGGTCGGTCTCAATCTGCTCCTCACCGGGACCACGCATACCGATACCGCCTCGCTGCCTCTCAAGGTGGGTCCACATTCCCGTAAGCCTGGGCAGCAGGTACTGGTATTGCGCAAGCTCCACCTGCATCTTGGCGTTAGCGGTCTGTGCGCGCTTGGCGAAGATGTCAAGGATTAGGCTGGTTCGGTCGAGCACTTTCACTTTTAGCACCTTCTCGATGTTTGACACCTGCTTCGGGCTGAGGTCATCATCAAAGATAGCGAGATTGATATCGTTATTCTCAATGTAGGTGGCGATTTCGTCGAGCTTGCCTTTTCCCACAAAGGTGGTGCGGTTAGGGGCATCGCACTTCTGTGTGAATTTCTTCACCGTCACTGCACCTGCGGTCTCGGCGAGGAAGTCTAACTCATCGAGGTATTCCTTTGCCTTCGCCTCGTTTTGCTGTGGCGTGATAAGTCCCACGAGCACCGCGCGTTCTTCCTCTACAGTACTTATGCTGTTACGTTTCTGGTCGTCAAGTAATCCCATAATACTATATATAATGTGTTGCGAGTGCAAAGGTAATAAGAAAACGGGTAATAATCAAGAAAAATCACCACATGCCGTAGTGTGGCAGTGGTGATTGTGGTAATAAGCACAAGTGTTGAGCTTTATTTCTTTGATGCAACCTTCGTGTAGCGCTTGTTGAGTTCGTTAACCACTTCGTCGGTGACGTCGAGGTTGGGGTTCATGTATGGTGTAAAATATGATTCAGGTTGCTTAATCAATATCATATCATAGTGGTTCTGGATAGCATATTCGTTTAAGAAGTTATTAACTGAGTCCTGAATCTGTTTATGGAACTGTTGCTTCTGGATTTCGTTGCTATCCCAAAGTTTTTCGAGCTTATTATTTGCGTTTTGCTGCATTTGCTGGTAATTCTGCATATCTTTATCCGAGGGAGGACTATTTCTATATTTCTGTTTCATAGTGTTCTCGAAATTTGCGATATCATTATTGAGGTGTATTCTTGTCTGGTCAAAGTCATTATCAAGTTTTGTTGCCATCTCTCGAAAATCTTTGGCAAGATTATATTTCTCAAATACGGTGTCACCATCAATGTATCGTATGTTTAATTTCCCGCTTGGGTCTAAAGGATATGCTTTTTTTAGAGCCTCTTTCTGGGGGTCGGTATTGCTTTTTTCTTGTTTGCTGCTGCAAGCTCCCATGGTGATGATTAAAGCCATTATAATCATCATCAATTGAAATATTTTTGTCGATTTGTTCATTTTTTATTTTAGTATATGTCGTAATTGATGGAATGAGAAAATCACTTGAAGAACTCATCATCACGTGCGCATTTGATGCCACGTTTTTTCATTTCGGGATTGCCGTGAATGTGAGTGTTGGGAAAACGGCCTCCTTTGACAAAGAAAACCTTAATTCCCAGCAAAACGACAGCGAGAAAAAGCAAAATCACAGTAAAAATGAGTATCTTCATGGGTTTTATCTCAAAAATGCGTGCAAATTTAAAAAAGGTTTCTGATAAATTGCTGATTATTTAAAAAAAAATTGTAATTTAGCGGTGGCAAAAAGTCTGATTTAACAATTATTTCGTAACAACTATTTTAACTAATAATTTTTATTAACAAATTAACTTACTATGACAATTAAAGATTTGAAACCACAGGCAGTGTGGTCTATATTTGACGAGATCACCAAGGTTCCCCGTCCATCGGGCAACGAAGAAGGCAAGTTAGACAAAATCCGCGCATGGCTCGTGGACTTCGCCAAGAAACACAATCTGGAACACAAGATTGACAAGACCGGTAACGTGGCAATCTTTAGGCCAGCAGCCCCCGGCTACGAGAAATGCAAGGGCATCGTGCTGCAAGGCCACATGGACATGGTAGCCGAGAAAGGTCCCGGTTCTAACCACAACTTCGACACCGACCCCATCGAGACCATCATTGACGGTGATTGGGTTCGCGCCAACAACACCACTCTTGGAGCCGACGACGGCATGGGACTCGCCATTGCACTTGCTGCATTAATCGAGCCGAAGCTCAAGTGTGGTCCACTCGAGGCGCTTGCTACCGTTGACGAGGAGACAGGACTCACTGGTGCCAGCAATATTGAGGCCGATATGCTCGTGGGTGATTATCTTCTCAATCTCGACGAGGAGGAAGATGGCGTGATCACAATGGGTTGTGCCGGTGGTTTGGTGAGCGTCTTCAAGTTCAACTACAAACCCAAGGCTGCTCCCAAGAATCGCATCTACTTCGAGATCAAGTTTGAGCACTTCCACGGCGGTCACAGTGGTGCCGATATTCACCTGGGATATGCTACTACCACCAAACTCAGCAGCCGCCTGCTGTGGAACATCGGTGCCGAGATGGACTATGTGCTTGCAAGCATCGACGCTGGCAACCTGCACAATGCTATCGCCCATGCCGCTACCGTTGTTGTGGGCATCAAGCCTGAGGACAAGGAGAAGCTGAGCGTCGTTCTCAATACTTTCATTGCTGATGTGAAGAACGAGTACAAGCGCACCGAGCCCAAGATGGAAATCACCTGCAAGAGCATCGACGTTCCCGAGACTATTATTGACACCGACACTGCACGCAGGGTTGTTGATGCAGTCTATGCCGCTCCTCACGGCATCGCCGCCATGAGCATGGAAGTTCCCGGACTTGTTGAGACCTCGACCAACCTCGCCAGCGTTAAGATGCGCGAGGGCAACCAGATTGTTGTCGAGATGTTCCACCGCTCATCGCTCGAGAGTGGCAAGTATGACCTAACCCACAAGTGCGAGACTGTATTCCGTTTGGCTGGC
This sequence comes from Muribaculaceae bacterium, assembly GCA_017557625.1. GTDB lineage: Bacteria > Bacteroidota > Bacteroidia > Bacteroidales > Muribaculaceae > Sodaliphilus. Next base: position 11,109 of record JAFYYG010000028.1, read on the forward strand.
GCCAACGAGATTATCAGCGAGGGTGGATACCAGGGATGGGAGCCCATCGCCGACAGTCACCTCCTCACCGTAGCACAAGAGCAATGGGAGAAGCTCTTTGGTGTTAAGCCCGAGGTTAGGGCCATCCATGCCGGTCTTGAGTGCGGTCTGTTCCTGAAGGCACGTCCCGACATGGAAATGATTTCTTTCGGCCCCACACTGCGCGATGTGCACTCACCAGCCGAGCGCTGTCACATCCCCGCTGTGGAGAAGGCATGGAAGCAAGTTCAGGCCATCCTCAAGGCCCTTGCCGAGGAGAGCAAGTGATTTTGCTCACACTGACTTGTAAATAATAAAAAGATGGTGTGTCAGATTTATTTTGACACACTCTCAATGTGTTTGGATAAAAAGGCTCAAGTAATCCACTCACATCACACTTATCAAAAGCCAAAAGATGCTACCGTGCGAGAAGCGCAGTAGCATCCTTTTATGATAAAGCCACATCAAAGGGATGTGATGAAACTCCGATAAATACAGGATTTGAGGGTATCCAAGTCTTTGTAATCCTCCGGTCGCGAAGACACCACGAGTGGTTGAGGCCCGCCATCGACGAGAATACTTTTCTCGGCATTTCATGAAAAATTTGAAGAGTATCCCAATCAGCTTTGATGCGGCATTTTTTCGATGATCTCTGTGATTGCAAAATTAGCACCAAAAGAAATAATCTCCAAATTTTTCGGCATTTTTTTTACAAAAAAGCAAAAAAAATGAACTTCATCTCGTGAGAGAGAGGAAGTCCATCTTTTTTGAGGTAAGTTTTACTCGCGGTTGTTGCTCGTTACGGTAATATCTATATTACTGAGCGTTCTTAGCCTTCTCGACGATAGCCTTGAAAGCTTCTGGGTTGTTCATGGCCAGGTCGGCGAGCACCTTGCGGTTGATCTCGATACCCGACTTGTGAATCAAGCCCATCAACTTAGAGTAAGAAAGGTCCTCCAGGCGTGCGGCAGCGTTGATACGCTGAATCCACAGTGCGCGGAAGTTACGTTTCTTGTTCTTACGGTCACGATAAGCATAGGTCAAACCTTTTTCCCAAGTGTTCTTGGCAACGGTCCAGACGTTTTTGCGTGCGCCGAAATAACCTCTTGTAAGTTTAAGAATCTTTTTACGTTTTGCTCTTGAAGCAACGTGATTTACTGATCTTGGCATTTTTTTAAATGAATTGTGAACGTTAGCGGCAGCACTAGCTGCTCTTTTGTGCTAAACATTCGGTTAATAAAAATGATAAAAAATCTCTTTGTTGATTAAAAGTGTGTAGAAACTTTACTTGGATTGTCCGTTGAATTATTTCTTAACGAGCAACTCGCGAATAGAGTTGAGGTTAGCTTTGTCAACGATGCTCACCTTGGTGAGGTTTCTCTTCTGCTTCTTGGTCTTCTTTGTCAAGATGTGACTCTTGTAAGCATGCTTTCTTTTAATCTTCCCTGTTCCGGTAAAGGTGAACCTTTTTTTGGCACCGGAATTAGTCTTAACTTTTGGCATTTTTGAAATTGTTTTTAAAAAAATTATTATTAATCAAAGGGACTAGGCACTTACCAAGCCTAATGCCCCATTTTCTTTATCAATTATAAAGGCTTTGTCTAATTAAGAGCTTAGCCTTGAAATGCAGAAATGTCAATTTGTGGCCTCTGCTGCCTTGATTGCTGATGCTTCTTTAGACCTTTCAGCATTCTTATTTTTAGATGTCTGTTTCTTTGGTGACAGCATGATAGTCATGCGTCTTCCTTCAAGTACTGGCATCTTGTCAACCTTAGCATAGTCCTCAAGGTCGTTGGCGAACCTGAGCAGCAACTTTTCGCCTTGTTCCTTGAAGAGAATGGAGCGGCCTCTGAAATAAACGTAGGATTTCACTTTTGCTCCTTTCTTAAGGAAACCGATAGCGTGCTCGAGTTTGAATTTGTAGTCATGCTCATCGGTTTGAGGTCCGAACCTGATTTCTTTGACTTTCACTCTCGTTGTTCTCGGTCCGTTCCTTGAGTTTCTTCTCCTCTGTTGGTACTGGAACTTTTGGTAATCCATCACTTTGCACACTGGTGGATTGACCATTGGGGCAATCTCGATCAAGTCAAGTTCAAGTTCATCGGCAATCCTGAGAGCCTCGGAGATAGGGTAGATACCCTCTTCCACATTGTCACCCACAAGTCGTACTTCGGAAGCACGGATTTCGTCGTTGATGGCGAGGTCTTCTCTCATTCTTGTGCCTTTTCGTCAGAAGTTGTGGCTTCGGTTGTTGGCGCTAGTACGTTAGCGTTATCATCGCGAGGAGCCTCTTTCTTCTTCGATGTCTGCTTTTTGGGCGATAGCATGATAGTCATGCGCTTGCCTTCAAGAACAGGCATCTGGTCAACTTTTGCGTAGTCTTCCAGGTCGTTGGCAAACCTTAGCAGCAGCACTTCGCCTTGTTCCTTGAAGAGGATTGAGCGGCCTTTAAAGAACACATAGCTCTTCACTTTGGCGCCTTCTTTCAAGAATCCGATAGCATGCTTTAGCTTGAAGTTGTAGTCATGCTCATCGGTCTGTGGTCCGAATCTTATCTCCTTGACAACAACCTTAGTAGCCTTAGCCTTCTGCTCCTTGAGTTTCTTCTTCTGCTGGAACTGATACTTCTGGTAATCCATCACCTTACACACGGGAGGATTAGCCATAGGAGCAATCTCGATGAGGTCCAGTTCAAGTTCCTCAGCAATCTTGAGTGCTTTGAGGATAGGGTAGATGCCCTCTTCCACATTGTCACCCACAAGTCGCACTTCGGGAGCACGGATTTCGTCGTTGATGGCGAGCTCTTCTTTTTGCTGCTTGCCACCCCTCTGGTTACGGTTGTTTTTTCCCTTGTTGGGACCACCGTTCATTGGCTTTTTAGGGCCACTCCAATAAGGTTTTTTCTGCATTCAGTAATATTATAAGTTTATCATTTCGTTCACTTCTTGAGTGATTTCGGCTGCAAAGGTAGTAATTTTTTCTGAACCTTTATCAATTCCGCCCTGTTTTCTTACCGAAACTTCTTCATTTGCAGCTTCTTTTTCACCAACAATGAGCAAATATGGTATTCTCTTGAGTTCATTGTCGCGAATTTTCTTGCCTATTTTCTCATTTCGGTCGTCGATGATGGTGCGCACATCGGCATCGTTGAGAACTTGAGCCACATGCTTAGCATACTCGTTGTACTTCTCGCTGATGGGAAGAACTACCACCTGTTCAGGAGCGAGCCACAATGGCAGCTTGCCTGCGGTGTGCTCAAGCAGCACAGCCACAAAACGCTCGAGCGAGCCAAATGGCGCGCGGTGAATCATGATGGGACGGTGCTTGGCGTTGTCGCTGCCAGTGTATTCCAGCTCGAAGCGCTCGGGCAAGTTGTAGTCAACCTGGATTGTTCCCAATTGCCAGCGACGGCCCAGCGCGTCTTTCACCATGAAGTCGAGCTTGGGGCCATAGAATGCAGCCTCGCCTTCTACCTGCTTTGCGGGAAGTCCTTTCTCCTCGCAAGCCTCTACAATGGCGCGCTCGGCACGCTCCCAGTTCTCATCGGTGCCCACATATTTCTCTTTGTTGTTGGGGTCGCGAAGCGAGATTTGTGCCTCATACTCAAAGCCAAACACTCCGAGGATGTAGTTGATGATGTCCATCACGTTCAGGAATTCCTGCTTGAGCTGCTCGGGGGTGCAGAACAGGTGGGCATCGTCTTGGGTGAACGAGCGCACGCGGGTCAAGCCGTGAAGTTCGCCGCTCTGCTCATAGCGATACACAGTACCGAACTCAGCGAAACGCAGAGGCAGGTCTTTGTAGCTGCGAGGCGCTGTGCGGTAAATCTCGCAGTGGTGAGGGCAGTTCATGGGTTTGAGCATGTATTCCTCGCCCTCCTCAGGTGTGTGGATGGGCTGGAACGAGTCCTTGCCATATTTTGCGTAATGACCGCTGGTCACATACAGGTTCTTATTGCCGATGTGAGGGGTGATAACTTGCTCGTAGCCATATTTCTTCTGAATCTTGGCGAGGTAGTCCTGCAGACGGTTGCGCAGGGCTGCGCCCTTAGGCAGCCACAGTGGCAAGCCTTGGCCCACGCGCTGCGAGAAGGCGAAGAGCTCCATCTCCTTGCCAATCTTGCGGTGGTCACGCTTCTTGGCCTCCTCGAGAAGCACCAGATACTCGTCGAGCATCGACTTCTTGGGGAACGAGATGCCATACACGCGCAGCATCTGCTTGCGGGTCTCGTCGCCACGCCAATAGGCACCGGCCAGTGACAGCACCTTCACTGCTTTGATGGGGGCGGTGTTGGGGATATGAGGACCGCGGCACAGGTCGGTGAACGCACCCTGGGTGTAGGTGCTGATAGTGCCGTCTTGCAGGTCATTGATAAGCTCTATTTTATATGTTTGGCCAGTGTCGCCAAAGAACTTCAGGGCATCGGCCTTTGTGATGTCGGCACGTTTCACCTCTTCTTTCTTAGCCACTAACTCTGCCATTTTCTTCTCGATTTTCGGGAAATCGGCTTGAGTAATTTCATTGTCGCCTGGGTCGATGTCGTAGTAGAAGCCGTTCTCGATGGCTGGACCGATACCGAACTGAACACCAGGATAAAGTTCTTGCAAAGCCTCGGCAAGTAAATGTGCCGAAGTGTGCCAGAAGGCGTGTTTGCCCTCGGGGTCGTCCCACTTGAAGAGCTTAATCTCGCCGTCGCTACAAATTGGTCGAGATATGTCCCATTCTACATCGTTGATGCTGGCGGCCAGCACGTTGCGTGCCAAACCCGAGCTGATGCTCTCAGCAACTTGCAGTGGAGTTACCCCACTCTCATACTCTCTTACACTTCCGTCAGGAAATTTAATGTTGATCATAAATTGTTGTAAATGTTTGTGTTAATACTTGTGCCATACAAAAGCACGTTCTAAATCAAGCTGCAAAGATACAAAAAAGTTTTCAGTTATCAATTGTCAGTCATCAGTTTTTTCAAAAAACAATGCAAAATGAGCAAAAAATCAGCAAAATGAGCTGTAAAATGCTACCGCTGCGGAGCGGATTTTTGTCATACAATTACAAACAATTAATAACAAAACATCTAAGGAATGCTGTTTTTGTCATTTCTTGTTGTTTTTGTTTGACTGTTCTTTGCTCTAAATCACATTTTTCCCTATTCATCACTGCTTTTGACTTGCAGGTTTTATAAAAAGGCGGTATATTTGCATGAAATTATTTTTGAGTTATGGCAGAACATAATTTGCTTGGCAAGGCTGGTGAGCAGGAGGCGGCGGAGTTTCTTGTGCGGCAGGGGTTTATCATCCGTGAGACGAACTGGAGACTGAACAAACTGGAGATAGACATCATCGCCCAGGAACCTGGCATGGTTCTGCACATCGTGGAGGTGAAGACTCGCGGCAGCGATGAGTACTTCGACCCTATGCGCGCCATCACAGAATCCAAAAAGCGTCACATGATAGCCTCTGCCAATGCCTATCTCAACTATTATCAGCTCCAATGCGAGGTGCAGTATGACGTGATAATCCTCGTTGGCGAGCCTGGATTTTTCAGGTTGGAGTACTATCCCGACTTGTTTTTGCCGAAACTGAAAACGTATAGGTAGGTTATAAGTTTTAAGTGTAAAGTGACAAGTAGGGACGAGGCGTGCCTTGTCCGAAAGTGATAAATTATTAAATACAAAGGTTTTAATCATTTATATAAAGATGAATACACGGTTGTTTTTTAGGTCTATTTTAATCCTCGCTTTTTTGTTGGTGGCGAGCACCAGCATGGCGCAGAAGTTTGCGATTCTTAGCGACATACATGTCACTCCTGGTAATGCCAATGAGGGCAAGCTGAAGGAGGCGGTAGTTGAAATCAACGCGAGCGATGTGGATGCAGTGATTGTCAGTGGCGACCTCACCAATGAGGGCAGCGACGAGCAGTTATTGAATGTGAGATCGATTCTTGACGGCATCACCAAACCACTCTATGTCATACCAGGAAATCACGAGAATAACTGGAGCCAGAGCGCATGCAAGACGTTTAACGACCTTTGGGGCGATGACCGTTTTGTGTTCACATTGGGTAAACTCGTAGTAATCGGCATGAATTGTGGTCCGTTTATGAAGATGGGCGACGGTCACATCAAGCAGGAAGACCTCATCTGGCTCGATAAAACTCTTAGCGAGATTGTGAAGCCTGGCATGAAGGTGCTGAGCATCAACCATTACCCGCTACTTAGTGACCTCGACAACTGCGATGACTATGTGCGAATTCTACATAAATATCCTTTAATTACCCACGTAAACGGGCACTGGCACCGTTGGCGGCAGTATGAGACTGAAGGCATCAGCGGTCTGATGGTGCGCAGCCTTGATATGGGAAATGGAGATTATGGTTATACCATTATGGATATTGATCTCGACCATAGCTGGATTCATGTGTATAACAAGACCATTGGTCAGCCCTTTGATAGTACTATTGGGCATCCGAATAATATATTCTATGCATACAGGATAAATACCGACGATTACTATATTTTAGCATGTAGTCGCACTTTTAATCCAGCCGTGCCTGATGGCTTCAAAGTGGAAAAGGTTTATGCTGATAATGCCTCGATTTTCACGCGTTTGGGTATTGACAAGGACAATATCTACTTTGGCAACTCTTTAGGTTACTTGCGTGTAATCGACAAGAAGAAAGCCAAGCTCAAATGGGAATACAAGACCGAGAGTATGCTCTTTGCCCGTCCTGCTGTTGTCGATGATGTGGTAATCCTGCCAACTGGCGACAAGCGTCTTGTTTGGCTCAACAAGAAAAACGGCAAAGTGTTGAATGAGGTGCAGGCGCAAGGGCCTTATGTCGCTGATGGCGTGATTGCCAACGGTGTGCTTTATCAGGGTGGTTTCAAGACATTTCAGGCATGGGACGTGAAAGGTAAGAAACTGCTGTGGGAGTACAACGATATTAACAACTACTGCCAAGCAGAACCTTTTGTCGGAAAGAATGACATAATCTTTGGCGCATGGGACACCAAATTGCGCTCTCTTGACCGCAAGACAGGTGCACTCAATTGGTCATGGGACAATGGCAAGAGCAACAATCTTTTTAGTCCTGGTAATGTGGTTCCTGCAGTGACAGGGGATAGGGTAGTGATAGTCGCTCCTGACCGCTATGCTACTGCTCTCGAACGCACTACCGGCAAACAGCTGTGGCGTCATCACGACAATGCTGTGAAGGTGCGCGAGAGCTTGGGCTTGAGTGAGGACGGCAAGCGTGCCTATGCTAAGACAATGGACGGCACTGTGGTGGCGATGGACACACAAAGTGATGATTATCATCAACTTTGGGACACAGACTGTGGCTATGGCTACGAGCATGCTCCGTGCATTGTACTCGAGAAGGATGGGTTTATCTATGCTGGCTCGCGTCGCGGTATGCTTGCTGTGCTCGACGCTGCCACAGGCAAGCTGTTGTTCAATTACAAAATGGGCAGTAGCGAAGTCAACGGCTTTGATGTTGACCCCACAACAGGCGATATCTATTGTTCGCTTATTGAGGGCACCATTTGGAGAATATCTCGCAGATAAAAGAATGATTTATAATTAAATACTAAAAATGAGACAATCGGGGTCAGACCCCGATTGTCTCATTTTTTCTTGATGACGAACGGCTCTTTGCTCTGCTTGGTTATTCTGTCAACGAGGTTTTTTATTCCCTTGTAGTCTCGTTTGTTGAAGACCAGTCGTTTTATTGAGAGTTTGGTTGAGACATTGACGGTATTTCCCTTAATGCTTGGTGTGATTGACATTACGATTGTGTTGTCGCTGGTGTTCAGTGAAATAGGTGCCGGCATATCGGCTACTTCCCAACCGTCGGGGATGGTGAGTGCGATGTCGATGGTCTCATCCACTTTTGTTGGGAACTCGATGGGGTTGTAGCGTGTGTCGCTTTTGAATAGCTTTTCGTCAATAAAGGGAACAATGAGTTGTGGCAAAGTGATTACGCCATCTTTGCAGTTGAGCAAGCAAGTGAAATCAATGATTTCGGCAACAGGTTTCTCTATGTCATCAACGCCCTGTGTATTATAGTTGGTCACAGTTATTTGCGATGATTGGAGTTTCTTGTTGGGGCATTTCTCGCCTCGATTTTTTATTGCTTTTCTCATCTGTTCGGCAGCTTTGTCATTATAGGTGCTGACGCAGGTTGCGGTGAGCTTGCCGTTTTGGTCGATGTCTCCTGTAATCTTGTGGTTGGTCTGCTCTATGCCTTTATCTTCGAGGTTAATCCATGGTTTGATATTATCCTTCTTGATGACTCTTGCTTTGCTGACGAGGAAATTGGTGGGCAGGATGTCGATATTGGCATTCTCTACTGAGCCGTCGAATACTTGAAATTTATCTCCCCTGTCAATCACGGCAATCACTGAAGAAATATTCTTCATGGTGGGATGGTTATCGTCAAGAATGTCGCAGTCACGTGTGCTGAGGATTGCGGGATAGGCATTTAGGCCGGCATCGTTTAGCATAGCGATGAGCATGAAGTTTATGTCGGCATTGCTGCCGGTGCCGTTCTTGAGAACTTGCGACGGAGTGTTTCCGAATAGCTCGTACTTTCCGTTCCATTTCACATGCTGCCGCAGCAGTTTCACTGTTGCCAGAATCTTCTCGTCATCGCTTTTCAGATTGGAGATTCCGGCTTTCTTCATCTCCTTCTTGAGCGGATTGCTAGTTAATAGTTTGCCAAAGTTATTGTGCTTGAGAAGATGCTGGTCAATCTCGTCCCAGGTCATGGAGTATTTGTGCTTAGTGTGGCGGGGCAGTAGCTCGGTTTCGATATCTATAATTACCCGTTGGGCATAGACTTGCGGTGAAAAAATGAGAGGTTCACTTTTCAAAGGAGACAACTTGCGGCCTTCGAATTCGAAATTTACTCCTGAACATTCATACTCCGCTCCTGAGGTCTCAATAACGTAGGTGGGGCGTTTGTCGGTTCGCTGTTGTGAGATGCGGCTGCTGTTGTATTCATTTCCAATAGTTTGCACATAAAAACCAAACCATTCAGGAATCGAAACCTCATATTTGGTATAAGCCACCGGCATATCGCATTGCGCTTCCCAGTCTTTGATTTCACGATAAAGATCGCTGGTGATTGTGTATTCATATTCTATCACCGAACCTGTCCTGGCATCAGGGAAAAGAAGTGTCATCACCCTTTGTTTCGGGTCAGAGGGTTTAAAGGTGTTGACCATGTCGCTTGTGAGTTCGCTCTTTTCGAGCTGGCCGTTCGTGAGGTTGAAAGTGGTGCCTTTAAAGTTGCTTACCACCTCTCTGTTGCCTTCCACACCATCATTTACCGTGTAATAGATGTCAACGAATGCGTGTTTAGTGCCTTCGGGCTTCAGGATTTTAATGCGCCCCTTGACATTATACAGCACTTGCAAGACATCTTTGGTGATGATATATTGCACATCAGTAGTCTTGCAGAGCACCACCGCGTCGGCATCTGGGTCGGCGTCATAGCTGGTCATTTCTAATTCCTGCTGTGTGGGATGTCCCCATTTGAGATTAGGTTCAGCGACCTGTTGTGCAAAAAGCTTTGTTGTCGCTAAAAGAGAGGCAAAGAGTATTATTGCAAATGATATTAAATGTCTCATACTTAAAACTAAATAAATGCTTGCGGATTATGTTTGTTGCAAAGGTAAACATTTTTTCCGATATGCAATAAGTTATCCCCACATAAGATTTCTAATTATGTTGTCGCTCATCATCACGCCTTGTGGAGTGATGGTAATAGTGTTCTTGTGAATTTTCAATAGTCCTTGCTCTATGAACGGCTGGGCTTGTTTGAGCAGATGGTTATATGCGCTGTCGCCATAGTGTTTAGATATGAGATTTGTGTCGAGACCATCGCTGGTGCGCAGTCTCAACATCACTTCCTCGTCATATCGCTCCCACCACTCAAGATTTTCCTCGATGAAAGCTGGTGTGCCATTGCTTAGTTTCGCGATATATTCCTTAATGCTTGACGGATTGTAGCGTCGTGTGGTACCGTCGAAGCTATGTGCGGCGGCGCCGAGGCCTAAATAGGGTGCGAAGTTCCAGTAGCTGGAGTTGTGGCGCGAGCGGAAACCGGGGCGGGCGAAGTTTGAGATTTCGTAGTGCTCAAAATCAGCATCTTTGAGCATTTCAACAAGCATGTTGTGCATTGCAATGCAGTCGTCGTCACTCACCTCATTCACCTTGCCGTGTTCGCGCATCACCCACAGCCGAGTGCCTTTTTCGTAGCTCAAGCAATAGGCTGAAATGTGCTGAACGTTAAGGTCTATCGCCTGCTCCACATTGTGTCGCCATGAGTCAAGCGACTGATCTGGAAGGCCGTATATGAGATCAATGCTCACGTTGTTGATTCCCGCATCTTTGATGGCTTGCACGGCATCGATGGCCTGCCGTGCCGTGTGGCGACGATTGATGGCTCGCAGTTCGCTGTCGTTGAAGCTTTGCACTCCCATGCTCACGCGGTTCACTCCCAACTGCCGTAGTTCCTCAACATATTCACGGTTTACATCATCGGGGTTTACCTCGATTGTGAATTCCTCCACATGGCTAAGATCGAAAATGTCGTTAAGGCCGGTGATTAGGGTTGTTAAGAGATTTATAGGCATCACCGACGGCGTGCCGCCGCCGAGGTAGAGGGTAGTGAAATGTGGGATTATGCGCTGGGTTGTTAAACTCTCCCTAGGTTCTGCGGACAAGGCAGGCCTTGTCTCTACAAAGAGGGAACAAATTTCTTCTTGCCTCAACTTTGCCTCATGGAGCAGCGCGTGCACATATTGCTTCATCGTCTCCACCTGTGGGGTGGAATAGAAATCGCAATAGATGCACTTGCTCTTACAATAAGGGATGTGGATGTAGAGGCCCAAATAAGTGTTGAGTTTTGTGTGTCAAGTGTTAAGTAGGGACGAGGCCTGCCTCGTCCGTTATGTGTTATGTGTTAAGTGTCATAGATGTCGTTTAGTTGCTTAACACTTAAAACTTTACGCTTAACACTTAAGCGTTGATACTGTCGATAGCGGCTCTGATGTCCTCAAAGATGCCGTCGATGGTGCCAATGCCCTTAATGGCGCGATACAGGCCTTTTTCTTTGTAGAACTCCTGTAAAGGAGATGTCTGGTTGTGATAAACGTCGAGGCGTTTCTTAATGGTCTCCTCATTGTCGTCGCTGCGTCCGCTCATCTGTCCGCGCTTGACGAGGCGGTCGATGAGTTCCTGTTCGGGAACCTCAAGTCCCACGACGGAGCTCACGCTTGTGCCACGCTCGTTGAGCAGAGTCTCTAATGCCTCGGCCTGAGGAATTGTGCGAGGGAAGCCGTCGAAAATGACTCCATTCTGCGCCAGTTCCTTGTTGTCGTCGATAACTTGCGCAAGGATGCCGATCATCAATTCGTCGGGGATAAGTTGTCCCTGGTCGATAAACTCCTTGGCGGTCTTGCCGAGTTCTGTGCCGCGGCGTATATGGTCGCGCAGCACGTCGCCGGTGGAGATGTGGAACAACTGGTAGTGATTAATCAAGTTCTCGCTCTGTGTGCCCTTGCCCGAGCCTGGAGCACCGAATATTACGATATTAAGCATGATTTTTAGGGTTTTTATAAGTAAATGTCTTTAGTTGTCTTTTTTGAGTACATAGATGTCGCTCAGTCCTCTTGCCTGCCCGTCAAGGTCGAGTCCGTATCCCAAGATGAATTTAGAGGGAATCTCAAACCCTATATAATCAGGTTTTTTTCCGCATTTCTGGGAGTCGGGTTTATAGAGCAGAGACACCATCTTCACGCTGATGGGATAAAGTGCTTCAAGTGTCTTGAGTAGTTCAAGTGCCGTAAAGCCTGTGTCAACGATATCCTCAATGACAATTACCTCACGTCCTGCGATGTTCTCGGCCAATCCCATCACCTGTTTCATCTCTCCCGAAGAATGTGTGCCGTCATAGGACTTGAAACGGATGAACGTTATCTCGCTCTTGGGCATGTCAATGGCGCGATAGAAGTCGGCGGCAAACATAAAAGCGCCGTTTAAGACGCACAGGAAGATTGGGTTTTCACTCACGCAGTCGCGCTTAACCTCGGCAGCGACACGCTCAACTTGTTTTGCTATCTCCTCTCGGGAGATAAAAGGCTCAAAGGTCAGCCCTTTTATTGTAATGTCAGCCATGAGTAGAGATTTTTGAAAAAGTTTGCGCAAAATTAGTGCAAATTGATAGAAATACAAAATGAAAAGCGAAGTTTTTCATTTTTCTTTCACGCTTTCGACCCTTTTAGCATCTTCCGATGCTTTCACGTAAAATAAGCTTTTGGGTGTCTCATTCTGAAAAACAGGAAAAAAACCACAAAAACTGACTGCACTTTGGGTATATTTGGTCCCAAAGTGCAGTCAGTAGAGGTAGTAATATACTAAATAGATTTCTCGATGTTCCAAACGAAGGCTCTCAGTCCTAGTTTTGGAGTGGCAAGGTCCATCTCATGCAACTTCTCGAGCACTGTGTCGACACGGTTGTCCTCCACCACAGTGAGGATGCCCTGCACAAGTGAGGGCCAGGCGTGAGTGCCGTAGTGCGGGTCGCCAGTGCTGCTTCCTCGCCCCACCACGTCGTTGAATGCCGTGAATCCCCGGCATCCGCTCTTGTAGAGCATCTCCACTATTCTCTCATAGTAGGCTTGGTCGAAAGATATAAATATTGCTTTCATATTTCTGTAAGTGTTTAGTGTTTAGAGTTTAGTGTTTAGAGGGGATGGTTGAGAGATTGAAAACAAAAAACTCAAAACTGATAACTAAAAATATAATTAAGATTGTTGTGAAACATCATCTTGTGCTGATTTTTTGCTGCTCTTGGCTTGCTTCTTATGCAGTTTCTTTCGAGTTCGCTTAATGCCATTGTAAGCGAAGATGGTGTACATCGTGGGTACGAAGAGCAGAGTAAGAATGGTGGAGAACGTCAAGCCACCAATTACGGCTATACCCATAGGTCTCCACATTTCTGCACCCTCGCCATGGCCGATAGCCATAGGCACCATACCGAGGATGGTAGTCAACGAAGTCATCAGCACAGGACGCAGACGTGACTTTCCACCGTCGATAACTGCTCGCCTGACGCTCATGCCGCGCTCACGGTTGAGGGTAATGTAGTCAATGAGCACAATACCATTCTTCACCACAATACCAATCAACATGATTGAACCAATCATCGACATGATATTTAGGTTCGTGCCAGTGATCAGAAGCATGAGCACGATACCCGAGAATGCAAACATGATAGAACTCATGATGATGCCGGGATAGGTGAATGACTCAAACTGTGCCGCCATTACGATGTAAACCAAAATAATGATGAGGATAGCTAACACGCCCATGTCTCCGAATGACTCCTGCTGGTTCTCGTAAGAACCACTAAGATTAATGGTGACACCTGGTGGCAGGTCAAGCTTGTCGATTTCGGGTTGAGCATCGGCGATTACCTCACTCATTGGTCGGTCTTGTACAACGGTTGATACTGTGATGATGCGCTCACGGTCTTTGCGCTCGATGGTTGGCGGGGTAAAACGTTCCACCACTTTACCCACTTCTTTGAGCTTGATGCCGTTGCCCATGGCGTTATAGAGAGTGATGTTCTCGATGTCCTCCAGCGACTGACGGTGCTCTGGGTCATACATCACCTTGATGTCATACTCGTCACCATCTTCACGGAAGTAACTTGCCGTGTTACCATTAATGCGGTTTCGGATATATGTGGCGGCAGTTGAGAGATTAAGGCCATATAGTGCCAGTTTTTCACGGTCGAAGTCAACTTGATATTCAGGTTGATAGTCGCTTCGGCTGATGTTGATGTCGGCAGCTCCAGGCACATTCTCAAGAATGCGCTTGAGCTGTTGAGCAACACTATCGGTCTTCTCGAAGTCGTAGCCATAAATCTCATAGTTCAATGCCGATTGTCCGCTCATGCCACCTCCTCGTTGGCCACCCACATTAACAAGGGCTTTCTTAAGCTCGGGATAATGCTTGAGGTCTTCACGCATAAGTCCCGCAATCTCGGTAATACTCCGCTTTCGTTCACCTGGGTTTACGAGCCTGAGGTTCATGGATATAATGTGTGAGCCGTTACTCTGCATGGATCCCCATGTGTTGTCGCTGCTGGCTTGGCCCACAGTGTAGTTGAACACTTGTATCTCAGGATACTTTTCGGTCCACTCTTTATAAAGACGCTCACACACATCTTTAGCAACTTCAACTCGTGTTCCTATGGGGAGTTCAAGGTTGATTCCCAATCGGCTGTTGTCCATTGTCGGGAAGAACTCACTGCCCACAAATTTCATCAGGAACATCGAAGCCACAAATACACCAAGAACCACTAGCGATGTTATCCAGCGATGTCGCACACAATGAGATAGCAACCAAGCGAAGACATCATCGAGTTTGTCGAGGACTTTCTCGATAGGCCCATAAATCTTGGTGAAGAATTTGTTTTCGGTGCGTTTAAGCCTGAGCATGCGGCTACAAAGCATTGGTGTGAGCGAAAGTGCAGCGGTGGTGGAGATAATCATCATGATAGTCACCATCCATCCCAACTGACGGAAGAACACACCGGTCATACCCGTGATGAGAGTCAACGGGAAGAACACCGCAATAAGAGTCAACGTGGACGCTATTACCGATATCGCCACCTCATTGGTGCCATGCACGGCCGCTTGTTTCGGGTCGGCCCCTCGCTCAATGTGTGTGGTCACGTTCTCAAGTACCACGATGGCATCGTCAACCACCATACCAATAGAAATTGACAATGCCGATAGCGACACGATGTTCAATGAGTTTCCAGTGGCATATAGGTAGATGAACGAGGCGATGAGGGAGATTGGAATGGTGAGCACAATGATGATGGTTGCTCTCCATCGTCCGAGGAAGAAGAATACCACTATCACTACGAAGAGAAGTGCGAACAACACTGTCTCAACGAGAGAAGAAATAGTGTTGCGGATATTGTCACTGGTATCTACAATGTAGTCAAGCTTGATATCGGCAGGCAGGTTCTTCTGGATGTTGGGTAGCTGTTTCTGGATTTGATTAGAAATCTCTACCGAGTTGGCACCGCTCTGTTTTTGGACAATAATCATGGCGCCACGCACGCCATTGGTGAAGGTTTCTTGAGCTCGTTCCTCAAGAGAGTCGTCGATGCGTGCCACATCGCTCAGGTGAACTGCAGCTCCATTTGACACTCCCACAACGATGTTGGCAATCTCTTTTGGGTCTTTAAACTCACCCTCTACTCTAAGCGCATAGGTCTCGTTACCGATGTCAAAAGTACCACCTGGGATATTTCGGTTTTCGGCCCCGACGAGTGACGCTATTGTCTCTATACTAAGGTGATATGCTTCAAGTTTGAGAGGGTCAACATAGATGTGTACTTCACGCTTTGGAGCTCCCATGATAGATACCGAACCTACGCCATCAACACGAGCCAATGAGTTGGCAACATTCTCGTCAAGAATTTTGTATAGTCCTGGCACGCTTTCATGCGCTTGCGCCGAGAGTAGCACAATAGGAATCATGTCGCTCGAGAACTTGAAGATGATGGGTGTGTTGGCGTTGTCGGGCAACATACTCGACACCATGTTCAGTTTGTCACGTACATCGTTGGTGAGCACATCGATGTCGTATCCATACTCAAACTCGAGGGTCACAATAGAGATGTTTTCTCTCGAAGTGGAAGTGATGTGCTTGAGGTGCTCAACCGAGTTGAGTGAGTTTTCAAGCGGTCGAGTGACGTTCTGCTCAATATCTTCGGCACTTGCTCCCGAATAGCTTGTCATTACCATGATGGTGTTGGTATCTATGTCGGGGTACAAGTCGATAGGCAATTTCTGTAGTGAGAACAGACCAAGAATCACGACAGCCACGAAAATAAGGATTGTCGTTACTGGTCGTTTCACCGAGCTGGAATAAAGACTCATAATAGGATGTGATTATGATGTTTACTTTTTATTGTCTAAATATGCTGTGAAATGGTTGTGATTAATGCTAATTAGAGGCGTTGTTGTCTTTGAGTTTCACTTTGACGCCATTGGTGAGCTTAGATTGCCCAGCAACAACCACGCGGTCGCCGTCGTTAAGGCCACTCAGAATCTCATAACGGTCGCCAAGTCGCATGCCAAGTTCTATCTCGGTATAAGTCACAGTGCCATTATCGTTATAAACATAAACAAATCGTTTTCCTGAGCCTTGCATCTTCACGATGGCATTGTCGGGAACTACAATGTGTTTTTGAGTGCCATAATTGAATTTAACACGTGCAAACATACCTGTGCTCACTTTGCCAGCGCCATTGTTGATGGTGACTTCCACTTGGAAAGTTCTAGTTTGCTGGTTGATTTCGGGGTGAATGAGATATACTGTGCCGTTAAACGTCTCGTCGGGGACTGCATCGAGAGTAACTGTTACAGGCATCCCATTCTTAATTTTGGCGAACTCTTCCTCGTTGACGTTTACGATGACCTTGAGAGGATTCATCTGCTGAACGGTGAGGATGGGGCCCATGGGCAGGTCACCAGCATCGTAGTTGCGAGCGCTAACTACACCACTGATGGGACTAGTTAAAACGGTGTTCTCCTGCACGGTCTGCATTGAACGCTGGCTGGCGCCAAGCGACGAGCGGCTTGCTTCGAGCGATGCTTTGCTGGCGTCGAGAGCGCGTTTGCGTGCTTTCAGCGACTCTTGTGCTGCATCGTAAGCTGCTTGCAGCTGGTCAACAGCCTGTTGGGTGCCCCCTCCAATTTTAACTAACTCCTTGGCACGGTCGAGGTCTTTCTTTTGCCTGGCCAGATTGATCTCCTCGCTTTTAAGTGCGGCCTCTTGACTGGCAAGTGCAGCAGCTTGGTTTTCAACTCCTGCTCTCTGTCCTGCGATAGCACTCTCTTGATTAACTGCCGACACGTTGTCGAGGATTACAACTGCCTGCCCAGCTCTTACATTGCTACCTACGTCAACGAGAATGCGCTTGATGCGGTTTCCTGTTGATGATGAGATGTTGTTGATTTTGAAAGCCTCTATCGTAGCGGTATATTCGCTAATCTCGTCAACATCATCGGTGTGAACGCTTTGCAGTTCCACCATTGGTGTCTCATCTACATCTGGACCTTTCTTGTCCTTCTTTCCTGAGCAAGAGGAAAATAGTGCTGCGATTAACACTAATGCTGTGAATGATTTGTAAGTTTTCATCTTTATCGTTGTTCGTTTATTGTTGTTCGTTTATCGTTGTTCGTTGGAGACTCCATATTTTGCCAAAGGCGCATTGCCGAGCATCAGTTCAAGGTTGCTCTGTGAAACGAGCAAGTTATAGATTGCTTGGTAGTAGGAGAGACGTGCGCCAAGTAATGCGTTTTGAGTGTCTTGAATTTGCAGGAAGGTGCCTACTCCGAGTTTGAAACTCTCTTGCATTATGTTGTCGCTTTTCTCGGCGAGTGCCACACTGGCTGCGTTACTCTCGATTTGCTTTAGGTTGCTCTTGATGTTGTTGAGCTGAGTCTCAACTTGCGAGTTGAGAGTGCGAGTTAGGTTCTCGCGCTGCCATTTCATTTCATTGACAGCGATTTCGGCCTCTTTCTGCTTGAAATATCGCTGGCCACCTGAGAACAGATTCCACGACAGTGATAATGCTGCTTGTGAGTAGGGACTCCAGTTGAAGTTCTTGAAAGGACTACCGTTGCTCATGGAGTTCCAAGAATAGTTGATGCTGCCATATAGGTTTGGAAACCACGACATCTTCTGTGTCTCGAGGGCTTTCTTCATATAGTCGGTCTGGAGGTCAAGTAGCCTAAGGCTGGGGTTGTTGACAAGCGAAGTGTCAACGGTCATGGTGTAGTCATACATCATTGCCTTGTAGCTGTCGAGTGTCTCGCTTGGTTCAATGTCAACGTTGGCATCCATGCCCATGAGCACCTTGAGCTGCAGTTTAAGAGCGTCGATAGAGTTCTGTGCGTCAAGAATTGACGGCTCGAGTGTAGTGGCTGCCACGCGCGCACGGGTCATGTCATACTCACTGGCCACTCCAATCTCAAACTGCTTCTTGAATATTTCGGCGGTGAGCAGCGCCGTCTCGTGGTTGGCTTCTATCACCCGCTTGCTGTCGCGTGCCAGCAGCAGGGCATAATAGGCGTTTTTCACTTGGTTTACCAGCGAGAGGCGTGATGAGCGTGCATTTTCAATGTTCTGGAGAATTTGGTTGTCGCTCAATTTTATAGATTTCCACAGTGCTGGAACGATTATTGGCAGTGTACCGCTAAACCCCACGCTGTGAGAATTGTCGGTGCCTACCTTGATTCTCTGTTCTCCCATCACAAATGTTTGCTTTGCAAGGGTTCGAGAGTAGCTGGCAGAGAAATCAACGTTAGGGAACAATTGCCCCAAGGTTTCTTTCTTGGAGTAATCGACACGTTGAATCTCCATGTCGGCGACAATGATTGATGGATTGTCGCTCAGAGCGATGCGGATGCAGTCGTCGAGAGTCACGTTAAGTGTCTCGGCTCCTGATGCTAATGATGTTGTTGTCAACGCAACAGCTATCAGCGCGATTTTAGATAATTTTTTCAGATGCATATTTTTATTTATTTAGTTTTCTTCTTTTTTGAGGAGGTGTTTCACAACATAGTCTTCAATTATTTTCTGCCCTTTGGTTGTTGCCATGCCTCGCATGAAGTTGAGGAATGCCGCATCAAAGACTTCGGTGGCTGTGTATTCGGGGAACGGGAAGTCTTGCATGTGGTGAAGGGTCTTCATGTTGTTGCTGAACACAAAAGCGGCGATCTTGCATTTGATGCTTGGAAGAACCAGACCTTCGTCTTTGGCCTTTCTGATGATGCGGGCCAACGACAGGATGTGGTCTATCTCTTGAGCCTTGTATTCATCAAACGCTTCGGGATAAAGTCGCTTGATGTCGGCAAGAAATGCGGGCGACACCTTCTGGATGAACTCTCGTGCTACAGTATATACACCTAGCAGGGCTTCGAAGTTGTTGGCCGACTGCTCAAAGATTTGAGAGAACTTCTTGTTAGTTTGCTGCTGGTTGTACTTGATGACATCGCTGATGAGGTTGTGTTTGTTGGGAAATGTCTCATAGAGCGTGCGCTTCGAGATGCCGCACTCTCGCGCCACCATGTCCATAGTCACCGACTGAGGACCGATGTGCATCATCAAGTTCATAGAATTTTTTAAAATCTTCTCTCTTAAATCCATATGATATAGGAGATTATAAATTTAGTTTGATTTTTTGCTTGAATAATCGATGCAAAGTACGTAAAAAACTTTTAAAACTCCAAAAGTTTTCTTGGTTCATTTGTTATATTTTTTTGTTCTTTTTAATTTTTTAGGTTGAGTCTCGGAAGTCTTGGAAACAAAAATCAGAAATTTTGTCTTTAATTTTGTATTTCTTGCTACTTGCATTATCTTTGTGAGTTGAAAAAAGAAATAATGCATGAAATCACAGAGTAATATTCATGAGGTGCTTGATTTTCTGCGGCTGTTAGGTGCCAACAACGACCGCATCTGGTTCAAGGCGAACAAAGAATCACTTTTTGACCCGCTGCGGCAAGCTTGGGAAAATGATATAGAGCGACTCATCATGCTCATGTCGGAGTGGGACGAGAAGGCTCGGGGACTTGACGTGAAGCAGGCGGTGTATCGTATCTACCGTGACATTCGCTTTTCGCACGACAAGCGGCCCTATAAGCAGTATTTCAGTGCGGTTATTGGACGCGGTGGTCGCCACTGTGTTTCAAGTGGTTATTACATCCACTTTGAACCCGACCACCTGATGCTGTGCGGTGGGGTGTGGTGGCCAGCAAAGGACAAACTTGATGCCCTGCGCCGACTTATCGACGCAGAGCCTGAGGAGTTTGCTAAACTTGTAAACGACAAGCGTTTAGCGGTATCGGGATTTGGCTTTGAGGGAGAAACGCTCAAGAATGTGCCAAAAGAATACCCTAAAGACCATCCCCTGGGCGATTATCTCAAGCGCAAGGAATATATCCTCGCCAAGCATGTTGATGAGGATTATTTTGCCTGCGATGACTGGGTGCAACGCGTCAACGATGACTTCAAGGTGCTAAAACCCATCCACGATTTTTTGGACTATGTCTATGATGAGTGACCAGTTTTATTATTGCCTGTAACGAAAATGCTTGCGGTTCATTAGGTAGTTCAGTTCCTCCTCATCTAAATCGCACAAAGTGAAGATGAAGCCAAACAAGTTAATTGCCAAATAGTTTCCTCCAAAAGGGTGCTTTTTGATAATTCTAATGTAGTTCATAGTGCTTAATTTAATGCATAATGCACAATGCATAATTCACAATTTATTCGCTCGTAAGCGTGTTGATTATTATATGCAAATTTGTTTTGCACTACAAAATTACAACACAAAAAAGCGGGTTAAATAGAAATGGCAACCTTGCACTTGTGTGTTTTTTTAGGAATCGTAAAGTGATCTTTCAATGACCAATGGCATGCGTTTGCGCTTGAATTCAGAGCGGCGATGGCGGGTGAGCACACGTTCCACGGTTTCGGCGCTGTAGGCATCGACAAGTCGCTTCATCTCCTGCTCATCGTCGCCGTGTTGCAAATAGGTGTTGAGGATGTCGTCCACGTCCTCGTAGGTGTGACCTGGGGCTATTTGTGCCATGTCACCTCCAGCTGCCACGCCGTTGCCGTCGGTTGGCATGATGTCGTAGGCTGCACGCAGGGATTGATGGCGCGGGTCCTTCTCATCGGTGAAACGCTCGGTAAAGATATATTTGCATAGCTCATAGACCTCATGCTTCCACAGCCCGCCAATGGGGTTGTAGTCGGCAACGTCGCCGTGGATGGTCCAGAATCCCAGGTTGTGCTCTGTCAAGTTGTCGGTGTCCATCACCAGACCTCCTGTCACCGAGGCGAGATTGTAAAGGTAAATCATGCGCAGTCGGGCTTTGATATTGCCTTGTGAAATAGGTGTTGAGGGATAGCGTTGCTCGCAAGTGGCTTTCAAAAGCAAATACTGCGCTTGCAGGTTCTCCACCCAGTATTCATTGCAGAAAGCCTTCATTGCCAGACTCGCCGAGTCGTTCTCCTCAATGGTGTTAGACGAGCATGGCAAACTGACACCGATAAACTTGAACTGCTGCTCTGGATATTGGTTAACCACCTCGTGGCAGATGGCCGCAGTCACGGTAGAGTCAAGGCCCCCTGAGAGTCCCAATATCATTGTCTTCAGTCCATTTTCTGTTAGATACTTAGCCGTTTGGCTTACCATGGTCTCAAAAGCTTTCTTATAATTCATAGTTGTCAGTTTTGAGTTTTGAGTTGTCAGTTATCAGTTGTTGGTTTTGAGCTTTTCAGTTTGCAAATTTCGTCAAAAATCTTGATGTATGCAAGTATTTCATAATATTGAGAAAGAAAAATATTTTGTTGTTTTATAATTATTGCTTACCTTTGCAACAATTCAAGAAAATTGAATAGGCTACTTTTGTAATGTTTTGAGATTTTTAGACCAATTAAAATAACTATTATGAACCAAGCGAAATTACTGATGAGGCACGCGTTTATTCTTTATGTGCTGTGCCTAGTGCTAGGCTTTGCTCTGCTGTTTTTGGGCAAAAAAGATCTTATTCCTTATTGGCTTCTTGTTGCAGGTACCGTGATAGTTTTTGTGGCTTTTGTGGCGTGGGTGTTCTTGCTTGTGAAAGCCCGCAAGCTTGACCGTGCTGAGTGTCGTCGTGTTGAGGCTGAGATTCTGAAAAATGCCGCCAAAGAAGATGCCGTTGACAAGGCGATAGAAAACGGCGACATTGTCGACGAGGTAACCTATGATCAGAGTGATTATAAAAACGACGACGAGCAATGACACGACTTATTTCTTGGAACGTGAACGGCCTGCGTGCCGTGGTGGGCAAAGACTTCGCCGAAACATTCAAGGCGCTTAACGCTGATTTCTTCTGTCTGCAAGAGACCAAAATGCAGGCAGGACAGCTCGACCTAGAGTTTGAAGGCTACCGCAGCTACTGGAACTATGCCGATAAAAAAGGCTATTCAGGTACTGCAATATACACTCGTCAAGAGCCGCTGAATGTGACTTTAGGCATTGGCGTTGACGAACATGACCATGAGGGTAGGGTGATAACTCTTGAAATGGGGAACTTTTACCTGGTAAACGTGTATGTGCCTAATAGTCAGGATGGCTTGAAGCGCCTTGACTACCGCATGAAATGGGAAGATGACTTCAGGGCTTATCTGCTCAAACTCAATGAGACTAAACCTGTGATTGTGTGTGGCGACCTTAATGTGGCGCATCAGGAGATTGACCTCAAGAACCCAAAGACCAACCGCAAGAATGCTGGCTTCACCGACGAGGAGCGTGAGAAGATGACAACGTTGCTCAATGCCGGCTTTACCGACAGTTGGCGACATTTCAACCCCGATGTGGAGGGCGTGTATTCGTGGTGGAGTTACCGCTTCAGGGCACGCGAGAAGAATGCCGGCTGGCGCATCGACTACTTCCTGGTTAGCAACGATGCTCGCGACAAGATGCTCAACGCTAAAATACACACCGAGATTTACGGTAGTGATCACTGCCCAGTGGAGCTTGAAATAAATCTATAAGTGTAAAATGTTAAGTTTAAAGTAGGGACGAGACTGTCTCGTCCGTTTACCATAGTTATTCTAATAATTCTAGATTTTCTAGTTTTAGCAATAATGAATATGAAATTTGACTTGAGTTCACACATAAAGCTTGAACAGGTGTCGAAGCGATGCTATCGCCCTGAGAGTGAGGTGGAGCTTATATCTCTCACGAGATATGAGAAGGTTCAAACCGAGGTTGTGGAAACGCCTCTCGAGGGTGCTGTGCTGGCTGCCCGTGAGGTGGTTGACACCATTGAGCGGTGCGTGCGGGAGAAAGGACGCTGTGTGCTCGGTCTTGGTGCTGGACGCTGTGCCATGGACGTGTACGGTGAGTTGGTGAAGCTATATTTTGCCGACAAGGTTAGCTTTAACAACGTTATAGTGTTCAACATGACGGAGTTGGGGCTTGGAGTACCTGTTGACGATGGTCAGAGCACCCTCAAACGCCTGAGTGATGGTTTTCTCAACAAGGTTGATATCCCTACCGAGAACATTCACACATTCAGCACCGAAGCCACCAAGGAGAATGTTTTCAAGCTCTGTCGAGCCTACGAGACCGAGATTGACGAATATGGCGGTCTTGACCTCGTGGTGTGCGAACTCACCAAGAATGGCGGGTTGGCGTTCAACGAGGCGGGCTCCACGAGCATGTCGTCGTGCCGACTGGTGTCACTCACTGGCGAGACGCGCACACGCATTGCCGACAGCTATCAGTGTGAGCAGTCGCCTAAGACGGCAGTGACGTTAGGCATAAGCAACATACTCAATGCCCATAAAATTATAAGCACAGCGTGGGGAGAGGGTAGTGCCAAAGCGGTGTTCAACACCATTGAGGGCAATATCACCGACCAATATCCCGCATCGTTCCTGCAGATGCACCACAACGTGCAATTGGTTATTGACCTCGATGCCGCGTCGAGCCTCACCCGCATCAACTACCCGTGGAAGGTGACGAGTTGCGAATGGAACCGCACCCTCCTGCGTCGTGCGTTGCTGTGGCTGAGCGAGCAGACTGGCAAACCCATATTAAAACTCACCAACAAAGATTATAACGATTATGGTTTGAGTGAGCTTGTGGCAGTATATGGCTCGGGATACAACGTTAATATTCAGATTTTCAATGATATACAGCGCACCATCACGGGTTGGCCAGGTGGCAAGCCCAATGCCGACGACACCTATCGCCCTGAGCGCGCCAAGCCTTATCCCAAGCGCATCCTCGCCTTCAGTCCCCATCCAGATGACGTTATACTCGCTATGGGCGGCACGCTACGCCGACTTGTGGACCAGGGGCATGAGGTGCATGTCGCCTTTGAGACTTCGGGTGATATCATGGTCAACGATGAGGACATGAGGCGCTATGTGATGGTATCGAAACGGGCCGCCCTTAAGAATGGCTACTACAACGACAAGCAGCGTGCAGTGGTTGAGAAGATAGAGGAGAGCCTCAAGAACAAGACTCCCGGTGATGCCGACATCCCCGAGGTGCGTTTCTGCAAGGGTGAGATATTTGTGTGCGAAGGTATTACCAGTTGTCGATATCTTGGAATAGATGAGAGGAACATTCATGAGTTGTCATTGCCTTTCTATGCTGATGCCCCCTTTGGCAAAGGGCGAGTCACCGAAGCCGATGTGCTGCCTATCAAGGAACTTATAGAGCGCATTAAGCCTCATCAGATTTTCTTTGCCGATGATCTCAACGACCCCTACGGCACTCACGAGCCAGCGGCCAATGTGGTGCTTGCTGCCATTGATGAGTTGAAAGACGAGTCTTTCATGCGCGACTGCCGTGTGTGGATGTATCGTGGGTTGTGGGCAGAGTGGGACATTGACCACATCGAGATGGCAGTGCCTATTAGCCCAGAGGAGTTCCAATACAAGCGTGACGCCATCCTCAAGCATCAGTCGCAGGTGCATGACGCACCGTTCATCGACCCCGAAGACGAAGACCTCAATTGGCAACGCGTCCTCAAGCGCAACCAAGAGACCGCAGAGCTCTACAGCCGCCTCGGCCTTGCCAGCTACGAGGCGATAGAGGCGTTTGTGCAGTACAATCCTTAAGGTGTTAAAATAACGAAAAAAAGGATGAGGGTGGCAGAGGTTGCCACTCTTTCTTTTTTTAAGGTCTTTTGCAGTGATTTACGTGGTGTTGCATTAAAATTGTTAATAACTTATTTGGGAAAAATTTTGCGGGTGGGATTGTTTTGCTGTAACTTTACACTCGCAAAAAAGCGTCAAAAAATGATGTCCTTGCCGCCTAAAAAGTGAGGACACATTGATTTGCCCGCTAATATTTGATTCTAGACAAATAACGGACGAGGTAGGCCTCGTCCCTACTTAACACTTAAAACTTAGCACTTATATATGTTTCCGTTCATTCATCTTCACGTTCACTCCCAGTATTCGCTTCTTGATGGCCAGGCACCCGTTAAGGGGATAGTTGACAAGGCTATCGACAACGGCATGCGTGGCGTGGCTCTCACCGACCACGGCAATATGTTTGGCATCAAGGAACTTCACGACTATGTAAATAAAAAGAATTCTGACGTAAATGGCACCATCAAGGAACTCAAGAAAAAGCTCGAGGAAGAGCAGGCAAAGGAGACTCCTGATGCTGATGTGATCGCAAACCTCAAAATTGACCTCAACGAGCAAGAAAGCAAGCTGTTCAAGCCAATCTTTGGCTGTGAAGCCTACGTTGCCAACGAGGATATGCATTCCCACACCGACAAACGCGACATTGGCCGTCACCTCATTCTTCTCGCCAAGAACTTGCAGGGCTACCACAACCTCATCAAGATAGTGTCGAAGGCGTGGACCGATGGTTTCTATAGCCACCCACGCACCGACCATAACGAGCTTGCAGCGCATCACGAGGGCGTGATTTGCTGCTCGGCGTGTCTCGGTGGCGAGGTGCCGCAACTCATCATGAACGGCGACATCAATGGCGCCCGTGAGGCGATTAAGTGGTATAAGGGTGTGTTTGGTGATGACTATTACCTAGAACTTCAGCGCCACAAAGCAACTGTGCCTAATGCCAACCACGAGACATTCCAAAAGCAGCAGGAGGTGAATGCCGTGCTGTTGCAGTTGAGCAAAGAACTTGGCGTGAAAGTTATATGTACCAATGACTCCCACTTCCTCAACGAAGACGATGCCGACGCCCACGAGCGCTTGGTGATGCTATCAACCGGACGCCGCATGAGCGACGAGCATTCTCTGCTCTACACCAAGCAGGAGTGGTTCAAGACCCAGGAGGAGATGAACGAGCTCTTTGCCGACGTTCCCGAGGCGTTGCAGAACACAATGGAGATTCTCGACAAAGTGGAGATTTACTCAATCAATCATGCTCCCATTCTTCCCGATTTCCCGCTTCCCGACGGCTTTGACAACGAAGACGACTATCTGCGCTATCTCGTGTATGAGGGCGCGAAGGAGCGTTGGCCCGATATGGACGATGAGCATCGCGAGCGCATCGACTTCGAGCTTGAGACCATTAAGAAGATGGGGTTCCCTGGCTACTTCCTCATCGTGCAGGACTACATCCGTGTGGCACCATCGTTAGGTTGTACAGTGGGCCCAGGCCGTGGCTCGGCAGCTGGCTCAGCTGTGGCCTACTGCTTGGGAATCACCAAGATAGACCCCATTAAATATGACTTGCTGTTTGAGCGCTTCTTGAATCCCGACCGCATCTCGTTACCCGATATTGACGTGGATTTTGATGACGATGGTCGAGCCGCTGTGCTCAAGTATGTGACCGAGAAATATGGTGCCGAGAAGGTTGCTCACATCATCACCTATGGAACAATGGCTGCAAAGATGGCTATAAAAGACGTGGCACGTGTCCACGACCTTCCTATTCCCGAAAGTAACCGCTTGGCAAACTTCATCCCCTCCCGTCCCAACGATATGCCCGAGGATGAGAAAGGCAAGAATTATAAAATCACCATAAAAAATTGCCTCAAATGCTTTCCAGAGTTCCGCCAAGAACTCGAAAAC
Organism: Muribaculaceae bacterium; assembly: GCA_017557625.1. Taxonomy (GTDB): domain Bacteria; phylum Bacteroidota; class Bacteroidia; order Bacteroidales; family Muribaculaceae; genus Sodaliphilus. The sequence continues at coordinate 37,790 of JAFYYG010000028.1, forward strand.
CCTAACCCCATTGTGGGCGACACCATCAGGTATGCCGAGAAACTTGAGGGTAATGTGCGAGGCACTGGCGTTCATGCCTGCGGTGTGATTATCGGCCGTGACGACATTACCGACTGGGTGCCAGTGAGTACCGCTGTGGATAAGGAAGACAAGGAAGGCGCACGCATCGTGGTTACACAATATGAGGGTAGTGTGATAGAGGAGACAGGTCTTATCAAGATGGACTTCTTAGGGCTGAAAACGCTGTCTATCATAAAAGACGCATTGGCAAATATCAAGCAGACTCACGGCATCGATATAGACATCGAGAAGATTCCTATCGATGATCCCAAAACCTACCAGCTGTATTGTGAAGGCAAGACCACGGGAACATTCCAGTTTGAGTCGGCAGGTATGCAGAAGTACCTCATGGAGCTTCAGCCCAGTACATTTGAAGATTTGATTGCGATGAATGCCCTCTACCGTCCTGGTCCAATGGCTTATATCCCGCAGTTCATCGCGCGCAAACACGGTCGTGACCCCATTACCTATGATTTCCCCGAAATGGAGAAATATTTGAAGGACACCTATGGTATTACGGTCTATCAGGAGCAGGTGATGCTCTTGTCGCGACTGTTGGCTGGCTTCTCACGTGGCGAGAGCGACGTGCTGCGCAAGGCGATGGGCAAGAAGCAGAAAGACAAGCTCGACAAACTCAAACCCAAGTTCATCAAGGGCGGTGAGGAGCGAGGCCATGACACCAAGACGCTAGAGAAGATTTGGAGTGACTGGGAGGCTTTTGCATCCTATGCCTTCAACAAGAGCCATGCCACCTGCTACAGTTGGATAGCCTATCAAACCGCTTATCTTAAAGCCAATTATCCCAGCGAGTACATGGCAGCCGTGCTAAGCCGCTCGGGCGATGTGGAGAAGATGACCAAGTTTATGGACGAGTGTAAGGCGATTGGTGTGAAGGTCATGGGACCTGACATCAACGAGAGCTTCAAATCCTTTAGTGCCAATAAGGAAGGCATTATCCGTTTTGGCCTTAACGGCATCAAGGGCTTTGGTTCAAATTCGGTAGATGCAATCATTGATGAGCGTGAGAAGAACGGACCGTTTAAAGATATCTATGATGTGGTGGAGCGTGTGAACCTATCGGCGTGCAACCGTCGTGCCATTGAGTCGCTGGCACTCTCGGGGGCTTTCGACAGTTTTGGCGTGCAGCGTGAGGCGTTCTTCGAGAAGAACACAAAGGGAGAGGACTTTAGCGAGGTGCTTGTGAGATATGGCCAGCAATACCAGCAAGACAAGAGCAGCCAAGTCAATAGCCTCTTTGGTGACATGATGGACTCCTTTACCTCCAAGCCCACCATCCCTAAAGCTGAAGCATGGCCCAATATGGAACGCCTGTCGCGTGAGCGCGAACTGGTGGGCATCTATCTATCGGCTCATCCTCTTGATCCATTCTTCATGGAGATGAAGTTTGGCTGTACGTCAACTATCAAGAACTTCGTTGAGACGGGCGAGAGCCATTTAGGTCAAGAATATGTCCTTGGCGGCGTGGTAACAGACTACACAGAGCGTCCCTCTAAGCGCGGCAACAACTTTGGCATTCTTAAGATTGAGGACAAGACAGGCAGCACCGAGTTCATGCTCTTTGACAAGGTATTTGCCGAATATCGAAACTACTGCATTCCTGGCACGGCTATTGCAGTGAAATGCAAGTATGAGATGAACACTTATAGTAATAAGGTGGCTCTCAGAGTTAGCAGCATAGCCTTCCTTAAGGATCTTAAGGGTAAAATGGTTCAGAGTATCGTCATCAGTCTCAATGAGAAACAGTTGCAGTTTAGCGGCATAATGCTTGAGCAGTTAAAAGCAAAATCTGACACTAAATGCGACCTGGTATTCAAAATACACGACTTGGAGACCAACCGATATGTTGAGATGAAGTCGAAGTTCAAAATTCCACTTACGCGGGAGTTTATTGAGCAACTTGATGAATTGGGAATAAAATATAAAGTTGAAGTATAGGTTATTGTTCAGGGGTTATAGGTTATTGTTTAGGGGTTATTGTTTTTTATTATAGTTTGAAGATTTTAAAAATAAATGATTATAAATATCGTTCAGCGGTTTTTTGTGACATTATGACAGTACAGAAATAGCTGAACACAAAACAAAAAACAATTATGGCAAAAGAATTTAACGACAACAACATCAATGAGATTATCCAATCGGGCAAACCCGTAGTAGTTGATTTCTGGGCAGAGTGGTGCGGACCTTGCAAGGCTGTGTCGCCCATCATAGACGAGCTGGCTCAGGAGTATGAGGGTAAAGTGGAGATTGGCAAGTACGACGTTGACGAGGGCGGCGACTTCATGGCAGAGTACGGTATCCGTAACATCCCCACCATCCTTTTTTTCAAGAATGGCGAATTACAAGACCGCAACGTGGGCTCTATCGCCAAAGACGCTCTCAAGGCTAAGGTAGAGGCTCTGCTGTAATTCACTTGTTGCTATGGCAAGATATCAAGAGGTGACATTTCGTTGAATGCCACCTCTTGATGTTAATATATTGTTGTCTTTTAACTATTTGATTATAATCTTCTTGCCATTGTGGATGTAAATGCCAGCAGGGAGGTTGTTGCCGTTCATCATTCGGCCCATCAGGTCATAGTAGTTGTTGTCGTGTGGGCGTGGAGTGTCGACATTGATATTGTCGATGGGAGTGTAGTCAGGGGTGTGAACACGGTAGGCGGCATAACCGTTGCCCATGGTATATTCATAAACCATAACACTCTTGCCTCTTTCGGGCACCACACGGAAGAATGAGCCTACAGAGGGATTGGCATAATAGCCGCCAGTCCCCATAGGAGGAATGGTGGCCACTGCTGTGGCTTCGGCGCTCATGTCGCGGATTGAGAAGCCGCCGTTGTAGTTGCTGCCGCTGGTGTAGAGAAACATCTCGTGGCCGTCGAGCTCAAAATAGGCACCTCCCACCGACGAGTTGCTGTTGGGGGTTGTGGTGTTGAGTGAGCCGGGGATATATTTGCCCTTGTCGGTGCCGTTGTAGAGATAGTAGCCCTGATTGCGCACTTGATAGACGAAGTGGTAAGGGTCGTTATCGATGGGGTAAATCACACCTGCCGTAGAACCAGCAAACGAGACTCCATCTGTCATTTCAACGCCATCAAACTCTCCGTTGACAATTTTGACGAGTGTAATATATGATCTTCCGTTTTGGTAGTGGTAAACGTATCCGCCATCTTCGCTCATCACGTCGCCAATGGCACTGATGAAGTTGGTTTGACCAGCTTCATCGAGTTCAAAATCCACCTCAACAGGTTCGGCATTTATGTCACCGTTAGGATATATAATTAGTTTGTTGGGAGTCGATGTGACACCGTCGTTGCGCTGAATCAAGTTTCCTGCACTGTCGAAACAGATGCCATGGCTGCTCGTTCCAGGTGCTTCGGTTAATGTGCCGTCGGGCTTGAGAATTACAAGTTTGCTGGTTGTGTAGTTGTTAGCATAGAAAGTTCCATCGGTTGTGATAGCGGCTTGTTGCGCTGACTTGTAAGGAGAAGCGTCGGCATCAAGCCCCGAAGGAAAATTTGCTGGCAGGTTGCCTTTTTCGCGGGTGTAGGAGAACACGGTGTCAACCACCACTTGCAGCGGCTCCATAGGTTCCACGATGGCATCCCAGTTGATGTCTTGGAGTTCGGGCATATCGCTCGGCATGAGGTAGTCGCAGGTCATCATCGCTACGCCCATATTGCCATAGAGGTTGTAGTTGGCTAGTGAGTTCACTGTCCACACAGCCACTTCAAGGCCCTTGTCATGGAACTTCTTTACGGTGTAAATGTCAAAGCAACCAGCCTCTATGCTTGGCGTTAATCCCCATTGCACAATCCAGTCGAAATGGGTTGACCAGTTGCTGTTACACAGGAACTGGCATTTGAGAGCGGGGTAGTTGGTGCGAACATACTCCAGCGAGTTGCGCATCGAGGTAAGGATGATAGCCTTGTCGGTAAGACCTTTTTCCTCGATGAGAGCGGCAAGTCCAGGGAACTTGCTCATGTCGTTGTTGTTGATGCCTGTGGTCCATTTGAGCTCTATCACTGGCGTTACATTTTTCTCGGCACAGATGTCGAGATACTCGGCAACAGTGCAGATGTGTCCAGTATAGGTCACGCCACCGCGGGTCTGTGTGTAGGTCTCGGCCTGCAGTTCGGCGAGGGTGGCGTTGGCAACGGTGAGGTTGCCGCCTACCGAGTTAGTGGTCTCGTCATGGCTAATCACGTAGTAGCCGTCGGCAGTGACACGCACGTCACACTCAAGGCCCTGATAGCCATAATGGTCCACTCCGTTGTTGTAAGCCTCAACGGTGTTCATCACTCCCATGTAGCTGCCACGGTGGCCAATGAAGATGGGCTTCCATGCCCAAACACTTATCGCGCAGGCGACAGTAAGAATAGCTAGTAAAAATCTTTTCATAACACTATAAGTTTTAGATTGTTTGAAATTTTGCGGTAAAGATAATGATTGTTTTTGTTTTGTGCAAGAAAATTGTGAAAATATTGAGTGTTGAAAGTTTGACTTGGTTTGTTGTGCCCATACTGGGGGAGATGATTTAGATGAAGCGGTGAGGTGTTTTATTTCCGAACGCCGTGCTTACGGCGCAATACAACAACAGCGCTTAGGTTGATTTTTGCCCGCTCTTTTGAATAAAATGCTCACGCTTCGCAAAGCTTTAAGCAGGCTTAGCCTTGTCTCGCTTAATCGCATTTTTGTGGTATGGTTTTTGTCTGTTATTGGTAAATTATGTTTACCTTTGTGGTTAAAATAAACACATTGAAATTATGACGAAGAATACCTTTACCGTTAGTGGCATGAAATGCGTGAACTGCAAGGCTAATGTGGAGCGTGCTATTAAGGCATTGCCTGGTGTGGCTGAGGCGGTTGTCAGTCTTGAGGATGCTTGTGTTGCAGTTGAGTATGACGAGGCACAAGTCACTGCACAAGATATGAAGGATGCAGTTGAGGACCTTGGGCGATTTGAAATGACTATTTAATGCGCAAGACTCTTCCTGTCATAGGTATGGCGTGCTCGGCTTGTTCGGCTAATGTGGAGAACAAGCTGCGGGAGATTGCTGGGGTTAATGAGGCTTCGGTGAACCTCGTTGGTCGCACCGCTACGATAGATTATGACCGTGCGCGGGTGTCGCTGGAAGAGATAAAGCGGCAAATTAGCGATATAGGCTATGACATGGTGATTGACGATGATCGCAGTGTGCAGGAGATTGAGGCGCGCGAGTGGAAACTCCTCAAACGCAAGACCATAATGGCGTGGGTTTTTGCGGTCATGGTTATGTGTCTGTCGATGGGATGGGTTAATGCCGGTGGCAGGGATGCCGCAAATCAACTATCGCTGATAATCGCTCTTGCATGTATCATCTTGTGCGGCAGGGAGTTTTATGTGTCGGCGTTCAAGCAACTCAGGCATGGCATCACCAGCATGGATACGTTGGTGACACTGTCAACAGCTATAACATTCTTGTTCAGTGCTTTCAACACCTTTTATGGCGAAACTGTTTGGGGAACACGAGGCATAGAGTGGCACTCCTATTTCGACGCCGTGACGATGATTATCGCATTTGTCCTCACAGGAAGATTGCTGGAGGAAAAGGCGAAGGACAGCACCGCAACAAGTCTGCGCCAGCTCATGGGCATGTCGCCCAAGACGGCAAGGGTCGTCAGCAAGAAACATCCAGTAGAGGGCGATGAGGTTGGCGAAATGGTGCCGATTTCCACCATCGAGAAAGGTGACCTTCTTGAGGTGCGTGCCGGCGAGAAGATTCCCGTTGATGGCGAGGTGACATGGGCGTCGAGTTTTATGACCGACGATGCCGCCTACGTTGACGAAAGCATGATAACCGGCGAACCCACGCCTGCCGTGAAACGTGTGGGCGACAAGGTGCTTGCTGGCACCATTCCGAGTCAGGGACGCTTGCGACTCAGGGCGCGCCAGGTGGGCGAGGAGACTGCCTTGGCGCAGATCATCGCCATTGTCCAGCAGGCTCAAGGCTCTAAGGCTCCTGTTCAGCGACTCGTTGATAAGGCGGCGAGCGTGTTTGTGCCTGTAGTGGCGGTAGCAGCTTTGCTCACCTTTGTGCTATGGATAATAATTGCAGGTTTAGACTCACTGCCTCAGGCGATTATCTCAGCAGTAGCGGTGCTTGTAGTGGCATGTCCGTGCGCTATGGGTCTTGCCACTCCTACTGCATTGATGGTTGGCATGGGCAAAGCTGCCGAGCGGCAGGTTCTTATCAAAGACGCAACTGCCCTCGAACTGCTGCGCAAAGTCGATGCACTTGTCACCGACAAAACCGGGACATTGACTGTCCCCAACAAAAATCTGGTGGATTTTACCCGTGCCGACGATTTGGCACTTGATGAGCGAGAGACTATGAAACCTAACGTAAGAGAGGTGATTGATGCATTGAAACAGATGGGCATTGAGGTTCATCTGCTCAGCGGCGACAAGGAGGAAGCGGTGCGATATTGGGCACAGAAAGTAGGTGTCGAGCATTGTCAAAGCGGGGTTATGCCAGCCGATAAAGAGGCACTTGTCAAGCAGTTACAGAGCGAGGGAAAGACCGTAGCTATGATGGGTGACGGTATCAACGACACCCAGGCTCTGGCTCTTGCCGACGTGAGCATAGCCATTGGCACCGGCACCGATGTGGCGATGGATGTGGCGCAGGTCACCCTTATGGGAAACGACCTGCAAAGTGTACCAACCGCCGTTAATTTGAGCCGAAAAACCGTCAAGATGATATGGCAGAATCTGTTTTGGGCTTTCATCTACAATATTGTGTGTCTGCCTCTTGCGGCAGGTGTGCTGCATCTTTTCGGTATCAACTTCCAGATAACTCCCATGTGGGCGGCAGCACTGATGGCACTCTCGAGCCTCTCGGTGGTGCTTAACAGTTTGAGATTGAAGTTTTCAAGTTAGGTTATTGGTTAGAGTTTCTCGATTTATCGACTACTCGATTGCTCGATTTTTTGTCAAAATAAAATAAAGTAAATATATGAGACCATTGATTTTTATCAGTAACGATGACGGATACAATTATCCAGGTTTAAAGGCTTTAATAGAAGTGGCGAGGGAGTTTGGCGATGTGATTGTCGCCGCTCCACTCAACCATCAGAGTGGCAAGGCATCGTCAATCACGATGGCCGAGCCTCTGCGTGTTATTAAGAAAAAGGAGGAACCCGGACTCACTGTTTATGCCGTGAACGGCACACCCACCGACTGCGCCAAGTTAGGTCTTGGAGTGCTTGTGGGAGACAGGAAAGTCGATTTGGTGCTTTCGGGTGTGAACCACGGCTTCAATCACGGAAATAGCGTGCTCTATAGTGGCACGTTAGGTGTGGTGATGGAGTCAGCTATGGCGGGGCTGCCAAGTGTGGCGTTCAGCTACGGTGACTATGCCTTTGATGCCGATTTCTCGTCGTGCCTGCCCATTATGCGCCATGTCATTGGCAAGGTTCTGGCAAATGGTTTGCCCAAGTTTGTGTGCCTAAGTGTCAACATTCCTATGGTGGAAGATGGTCTAAAGGGCATGAAGATGGCTATCTCGGCACCAGGGCGATGGACCAACACCTGGGAACACCGTGTTGACCCCCGTGGCGGTGACTACTACTGGATGCTCGGCGACTATGAGGAGGAAAACCCCAATGATGACCGCACCGACTTCTATTGGCTTCGTAAAGGTTTTGTCACAGTAACCCCCATCCACATAGACCAGACCGATTTCGACTCCATGCCAGCTATGCAAAAGATGCTGGAGATTTAGCGAAGATTGAAGTTGGAGAGCTATAGGTGGCACAAGTTGCTGTTTTCAAAATTGTCGCGTTTGAAACAGTATAAAAAATCAGAGCGGGTCTCCCGACTCGCTCTGAATAATCTGTCTTAATAAACCAAATTTATCACATTTAAGTAATATATATATAGAATATTGTTCTTATTCTAATGCCCTGCAAAATCACATCATTATTCTTGAAATTCCAAATAAATATGAACAAAAAATTGATTTTTATTCAAAAATGCGATTAAGCGAGAGTGTACAAGAACTTGTTCTTTGCATTCCGAGCGTGAGCATTATATTCAAAAAAGCATAAAAATCAAAGTGTGGATTATGAATAAATGATTGTAAGGGCGAAATTTTGTATATTTTTCACTTGTCTGGATTTGCTGTTTTTTGCGATTTTTTGTAACTTTGCAATTCACAGATAAAATACATAATAGATGAGCTCACAAGATTGGAAAGCGATGCTCGGGGCGGCGTTTAATGTTGACCCCGATGCTGTGGAAAATGAGGGAGTGGCGCAAGAGGCTGCTCCGGTATCGGCTGCTGAGCAGCAGGGAAAGACGATGATAGACATCATCCTTGACAAGAAAGGCCGCAACGGCAAGAAGGCTACGATTGTTGCTAATCTTACCCTCGACGACGAGAACCTCAAGGCGCTTGCCGCAGAGCTCAAGCGTCACTGTGGTGTTGGCGGCTCTGCCCGAGGTGGTGAGATACTGATTCAGGGCGACAAACGCGATGCGGTCCTAAACTATCTTAAAAGCCAGGGATTTAAGGCAAGGATTATTTAGTGTAGAGTGGAGAGTATAGAGTGTAGAGTGGAGAGATGTTCTCCGTGCAGCGGTTTTGCCGCTGCCACATAAACCGATAACTAATAGCTATTTAATAAATGGGAAATATTAATATCATCAAGGCATCGGCGGGGTCGGGAAAGACTTATAACCTCGCGCGGACTTATATCGCAAATCTGATAGGTGTGCCTACTGGCTCAACGGTGACTGTGCAGAATAAGGAATATGAGCAGTTCACCTTGCGCAAGACGCTCAACTATCATCGGCATCTGCTTGCCATTACGTTCACCAACAAGGCGACCAACGAGATGAAGGAGCGCATCATCAGGGAACTTTACCTGCTCAGTAAGGGGCAGGGTGACTATGTTCAAGACTTTCACATCATGTTTGTGAACTGTCAGTTTTACGAGGTTGTTGCTGCCGCCTGTAAGGCGTTGGTATCCATTCTTTTCGACTATGCCAACTTCAACGTGAGCACCATCGATTCCTTTTTCCAACGTGTGCTGCGCAACTTTGCCCGCGAACTTGACCGAGACTATAATTATGAGGTTCAGATTGACAGTGACTATGCCACCAGCGTCGCTGTTCACGACTTTTTGCTTGAACTAGGTTCCACCGACAAGAAACATGCCGCCATCAACAAGTGGGTTAAGGATTTCATCAGTCACAACATCAGCATCAATAAAGATTGGAACTTCTTCGGCCGAAGCGAAGACCTCAAAAAATTTGCCGGCAATATCTACAAGGAGTCGTTCCGTGAGCACCAGGATGAGATCATCAAATATCTACAGGACATTGGCAACGGTGCTACAGCCTCAAAGGTGGAAAAGTTCAGGCAGCGTATCATACAGGCTCGCAATGATTACAAAAACTGTTATGATAAATCGATAGAAAAATATTACGACTTTTTCTCAAGTCGCGGTATTGATGCCGATGATCTGAATATTGCAGTTGTCGTTAAGTTATTTAATCGCACCTTCACGGGGTTTGTGAACTCCGAAGAAGGCACGTTGAGAAACTATGGTGAATTACCTGATGCCCTCACGACGAAAGTGGTAAACGAAGATGCGAGACGCAAGTTGAGGGAGGGCGACGATGAACAGTTCCGGCAGTTGGTGGAAGAGACCTTCAAGAACTACGACAAGTTCCACCTCTATGACAGCATCCTCAAGAATATCTGGAACTTAGGCTTACTTGGTAAAATCAATGAGAAACTCGAGCAGTACCGCAAAGATAGCAACAGTATTCTTATAGCCGATACCAACGATCTGATAGGCAAGGCGTTGCAAAGCGGAGCAGATTTCATCTATGAGCATGTGGGAACCCAATTCAACAACTACATGATTGATGAGTTTCAGGACACAAGCAAAAAGCAGTACAGCAATTTCGAGCCGCTGCTCAGGGAAACCATTGCCCGAGGCAATGATAACCTCATTATCGGTGACGAGAAGCAGTCGATTTATCGTTTCCGCAACAGCGACCCCAGTTTGCTGCGCGATGTGATAGTTGGTGATTTCCCCGGGCGAATAAAACTCTCAACGCTCGATACTAATTACCGCAGCTTCAGGTCGATAGTAGAGTTCAACAACGAGCTGTTCACTTCAATAATTAACGAACTGAAATCTAATAACGCATATCCCTTGTTCGTCAAGACCTATAACAATATCACTCAAAAAGTGCACAAGAGCCACAAGACGGGAAGGGTAGAGGTGAATTTTGTTCCTAATTTAGGAGGAAAAGGTGGTAGTGGTGAGAATATTACTCGCGCGGCGATAATCAAGACACTGCCGGGACTCATCAACTCTATGCTTAGCCGTGGCTATCGGATGGGCGATATCGCTATCCTTGTCACCTCCAACGATCATTCTAAGGAGATAATTGCCGAAGTCATGAGATTCAACGAGTCGTTAAGTGATACTTCGAAGTATCGTCCCATCAACATCATCTCAAGCGAATCGCTGATGCTGGAGAACTCACCATCGGTAAAGCTCATTTTGAGTGCTTTGCGATTCCTGGAGATTACTCAATATCAGTTGCCTGAAGACAATGACGAGGCTATGTCGGAAGAGTTTGCCAAGTTTCTTGACAGCCGAATAAACGAGCAGCGTTACTACAAAATTCTCCATGATTTCATGGCAAACATACAAAAAGCCGGCCCAACGTCTAATCCAGGTGACATCCTGCACGATTGTGTGGAGAAAGACCATGGCGAGACTGCTACGCTCAAAAAAACTGAGCGATTGAAAAAATATGACGAAATCACTCAGGAACTGATGCCCGACAAGACGGCACAACTGTCAAATCTTGTGAATGTAGTTGATAGGATTATCGCTAAATATCTCCTCACCGACAATACTACCGAACTCGAGAACTCCTATCTCATGGCATTTGTAGATGTGGTGCATAGTTTCTCTCGCCGGCACAATGGCGGCACAATAGCTGAGTTTCTGCAATACTGGGACTCGATGAGAGAGAATTTGACACTCGGTGCCAGTGGTAACATCGATGCAGTAAATGTAATGACAATACACAAGTCTAAAGGCTTGGAATTCAAGTGTGTGATAGTTCCTTTCGCAAACTGGCAGCTTGACAAAATGGACAGTGTGTTCTGGATTGAGAAAGACAAGATAATCGAAAATCTCAACTCTTTTGATGCAATCAAGGACATCGACAATGCCTTGATTCCTCCGCTGGTGCCCATTGAGAGAACGAAGCTGAAAAACGTCGGACTTTTTTCCGACATCTTAGACAGCGAACTTGAAAACACTCTGATTGACAATCTCAACAAGCTTTATGTCGCACTCACCCGCCCCAAAGAGGAGCTCCATGTGTTTATGTGCATAGGCAAGAAAGAAAACCCCACTAAAAAGTTGAACGTGAAAAAGGTCAGCAAGTGTTCCCATTTGCTCCTCAAGTACGTGCCAAAACTGGTTATCAACGGTGAGACGATGAAGGTGAGCGAGAGGGATCTTGACACTTGCTATACACAGGGTGATGACTCGGCTGAAGGTAACAAACTCCACACTTTTACTTACTATCTAGGAGAGATTAACACCAATGCCGATAAAGAGGAGAAGTCTGACGTGCTTTCGGTGAGAGACTACTGGGTATCATCGGAGGTGCTGCCGGTTCATGTGTCGCTGCACAACACCAGCGGCACTTTGAAAGACGAGGGCCTTAAGATGCACGCGTTGTTCAGCATGATAAAAGGCGAGCGTGATTTTGACAAAGCGTTCAATTACGCCAAGAACAATGGTTTGCTCAGTGACAACATGTATTGGACAGAGGGGCGCGTGAGACAACTTTTCGAGAGTATAAAGGCAAGCGAGCAGCTCATGACGTGGTTTGATGACGACAACATCTGCTACAACGAGCGTAGTATCAGTTTTCAGCTGCACGACACAATAGACCACCGTCGCCCCGACCGAATCGTGAAGCGCGCCAACGGCGAGATGCTGATTATCGATTACAAATTTGGCTACAGCGATAAGGAAGAGACGATGGCCATGCACAAACGGCAGGTTCATGATTACATGATACTGATGAGCAAGCTGGGCGAGACCAATATCAAGGGATATGTATGGTACGCCCGCTCAGGAAAAATTGTTGAGGTTGAACCATAGCGAGCAATTATCCCAAATCGGTCATTAGGTAACTATTCATCAACGACAGCATTGTCAAACAAAAACAACAACACTTTACAAAAACAACAAGAAAAAAATTATTTGTTGAATTTGTTTCCCCTTGTTGTGTTTGTTTGATAAAAAATGTAGTTAAGATGACATAAACTCTTAATAGTTACGTCATTGGAAAAATCAATTGAAAATCCTAGTGACCGATTTTTGTTTTATTTCTCATCAAACCAGCGACTTGTGATTATCAGGTCGCTGACACGCCAAGCCTCTTTTTGGCGGCTGATGAGTGGACTGTTGCCTGCCGACAATGTGGGCGCTGTGGCAACTGAAGTTATGTTTTTACGCAGCACGCTGTAGCCTAAGCCTTTCCATGATTGTGAGTTGAGTCCCAGCAGGTCAAGGAGAGTGGGGTAGATGTCGATTTGACCTATTGGTCCATTGATGCGTCCTGACTGGCCGGAGTTGAGGATGAGCATCACGCAGTCGTCGCCCTCTTTGTCGATGGCGGGTCGGCCGTTTGGCGCATCGTCAACCATCTCGTTATGGTCACTAACAATCACTATCATAGTGTTGTCGTAGATGCCTTGCTGCTTAAGCTGGTTGATGAAATTGGCAAGCGCGGTGTCGAAGGCGTTGACGCGCTCAAGGTAGCAGCGCACCTCTCTGGTGTATTCACCGCTGTTCATAATCCATGTTGCCGGCTCCATTGCCTCGTCAAACGGATGATGCATTCCTGCTGTGGCTACCAGCGCCATGAACGGCTGCTTGCGAGTGGGGATGATTTCTGTCACTTCTTCGAGCAACGTCTTGTCGAGAAGATAATTGTTGCGTTTTATGGCATCATTTATCTCATCTTTGCAATAGAAACTGCTGTATCCGTAGGTTTTAGCCATATTTTTGACGTTCCACAGCGATGGCTCATCGCAGCAGGCATAGAAGGTGTCGTAGTTGCCTAAAGCCTTGCAGAGAGTGGGATAGGAGGCGTTGCTGTAGCTGTTGGCAACTACTTTTGTGTTTAGAGGCAGCAAGCCGGTGTTATACATGAAGATTCCGTCGCTGGAACGTCCGTTCTTCACCTGCGACTTCATCGCAAGCGACACGAGGCATGTAGAGTCGCTGCACAGTTGCTTGAGCGTGGGTGCGACGTCTCGACCTTGGATTTGCATATTCACCGCCCAGGAGTTGAGCGATTCCACCACGAGCAGAATCACGTTCTTTCCTCGCGCAGTGGCATAGTCGTTGTCGGTGTAATGTGGCTGGTGTTCAATAAATTGCTCTACCTGTTTTTTCTCTTCCTCGCTCAACGTCTTGGTGTCAAAAATTGAAGTGATGCCACCGTAGATGACATAAGGCACGGCACCGTTAAGGTTCATGTAGTCGCCTTGGCGGGTCCACATCACGCAGTAGTCATCGGTGAACTGCTGAGCAAATGTTGTGGGTTCATCGTTGTCGCTTTGGTGAATGGCAGTAGCGCCAAGCCTTATCACTACAAATCCAGCTATTCCTGCCGCAGCAAACAGTAGGCGGTGCTTGCTTGGCTGCTGTACTTTCTCCATGGGCTTCTTGAGCCATATCCTATATATGGCATAGAGCATCAGTGGGGGCAGGATCACCTCGAGGATGCGCGGCTTTATTGAACCGACTATGCTGGTCCAGAGCGTGCCACCCATGTTCTCAGTCATGAAGAACGACGACAACGGCATCAGGTCGCGATAGGTAGGCATATACAGGAATTGCGCCAGGCACCACAGTGTGACGAGCCACATCACTATCCAGCTCCACTTGCGCCAGCGGGGTGGCAGCAGCACTAGAGGCGTGAGCAGAAACAGCGCGTCGGCGAGGCTGTTGACAGCCAGCATCGCCTTGTCGCCCATCGCGGTGTGACTTAGCCACTCGGGATCAACAATCTTGTTGAACTGGTGGCTAACTGCCAGCAACTGCATCATAATACAAGCCATCGACAGGAGGTAGAACCACAGGTTCGGACTCTTGGGAGTATATTTCAGGATTTTCTTGATTTTCTCTTTCATGACTGCAAAGTTACATAAAGTTTTTGTGTGGTACAAAAAGAAATAGGCACTGCACATTGGCAATGCCTATCTATTTTCTTGTAGTACGGGCAAATTATCCCTCGCTAATTGCCTCGTTAGGGCAAGCCTCAGCGCAAGTACCGCAGCTGATGCAAGTATCGGGATCAATTACATAGATGTCACCCTCGCTGATAGCGCCAGTTGGACACATATCCATGCAAGTTCCGCATGCTACACAGTCGTCACTAATTACGTATGCCATAGTCAAATAGTTTAAAATAGTTAAGTAAAAAATTAGTTAGTCTTGTAAACAGGTGCAAAATTACAGTTTTTATTTTATTCTTACCAAATAATTCTGCAACTATTTTCAGTGGTAAATGCAAAAAATGTGCCAAAAAATGTGCAACAGCCTGATTTAGGGTCACCTGCAAAAAACTGTGTTAGGGTGAGGCGTTGAGCGTCGAAGACGCTGGGCGGGTCGAAGACCCAGTTTCATCAGAAAGACCATGCTGCGAGGGTGTTGCAAAACTCCCGCAAAATAAAAAACTACGGATTAATCTGATTTTCTGATTATTTATTCGATTGAATTTCAGGCATCTGTATTTCTGTAAATTTCAGATTAATCAGAAAATCAGTTGTTTATTAGGTTTTGCAACAGCTTCTTGCATGGTCTTAAAGACAAATAGCTTCTCCGAAACATTCAGCGTATTCGACGCTCGTTACCTCATCAACAAAAAACACAGGTTTTTGCCCCTAATTTATCCAAAAATGCGATTAAGCGAGTCAAAGCTGAGCTTGCTCAATGCCTTGCGAGCGTGAGCATTTTATCCAAATTATTCTTCGGTTATGGTGTCATCTGTTGCAAACTGGGCAATCTCTTCGGCTTCCTGCTTTTTGATGTTCACCTTCACATGGTCGAAGCCCTCGCCATACACGCCTTTTACCTTAGCTTGAGAGACGAAAGCGTCGGGGTCGATGGCCTTGATGATGCGGAACATGTGCATGCTCTCATAGTTGCGGGCCATAACCAGCAGCACTGTGGTTTCGGTTTGGGTGTACCAACCTGTGCCGTGCAGCACAGTGCAGCCACGATGTGTGTCTTTAGTGATGGCGTTGGCAATCTCTTTCCATTTCTTGGAGAAAATCATGAACTGCACACTCTGTCGGCTGCTGTCAATCACCATGTCGGCGGCAATGGAGCAAATGAACATGAAAATCAGACCATACACTATCTTGTCAATCTCATGGAAAATGAACCAGCTGGAACTGATGATAAGCAGGTCGATATATATTAATGTGCGGCCAAAGGAGATGTTACTGTGCTTGTTGACCATAGCGGCGATGATGTCGGTGCCGGCCGAGCTGCCATTGTGTGTGAACACTATGCCCAGGCCCACGCCACACAGCACAGCACCGATGATGACATTCATAAACGTCTGCTGCTCAACGATGGGCTTGGTGAAGATGGGTGTCATAATTCCCAGCAAAACTGTGGCAATGGTAGCGCCTATGATGGTGCGTATCACAAATTTCTTGCCCACAGCTCTGAAGGCTATAGCCAGCAGTATAGCGTTGATGGCATAGTAGGTTATGGCGAAGTTCCATTTCAGTCCAAAGTAGAAAAGAGAGGCAAGACCGGTAACGCCGCCAGTCACTACCTGCTCAGGCAGCACAAATGCCGAATACCCAAAGCAGTAACAGAACAAGCCAATGAATATCATCACATAGTCTTTGACTTCATTAAGAACTTTCTTGCTTGATTCGTTCATAACTCGTTGATTATTTTATATAGTTCGTAATTGTAATTTTTTCGGGCTGCAAAATTAGTGCAAGTTGTGAGCAGAACAAAATGAAAAACGAAGTTTTATCATTTTTTATGCCTCGACGCCGACGCAGCCTAATTTATCCAACAGTAGTAAAAATCTTAATCATTGAATAAAATTTACCGATTGATGGTGTTTTTTTCAGAGAAAAGGATTAACTTTGCATACATTATTAAATTTAATCTAATTCTAAACTAATTTTTTATTATGAAAAAGTCATTATTATTTTTGTTGACAATTGTATCAGTTGCAATGTTTGTTAGCTGTGGTGGCGACAAGAAGTCGGGCTCAGGTAGCGATGCAAGCGAGGAGAACATTGAAGGTGTAAAGTATGAGAACAAGGACTTCGGTTACTTAGTAGTATTGCCCGAGGGTTTCGAGCAGCAGAACGACGATGCCAAGATGGAGAAAGAACGCGGTGGAAAGCTCTTCCTCGGTGATGGATGCACTATTGATGTGACTTGCAGCAAGATGAATTACATTGGTGACACAACTCCTGAAGCATCGATTGATCAAAGCATTGAAATGGTAAAGGCATTAAATGAAGGAGCTGAGGTTGAAAAGCTTGATGCTGTGTCATTTGTGTCTAAGAGTCAAGACGATAATTATCTTCGTGCTCATTATGAGCTTCAAAAGAATGGCAACAAATACATGATTGATTTTACTTATACACTGGACAAGAAGGACCAATTTGATAAAGATGTTGAGGCTGTAGTCAAGTCATTTAAGGCAGAATAATTATCGCTTGCAAATAAAAAACAATGCAGAAATCCCAAAATTGAGGATTCTGCATTGTTTTTTGAAATAATATTAACTATCTTTGCGGTTATAATTCAAAGATGTTGATTTTATGAGAAAGTCATTATTTGTATTATTGTCAATATTGTTTGTTTCTCTAGTCTCTGGTTGTTGTGGAGGTTCTAAGGATGATTCTAAACAAGAAAGAGTGGAGTATGAGAACACAGATTTCAACTATTCTATAGTGTTGCCGGCAGGTTTTGGCACTTCTACCGTAGATTCGATCGAGAATGTTAGAGGAGGCAAGCTGTTTACTAAAGAAGGCTGCCAAATTGATGTCACAGCCATGAAAATGGAACCCATAACATCGGCTGAATTGCTGGTAAAAGAGAGCATGAGAGTGCAGAAAGATGTCTATGAGGATGGTGAAGCCAAGATGATTGATAGTTTATCATTTATTGTTAAAGGCACCGATGATTTCGGTCTACATGCAAACTATGAGAGCCAACAAAAAGGCAACAAGTATAGGATTGACATGACCTATCCACCCAACAAGAAAGAACAATTTGAGAAGGATGTGGATGAAGTGATTAAGTCTTTTAAGGTTAAGTGATTAAAGTAAACATGTTATGAAAAAGTTTTTGTTGTTTTTCTTATTGCCGCTTCTCGCAATTGCATTGCTGGCAAGTTGCGGATCAAGCAAATCATCAGATGATGGTGGGACAGATGGCGATATTATCAAAAGTGATAAGTTTGGATACTCAGTATTGGTTCCCGATGAATTTAAACACGGTAAAGAAGCCGGAGTTCACCATGGTAGAGAAAGTGCTAGAAAAAGTGAATCTTCTGGCAGCCAGCAACAAGGAGAGAGCGATGAAGAATGTCAGGGTTATGGTTGTGATGGATATGAATTCAACATCTGTGCTAGAACCATGAACTACATAGGCGGCACAACTCCTGAGCAATCGGTAAAGCAGAGTTTTGAGATGAATAAGTCATTTTATGGCAATGCCAAAGCAAAAATGCTCGACGACACTTCATATTATATTATAGGAGAGAAATACTCTAAACTTGAGGCCTACATAGAGTTTCAGCTGAAAGGTAAAAAGTTCACTATTACCATGAATTATCCTGTCAACGAGCGAGATGAGTTTGAAGAAGTGGTTGAAGCAGTTATTGATTCGTTTGAAGTTAAATAAATATCAAAATAAATATCAGATTATGAAAAAGTTTTTATTTTTTTTGTTGACAGTGGTTTCTATTTCATTGTTGACAAGTTGTGGAGGAGAGAAAAACGCTTCAAATACTTCGAGCAATCCTGCCGAAGAAAAAGGCATGAAGTATGTGGACGAGGAAAATGGCTATTCGATAGATTTGCCTCCAGGTTTTGCCCCAGCAGATGAATCCAATCCTTTTGGTATTAGGCAATTCATAAAAGGTGGGTGCATGATCAGTATAGAGGTTAAAGACATTGAATTGGAAAAGGGCAAGAATGTCACTCAGATGGTAAAGGAAAAATATGAGGAACTAAAAAAAGGCATTACTAAAGATGATTCCGAGGAAGAAGTGAAAATGCTTGATGATTTGTCTTTAGTCCATAAATGGAGGGCGGAGCCTGATTTGAATGCTGATATTGAAATCTATAAAAACGGTAAGATTTTCTTGATTTCCTTTGAAGGTGTTGGGGAAACTAGTGAATCGTATGACGAATTCATAGACATTATGTCTAAGTCCTTGAAAATGGAGTAACACTATTTCATACAATTAAAAGGATAATGCAGAGCCCTGAAAATGAGGGCTCTGCATTGCTTTTTATGGTGCGGAGTGACCGAGATTCGAACTCGGGAGCCGCTTTTGACGACTACACGCTTTCCAGGCGTGCCTCTTCAGCCACTCGAGCATCACTCCAATATTTTTGCAAAATGCGCTGCAAAGGTAATTATTTTTTATCAAACAATTACAAACAATTTAAATATTTTTCAGTAAATGTGCAACGTGAAACGTGAAACACGAAATGAGCGAATTGTCTATGAATACTTTGCGGTTATTCTGTGGTTTCTTCGGGAGATTCCGCCATATTGTTGTCATCAGTTGTGGGTTTCAGTTGCTTGATTTTCCATCCTAAGGCTGCGATGGTTATGGTCATTATGGGGCATAGGATGTTGAAAAAGCAGTATGGCAGGTAGGTTAGTGTGGGCACTCCGAGCACTGTGGCTTGCGTCATGCCGCAGGTGTTCCAGGGCACAAGCACCGAGGTGACGGTGGCGGCATCCTCGGTGGTGCGGCTGAGCAGTCGTTGCTCAAAGCCTTTTTGCTTGTAGGCGTTGCTGAAAGTATCGGCTGTGAGGACGATACTGATGAACTGGTCGCCAGTGGTGAGGTTTAGGAAGATGCCCGAAACCACTGTTGATGATACAAGGCTGGTTCTTGACTTCGCCCAATGGATGATGACCTGCGTGATGCTGTGAATCATGCCGCTTGCCACCATTGCAGCCCCGAAGCACATGGCGCAGATGATAAGCCATATGGTGTTGAGCATTCCTGTCATGCCGCCAGTGGACACCAGGTCGTTGAGAGCAGCAAAGCCAGTATCGACCGATGTCGCCCCATAGTAGGTGATTGCGAGGCCTTTAGTAAGTGCTGCGGGGTGGGAGATTGCCGGGTCGGCGGCAATCTGTGTAAGAATGTTCGGCTGTAGAATCAGCGCCACTATTCCTGCCATAATAGAAGATGTGAAGAGTACGATGAGCGAAGGGGTCTTGCGGGCTATCAGTATGCCAGTGATTATCGGCACGAGCAGTGTCCATGCCGAGATGTTGAACGACGAGGCAAGACCATGGGTGTATTGCTCAATATTTATTGCCCCATCGCCATGTCCTAATCCGGCGATGGTGAAGATAATCAGCGAGATGATGAGTGCCGGCACGGTGGTGTGCATCATGTAGCGGATGTGCTCAAAAATATCTACTCTAGTACTTGACGATGCGAGGATGGTGGTGTCGCTCAATGGTGACATTTTATCGCCGAAATAAGCTCCTGAAATTATGGCACCCGCTGTCCATGCCTGGCTTACACCCAACGCATCACCAATGCCTAATAGTGCCACACCAATGGTGGCAATGGTCGTCCACGAACTTCCTGACAGTAGCGAGACGATAGCGCATATGATACAGGCTGTTACAAGGAAGAACTTGGGTGATAGCAACTGCACGCCATAATATATTAATGTGGGCACCACACCGCTAATCATCCATGACCCTGCTAGCATTCCCACCGACAGCAGTATGAGCAGCGTGATGAATATGCCGCCCATGGTCTTGGAAATCTGCTGCTCGAAGTTTTTCCACGGCACTTTATAGAAGATGGTGGAAATCAGCACGCACACCGCCATCGCCATGATTAACGCCACTTGGCTAGCACCGCTCAGTGAGTCGGAACCGAAGAGTGTGATGGCGACTGCAAGGAGTCCAATTAGTATGATGATTGGTATTGAAGCTATAAGAGGATGTGGGGTGGTGCGTTCAGTCATGCTTAATGAGTATTTGAAAATTTAGAGTGCAAAAATACAAAAAAGATTTTAGATATTAGTTTTTACTAGTGCATTTTTAGGTTTATAGCCAAGTATACTTGGCGACCTGCTGACTGATTTTGCTGATACTGATTGTGCTTGCGGTTATATTGACTTATATCTTTTCATTTATTTTGTGGTTTGTGATTTTTTTTGTAAATTTGTGGGTTGATAAATGATTGACAATTATGTACGAACCATTGGCAGAGCGCATGAGACCCAAGTCGCTCGATGATTATATAGGGCAAAAGCACCTCGTGGGTGAGGGCGCTGTGATACGTCGCATGATAGAGAGTGGCAATATCTCGTCGTTTATCCTATGGGGGCCGCCGGGAGTGGGCAAGACCACGTTGGCGCGCATCATCGCCGAGCAGACTAAGGTTCCGTTTTACACCCTCAGTGCAGTGACAAGCGGCGTTAAAGAGGTGCGTGAGGTGCTTGACCGATGCCGTGCAGACGCTGGCAGCATATTCACGAAAGGTCGCCCGGTGCTTTTCATCGACGAGATACACCGCTTCAACAAGTCGCAGCAGGACTCTCTGCTCGGTGCCGTGGAGAAAGGCACGGTGACACTTATAGGCGCCACTACCGAGAACCCGTCGTTTGAGGTGATTCGTCCGTTGCTCTCCCGCGCTCAGGTTTATGTCTTGGAGCCGCTCACTAATGACGACTTGTTGCAGCTTCTCGACCGTGCCATCAAGACCGATAAAATTTTTAAAGACCGTGAGGTTAAGGTGGAGGAGACCGAGGCGATGCTTCGTTACAGCGGCGGGGATGCCCGCAAACTGCTCAATATCCTGGACCTGATTTACCAGTCTCTTGATGCCCATGAGGCGTTTGTAATTAACGACAAAATAGTAACCGACCGTCTGCAGCAGAACCCGCTCGCCTTTGACAAAAACGGTGAGATGCATTATGACATTATCTCTGCGTTTATCAAGTCTATACGCGGCAGCGATCCTGATGCCGCCGTTTATTGGCTCGCGCGACTTATCGCCGGTGGCGAGGACCCCAAATTTATCGCTCGTCGCCTGTGCATTCTTGCTGCCGAGGACATAGGCCTTGCCAATCCTAACGCCCTGCTTCTCGCCAATGCCACCTTCGACGTTATCAACAAGATAGGTTGGCCAGAGGGGCGCATTCCGCTGAGCGAGTGTGCCATATATCTAGCTACCAGCGAGAAAAGCAACAGCGCTTATCTTGCCATTGACGATGCTCTACATCTCGTGGAGCAGACGGGCAATCTGCCCGTGCCATTGCACTTGCGTAACGCTCCCACAAAACTCATGAAAGAGCTGGGTTATGGTGCCGATTACAAATATGCCCACGACTTCCCTGGGCATTTTGTAAATCAAGATTATCTGCCCAAGGAATTAAAAGACACAAAAATATGGAATCCCCAACCGCACACTGCGGCCGAGGCAAAACTCAAAGAGCGGCAAGACAAGCGCTGGGGGGATGATTAATGCACAATTCACAATGCTAAAAAATAAGAGAACAGACTTGTTGCCTGTTCTCTAATTCTCTTGTCCTCTTGTTTTCTACTTGAAATAGATGTCGATGTAATCAATGCATTCATCAGCCGGGTTTTTCATTTCTTGCATTCTCCAGAACTTGCGATTGCCGGTTGCTTCGAAATTGAAGGTGCCTTCTCTCAAAAGTTCTTGCCCATTGTTGATGTGATAGATTTTCGTCCTAATCTGTCCTATGAAGATGAGGTGGTTTCTGTCAACAATCTCAATTTTACCGTCAAGTTTCACGTAGTCGCCATTGGCTTTGCATCCTTCCTCGGCATCCTTGCATTTGACTGCAAGCTGTTCTCCTTTACAAGTGTAAGTTCCGTCGGCTTCTTTCTTGATTTCTACTGAGCCAAAGTAATTCCACGAAATCCATTGTAGGCTAAGCATGTGCTTTCCCACCACTTTGCGCTCTGCTGAAACACGTCTTGCATCTTGCTCGGTGCGATGCTTCATTGTTGTTTTCTTCTTGGTCTTAGCATCAATGGTGCTAGGCACCGAAGCTACCAAGAGTGCAATTAGCATTGTGAAGATGATTTTTCTCATAATTGTTATTCTTTAGGTTGCAAAATTTTCTCTATATAGGCTTTCACTTCTTCTTTGGATGATAGTCCTATCATTTCCTCAGGATCATCGCCGTTGGTTCCGAAAAATAGCACGTAAGGGATGCTCTCAATTTGCATTGCCTGAGCAAGTTGTTTGTTCTTGTCAACATCGATGCTGTAGAAGTTAACGCGTCCTTCATATTCGGCGGCAAGCTCCTCGAGGATTGGTGCCAGTTGACGGCAGGGGCCGCACCATGTGGCATTGAAGTCAAACACTGAAGGCTGTGCAATTGTGCCAGCTTCCATGTCGAAGAGGTTGATAAACTCCTCCATGCCAATTTCTTTTACTTTACTCTCGGTTTGTGCGCTGGCAACGGTCCAAATAGTGAATATTGCCGCAAAAATCAATAATGCTTTTTTCATTTGTGATAATGTATTTAGGAAATATATAATCTTAGATTGTAAAATCGTATAAAAGTTTAATTCTCAATATTTTTTATTGATGTTGTGGACGCAGCAGGTCATTGACGGTCTTCACGGGGTTGAAGGTTTCAATTGGAACCTCCACAAAGACGGTGTTCCAGTCGCTCATTGAGCCGTTCCACAAGCCTGGCAGCTCCAATGCCTTGATTTCCACGCCACCAGTCGATTTCATTGAGATGAGACCAGTGTCGGGATCAACAAACTGCTTGAGATTGAACTTATTGCCCTTATAGTCCTTGAGGTAGCACACCAAGTCAACGGGGTTGAAGTGCGTGCCGCTCTTCATCAACTCTAAAGCTTTGGGATCGTTCTCGTCGATTTGGGCTGCTTCGAGGATTTGTGGTGAGTAGCTGCCGTCGGGGTTATAGGCGAGGTAAGGCCCGCCGCCTGGCTCACCCTCGTTGAGTACCATGCCGCACACGCGGATGGGGCGGTTGAGTTTGCCGCGTAGGTATTCGGCGAGCTGTTTCTCGTCCATGCTTGCAGTTGCCTCGTTGCGTGTGCAAAGTCGGTTCTCCACAAACTTGAGGATGCTTTTGAGCTCATTGGCGTTAGCCCCTTTGTCGAGAGTTGTCAGGTGCTTTGTTATAGCACGTTGCACGTCAATGAGGTAGCCTCCAATCGCCTTCTTATAACGCACAGTAACGTTGCGTAGTCGCAGTGGCACCACGTTGTCGATGTTCTTGACAAACACCACGTCGGCGTCGCGCTCGTTGAGGTTCTCGATAAGTGCTCCATGCCCTGCAGGGCGGAAGAACAGGTTGCCGTCTTGGTCACGATATGGCGTGTTGTCGAGGTTTACGGCTATGGTGTCGGTCGATTGCTTCTGTTCGCTCATGGTGACGTTATATTTCACACCCCACACCATTTCCATTGCGGGCAGCTTGGCTTTAAGCACTTTGTCAAATTCCTTGCGGTGCTCAGGCGAGACGGTGAAGTGGATGTTTACCTCACGTTTGCCGTTGGCGGCATATTGTGCCCCTTCCTCCAGATGCTCCTCGAGCGAGGTGTGAACACCGCCTCCTGCTGCCCGGTGGAACAGTAGCAGTGCCTTAGGCAGGGAGCCATAGTTCAACCCGTTGCTCTCGAGCATGGTCTTGGCAATTTCTACATATTTCCCATCCTTGATGAGTTGTGGAATGGTGACTTTGTAGAGTTTATCGCACGCCTTGTTGAGGGCTGGGTAAAAGGCGAAGTGATTGATGTTGTCGAAATATTGCTTCTCGAAGTCGGTCTCTGGTTCTGTTCTTCCCGAGGTGGTAAAGGCAAACATGTTCTTGAACATGCGGCTTGCGGCTCCTGATGCCGGCACAAACTTCTCGATGGTCACGCCATCTTGCTGTGCCTGTCTCCACACCTTGATGTAATGGTTGATGTCTTTTTCACTAAGTCGCATGATGCCGTTTCCCACTTTTGCCACCGATTTGATGCCAAGCTGTGGGAACCCCTTTTCAAAACGATTGATCTGCTCGTCAATCATTGTGGCTGTAATGCCCTTTTTCTCAATTAATTGGAGGTCTTTTTCGTTAAGCATAGTATATGTGATTTTGAGATTTGTTGCTAATAAATTTGTAAAGTTACTAAGAAAAAATTAATTTTGGATGATTTTTTTAGCAAAAGAAGAAAAAATGACTGAAAAAAAATATTATCAAGGCGATGAGGGTCACGAATTGCTGCGTATGGTGCGTAAATTGTGGAAACAGCTTCGCTATAAAGATGTCACTGTTGATGACGTGAAACATCTCCACTCAATAATTGCGGGAGGGGTGGAGCAAGGTGTGTATAAGCGCGACAAGTACGGCATCAATCCCGTGATAAGAACGCTGCACACCGCCGAGCTTATCACAGATTATATCGCTCCCGACCGCAGCATGACAATAGCGGTGCTACTCTATAACCTGAGCCGTAATGAATTTGTTTCAGAGAGGCAGATTGCCGACTGGTTCGGAGACGACGTGGCGAAGTTGGTGCACGGTCTCATCAAGATTTCGCATCTTTACAAGAAGCAAGCGGCAGTCGAGGACGAGAATTTCCGCAAACTCCTTGTAGCTTTTGCCCAAGACATCCGTGTGGTGATTATTATGATTATTGACCGCTTTGGCCTGATGCGAGAAATCAACAACCATCCCGACGAGAAGTTTGTTCGCGACATGTCGCTTGAGTCGCGATATCTCTATGCTCCACTCGCCCATAAATTGGGCTTGTATCAAGTCAAGACCGAGCTTGAAGACCTCTCGCTCAAATATTTGCAGCGTGATGTCTATAACAAGATCGCCGCTTTTCTCAACGAGACTAAATCGGTGCGCGACAAATATATAGAGGAATTTTCCGCTCCTATCAAAAAGGTGCTGGAGCGTGAACACATCAAGTGCCATGTGAAAGGACGTACCAAGTCAATCAACTCCATATGGAACAAGGTGAGGACCAAAAAGGTGGAGATGAACGACATTTATGACCTCTTCGCAATCAGGATTATCATTGACACGCCACTCGAATATGAGAAGCGTGACTGCTGGTACACCTATTCACTCGTGGGCGACATCTACCAGGCGAACCCGTCGCGATTGCGTGACTGGATTACGATGCCCAAGAGCAACGGCTACGAGTCGCTTCAAGGCACTTTCAAGGGTAAGGACGACAAATGGGTGGAGGTGCAGATTCGCACCGAGCGCATGGACGAAGTGGCGGAGCGAGGTCTTGCTGCACACTGGCGTTATAAGGGAGTGAAAGCCGACGGCAGCATCGACCGCTGGATGAACAACGTGCGCGAGGTACTCGAGGAGGGCAGCAAGAACCGTATGGACCTTATTCGCGATATGCACACCAACCTTTATGACGATGAGGTGTTTGTGTTCACGCCTCGTGGCGATGTGTTCCAGTTCCCCAAGGGGGCGACGGTGCTCGACTTCGCCTTCCGCATCCACTCGCGGGTGGGACGCAGCTGCATCGGCGCAAAGGTTGACGGCAAGAACCAGAAAATCAATTACAAGCTGCACAGCGGCGACACTGTGGAGATTCTTACCTCCTCGACTCAGGTGCCGCGTGTTGACTGGCTCAATATAGTGAAGACCAGTAGGGCGCGCAACAAGATAAAGCAGGCTCTCAACGAGGCGCAGTCGAAGCATGCCGAAATGGGGCGCGAACTTGTGCAGCGTCGTTTCAAAAACCGCAAGATAGAGATTGATGTCGCAACCATGAACCGTTTCATCAAGAAGAAGGGTTACAAAGCGACTACTGATTTCTATGTGGCTATTGGCGAGGGGAAAATTGATGTTAATTCGTTGATTGAGGAATATCTCGAATTCCACGCTCGGCAGCAAGACACGGGCAAGCCTCACGAGACTGCCGAGAATTTCGTCTTGCAACAGAAAAATGACGACGATGACCGTGGCGGTGACGACATCTTGGTGATTGGAAACAACGTGAAGGGTATAAACTACAAGCTCTCACGCTGCTGCAACCCCATCTATGGCGATGCTATCATGGGATTCATAGCAAGTGATGGGGCCATCAAGATTCACCGTCGCGACTGCGGCAATGTGAAGCATCTGCTCGCCAAGTACCCCTACCGCATTATCCGTTCGCAGTGGAGCGGGAAGGTGGGCAAACAATTTGCTGCTACGCTAAAAGTGGTGGGCAACGACGATATCGGCATAGTGTCAAATATCACTTCGCTCATCAACAAGGAAGGCGACACCGTGCTTCGCAGCGTGTCAATCAACAGCTCCGGAGGAATATTTGAGGGGACACTTGTCATAGGCATCAGCAGCCTTGACAACCTTGCGCTCCTTATAAAGAAAATCAAAAACCTCAAAGGCGTGAAAGACGTGCAACGCACAAGCCATTAATTGTTTACAATTTTCAGGTAAGTCAACTAAAAGAAGAAAGTCAAAATAATTATTGGTTATAAGATGCTTATCATCTGACCGATTCGGAATAAATTTCGTTCACTACTTCATTTTGGTGATATTTGCCTTTTGGAGGCCATAGTTTTTGCGTCGGTCTATGAGAAGTATCATCACTGAGACGATGATTGCAGCTACGCCTATGCCAGTGAAGATCCACATCGCCTGGGTGTAGTCAACGTTGTCCCCCACAGTGTTGCGCTCAATTACTCCGCCAATTACGATTGGAACCAGCATCAGACCTATATTCTGGATGTAGTAGATGATGGAGTAGGCGGTTCCCAACTGCTTCATCGGTACAATCTTGGGCACTGCGGGCCACAGCACGCTAGGAAGTAGCGAGAAGGCAATGCCCAGGATGAACATAAGACAAACTGCCAAAATGCTGGAGTTAAGTGGCATAGCAAAAACTGCGAGCACGAGAGTGAGCATTATGGTGCCTATAATCATAATAGATGCTCCCTTGCCAATCTTGTCGTACATGCCGCCAAAGAGAGGTGTCAAAACGATGGAAGTGAATGGCAGTATTGATGAAATCAAGCCAGCGAATGATGGTTCTACGCCATATTTTGAAATCATCAGTTTGGTTGCGAAGTCAAGGAAGGGATAAAGTGCCGAATAATAGAGCAAGCACAGCAAGGTGATGAGCCAAAAGCCTGGATTCTTCATGGTCGCTCCCATATCCTTGAAGTGAAATTTCTCGTCATCGTCGGTAGTCGTCTCTTGTAACAAAGATTCGTTTTTTCGGTCTATTGAGCAGTAAATCAGGTAGATGATCAGCCCCACTCCAACCGAGAACAGTCCAATGAGGATTGGTGTGCTCAATGAGATTTTGTCGGCCAATATTGGCGCTCCCGCCAGAGCTAATCCTGTGCCTAATCGAGCCAGAGCGACCTGTATGCCCATGGCAAGAGCCATTTCTTTGCCTGAGAACCACTTGACGACGACTTTCGACACTGTGATGCCGCACAGTTCATAACCCACTCCAAAAGTGGCAAATCCTAATGCCGCAACAAGGACCTGAAGTTTGATGGATGGGTCGGTATAAGCAATCCATTGCAGGTTGATGTCAAGTACCTGTGAGGAGTCCATGAAAGCAATCGCGTAAAAGTCGATAGCCGTGCCGCCAAGCATGAGTGCACACGACAGTATTCCGGCAAATCGCACTCCTGTCTTGTCGAGAATAATGCCGCCCACAAAGAGCATGAGCAAAAACACGTTGAAGAACCCACGTGACCCAGCAAGAACGCCAAACTCACTGCTTGTCCATCCTAAATCGCTTTCAAGGAAGTGCTGCAACGGTGACATCTGCTTGGCGACGATATATCCCATCATCATGGTGACGGAGACAAGTCCCAGCACCGTCCAACGCAGGGTGGGTGAGTTGTTGATTTTTTGTGCTACTTTTGTCATTTGTTTATAAAAACAGGGCGTGCTAGCCACAGTGAGCAACACACGCCCTGAGAGATTGTTACAAATAATGAATTACTCTTTAGCTTCTTCAGTCTCTTTATTTTGGATATTAGGTAACTCGAGACCGAACTTGTTCTTTTTGTCGATAGCTTTGAGATAGAGAGCAAAGAATAATGCGAAGATGCCGAAGCATGCAAATACTATCAGAGGCACGGTAAAGTCATAAGGAACAAATACTTTGCCTGTTTCTTCATCTATTTCGTCTTTAATCTTACTGATTTCGGTCTCAGCCTTCTTCTCTTTGCTCAAGAAATCCCAAAAGCCAGCTTTCTCTTCGGTTTTGGTATTTGTTGCCAGTAAATTTTTGATGTTTTCTTTGTTGGCTTTGAGAATATCGCAAGCCTTCTTAGTGTGTTCGTAGGTGTTCTCAATAGCTTTAGTTTTCTGTTTTTCATCGAGTTTGTTGTATTCAGACTCAATCTTATTGAAATCCATCAATACGCTATCACACATCTTGGAAAAATCTTCTTGCTTGTTAGTCTCCATCAGTAGGGCTAATTTCTGCGAGTGCTCAGTGTATTCTTTGGTATGTTTCACTATAGCGTTGTCGCTATTGCTTGAAGAAAGCACTACACCAATGAGCATGGGCACTAAGCAGAGACCTATGTTCTGAACCCAGAAGATAAGGCAATAGGCACTACCGAGCACCTTCTCATCAATGATTTTAGGAACACTGGGCCAGAGCGAAGCGGGCACAAGAGCAAACGAGACGCCGAGAACAACAATTGTCACGTAGGCTATTAGCGCGCTACTTGTTGCCGGCACTATGAATGCGAATATCAGGTGGCAGCAGATTAGTAGCAAAGCACCCCACATGAGCATTGTCGCGCCTTTACCTTTACGGTCAAGGTAGTTGCCCAAGAATGGAGTGATAACAGCTGCACCAATCGGGAACCAGCGGAAAATGTTAGAAGCGGTGGATGCGTCAATACCTAAGTTGCACTGAAGCATATTAGCACCATAGCGCTGGAATGGGAAGATTGCCGAGTAGTAGAGCACACAAAGCAATGCCACAATCCAGAACACGCGGCTGGAGAAAATTTTACCAATATCACTGACTTTAAACTCTTCCTCGGCCTCCTCATTGGCATCGGCACCAAGTTGGGTGTCAAGTTTCTTGTCCATGAAGGTGAAGACGATGAAGGTTATCAAACCAATTATCAGAAGTACGGTGCAGAATGCCAACGGAGCAACTACAGTTCCAAATTTTTCTGCAATGATGGGTGAGATAGAGAAGACAGCAAAAACACCCACACGAGCGATTGCCATCTCAAGACCCATAGCGAGAGCCATCTCCTTGCCTTTAAACCATTTAGCGATAGCTTTACTAACAGTAGTACCAGCCATCTCGCATCCGCAGCCGAAAATCATGAAACCTAACGAAGCCATCTTTGCACTTGCTGGCATAGATGTCCACCAAGAGTTCAGCCAGTCGGCGAATGCTGTGGTTTGGAACCAGTCGTTAATACCAATAAACTTGATGGTAGCACCAATCACCATTAACGAAGCTGACAGCGTACCGGTGAATCGTATTCCGCACTTGTCGAGGATAACGCCTGCGATGATGAGGAATCCAAATACATTTAATATGTACTCACTTGCTGCATAGTTGCCAAACACTGTTGGAGACCAACTTCGCTCGGCTTCAATCAAGCTCTCCAGAGGAGACATAACGTCAACAAACATATACCCGAAGAACATCATCAAAGCGATCAAGATTAATGCAGTCCATCGAGCAGCTGTTGAATCATTTAAATACTTTTGAATAGTTTGTGTCATACTGATTGTAATTAGTTTGTTATGTTTATGTTTGTTTGATTTCAGAAATATGGGTGCAAAGATACATTATTTTATTTAATTAGTGTAATATTTTTTATGACAAAATGTCGCTATAGAGAAAAAGAGTGTTTTTGGCACAAATTGTGCATAATAGAGAGTGGCGTTTAGAGCGCTTTTAATATTGCAAATAATATATTTAACTTAAAACATATAACAAGATGACTATTAAACCATTAAGTGACAGGGTTCTTATTGAGCCCGCAAAAGCCGAAGAGGTTACCGCTGGCGGCATCATTATACCCGACAGCGCAAAAGAGAAACCCTTGAAGGGTATTGTAAAAGCCGTTGGTCATGGTACCAAAGACGAGGAAATGGTAGTAAAAGCTGGCGACACTGTGCTCTATGGCAAGTATGCCGGCACCGAGATTGAGGTAGATGGCGCAAAACTGTTGATGATGCGTCAGAGTGACATTTTGGCAATTGTAGAAGACTAAAAAATTATTAAGGAGAAAAGATTATGGCAAAGATTATAAAATTTGACATCAAAGCACGCGAGGAACTGAAAAAAGGCGTTGACCTGTTGACCGATGCTGTAAAAGTTACACTTGGTCCTAAAGGCCGCAACGTGATTCTTGACAAGAAATTTGGTGCTCCACACATCACTAAAGACGGTGTGAGCGTAGCCCGCGAAGTGGAGCTTGAGGACGAGTTCCAGAACATTGGCGCACAACTCGTTAAAGAGGTAGCTCAGAAGACTGGTGACGATGCTGGTGACGGCACTACCACCGCTACCGTTCTTGCTCAGTCAATCATCAACGAAGGCCTCAAGAATGTGGCTGCTGGTGCCAACCCCATGGCCGTGAAACGCGGTATCGACAAGGCTGTTGCCGCTGTAGTTGAGCAAATCAAGGCTCAGTCGCAGGAGGTTGGCGACGATTTTGGCAAAATCGAGAATGTGGCTCGTGTGAGCGCCAACAATGACCAGGAGATAGGCGAACTCATTGCCGAGGCTATGAAGAAGGTTAACAAAGACGGTGTAATCACCGTTGAGGAGGCCAAGGGCACCGATACCCATGTTGATGTGGTAGAGGGTATGCAGTTCGACCGTGGATACATCTCTCCCTACTTCGTTACCAACACCGAGAAGATGGAGTGCGAGATGGAGCGTCCATACATCCTGATTTTCGACAAGAAGATCTCTGTTCTTAAAGATATGCTTCCAGTGCTTGAGGCTACCGCTCAAAGTGGCCGTCCATTGCTTATTATCAGCGAGGACGTTGACAGCGAAGCGCTTGCTGCACTGGTTGTGAACCGCCTGCGGGGCTCGTTGAAGGTGTGTGCCGTTAAGGCTCCTGGCTTTGGCGACCGTCGCAAAGAGATGCTCGAGGATATCGCAACACTGACAGGTGGTGTTGTAATCAGCGAGGAGAAGGGCTTAAAGCTCGAAGGCACTACAATCGATATGCTTGGCACAGCCGAGAAAGTTACTGTAAACAAAGAGAATACAGTAATCGTTAACGGTGCTGGCGACAAGCAGGCTATTGCCGACCGTGTGGCTCAAATCAAGGCTCAGATTGAGACCACTAAATCGACCTATGACAAGGAAAAACTGCAAGAGCGTCTCGCCAAGTTGGCAGGCGGTGTGGCAGTACTCTACATTGGCGCACCCAGCGAGGTGGAGATGAAGGAGAAGAAAGACCGCGTTGACGACGCGTTGAGC
Organism: Muribaculaceae bacterium; assembly: GCA_017557625.1. Taxonomy (GTDB): domain Bacteria; phylum Bacteroidota; class Bacteroidia; order Bacteroidales; family Muribaculaceae; genus Sodaliphilus. The sequence goes on from JAFYYG010000028.1 coordinate 69,655, forward strand.
GCTACTCGCGCAGCTGTTGCCGAGGGCATCGTGCCTGGTGGCGGCGTGGCCTACATCCGCTGCCTCGACGTGCTCGACAAGATGGAAGGAGCCAACGCCGATGAGACCACCGGTATTCACATCGTGCGTCGTGCCATCGAGGAGCCTCTGCGTCAGATAGTTGACAATGCTGGTCTTGAAGGTGCGGTAGTTGTACAAAAGGTTCGTGAAGGCGAGGGCGACTTTGGTTATAACGCCTACACCGACAAGTATGAGAACCTCTTTGAGACAGGTGTCATCGATCCTGCTAAGGTGGCTCGCGTGGCATTGCAGAACGCTGCATCTATTGCTGGCATGTTCCTCACTACAGAGTGCGTTATCGCCGAAAAGAAAGAAGAGAACCCAATGCCTACCGGCAATCCCGGCATGGGAGGAATGGGTGGCATGATGTAACGTTAAGACATAACAATATTAATAGCCGAAGGTTCATGTTTGAGCCTTCGGTTTTTTGTCACTCGATGGGTGCCATCCTTTCCAACCATTCACTCTATAAAAAATGAAAAATGGGAAATGAAATAATTGCATATTAACAAAATAATAAGTAATTTTGTGGGCTAAATGAGATTTTGCGCCTTTGAAAGAGGGTGTTAAAATCGTGAGAAAAAATTGTGGATAAGAATTAATTCGTTGAGTGTTAGTATTTTGTATGACACTTGATGTCCTAAAGTTATGTATTTGTGTAATCATCTCTATCAAGTTTACAATTTGATAGTAGTTCGAGAAAATTAAGGATAAACACTTCAAAACTGTTATTAAAATTTAAAATCGAAAAATATTAATCAAAAAATATCTAGTTATGAAAATTACAAAACTGATAATGTTGATGAGCCTGGCCCTTGTGGTTGCATCATGTAGTGCACCCAAGTTGGGTTATTTCCAGGACGTACAATCGGGACAGGTGCAGGAATTGCAGCAACCCAAGCTTGTGACAGTTCAACCAGGTGACAAATTGTCAATTCTCGTTGGCAGTAAAGACCCTGGACTTGCTTATCTGTTTAACCTGCAGATTGTGGGTCGCTACAAGACCTCGCAGTCGGATGCCAGTTTGAGCACCAACCAGGTGGCAAGTTACACTGTAGATGAAAATGGCGAAATTGATTTTCCTGTTCTTGGCAAAATTTCGCTTAAAGGCATGACTCGTAGCCAAATCGCTGCTTACATCAAGAATCAGCTCATTTCGCGTGAGATGCTCAAGGATCCTGTTGTGACAGTTGATTTCCTTGACCTGTATTTCTCGGTCATGGGTGAAGTTAATGAGCCGGGGCGTTTCTTGATGGATCACGATGTGACCACCATTATCGACGCATTGAGCCGTGCTGGTGACCTAACTATCAACGGTAAGCGTGAAAATGTCCTGGTCATGCGTGAAGAGAATGGCAAGCAAATGGCTTATCGCGTGGACTTGACCAACCTTCAGAGTTTATATAACTCACCTGTTTATTATCTCAAACAAGGCGACATGATTTATGTTGAGCCCAATGAGAAGAAAGCCCGCGAAGCTACAGCAGCCGGTAATGCGTTCTTACAGCCTACATTATGGATATCGCTTGCGTCGCTTCTTACATCGGTTTCGGTTCTTATCTTTAAATAATTTTGAAAGATGGCAGAAGAAGTAAAACAGTCTTACGGAGGAACAACAAACGAAGATTTTGAGAAGATACAGGAATGGCTATACATGTGTCTATCGAAGTGGTATTGGTTTGTGATATCGCTTGTTATTGCGTTGGGCCTTGCGATGCTATACCTGTTGGTCACTACTCCCACCTACACACGAAAAGCGTCAATATTAATCAAGGATGATGAGAAGTCGTCGACTCTATCTAATGAGTTCAGCCAGTTCTCCGACATGGGGTTACAGGTAGGAAAGACAAACATCTACAACGAGATGATCACTTTTTCCTCTCCCTCCTATATGAGAGAGGTAGCCGAGGAATTGCATCTCGATATGAACTACAAGACCGATGGTCGCTTCCACGAGTTGACACTTTATGGAAAGACTCAGCCAGTAATTGTGTCGCTTATAGATATTGATCCCGATAGTTATGCGTCTTTCACCATGATGCTTAAGGACGATAATAAGGTAGAACTCACCGACTTCAAGTCTGAAGAGATGCAAGAAGTCTCTACACAAGTTGTAGAAGGCACATTCAGGACACCGATAAAGACCCCTATAGGTCAGATTGTTATAACTCCCACACAGCATTATTATGGTAAATATGAAACCCCTATCAGGGTTTCGAAAAACCGTATCAGTGATGTCGCCAACTATTATGCCAGCAGGTTGACAGTGGAGTTGAATCAGGAGCGTGCCTCGGTAGTTGACATCTCAATCAGTGATGTGAGTGCCGAGAGAGCCGAAGATGTGCTAAACACCCTTTTTAAAGTCTATAAAGAGAAGTGGAAAGAAGATATCAACGAGCAGGCTGTGAATGCGTGCAAGTATATAGACCGCGAGCTTGACAGCATCCGTAGCCAGCTTGGCACTGTAGATGCAGACATTGCTATGCAGAAGAGTGCTACGTTGACACCCGATATGGGAGTTGCCACCCAAATCAATCTCAATAAGATTGAGAACACCAGTTCTCAGTTAATTGATATCGACAATCAGATTTACATGGCCAAGTTAATAAAGGACCAATTGTCGAACAGTGAATATAAACTGCTTCCTCCAAATTCAGGAATTGACAATCAGGCAGTGTCTGCTCAAATCAAAGACTATAACGAGAAAGTTCTCCAGCGCAATAGCTTGGCAGAGAACAGCGGCAAGAACAATCCGCTTGTACAAGATCTCGATGCCCAGCTTAATTCATCACGCGCTTCGATTATCACTTCTCTTAACACTGTGATATCGACTCTTAATGACCGCAAAAATTCACTTGAAGCAGCAAAGACAGTAACAACCCAGAAAATACAATCCACTCCCACTCAGGCCAAAGACCTGCTGGGTGCTGAGCGCAACCAGAAAGTAAAGGAGCAGCTATACTTGTTCTTGCTCCAGAAACGCGAGGAAAATCAGCTGTCTCGAAACACCGTTGCCAACAATGCCAAGCTGCTTAATCCGCCTTCAGGTAGCCGTTCTCCATCTTCGCCTGTTAAGATGAATGTGCTGATTATCGCTATTGTGCTTGGCTTGCTACTGCCAATGTTGATACTTTTCATCGTCAACAACTTGAATACCAAAGTGCGTGGTCGTCAGGATATTCAGCAACTCTCTATCCCATTTGTTGGCGAAATACCATTGTCTTATCGCAAGCGCAAAGGCTTGTTTGCCCTATTCAACCGTCGCAAGGATGTTAGAGAAATTGTTGTTCAAGAAAAGAACAGCAACAATATCAATGAGGCATTCCGTGTGGTTAGAACCAATCTTGAGTTTGTGTTAGGCAAGGATAACAAGGTGGTGATGCTCACCTCATCAAATGTGGGTTCTGGTAAAACCTTTATTTCAACCAACTTGGCAGCGAGCTTCGCTATCAAGGGCAAGAAGACATTGCTTGTTGACCTTGACTTGCGTAAAGCCTCAATGTCAACGTTTGTTGACTCGCCTCCACGCGGTATCTCTGATTACCTCAATGGCCGCTACGAAGACATTAATGATGTGATGGTTAAGGGCAAGATTCACGAGAATCTTGATGTGCTTCCTGTGGGTACTATACCCCCTAACCCCACTGAATTGCTCTTCAGTGACCTTCTCAGTACATTGATTGCAGAGATGCGTGAGAAGTATGATTATATTATTATAGACTGTCCACCAATCGATATCGTTGCCGACGCTTCAATCATCAACAAGTATGTAGACGTCACGCTCTATGTCCTTCGTTCAGGATTACTCGACCGACAGATGCTGCCAGAGATTGAGAAGTATTATGTTGAGAAGCGCTTCAACAATATGGTTATCTTGCTCAACGGCACCACAGAGGAGTCTAATGGTTATGGCTATCGCCGCTATGGTTATGGCTACGGCTACGGATATGGAAACAGTTCTGGTTCAAAGAAGAAAAAAGACTAAGTTACTAATCACTAAGACAATATAATAAAGGATTATATATGAAAGCATGTTTCATGGGATTGGGCTACATAGGCCTTCCCACAGCGATAATAGCTGCAAAGAGTGGCATAGATATAGTCGGTGTTGATATCAATTCAAAGGTAGTGGAGCAGACTAATGCTGGTCACCTCCATATTGTGGAACCTGGTCTCGAGGATTTGTTGAAAGAAGTCATTAAAAGTGGCAAATTTAGAGCCATGTCACAGCCCGAAGTGAGTGACGCCTATTTTATCGTGGTTCCAACGCCTTTTAAGGGAGAACATCAGCCCGACATCTCTTACGTTGAGAATGCTACCCGCATGGTTCTGCCATTGCTCAAGAGTGGTGACCTTTTTGTTATTGAGTCGACATCTCCAGTGGGAACCACCGAGCAGATGGCGGAGCTCATTTATTCAGAGCGTCCAGAATTGAAAGGCAATGTTCACATCGCTTATTGCCCTGAGCGAGTGCTTCCTGGAAATGTGATTTATGAGTTGGCGCATAACGATCGTGTGATAGGTGGCATAGATGAGGATTCTACTTCTCATGCCATTGAGTTCTATTCACAGTTTGTGATTGGCCAGCTTCATCGCACCAATGCCCGCACCGCTGAATTGTGCAAACTCACCGAAAATTCCAGCCGCGACGTTCAGATTGCCTTTGCCAATGAACTGTCGATGATATGTGAGCTGGCTGGCGTTAACGTGTGGGATTTGATAGATCTTGCCAATAAGCATCCCCGTGTAAACATTCTTCAGCCAGGTTGTGGCGTAGGTGGCCATTGCATTGCCGTTGATCCTTATTTCATAACTGCTGCCTACCCCAAACAGGCCCGCATTATAGCTCAGGCTCGTGAGATAAACAACTATAAAGCTCAGTGGTGTGCCGAGAAGGTGAAAAATGCAATGCTTGAGTTCGAACTCAGAAACAGTCGCAAACCAGTAGTTGCAATGATGGGACTGGCGTTTAAGCCCAATATTGATGACTTGCGCGAGTCGCCTGCAAAACGCATCACTACCGAGGTGATGCAGAGCAAGAACAATGCCGAGTTCCTTGTGGTAGAACCCAACATTAAGGAGCATAACGTGTTTAAACTCACTCCATATAATGACGCCTATGAGAGAGCCGACATTGTAGTGTTCTTGACAGCCCATGATGAGTTTAAGCGACTTGAGAGGCGAGATGATAAGGTTATTTTAGACTTTTGTGGCATCTTCAAATAATAGATGTTACTGAGCCTCTTGGTATATAGTTTGACAGGTGCCACCTTGTTTTTCTTGGGTTGGCATGTCAACAAGCGCGAACAGCAATCTCTACTTCAGGATGGTGCGAAACTGCCATTCTATAGTTGGGAGATATTGCTGTCGTTGCTTATTTTTGCTGTTATCGCTGGCGCGCGTTATCACACAGGCTATGACCATGCTATGTACCTGGACCAGTATCAGATCTTGCAGGAGACGGGAGATTTCAGCCGCCATAATTTTGAATATGGTTTTGAGTGGATTTCCCGCCTTTTTGCTTATTTCAAGATTCATTATTTCTTCTATTTCGCCTTTTGGGCTCTGTTGCAGATAGGCTTCCTGTATTTTGGGCTGCGCAATCATAAGCATTTGCTGTGCTGGGTGGGATTGGGCATCATGTGTGGATCTTATTTCTTGGGCTGGATGAATTCTATTCGTCAAGCTGTTGTTGTGTGTCTCTTTGTTGCACTTGTTCCACTTATAAAGAACCGAAAGTTTGAGTTTTATGTTTTAGCCGTCATTCTAGCCGCTCTGTTTCATAAGTCGGCACTTCTGCTGCTTGCAGTTTTGGTTATACCATTTTTCAAGCTTAAGGACAATTTGCCAAACAAATGGGTGCTTCTTTCAGTTTTTGCAGTGTTTGTATTGCTGGGTTCTTTTCCTTTTTGGATTGATTTCTTTTATGATAACCAATGGTTTTTGGACTTAACTGGATATAGCAACTATAGTAACATGAATGATCCCAATGTTGCTGGTAAATTCAGAATGGTGAATTGGGGCCCTAGCCGCTTGTTGATATTGTTTGGAAATCTTTCTGTAATATGGTTTTATCCCGAGCTGAAATCGCACTTCAAAGATGACAAATTATTGCCTTATTTCTTCATGCTGGCGTTTGTTGGTATGTGTTTGAGCAATTTGTTGATGAATACTACACACTTCATCTTGCGCCCGGTAGAATATTTCATTATTTTTTATTTAGTAATGAGTGCATATCTGATGTGTTATTTATTTAATACAAAGAAGTATGCAATTTGCGCTGTAATGTTTATGGCTTTTTATCTGCTTTTTGTTAACAATGTTTATAAAGCGGTATATTTACCTAGTGTTACCAATCAACCTTTTTTATATCATTTCTTTTTTTACCCATCATTATAAAATATGTTAGTGTCAATCGTTATACCTGTTTATCGCAGTAGAAAATATATCGAGAAATGTGTTAGGTCTGTTCTTGATCAAACATACAAGGACATAGAAATAATAATCGTTGATGATGGAGGAAAAGATGGCAGTATCGATATAATCAAACGAGTGCTCATGGAGTATCCTGATATGGTCTCAAAAGTGAGGTTCATATATCACGAGTTTAACAAGGGGTGCGCCGCAGCTAGGCGTGATGGCATGAAAGAGGCAATAGGAGATTATATCCTTCAAGTAGATAGTGACGATTATGTCGATCCAACTATAGTTGAGAAAATGGTTAAGAAAGCTCAAGAGGATGATGCTGACATGGTTGTGTGTAATTACTATTATACAACTTCAACTCGTCGCACACTTGTTGAGGTGATAAGGCCTAAAGACAATCTTGATTTTGCTTCTAAAGTATTACAGGGCTATATTCATGCAGGTGCATGGAACAAGATGATGCGTCGTTCAATACTTAAAGACCATGAAATATATCCTGTCGCAGGAATCAATATGGGTGACGATATGACAATATTGATGCAGGCATTGTTTTTTATGAACCGCATAAGCTATGTGAAAGACGCGCTATATTTCTATAACTGCAGTGGAGAAGAACGTTTTTCACGCAGTGTATATCCGATGGTAAATGACATAAAGCTGATAAATCTTTTTTCTCATTTTTTTGAAGAGAATAAGATTGAAGAAAAAGAGGTGTGTCGTTCTTTTGGTCTGTTTAAAATTGGACGTTTAAGCCGTAATCTTTTATATAATGATCTTGATGAAGTTAATCGAAATCGTAAAGTGTATAATGTGAACAAACCCAGTCAGGCATTCGAACATAAACGCTTGCCCTTGCATTATAAACTTGTGGTCTATTTTTATCTTAAGAATTTTAACTTGGGCGTTAAGGTTTTGCGTCGCCTTATAAGGTTTAAGAAAAACATAAATGTTCAGTAAAGGAAAATATTTTCTGTTTCAGTCATTTTTAATGTTGGTGTCACCACTGGCAAGTTTTATTGTGGCATTGCGATTCTATAAGAATCCAATATCGCAAGTTTTCATGTTGATATTCGCATTTTATTTTGGCTATCATTTCTACTGTGGAGATGATTTAATTATGCACTATAGATATATGCGAATATTTTTTGTTAATAAAACTTGGAAAGAGATTGTTAGCAATCCCTATGCATTGATGGCGGGCAAAGATTATTACCATGTTTTGTTGAAGTTTTTAATATCGAGGGTTTCTGATTCACGTGAGTTTTTCTGTGCAGTGAACTGCACTTTATACTCTGCCATGTTTTTGTTCTTCTTTAACCAGTTTAAGATATTCTATAAAAACTTCCTGCCTGTGTCTTGTGGCATTTTACTGCTATGTGTAGTCTTTACCGTGGAGTTCAGTTGGTACCAAGGTGTTAGATTTTGGATTGGAGTTTTCTATTTTGCTGCCTTTTATTTGAGGTTCATTAATACTGGTAAAAAGAGGTTCCTGATACTTTCTGCTGGTTGTGTGTTCTTCCATTACACACTTGTCAACATACTTTTAATACTTATTGCTAACTGGTTGTTAAGTAAGATCTGGGTTTGGTTTAGGGCAATATTATTAGGTATATCTTTTATTGTGAGGTCAATGAACATCGACTTCATGAAATGGATTATAAAAAATGTCCCTGAGTTAGACTTGGGAAGTAGAACTGTAGGCTATATTCATGATGATATGCAGAAAGGTGCAGCCTATGCACGTGAGCATGCTAATGTTTTCTATGCTTATCGTCTTGACTTAATGCTTGTCTTTGGAATATTGATATTGATGGTTTTTGTGAACCGAAGAGTTAAGTTTAACCCCAAGTATTTACAGATTTTCTTTTTTGCTCTGACAATATATACATTTGTGAATTTTGGATATGCTGAGATGATATTATATGCGAGATTCTTCAAAATTGCAATACTTATGTTTTACACATTTTTATTTATTACAGCATATCAAAATTATGATAAAATAAAAGGAGTTAGTCTCATCATAATGATTCTCGCATTTGTTCCAATGGTCTATGCAATTCTTTCATCTGTTATTGAGATGAGAGCTCATTTGTTTGAGAAGGATTTGTGGTTTGGCAATTTCCTTTCTGATTGGAATGGTGGTTTTTCTTCAAGACATGGAAAACAATATACTGATTAATAATAGTTTGTCATCAAGAATCTTGACGATTGGATGTAAATACAATCCTCCACGTGGTGGGATTGCTCAAGTGTTGTGGAATTATGATAATTATGTGTTTGAGAAATTCAATTTCATAGAGAATTCTCGCAAGAGCAATGCGTTTATCAATGTTTTCATTGCATTAGGAGCAGTCTTTAAGCTGATTTATAAACTTCTTTTTGATAAGAAGATAAAGATTGTTCATATTCATTCGGCTTCAAAAATAAGCTTTAAGCGCTCAACAATATTTATCAGAATATCAAAGTTGTTTAAGAAAAGAGTCGTAATACACATACATGGTGGTGGTTTTGAGAAGTATTATAATGCAAATGAAAGTTTTGTTAGAAAAAATCTCAAACACTGTGACAAGATTATTACATTGTCACAAGATTGGGTTAATTTCTACTCATCAATAGGCTTTGAAAGCACATGTGTTGAAAATGTTATTCCTGTACCACAGATTCAAGAGAAGACCACAAATGATGGGGTGCTCCACATGCTTTATTTGGGCCTAATAATTGAGCGAAAAGGTATTTATGACTTCTTAGATGTGCTGTCGGACCACAAACAAGAGTTTGCTGGAAAATTGATGCTTCATATTGGTGGCAATGGCGAGGTGGAGCTGTTGGACAAAAAAATAAAGTCGCAAGGTCTTGGTGATATTGTTAAATATGAAGGTTGGGTTGATAGCGAGAAGAAAGTGTCGTTGTTAAACTTGTGCGATGTGTTTGTTCTGCCATCCTACGTGGAGGGACTCCCGCTATCGATTCTTGAGGCAATGTCTTATAATATGGCTATAATCTCTACTCCTGTAGGTGGTATTCCATCTCTTGTTAAAGACCAAGAGAATGGCTTCCTGTTTGAACCAGGAGATAAAGCCGCGATGTACAAAACAATAAAGCTGTTTCTTGAAGATAAAGACACACTTGATGACAAGAGAAAGGACAATAATCAAGTCGCAATTAGATATTATCCTGAAAATGTTGCAAAGAAGCTGAAATCAATTTATAGCTCATTATTGGACAATGAATTTGACAGTTAGAAAGATACTCAAATCTGTGTCGTCATCGTCGTCGCGCAAGAAAGTTAGACGCATGAAACGTCATATTATCGGTGTCTTTAAACCGATAAAAAAACTTTCTTTGAATGATATGCGTCATTTGATAGTAGATGATTTGGGTATCAAAAAAGGTGATCGCGTAATTGTGACATCTGGATTTGGAAATCTCAACGCAGACTTTTCCCCTAAAGAGTTGATAAGCTTAATAATGGAAATCATTACCGAGGAAGGTTTGATTGTGATGCCTTATTATCCTCCTATTAGTTCAACAGAATGGGTTAAACGACACGAGCCGTTTGATATGAGGAATACAAAGTCGGGCATGGGTATTTTGACTAATTATTTTGCTCGTTTTCCTGATGTGGTCATGAGTAAGCATCCTATAAAAGCTGTGTGTGCTTGGGGCAAGGACGCAGAGGTATTAGTCACAGGACATGAGAACTCGACGACCCCATATTATTGGGATTCACCTTATGGCAAGCTGTTGAAGATGGGCAGCAAATCAATGGGATTAGGAGTAACTCATATACCTATTTATCATGCGATAGATGATGTGCTCTCTGACCAGGTAGATTTTTTCTATCAAAAGAATAAATACACACTTGAGGTAATAGATAAAGAAGGTAAGAACTCTATGGTTGAGACCTATGTCCATGATGACACAATCATAGATAATGGCATGCATCCTCGTGATTTTGTGGCGACATTAAATTGCAAGACTTATAAGCGCATACCAGTTGGTTACAATGTGGTTTATGTGATTGATAATCAAGACTTGCTAGAAACATGCAAGGATTGTTTTGCAAAAGGAGTAAATCGTTTTAAATGAAACATTTGATTCTCACTCTCGACTATGAACTATTTGGCGATGGCTCAGGCGATGTGTTCAAGCACATTGTTGAGCCCACCAATGCAATTCTGGAAGTTGCCGAGGGTTATGGCGCAAAGATTACCACTTTTTTTGAGGTGGTGGAGTATTGGCGCCTGAAGCAGGAGTGGGAGAGTGGTAACAGCATGGGCTATGACCGTAATCCTGCTGAGGCGATGGAACAACAGGTGCTTGATATGATGAGCCGTGGCCATGATGTGCAGCTTCACATTCACCCACAATGGGTAGATGCCAAGTGGGAAGACGGTCGATGGATTGTTGATTTTGACAATTGGCGACTTAGCGACTTCAAGACTCCCACTATGACGCTCAATCAGCTGATAAGCAAGGGCAAGGAAACTTTAGAGGCGATTATTAAACCTCATTTCCCAGACTACGAGTGTTATGCCATTAGGGCGGGAGGTTACAATGCACAGCCGTCGATTGAGATTGTCAGTGCAATGAGAGGTTTAGGCTTTCGTGTTGACTCCTCGATAGTTCCAGGTGCCAGAGAGCAAGGCATGTTGTCGGTTTATGATTATAGTCATGTGCCTCTTGACTGTGGTGTGTGGAATGTGAGAGAAGAATTGGATAAGCAATACTCACAATCAACAGGTATTATAGAATTGCCTATTGTCGCATTTCCTGTTTTGAGGCTTCTTAAATTCATGTCCTTAACAAGAATAAAATCTATTTTGCAGAACCGTAAGTCGGCAAAAGCGTCTTTCTCGGCTAAGACCTCAGAGGGTGGTAAAAGTGGGGGTGTATTAAACAAATTATCTTTCTTCTTCAAGAAGGAATATCAAACCTGGGATTATTGCTTGTTTCCCAACTGGATGCATCGTCATTTCTTGCGTAAAGTTTTAAAACAACAATCGCGAGATACTTTCATTGTTATTGGTCATCCTAAAAGTTTGGTGTCAATAAAAAGCTTGGATTATCTTCTCAAGAAAACACATTCCCGTTTTTCGTTCGAAACAATTTCGGGGTATCATGACATTATTTTGAAACGTAATGAATATTAAGTTAAAGGAATTTGTTCGTGATTTAGTGCGTTTTACGCCTCGATACTTCAAGACTCGCCGCCATTTGACCCAGGAATTTTCAATAGATAAGCTTCAATCTGCTGTAGAGAAGGCCATTATCAATGTGCCTTATTATAGGTCACATGATTACTCTTCTTATCTTCCAAGCAATAGCGGGCAGTTTAGTCTAGACAGATTTCCAATCATTGATAAAGACGAAGTGCTTGGTCGAGAGCGCGAATTTGTTTCACGCAAATTTATAAAAAGTCTTTTGCGTGAAGAAAAGACTGGAGGCTCTTCGGGCAAAACCATGAAGCTTTATTATTCTCCAACATTGTCAATTGATCGCACCGTGTTTCCTAATATGATATATGACAAATATGTTGGAAAAAAACATCAATTGGCTCTTTTGCGTGGCATCACACCACATAACGGGCAGCTTTTTGAGCGAGTGGGAGGACATCGTGTGCTGTTGTCTTCACATTTGATGACTGCCGACAATGTTGAGCAATATTTACAGATTCTAAACGATGAGAAAATCACGTGCCTGCTGGCTTATCCTTCGGCACTAATTGTTTTTGCTGGCCTTATTAGTGACTCAAAGGTCAGAGTGCAACTGCCTAATCTTAAGGCGATTTTTGCCAGTAGCGAGATTTTTTCATTGGAGGATAAGAAATTTGTGAAAAAGGTGTTTAATGATGTGACAATCATTGATTATTACTCCATGTCGGAGTTTGCTTTGGCTGCCTATAGTGTTGACCTGGGATCGTATCAGTTTAATTACAATTACGGATATGTTGAGTTTTTGCCAACAGAATATGATACCCCGCAGGGTAATAAAATAGCAAAGATAGTCGCAACCAGCATTATGAATAGCACAATGCCACTCATTCGTTATGATACAGGTGATCTAGCCGAGATTGACGAGCATGGAGATGTCGTGTCAATAGTTGGACGTGTTAATCATTTTGCGGTAAACAAGAGTAATTCTCTAGTGCCTTGTATTGTGATTTTTAGTAATGAGTCGGCAAAGAGGGTGAAACAATATCAGTACTATCAAGATACACCAGGTGTCCTTGAAGTGAGGGTTTTGCCAAAATCCGATTTCAGTAATGACGATAAACTTGCACTTCAAGCCGACATGGAAATGTGTTTTAATGACACAATGGATTGTGTGGTTAGAGTTGTTGATTCATTGGAAATATCCACTGTTGGAAAACTCAAGCGCATGATTCAGAAACTGGATATTTCTAAATATATGAATTGACTATGACAAGAGTTGTAGAAACATTCTTGTTAAAGCTAAAGGATTATTGCGAGCGTGAGCAGTTCAAGGGCTGGGATCCCTACGATGGACTGAACTCCAAGCTTTTCATGTCGATTCCTGGACTGAAGAACAACAGTTATTATCGGCTTGCGGTGATTCAACTTTTCAAACGCAATCCCATTAACATCAGGAAAATTGCTCTTGTCCCTAAAGATTACAACGCTAAAGGTATAGGGCTTCTCTTGCAGGGTTATTGCAACATGTACCAAGCAATAGTCAATGACTCCAAGCTTGCCGAGACTTTTGGAGAGCTACAAGAAATAGAGAAGCAGATTGATTACCTTGCTGCATTGCTGATATCTTTGCGTTCACAAGGCGACTATCATGGGGCGTGTTGGGGATACAACTTTGATTGGCAGAACCGCACTGGATTCAACTTCCCCAAATACACTCCAACCGTAGTTGCTACTTGTTTTTGTGCCACAGCGTTGATGAGCGCTTATGAGATAACCAAGAATCGAGAGTATCTTGATGTGGCGCTTAGTTCGGCCCATTTTGTGATTGAGGATTTGCATCGAACCGAGTGTAATGGTGGTTTTCTCTTCTCTTACAGCCCTCTTCAAGGTCACGAAACAGTTTATAATGCTTCGCTGCTTGGCAGTAAGTTGCTGAGCTGGTGCTATAAATACACTGGCAACGAGATATATAAGAAACTAGCCCTTGCTTCGGTCAAGGCTTGTTGTGCCGGTCAGCAGGAGAGTGGCGCATGGGTTTATGGCATGTTGCCAGTGCAGCAGTGGGTTGACAGTTTCCACACTGGTTACAATCTTGAAGGCCTCAATGATTATGAGCTACTTACTGGTGATTCCTCTTTTCATGAATTTCTTGTCAAGGGGTTTGATTACTACATAAAAAACTTCTTTGAAGAAGATGGATGCCCCAAATATTATGACAACAGTACATATCCCATTGATATTCATTGCCCTGCACAGTTGTTTGTGACTTTGGTAAAACTTAATGAGTTTGGCAATTATCATGACCTTGCTCAAAAGGTGCTTCAATGGACTTGCGATAATATGCAGTCAAAGAAAGGATATTTTTATTATCAATTAAAGAAAGGCATTAGTTCAAAAATATCTTACATGCGCTGGAGCAATGCGTTTATGTTCTATGCGTTAACCTATTATTTACTCAATGAACAAGATAACAATTAATGGAGTTGACATTTGTCCATTTTCTTCGAGAGAAGAGTTGATGGACTATGTTGATGAGAACAAGTCTATCCTTGTGGCTATCAATGCCGAAAAGGTGATGAACGCCACCGACCAGACCCGCGCAATCATTAATGGCAACACTGGCTATTGTGACGGTGTCGGGGCGGTGTGGGCTCTAAAGCAGAAAGGGGCCAAGAATGCGGTGAAAATTCCTGGCTGCGAGTTGTGGCTTAATATTGTGAACCGATATCATGACTGCAAGAGTTTCTATCTTGTGGGAGGCAAGCAGGAAGTGATTGACGCAACGATTGCTAAACTAAAAGAAGAATACCCCAAGATCAACATATTGGGTTATCGCAACGGATATCTCAAGAGTGAAGAAGAGCGCCAGGCATTGATTGACGATGTCGTAAACAAAAAACCAGATGTGGTGTTTGTGGCCATGGGTAGTCCAAAGCAAGAATTGCTTATGGGTGAGATGCAGCAACGTCACAAGGCCATATATCAGGGGCTTGGCGGCAGTTTTGATGTTTACACTGGTAATGCCGACCGCGCACCCAAATGGTGGCTCGACCACAACCTGGAGTTTGCATATCGCTTCTTCAAGAACCCTAAGCGCATAAAACGCCAGGTGCCTATCATTAAATTGGCGATAAAGCTACTATTCCATAAAGTGTGATTTGTTTTGTAGTTGCTGAATATGCGTTTTTTTCATAAAATAAAAAGCACTTATAGGCTTTTAGGATTAAAATTCACGTTACTAAAACTTTTTAAATCGGCACTATATGCTATAACATCTTTCCGTTGGGAAAAATGCTATCTAATGAGTAAAACCCTTGAATCTGCAATAGATATAGATCTACCCAACCAGAATTATGATGTTAGGTTAATCTCGCTCGATGATTATGATGACAACTGGAAATCAGATTATCTTACCCAGAGTAGATATGAGCAATACCGAGAAAGATTCAAGCGTGATGATGCGGTTGACATAGGGTGCTTTATTGATGGAAAACTTGCCTATTCAACTTGGATATTGTTTAATGGAATAGAGTGTAATGGCAAGATAATGAAGAAAGATTCGATAGCTTTTTTATGGGATAGTTATTGCTATCCACTTTATAGAGGCCGTGGACTTCACAATTACATGAATGCCTATAGCTTAAACATGATGTTAGAAAAAGGCATGGAGAAAGGTGCTGTTATTGTGTTGTCATCAAATAGACCAGCTATAAAAACACAATTAAAATGTGGAATGAGCATAGAGCGTGTTTTCTATACTTATAAGTTTATGAAAAAGAAATACTCCAGCTTAAATTTATAACTCAAATGAAATTTTTCCCACAAAGTATTGCAGTTTATTTTCATGACGTTGATGTAAATGAGTTTGAAAAAACGATAAAGTGGTTTGTGCGTCACAAATACCGGTTTGTTAGTACAGATGAATTGAAGCAATGGTATGAAGGTAAGTTTAACCCTACCCAAAAGATATGTCATGTGTCATTTGACGATGGAAAGCGTTCTAATGTTAATTTGTTGGGAATATGTGAAAAGTATAATGTCCCCATTACGATTTGTATTGCTACCGGAGCATTGCATACAGGCAATTATTGGTGGGAATATGTAAAGGCCGAAAAAGGTCATTTTGAGGCGTTTAAGAAATATGACTTTGATAGATTCAACCAAGAGTTGAAATTGTTAAAAGAGAAATATGAGTTACAACGATCGGCATTAACGGTTGAAGAGCTAATAGAATTTGAAAAATCGCCCTTGGTGACAATAGCTTCTCACACGGTGTCTCATTATATTTTGACTGTGGTTCCCGATAATGTTCTTGAAACAGAACTTGTTGAGTCAAAAAATGAGCTTGAGAAATTGCTCAAAAAAGAGATTGACGTTTTCTGTTACCCTAATGGGTCATTTAGTAAGAGAGAAATAGAAAGAGCACGCAAGCACTATCGTTTTGCGTTTACAACAGAATCAAAGTATTTAAATAGAAATACTGATGACCACATGTTAATACCAAGAATTGCTTTGACTGGCAAATATCATCGAAATTTGTTAAAAATATTTAGGATTTGGCAATTTTTTAAAAGATATAAAAAGTTTTTTTCAAAATAGTTGTATCAAAACAATATAATAGACAATTATAATATATATGACTTATAGAATTGAGAAATTATTATCAAATGAACTAAAGGATTTTATGAAAGTAAAATACCAAAGTTCATTTGTTACAGATATATACCTAAAAAGCCGGTATCTAGACAATCAGGTCGCTTTGCAGTATTTTTGTGTATATGATACTCAAAATTCATTGCAAGATGTGCTTGTTTTTTATATAAAGAAAAAGGCAGTTGTTGTTGCTAACTGGCTTGTTGACATTAGTGATGAGTTGGCATCTTTCTTTCAAAAGAGCATTTTCTCTGAACATCCTGAGATAGATAGAATTGTTTGGGAAATGACTCAGAATGCCATAAATGTGAAGAACTCGTTCTCTTATGTCAATAATTATGATATGTGCATCATGTTGCCAGGAAGTGTGGATGAATATAACAAGATGCTTAGTTCTAACTCACGCAAATTATATGTCAAGAAAACTCATCGTGTGGAGCGTGATATGGAGAAGATTGTTATTGATGAAACGGCAACAGCTGATAATTTATATATGATTGACCGTCTGGATGACTGGAAAAGGTCTCAATTGGCTAAACGAGGCGAGAAATCTAAGATGTCTGTTAGTCTGTTGAAAAATGTGGCTTTAAAGTTCGGTTCTATCTCTTATATTATTGCTGATGGTGATGTGGCCTGTGTGTGCTTGTTCTATAAAATAGGAACACACATATATTATGAGCAAACAGCCTATGATGAGAAATATGCCTACTATAGCTTGGGTAGAGTTGCTGTGTATCAGTCAATACTTCATTTCATTCAACAGGGATTCACTCATTTTCATTTCTTGTGGAAAGGCGCTGATTATAAGAAACATTATTGCGCTAAAGAGTTGCCATTGTATGAAACTGTTACATATAAACGCAAAGGATTTTCCTATTGTTATGACTACACTAAGCGTATGATGCGACTTAAAATAAGGCATGCAATGCACACAAAATATGGTCAATCACTTAGGAAATTTATCAGAAAACTGAAAAAATGAGAAGGTGTTACCCGGGCCTCATTTTATGACCAATTTTTTTTGAAATAAAGTTTGTAATATCCCTTACAGGTATAGTTTTAAATAATACTATTAGACATAAGGCAATAAAAGCTAAATCCCCCCACCAGGGGATTTCTTTTGTATTATATACTATAGCACCAGCTATCACTATCAGGAGGTGCAGGATAGATGTCTTGCTGATTTTTATTGTGAAATATCTCTTGGTGTCGAAATACCTGTATATTATTAGGAACGTGTAGGCGGTCATCGTGGATGCCAAAACCCCGTATATGCCAAAGAACCTGGTTAATGTTAAGTTTAGGCCTACATTGATGACGGCAGTGAAGAAAATTCCTTTTATGGCACGTTTTGTCTCTTTTGCACATTGGTAGCCTAAATCAAAGTAGGTGGTCATGGTGAACAATAGAGTAGATATCCCAATCAAATAAAGATACTGTGAGCCGCTTTGATAACTATCAGGTAAAAAGCCATAAATAAGCCTTATCCCAAAAACATAGAAAATGAGCACGAATGACAATATAGTGACATAAGAGTTAAAGACTTTTGAGAAAAAGGTGTTTCGGTCTTTGCTATGATATTGCTGAATGGCATTCTCCTGCCATGTTTGATAAAAAATGATACCTAATAATTGCAGTATAGAGGCAAGCTTTGTTGCTACGGCATAGATTCCGGTCATTCCTTCCCCAAGGTATCCAAAGACGAAATATCTATTCACTGTTGATGTCATCCACCAGCACACGGCAACTGGAATGAGGGGCAGACAATATCTTATCAGCTTCCTCTTGATTTCCCTGGTGTCGATGTTGCGGCGATAGTATTTCTTGAATATTCGTTCTTTGTATTCACTGTAGATGAGAGCTGGCACTCGCGATAAGGTGTTGGCTATAAAAATTCCTGTAATATCCCATTTCACTACAGCAACAAGAAAAACGCTGAGCAAAGCAGTGCACACGGTGCAAATAAGGTTGGCCTTGACAAAGGTCTGGTTGTTACCTAACCCCCTAACAACGTGCAGTATCACATCGCACATCGCCATCAGCATGAGCATCACGGTAATCATCCATTGGTAACGGATAGGATGAATGGCGTAAAGCAACAATGAGATTGTCACAATCACAATCAGCGAGATCCACATTGTGTTCAGGCTGAAGGTTATCACCTCTTTCCTCTCGTCATCATTAGTCGATATTATCAGGTGACGGAATGCGCCGTCACGGAGTTGAAGAGTGACAAGTGGCGATAGCAACATGCAGGTTTGAAAACAAATGTCGTAGTAGCCTAGATTTTCCTTCGCAATAAAAAAGGCATAAAAAATGATCATCAAAAATGATATGAGCTTCGAGCCCAATACGCCTATTGAGTACACCCCAAAATCCTTGATGAACTTTTTTTTGCGACTTTGTTGTTTAACTTCTGCCATTAGAGTTATTAGTTTAGGGTGCAAAGTTACTTGTTTTTTGCCGATTTGAGAAAAAAAATGGGGATTATTGCTTCTTATTGGGCAAGATTGTTTACTTTTGCATAAATGTTAGACGAAATGAAAGTGTCGGTGCTTGTGCCAGTGTATGGTGTTGAGAGGTATATAGAGCAGTGCGCTGAATCTCTCATGCAACAGACTTACAAGGATGTGGAATATATCTTTGTGAATGACTGCACGCCCGATGCCTCCATTGAGC
>JAFYYG010000029.1 GCA_017557625.1 Muribaculaceae bacterium
ACCGAGGAAGAGTGGGAATATGCTGCTCGCGGTGGGAGCAAGAGCCAGGGCTACAAATATGCCGGCAGTAACAACATTGATGATGTGGCATGGTATGACGAGAACTGCTCCTCGACCCAAGACGTGGCGACTAAGGCTCCCAATGAGCTTGGCATCTACGACATGAGCGGCAATGTGATGGAGTGGTGCGGCAATTATCTGTACAATTATGAAGGAAATTGTTGGGATGGATTCGATCATCCACAGCGTGGCGGTTGGTGGTCTTACGTCCCCAGAGCATGCCGAGTGACTTATCGAAGTATGTATAACGAAGAAACAGTTATCGACTATATGGGTGTGCGCCTCGTCCTCGCTCCTAAACCCGAGCCACTCGACGCAGAGCGAATACTTAACAACATCAATATGATAGAGGTTGAAGGCGGCACATTCATGATGGGAGCCAACGAAGGCGACAATTCGGCAATTGAAGATGAGTTCCCGCGTCATCAGGTCACCGTTTCTACATTCTCGATAGCGCAGACCGAGGTGACACAAGAGCTGTGGGAGCTTGTGATGGGATACAATCGAAGCGCCTATACGCGTGCCGATCGATATAACCATCCTGTGGAGAATGTGAGCTGGAATGAGTGCCAGGAGTTCATAACTATACTCAACGCGATGACTGGCCGCGAATTCCGCTTGCCCACCGAGGCTGAATGGGAGTTTGCTGCTCGTGGTGGCAACTTGAGTCAAGGATATCTCTATCCCGGTAGCAATAATGTTAACGAAGTGGCTTGGAATTGGCAGATTATCCCGTCGCATGTGCTTGGCGAGCCAGGTTTTGGCACTCAGCCCGTTGCCACTAAGGCGCCAAATGAACTTGGTCTCTACGACATGGCTGGCAACGTTGATGAGCTGTGTAGCGACTGGTATGCCGAGCAGTATCCCGCCGAGGCACAAGTTAACCCCACTGGTCCTGCTACCGGCGATGCTCGCATCTCGCGTGGCGGCAACTGGGCATATTATTCTCCCGACTATTGCCGCATCTCGTTCCGTGGCAACCGCTTGGAATTTGAGCACACTCGTGCGACAGGTCTTCGCCTTGCCGAGGGGCCTTCGGCAAAGAAGACAATATCGGTTAATGGTGTACGGTTCAACATGATTAAGGTTGATGGCGGCACATTCACTATGGGTGCCAGCGACAACGATACCCAGGCCTACGACATTGAGCGTCCAGCCCACCAGGTGACATTATCCGACTACTGGATTGGCGAGACCGAAGTTACCGAGGCGCTTTGGAAGGCAGTGATGGAAGTTGATGCCGTGCCCTTCACGCTTGGCGACAACTATCCAATAAGAAGAATGAGTTGGAATCAATGCATGCAGTTTGCCCAAAGACTTAGCCAACTTACTGGCTTGAACTTCACGCTGCCCACCGAGGCGCAATGGGAGTTCGCCGCACGTGGTGGAAACCTTACTCATGGCTACCTCTATGCCGGTAGTGCTAACCTCGATGACGTAGCTTGGTGGGCAGGCAACAGCGACGACGTCTTGCACGAGGTGGCTACCAAGGCTCCCAACGAACTTGGAATCTACGACATGTGCGGCAATATCGCCGAGTGGTGTCTTGACGACATCTATGACTACACTACCGAGCCACAAGTCGACCCCACACACCCCAATGTAACCACTAACAATATGGTGCGAAGCAGTTCATGGGATGATGTCGCCAAAGACTGCCGACTGACAACCCGCTGGAAAACCAACGGCTCAAGCGCTTGGATAGGTTTCCGTCTCGCTATCCAAAACTGATGAATTCTCAAACTTATTAAGCGTCTCAAGTTTTTTTGAGGCGCTTTTTTCTTGATTAATTGTGGGCTGTTCGTGAAAAATGTTTATCTTTGAAAACTAATTTGATAAGGTGGATATGAAATACTTAAAATTACCTGACAACAAGGTGCGACGGCTCACGTTCTATCTCGCCATGGAGGAGCATGCTGCACAGTTGCTCAAAGACGACAAAAGCATTGACGAGCTGTTCTTCTCATGGCGGGTGAGGCCTACCGTGGTTTTTGGCCGCAACCAGCTCATCGACAGCGAGGTGAACGTGGCCTACTGCATAGTAGATTGAGTTTTTAAGCATTATCGCAGCACTCCACTAAAAAACATGTTGCCATGCTGCTTTCTTTATGGATACAATAAGAAGGGGCTGTGTCAAAATGCGGAATTTAATTAAAAACTGAATTATCTGAAAAATGCGATTAAGCGAGTCAAAGCTAAGCTTGCTTAACGCCTTGCGAGCGTGAGCATTTTATCTAATGTTCTGAATTTCTCAACACCCTGTCTAACAGTTTTTTTGTGAATTTACAAATAATCAGATTAATCAGAAAAATGCGGTTAAGCGAGTCAAAGCATGAGCTTGCTCAATGCCTAGCGAGCGTGAGCATTTTATTTAAAAATCAGTTGTTTTTTATTTTTGACACAGCCTCATTCTTGTTCAGTCGTCATCAATTGTTGCCCAGCAAGATGTTGTAAATGTCTGTCACATCGGCAGCAGTGATGTTCCCATTGCCATTCACGTCGTAGGCGTCAGCGTAAGTGTTGGTACCATTAAGCAGGTGGTTATAAATCTCGGTCACGTCGGCAGCTGTCACCACTTCGTCGCCGTTCACGTCGCCAGGAATGCTAGTGGTGATTTCTACCCAGTTGCCGTTTTGGTATTTCTTGGGTATCCAGCGCTTGTCGCGGGCGGTGGTTACTTGTTGAGAAGATATTTCGTTTCCCTCGTCTGTGCCTCCAAGCACCCTAAATTCGCCGATACTGCCAGCAGGGATAGTGCGCAGGCTGTTGACGAGGTTACCCATCGCCGCCTCCTTGATTTGGTTGCCGTGAATCTCCAGTTTTATTAGAGAGTTCTTGCCTTGAAGCGAAAGAGATGTCAGCTTGTTGGCCGAGCAGTTTAGTTCCTGCAGCCCACCTGGCAGCCAGGGCAAAGACGACAGTTGGTTAGTGGCGCAGTTGAATTTGGTTACCGCACTTGGCAAGGCTTCGAGCGATGTCAACTTATTGTTGGAGCAATCCAAATTATCCAGCGCTGTGCAGCCACTATAGTTGAGCGATGTCAAGGCATCAGATTTGCAAATAAGTGTTGTCAACGAGGTGCTGTTTTTCACGTCAAGAGTGTGCAGTTTCTTCTTATTGCTGATGTTTAATGTGGTGAACAAGTTGCCTCCACAGTAAAGTTTCTCAAGATTATCGGGCAATGCGGGGAGCGAGGTCAATTTATTTGTGCCGCATGCCAACTCCAATAATCCGCTAGGCAATGATGGCAATGATGTGAGTTGGTTATTGGTGCATCCTAGTGTGGTCAACGTGCTTGGCAATTCAGGCAACGAAGTGAGATAATTGCCTGAGCAGATCAGTGATGTGAGCTTGGAGAAGTAGCCTACACCCTGCAGGGTGGTTATGCTCTTGGAACCCACATTGAGAGAGGTGCGTGAGTCAACGTCCATTGTGGTGATATATCCCGATGGATAGAGTGCGAGCAGATAGTTGCGGAAGTGAGAGTCGGGAAAGTTTGTCTCGTTGATGATTGCCACCACTGGAATGTCGGTGATGATAAATTCGGACGCACCATAGGCTGATTTGCCGAGGTTGTTAAGACTCATCCCGTAGTCAGGAGTAAGCACTTTCACAGTAGGGTCGGCATACCAGTCTGAGATATTGCCGCCATGTGCCGCGGCATAGGTAGGAATCGACTTGAGTGTAATTTTGGTGGTATAGTCGTCGCTGCCATAGCTAGTGCCAACATAAAACGACACTTTTCTAAGGTCGTAAAAGTTGTGACTATAAGAGTCGATAGTACAGTTCTTGATTGAGAAGAAGACGAAGCAGTCGCTTGCCCCCTCACGCCCCTGTATGCCACGCGACTGGGTGGAGATGAGATTGAGCGTGCCGTTACCTGTGATTATAACGCCGGCGTTGTATAGGCCTATGGCATTCTGGTTGCCGGCGGTGGTCTTGATAGTGGTGGTTCCCGATGCCACAATGATGGTGGTGGTGCGTCTGAGCGCCAATGCCGAAGCATTGTGGATGG
>JAFYYG010000003.1 GCA_017557625.1 Muribaculaceae bacterium
AACGTGGAATGTGTATGGTGTAAAGTGGAACGTGGTATTTCGTTCTTCGTTCCACTTTCCTCGTTCCACGCGCCGAAGGCGCTTAGGGCTTCACCCCTAAGTTATACATGATAAACGACTGTATGTCGGTGTATTCCTCGATTACTTTGCTCATGGGCTTGCCGTGGCCGTGGCCGGCGTTGACGTCAATGCGTATAATCTTCACGGCGTTGCCGGTGTTGCTGGCCTGGAGCTGTGCGGCATACTTGAACGAGTGAGCAGGCACTACGCGGTCATCGTGGTCGCTGGTGGTGACCATGATGGGTGGATAAGGTGTGCCGTCGTTCTTGATGGTGTGCAATGGCGAGTAGCCTTTTAGGTACTCAAACATCTCCTTGCTGTCGTCGCTGCGGCCGTAGTCGGGAGCCCAGTTCCAGCCGATGGTGAAGAGATGGTAGCGGAGCATGTCCATCACGCCCACCTGAGGCACTGCTGCACCCCACAGGTCTGGACGCTGGTTCACTACAGCACCCACGAGGAGGCCGCCGTTGCTGCCGCCGTTGCATGCGATTTTGCCTTTCTGGGTATATCCCTCGTCAATAAGCCACTCGGCAGCTGCGATGAAGTCGTCAAACACGTTCTGCTTCTGCATCTTGGTACCTGCCTTGTGCCACTCCTCGCCATACTCGCCGCCGCCGCGCAGGTTGGTGTAAGCGCAGATGCCGCCCTTGTCAATCATGGCAAACGGGGTGCGCGCATAGCTGAAGCCCGGGTTCATCGACACGTTGAAGCCTCCATAACCATAGAGGAATACTGGTCGCTTGCCGTCCTTCTTCATGCCCTTTTTGTAGATGAGGAACATAGGAATCTTTGTGCCGTCCTTGCTGGGGTAGAACACCTGCTCGGTGACATAGTCCTCGGGGTTGAGGGCAATCTTGGGCTCAAAGAAAGGAGTTGACTCGTTGGTCTCAGCGTTGTAGCTGTAGATGGTGGAAGGGAAAGTATAGGAGGTGAAAGTGTAGAACACCTCTTTGCGCTTGTTCTTGCTGCTGAAGCCCACCGAACCGAGAGTTGGCAACTTGATTTCTTGCAGTTCTTTGCCATTTTTGTCATATAAATAGGCATGGCTGCTGGCATCCTTATCGTAGGTGACGATGAACTTGTGGTCGCTCATCTGAATGCCGCTGAGCACCCATTTCTTTTCGGGGATGAACTCGGTGAAATTCTTGGGACCAAGATTCTCGGCATCGTAGGCGAGTACCTTGTAGCAAGGAGCGTTTTGGTTGGTCATAACATATATCTTGTCGTTGTCAACGCCAATGGGCCCGAAGGAGTACTCGCCATCATCGGCAATCTTCACATAGTGAGGATTCAAGCCTTTAAGGTCTTTGACAAAGAGCGCGTTGCCCTCACCAGCGCTTTGGAGGATGAAGACAAAACGCTCGTCCTCGTCAACTCCCACCTGATGGAAAAGCAGCGGATCGTCGTAGCTACGGAACTCCAGATAGTCGTCGTCTTGCGGTGTGCCGAGTTTGTGGTACATCACCTTGTGCCACTCGTTCTTCGACGACTTGGCATCCTCGGGCTTGTCGTAGGCGCTGTAGAAAAATCCGTCGCCTAGCCACTGAGCATCGGTGAACTTAGCCCAAATGATGTGGTCGTCGAGCATCTTGTCGGTTTTCAGGTCGTGGACGATAATCTCGTTCCAGTCGCTGCCGTTGCGGGTGATGGTATAGGCTGCGTAACGTCCGTCTTTCGAGAAGTTAAGGCTCTGCAGTGCCACGGTTCCGTCCTCGCTCAGGGTATTAGGGTCGAAGACCATGCGCTCCTCGCCGTCGAGCTTGTCCTTGGAGTATAGAACGCTCTGATTTTGCAGGCCATCGTTCTTGAAGTAATAGATTTTGTCCTTTACATAGAACGGAGTGCCCATCTTTGGGTAGTTGGCGAGTTCGGTGATGCGTTTCTTCACCTTGTCGCGGAAAGGAATCTTCTTGAGATAGGCTTGAGTGATTTCGTTCTCGGCCTTTACCCACTCGGCAGTCTCGGCACTGTTGTCGTCCTCGAGCCAACGGTAGGGGTCGGCGACTTGGGT
This sequence comes from Muribaculaceae bacterium, assembly GCA_017557625.1. Classification (GTDB taxonomy): domain Bacteria; phylum Bacteroidota; class Bacteroidia; order Bacteroidales; family Muribaculaceae; genus Sodaliphilus. Next base: position 2,072 of record JAFYYG010000003.1, read on the forward strand.
GCCGAAGTAGTCGTCGGTAACATCAACGGTTTTTGCCTTAGGGTAATTGATTTTTTGCTGAGCTGCTGCCGAGCCAGCAATGGTGAGTGCTGCGCACATGAGAAATAGTTTATAGTTCATAGTTCAAAGTTTATAGTTCTTAGTTTTATAGGATGTCCTAGATTTATGAGATTTAATAACTTTAATTAGATTTTATCTCGAAGGATTTCAGCCCTTGTTCCTCTTGTTTGATGATTACTGGCATGCCGATTCGTGCAAACTGCTCCTTGAGCATAATGATGTCGGGGTCGCGCAGGCGGATGCAACCCTCGCTCTCGCGGCCAGGCACCGAATTTTCATTGTTGGTGCTGCCATGGATACCGATGCCGTGATGGCCAGGAGTCTTCAGACTGAGGAACCAGTCTCCGTAGGCAAGGATGTAACCACGTCCGTCTTCGAAGTCATGCCTCCAGTTGCTAGCGGGTTTGATAGCGTCGATGACGAATGGTTCTCCTGGCTCGCTCTCAGGAGTTTTTTTGTCGCCCTCTTTTTCTTTCTGCCCCTTGTTAAGGCTCAGGCACACAGGAAACTGCGCCACTGGCACTGTGTCACCATCGACGGGGGCATAGACGGTGAGCAGGAGGTCTTTCTTGGAGATGACAATAAACGTCTTGCTCTTGTCATAGTCGCCTTTGTAGATGTCTTTATACCCTTCTTTGGCGACTTGTGGTGAAGGATCTCCCTTCGACTTCTTTTTGTCGCTACAACTTGCCATTCCAGTGATTAGTATGGCAAGGAGCATTAATGTCAGTATCTTTTTCATGTCGTTTCCCTTGTTCATTACTTTTTCACTGGCACCGCCTTGGCGTGAGCTTTGAGCTCCCAGGGCCATGGGCCTTCAGTCTCGTTCTTTATGATTACTGGCATGTTGATGTAAGCATATCTCTCCTTAAGGATGATTATGTCGGGGTCGCGAAGGCGGATACAGCCCTCGCTGTGGCGGCCAGGAACCGAGCTCTCGTTGTTGGTACTGCCGTGAATGCCAATACCCTGAAAACCAGTGTATAGACTCAAGAACCACGCTCCATAGGCCTTTATGTTGCCACGGCCGTCATGGAAGTTATGAGTCCATGCCGAGGAGTTGCGTATAGCCTGGATGTGGAACGGCTTGCTCTGCTTGCACTCTGGGGTTTTGTTGTCGCCTTTGCGCTGTTTTTGCCCCTTGTTGCGGCTCAGGCAGGCTGGGAACTTCGCCATCAGCACAGTGTCTTTGCCCGCTATGCCATAGACGTAGAGACGCAGCTCGGTTTTTGAAACCACAATAAAGGTGTTCTTTTTCTCAATATCCGGTGTTTGGTAAAACACCGTTTTGTCGGCAGGCTTCGTGGCAAGCTCCGCGTCAACAATCTGCGCTTTGGCGCCCAGTGCCAAGCAACCAAGCAGCAATAATGTGAAAACTTTCTTCATATATTTATGGTGTTTTTTATTTTTATAAAGCTTACAAAGATACTGATTTTTTGGTTAACACAAAAAATAAAGGCAGTCAAGACCACGTTTTTCAAGAAAAAATAGTTTTTTATTGTAGTTTTTACCTTATTATTGCGTCTAACGGATGTAACGAAAAACAAAATGGAGAAAACTGAATCCAATTTCAGGCAGCTGCTGCATGAGCACAAGAGCACAATTTATTCGGTATGCTACATGTTCTCACAGGAGTATGACGAGGTGGAGGACCTGTTTCAGGAGACTCTTATCAACTTGTGGAACGGTCTCGACAAATTTGAGGGGCGAAGCGGTATAGGTACTTGGGTGTGGCGCATAGCCCTCAACACCTGCATCACCAGCGACCGCAAGAAGAAAAAACGTGTCGATACCGTGCCGCTGACCATCGACCGTGACTTTCATGACGAGAACACTGTTGAGAGCCGTCAGGTGAAGTTGCTGCCCCAGCGCATCAGCCGCCTTCAACCATTCGACCGCGCCATCGTGCTGCTGTGGTTGGAGAATATGAGCTACGACGACATCGCTGCCATCGTGGGCATCAGCACCAAGGCAGTGGGAGTGCGTCTGGTAAGAATCCGTGAACAATTAAAACAAATGAACGACAGATAGTTGTCAGTTATCAGTTCAATTTTACATAGTTTTAATTCTATAGTTTAATTTTTTACTACATAATTATTGAGAATTATTATGGAAACCGACAATAACATGACCGAACTTGAGCAGATGCGAGAGCAGATGAACGTCTTCAAGAGCCATCTTGATGAGCAGCCAATCATCAACGAGCAATTAGTGCGCAACAGCATGGGTGGTAAGATGTCGTGGATAAAGAAATTTGTATGGGGGGAGATTGCTTTGATTCCCTTTTTGCTTGCCGTCATGGCATCGTTTCATGTCAGCATGGGTCTCTCGTGGTGGCTCTTTGCCTTCCTTGCGGTGGGATTGATAGCCGACGTGATAGGCGACTACATCATCAACCGCATCCCTAAGAGCCAGCTGCTTAGCGGTGACCTTGTGGAGACCAGCCAGCATTTGGCAAAGATGAAAAAGCAGCGCACTCAGTGGTTTATTATAGGGCTTATTTTTATCTTGATATGGTTTGTGTGGTTCTGTGCCGAATTAATATTAAGTTCGAAGCTCGCTAGCGGCAAGGAAACATTATCCTATTTTGTGATTGGCGCTGCTGTAGTGGGCGGTATAATTGGATTAATAATAGCTTGGCTCATATTCCGAAAAATGCAGAAGACCAACAATCAAATCATAGAACAAATCAATCAAATATCGAAGGAGGATTGACACATGAAGAAAGTATATAGTTTTTTATTAATGTTCTTAATGGGAGTAGCTGCAGGGATTGTCATCATATTATTTGCTAATGACAACACATCTTCTCCAGTGCATTTCATCGTGTTTATAGTGCCGCTGGTGATTGCTGCCTATTTGCAGATTATCCTTCATGAGGCAGGGCACCTAGTGTGTGGACTGCTTAGCGGCTACCGATTTGTGTCGTTCCGCGTGGGCTCTCTCACTCTGTTCAAGGATGTAAAGGGTAAGTTCCGTTTCAAGCGTTTTAAGCTAGCTGGCACTGGAGGACAATGCCTGATGTCACCACCGCAGGATATTCCTCTAGACCAGATACCCACGCAGCTTTACAATGCTGGTGGAGTGCTGATGAACCTGCTGTGTGCAATAGTGTCGCTGCTGCTGTTGATATTCTGTGGTGGCTTGCCCTTGTGGTTGCGCTATTTCCTGGCGTCAACAATGGCGATAGGCTTCGCCTTTGCTCTGCTCAATGGCATCCCCTTGAAGATTGGAGGTATTGCTAACGACGGATTCAACATCCTCTATATCAAGCGCGACAAGCAGGCCGTGAAAGGCTTTGTCGCTCAACTGATTATCAATGAGAAGCTGCAAAACGGTATGCGTCTGTCGCAGATGCCCGATGAGTTTTTTGACTTGGGTGGCGAGATTAACTACAGCGACCCATTACAGGCCAATGTTGGGCTGATGAGAATATCGCGCGAGCTCGACAAGGGAGACATTGAGCTTGCGCATGAGCAATTCAAGGAGTTGTTAAATTGTCATGGAAAAGAATTGCTGCCGCTGTTCAGGTTGGAGGCTGGATGCGAATTGATGTTCACCAGTCTTACTACTTGTGACAAAGATGTTGCTCTAAAAACTATCAACGACAATATGCTGATGAAATATATCACCAAGTACGCCCGAGTGATGTCGACAAAGCAGCGCACGCTCATGGCAAAATCCCTGCTCTTTGATGGTGACCGCGCCGAGGCCGAGCGTCTCTACAACGAGGTCGTTGCCCGCCGCGACAGCTATCTCATGCAAGGCGAGGTAGAGAGCGACATTGAGCTGATGAAACACTTGCTCAAGGCGCAAGATATTGACCAAAATCAAGTAAAATCAACAAATTAACAATTAATAATAATACAAAACGACATTTTTTCTCAATTAATAACTACTTTTGTAAATTTAAATAATGTGATTGATAATAAAATTCTATTTATATCCTTTTAAAATTAATGTTTTCAAGTATGAAACTGAGAAAAATCTTTTTTGCAGCCATGATGCTTGTGGCACTTGGCTCAATGGCACAATCGATGCCCATCGAGAACGACCAATCGGTGCGCACCGGCAAGCTGCCTAACGGACTCACCTACTACATCAAGCAGAACAACTGGCCTGAGCACCGTGTGAATTTCTACATCGCTCAGCGCGTGGGTTCACTTCAGGAGGAGGAGAGTCAGCGTGGTCTCGCTCACTTCCTTGAGCACATGGCCTTTAACGGCACCGAGCACTATCCTGGCAGTGGTGTGATAGATTATACCCGTTCGATTGGTGTGGAGTTTGGCCGTGACCTGAACGCTTACACCAGCGTGGACCAGACAGTGTATAACATCAACGATGTGCCTAGCACCCGCGAGAGCGCTATCGACTCCTGCTTGCTAATCCTTAAGGACTGGTCAAACGGCCTGTTGCTTGAGGGAGAAGAGATTGACAAGGAGCGCGGCGTTATTCACGAGGAATGGCGCGTTCGTTCAAGTGCTAGCCAGCGCATGTTTGAGCGCAACCTTGAGACTCTCTATCCAGGCTCGAAGTATGGTAAGCGCATGCCCATCGGCTTGATGAGCGTTGTTGACAACTTCAAGTATGACGAGATTCGCAACTATTACCACAAGTGGTATCGTCCCGACAACCAGGCTATCGTGGTGGTTGGTGACATCGATGTTGACCGCACTGAGGCCAAGATTAAAGAGATGTTCAGCCCCATCCCAGGTCCTGCTGCCGATGCAGCACAGGTTGTTGACGTGGAGGTTCCCGACAATGATGAGCCTATCGTAGTAGTTGACAAGGACAAGGAGCAGCAGTACAACATGGTAATGATGTGCTATAAGACCGATCCTCTGCCCGATGAAATGAAGAGCGACTTATCATACATGGTTATGGACTATGCTATTAATATGGCATGCGACATGCTCGACAAGCGTCTCGAAGAGAAAGCTCAAGATGCCGACTGCCCATATCTCCAGGCTGGTGCCGGTTATGGAAACTACATCTTCTCTAAGACCAAAGACGCTTTCCAGATGACCATCTTGCCAAAGGATGACATGACCAACGAGGCTGTTAAGGCTGTTACCGAAGAAGCTTTGCGTGCCGCCGAGCATGGATTTACCGCTACTGAGTACATGCGTGCTAAGGACGAATACATGAGCAACCTCGAGAAACAATATAACAACCGCAACCAAATCAACAATGACCGCTTTGGTCGCATGTATTGCGCTAACTATCTTGAGCATGAGCCCTATCCATCTATTGAGTGGGAATATCAGATGATGACCATGATCGCTCCCAATATCCAGGTGAAAATGATTAATCAACTCATGAGTGGAATGATTACTAAGAGCGACTCTAACTTGGTAGTTATCAGCTTCAACAAGGAAGCTGCTGAACTCCCCACCACCGATGGTCTCATGGCAGCCATCAACGCAGCTCAGAACGAGAAGCTCGAGGCATATGTTGACAATGTGAAAGACGAGCCTCTGATGACCGTGATGCCAAAGGCTGGCAAGATTGTGAAAGAGGAAGAGAATATGCTTCTTGGTTACAAGGAACTTACTTTGAGCAACGGCGCAAAGGTTATTATCAAACCTACCGACTTCAAGGATGACGAAATTCGTTACTATGCCGAGTCAAAGGGTGGTGAGTCTCTCTATGACAAGAAGGACTATGCTAACCTCCAGATGTTTGACGATGTGATCGACAATAGCGGTCTTGGCAATTTCACCAACAATGAACTTCAAAAAGCTCTTGCCGGCAAGAACGCTAACGTTAGCCTCAGCATTTCTACTGAATATGAGACACTGTCGGGTAACTCTACCAAGAAGGACCTCGAGATAATGTTCCAAATGAACTATCTCTACTTCACCAATATCAAGAAGGATGAGAAAGCTGTTGCTAGCCTCATGAAGATGACAGAAACCCAACTCAAGGCTAAAGGCACTATGCCCGAGGCTGCCTTCGCCGATAGTGTGTCATATACACTTGGAAACCACGACTGGCGTAGCAAACCATTTGATTTGGATGATCTCAATAATGTGAACTATGACCGCATTCTGCAAATCGCCAAGGAGCGCACCGCTAACGCTGCCGACTTCACATTCTACTTCGTTGGTAGCTTTGACGAGGCAACCATCAAGCCTCTCATCGAGCAATACATCGCATCGCTGCCCGCAAACAAGAAACGCGAGAACTTCAAGGAAGTGACAACACATCCTACAGGAGTTGTAATCAACGAGTTCTCTCGCAAGATGGAGACTCCAAAGGCTAACACCATATTCTATTGGCATTCTTATCTTGCTCCACTCACATTGGAGAACAAACTCACAGCAAGCATTGCTGGTGATGTGCTTGACATGCTTCTTCTCAAGAAGATTCGTGAAGACGAAGGTGCTGCCTATACCACCAACGCTTTTGGTGGCTGCGGCAAGGATGGAAACAAGGTTCAGACTATGCTCGTTGGTATCTGTCCAATGAAACCCGAGAAGAAAGATATCGTTCTTAAAGTGATGCGCGAGTCACTTGCTGAGATGGCTAATGGAGTAGAAGAGAGCGCATTGACAAAGATTAAAGAGAAGATGATCAAGGACTATGACACCAATGCCAAGAGCAACGGTCACTGGATCAGCACTCTCAAGACTTATGTTAATGAAGGCTTTGACGGTTATACCGCATACAAGGATGTTCTTAACAAGATTACTTGTGCCGATGTTAGCAAGTTTGTTAATGACTACATCATTAAGAGTGGCAACCGCATCGAGGTTACCATGATGCCTGAGGAGTAAGAAATAGAAACTCTTACAAATAAAGATTGCGCTCCATGCCGGGGCGCAATCTTTTTTTATTTGAAGTTTAATCATTAACTGCCACTGTGTCGAGTCGCTCTTCGCGAGTTATATCGTCAAGTGTTTTTGATGCAGTTTTGTGGTGTCTTTCATGGTTGTCTTGTTAGTAAGCGCTTGCGCATTCGGCTCAGCGACTCGGGTGTGATGCCTAAGTAGGATGCTATGATGCGGTTGGTCATGCGGTTGTGGATGTCAGGAAAACGGCAGGTCAAAGCCACATATCGCTCCTCGGGTGACAGGCAGTAGTTATCGACAATGCTTTTTAGCAGCTGGTAGCACAAAGCCTCGCCCAGTTTCATGCGAAGTTCCAGACCTATTGCCGCGTCGATCTGCTCTACAGGGAGTTGATAGACAACAGAGCTCTCTGTCGCCACGATGTTGAGCAGGCTGGGGGAGTGCTGGCGCATACTGCTGTAGCTGCCCACTAAATCGCCTGTGAAGGCAAACGAAACGATGCGGTCGCGACCGTTGGTGGCTGTGATTGAATATTTTAGCGTACCGCAAACGAGCAGACCCAATTTTGTGGCTATATCTCCTGCTTGGCACAATAAGTCACCCCTGCTAAGCTCCACCTTTTTGCCATTGTCGAGCAGCAGTTGCTTTATTGCCAGATAGAAATCCGTGTCAGTATAATTTAAGTATGTCATCCGAAATAAATATCTGTGCAAAAGTATTGAGAAAAAACTTAACCCGCATTACCTTAAATCAATATAACACAAAATGTTGACAGGAGATAAGGTGAAAAGGCGGCCTCTGTGGTGTTTTGTTCTAGTCTTCTCCACCCCTAAAGACGCGTCAGCGCATTATTTTGTTGCAGAAATATGCCGCAAATTGAAAAAATCTTAACCCAAGTCAACTCACCCCTCCTAAAAATCGGCAAAAAAGAACCGACCCC